>NZ_JALCYY010000016.1 GCF_022690685.1 Anaeromyxobacter terrae | reverse complement strand
AGCGCGGACTCCTCCCGCTAAACGACCGAGCATGATTCGGAAACAGACAACGAGCGAAGCGAGCCCGCCGGGGCGACACCGCGATAGCGGCGAAGCCGCCCGCGGTGGCGCACGGGACCCGGCGAGCCGGGGTGGGGCCCCGACGAGCTCTGCTCGGCGGGGCGGGGGCGCAGCCCCCGTCGGAACATGCCTAAACGACAGCGCGATTCGCGACACCGCAGGTGATCGCGAATTGCGAACTGTCGTTTAGGGCCTTCGCGCCTCGAGGCGCGCGAGGTCCGCCTCGCTCATGGTGACGTCGCCGAAGTGGCGATCCGGGGAGATCGCCGGACCGTGGAAGTCGGACCCCGCGGTGGGCACCAGATCGAGCGCCTGGGCCGCGCGGTGGTACTTCTCGCGCACGGACGGGTTGTGGTCGGCGTGCAGCACCTCGACGCCTTCGACGCCGAACGCGCGCAGCCGCTCGAGGTCGCCGCGCTCCAGGCCCGACACGCCGGGATGCGCGACGGTGGTGGTCCCGCCCGCGGAGCGGACGAGCCGTACCGCCTCGTCGGCCTCCAGCCGGTAGCGCTGCACGTAGGCCGGCCGGCCTTCACCGAGGAAGCGGTCGAACGCCTCCTTCACGTCTGCGACCACCCCCTGCTCCACGATCGCCCGTGCCACGTGCGGCCGGCCGATCGTCTTGCCGCCGCTGTACTTCTCGATGTCCTCGACGCGCAGGCGGACCCCGAGCGCCGCGAGCTTCTTCACGATCTGCTCCATGCGGCTGCGCCGCTGGTCCGCGAGGAAGTCCTCGAAGCGCTTCAGCCCGGGGTGCCCGGGATCCACGAAGTGCCCGAGCAGGTGGATCTCGCGCCGGTAGAGGAAGGCGGAGAGCTCGATCCCGGGCACGAGCCGGACACCGAGGCGATCCGCCGCGTCCTTCGCGGCGGGCAGCCCCGCGACGGTGTCGTGGTCACAGAGCGCCCACACCTTCACGCCCGCCGCGGCGGCGAGGCCCGCGACGTCCACGGCGGAGAACTGGCCGTCCGAGGCGAGGCTGTGCGAGTGCAGGTCGATGAGGCCGTCGGCGCGGGGGCCAGCCATTAAATGTCCACCTCGTGCGTGCTACAATAACGGCTTTCAAGCAGCGCGCTCGGCAGGAGAGGCGGCGCGCGAGGAAGGCCCCGATGCAGCACGTACTGCGTATCTCGCGGAAGATCGATTACGGGCTCCGGGCGATGATCTACCTCGCCTCGATCCCGCAGGAATCCGTGGTGCCCTTCCGGGAGATCGCGCGCCAGATGGACGTGCCGGAGGACTTCCTCGCGAAGATCCTGAAGACGCTCGTGGACCAGAGCCTCGTGAAGTCGACGCGCGGACCGCACGGCGGCTACGCGCTGGCGCGCTCGCCGAACGAGATCAGCTTCCTCGACGTGATCGAGGCGGTGGAGGGTCCGGTCGCCCTGAACGTCTGTCTCGACGGAGAGGACGCCTGCGGTCACTCGACGGCGTGCACCATGGTCTCGGTCTGGCGGCAGGGGCAGGAGCGGATGCTCGACGTGTACCGGCAGGCGAAGCTCGCCGAGCTCGCGTTCAAGCCGGCAGACGACGGGCAGATCGGCCTCGTCCAGCTCCAGCTCCAGGCCTCGGCCCGCGAGGCGTGATTGACGGGGCCGCGCCCGGCCCCCTGCCCGCCGTTCCTTGACGCTCTCCGCGGCGGCCGGTAACTTCCGCGCCCGCCATGGCCCAGAACTCCAAGGTTCTCCGGAAGAAGTACCTCTCCCGCCCCCCCGTCGAGCCGATGCGGCTCCGGCCGGGGATGTCGGTCGAGGATCTCGTCGACGTCTACCGCCGCGCCGGCGCCTTCAACGGAGGCCGGCTCGCGGAGGGCTGCGACCTGTTCGGCCGGATGATCGACTCGGGCGCGACGATCGCGCTCACCGTCACGGGCGCCATGGCGCCCGCGGGGCTGGGTGGCGCGATCCAGGCGATGATCGAGGCGGGCTTCGTCGACCTCGTCATCTCGACGGGCGCGAACCTGTACCACGACCTCCACTTCGCGTTGAAGCTGCCGGTCGTCCAGGGCCACTTCCACGTGGACGACAAGGAGCTGTACCAGGCTGGCATCGAGCGCATCTACGACGTGTTCATCACCGAGGACTCGCTCCTCGACACGGACGCGTTCGTGCGCGAGGCGCTCGAGAAGGCGCCCAAGGCGCTGCGCGCCCGCATCTCCACGCCGCAGCTCCACCACTACCTCGGCCAGCTCGTGAACCAGCAGGCGCCGCTGCCGGAGAAGAGCTGGGTCGCGACCGCCGCCCGGTACGACGTCCCGGTGTTCACGTCCTCGCCGGGCGACTCCTCGATCGGCATGAACGTCGCCGCCATGAAGCTCCGCGGCGGCGAGACGACGATCGACCCCGACCTCGACGTCCTCCAGTCGACGGCGATCGTCTACGACGCCAAGGTGAACGGCGTCGTCATCCTCGGCGGCGGCTCGCCCAAGAACTTCTACCTGCAGACCCAGCCGACCCTCTGGCAGATCCTCGACCTCAACCGCGGCGGCCACGAGTTCGTCCTGCAGATCTCGACGGACTCGCCGCAGTGGGGCGGCCTCTCGGGCGCGACGCCCTCCGAGGCCATCAGCTGGGGCAAGGTGCAGGCGAACATGATGAAGAACCACGTCGTGGTCTACTCCGACACGACGATCGCCGCGCCGCTCGTGTTCGCGTACGCGCTCGCGACGCGCAAGAAGCGCAAGCCCAAGCGGCTCTTCAAGCGCCTCCCGGACATGTACGAGACGCTCCGCAAGGCCCACGAGAAGAAGCACCCGGGGTCGGGCGCGCTGCCGGAGATGCGCGACTCGGGCAAGGCGAAGACCGTCGGCCCTGGCCGCGCGCTGCCGCGCCGTTAGACGTCCACCATGTCCTTCGATCCCTCCGCCGCGGCCCAGCCGGGCTCCGGCGTCTTCGGCCTCCCGCACTCGGAGGAGGACGCCGGCGTCGTCCTCGTGCCCGTGCCGTTCGAGGCGACGACCTCCTACGGCGGCGGTACGAACCGCGGGCCCGAGGCGATCCTGTCGGCGAGCCGCCAGGTCGACCTCTTCGACGTGGAGACCGGCCGGCCCTACGAGGCCGGCATCCACATGCTCGAGGTGCCCGAGGCCATCGCGCGGCTCGACGAGGAGGCGCGCGCGGCGGCGGCGCCGGTCATCGCGGCCGGGGGAGTGGTGGTGGGCCGGGAGGACCTCGCCCGCGCCGCCCAGGCGGTGGACCGGGCGTGCGAGCAGGTGAACCGGTGGGTGGAGGAGCGCGTCGAGGGGCTGCTCGCGCGGGGCAAGCGCGTCGGCCTCGTCGGCGGCGACCACTCCACGGCGCTCGGCTGCATCGCCGCCCACGCGCGCCGCCACCCCGGGCTCGGCGTCCTGCACGTCGACGCCCACGCCGACCTGCGCGTCGCTTTCGAGGGGTTCACTTACAGCCACGCCTCCGTGATCTACAACGCCGCCGAGCGCTGCCCCGGCATCGGGCGCATCGTGCAGGTGGGGCTGCGCGATCTGTCGGAGGAGGAGCACGCCTACGCCGGCCGGTCGAGTGGGCGCATCGTGCAGCACCACGACGCGCGGCTCGCGCAGGCCCGCTTCGACGGCGAGCCCTGGGCGGCCACCGTCCGGCGCATCGTGGAGCCGCTCCCGCGCGACGTCTACGTGTCGTTCGACGTGGACGGCCTCGACCCGACGCTCTGCCCGCACACGGGCACGCCCGTGCCGGGCGGCCTCTCGTTCCAGGAGGCGACGGCGCTCATCGGCGGGATCGTCCGGAGCGGCCGCCGCATCGTCGGCTTCGACCTCGTCGAGGTCGCGCCCGATCCGGAAGGCGGCGAGTGGGACGGCAACGTCGGCGCGCGCCTGCTCTACAAGCTCATCGGCTGGATGCTCCGCTCGCGGGCGGCCTGATCCGCGGCCGAACGCGCCCGTGACGGGTCGCCCTCGCGCCGCGGCGCCGCTCGGGGTTGCGCGCCGCCTGGCCTGAGCGCGGCCTGGGGACCTCACCGCCTCTCCGGCTCGCCCTCCCCGCGCGTCCGGAACCGCTCGAGCGTCCGCGCCCCGTCCGGCGCGACGCGCTCGACGAGGTCGTATCGCCCGGCGAGATCCACGAGCTGGCTCGAGCGCAGCGCACGCGAGAGCCCCTCGGGCGCGAGGCGGCCCGCGAGGGCGAGGATGGAGAGCAGCACCCAGGCGCCGAGCGCGCCCTTCAGGCCGCCGAGGAGCGCGCCCAGCCCGCGGTCGGCGGGACCGCGCACCGCGCGCGCCGCGGCGGTGCCGCTCAGGAGCGCGCCGCCCACGAGCGAGACCAGCGCGGAGACGCCGAGGAACAGGAACGTGGGCGCGACGACGCGCGCGACCGGCGCGGAGGCGAGCCGGCCGAGCCCGGCCGCGATGGGGGCGGCGAGGTGGTGCGCGGCGAGTCCCCCCGCGACCACGGCGGCGAGCTGGACGAGCTGCCGGAGGGCCCCCGAGGACGCGCCCAGGGTGGCGGCGAGCGCCACCGCCGCGATCACCGCGAGGTCGATGGTCGAGCCCGTCACTTGATCTTGAAGACGTCGCCCTTCGCGCGCCCCTTGTCGAGCTCGCGCTGCACCGTCGCGAGCTGCTCCTTGAAGCGGGCGTTCTCGGGCTCGTACATGAGCGCGCTCTTCAGCGCACGCTCGGCGCCCTCGAGGCGCGCGGCCTCGAGCTCGACGAGCGCCGCGGCGTAGAACTTCCGGCCGTTCGGGGTCTGCCCGAGCTGCTCCTCGAGCTTGCGCTTCTGCTCGTCCTTCACCGCGGCCTCCTCGACCTCGGTGAAGCGCAGCTTCGCGGCGCGGTCGGGCCCCGAGACGTCGGCCTGGTAGCGCGCGCGCTTCCGATCGTCGCGCAGCACCGTGTACGCCTCGTTGATGCGCCGGTAGATCCGGCCGACGAGGTCGCGCAGCGCGGCGTTCGGGAACGCGGCGAAGCGGTCCGGGTGGTACGCCCGCGACTCGCGGTAGTAGGCGGCCTTCAACTCCGCGGGCGTGGCGCCCTGCGGGAGCTTCAGGATGGCGAAGTAGTCGAGCTGGTCGAGCGAGCCCGCCAGCGTCTCCACCTCGATGAGGAACTGGGCGTCCATCGTCGTGACTCCTGCCTACGCCCGCGGGCCGCGGGCGAGCTCGAGCTCGGCGTTGTGGTCGATCGCCGCGCGGAGGTCCTTCTCGGAGAGCCCCGACGAGAGGCTGATCGTCGTGGAGGTTCGCTGGCCCGTCTCGAGGTCCGCGGCGGAGACGTTCACGATGCCGTTCGAGTCGATCTCGAACGTCACCTGGATCTGCACCGCGCCGCGCTGCGCCACGCGGAAGCCCTTGAACTCGAACTCGCCGAGGAGCTCGCAGCCCTCGGCGCGGTTCGACTCGCCCTGGTAGACGCGGATCTTCACGCGGTCCTGGCCGTCGCGGCTCGTCGTGAAGGTCTTCGACTTCTCGATGGGGATGGGGGTGTTCTTCTCGATGATCTTCTCGGTGAAGCCGCCGACGGTGCCCACCCGGAGCGAGAGCGGGGTCACGTCGAGCAGGTAGCTCGCCTGGCCGTACTCGGCGGCGTTCCGGTTCAGGAGCGCGTGCGCCTGGAGCGCGGCCCCGACGGCGACCGCCTCGTCGGGATCCACCCCGGACATCGGCTCCTTCTGGAAGTAGTGCCGGACGCTGTTGCGGACGATGGGCAGCCGCGTCGGGCCGCCGACCAGGATCACCGCGTCGACGTCGCCCGCGGTGAGCCGCGCCGACTGCAGCGCCTCGTCGCAGACCTTGAACGTGCGCTGGACGAGGTCCATCACCATCCGGTTGAACTGGTCGGTGGTGAGCTTGCCCCGGAGGTCGAGCACCTCGCCTTCCGGCGACTGGCAGATCCCGGGGACGTGGATGCTCGCCACGCCGTCGCGGCCGACCTCGATCTTCGCGCGCTCGCCCGCCTCCTTGAGCATCTGCAGGCAGAACCTGTTCTGCCGGAGGTCGAGGCCGTGACGCGTGAGGAAGTCGTCCGCCAGCCAGGTCATGATCCGGTCGTCGAAGTCGTCGCCGCCGAGGTACGTGTCGCCGGCGGTCGAGAGCACCTCGAAGACGTCCTTGCCGATCTCCAGGATCGACACGTCGAACGTGCCGCCGCCGAGGTCGTAGACGCAGATCTTCTGCGAGATGTCCCGGCCGAAGCCGTACGCGAGCGCGGCCGCGGTCGGCTCGTTGATGATGCGGAGCACCTCGAGGCCGGCGATGCGGCCCGCGTCCTTCGTCGCCTGGCGCTGGTTGTCGTTGAAGTACGCCGGGCAGGTGATGACCGCCTTCTTCACCTCGCGCCCGAGGGCGGTCTCGGCGATGGCCTTCATCTCCTTCAGGACGAGCCCCGAGATCTCCGGCACGGCGAGATCGCGCTCGCGAACCTGGAGACGGACCGCGTTGTTCGGCCCCTCCACGATCCGGTACGGCATCACCGCCTGCGCCTTCTTCACCTCGTCGGAGAAGAAGAACCGCCCGATGAGCCGCTTCGCCGAGTACACCGTGCTCTCGGCGTTCGTGATGATGTTCTTCTTCGCGTCGTTCCCGACGAGGACCGAGCCGTCCTCGAGGAAGGACACGACCGACGCGTGCGTGCGGTCCCCCCACTCGTTCGGGAGTACCTGCGGGGACGCGCCCGCCTCGGTGACGGCGGCGACGGCGCTGTAGCTGGTTCCGAGATCGATTCCGACCGCGATGTCGTCGCTCATGGATGTTGTCCAGCGGTTTCGCCGGGTTAGCGCATCCTAGCGGCGGGCTCGCAGGGCTGTCAAACGAGCGACCTCTCCCTCGTGTGGGCGCTCGCCGACCGGTACCCGGCCCCGGGGCGCGCGCGCGGTTATTACTGTTTCGAGCGGCGCGGTGATCTCTCGCCGCAGGGTCTTCGACCCGAGGAGAACGGATAGATGGGCGCCCTCGTCGCGGTCCTCCAGACCGATGACAGCCTGCTCCGGTGCCAGCTGGAGCGGCTCAGGTCGCACGTGTCGCTGCAAGGCGAGGGGGACACCCTCCCGCTGGCCTACGGCTTCGGTTACTACGCCGCGGGGAACGTGCTGCTCGGGAAGCGCCCCTCCGGCGCGACCGCGCCGCTCGCGCTCCCCGAGCTCGTCGGGAAGGTCGACTCGGAGGCGCTGCTCATCCACGCGCGCCTCTCGTCCGGCCTCGCGCTCAAGGACGAGAACACCCAGCCGTTCCGCTACCGCCGCTGGCTCTTCGCGCACGCGGGGACCATCGCCGGGTGGGAGGGCATCCGCCCCAAGCTCCTCTCGGCGGTCCCGGACCACCTCCGCAGGCAGATCGCCGGCGAGAGCCCCTCCGAGCATGCGTTCATGCTGTTCGCGAAGCACCTCAAGGACGACGGCCGCCTCGACGACCTCGACCTCGACGCGGCCACCGCCGGACGCGCGCTCGCGAGGACGGTGCGGCAGCTCGAGGCGTGGGCGCGCGAGGCGGGCGAGCAGAAGGCGAGCCCGCTCGTGTTCGTCGCGACGAACGGGCGGATCATGGTCGCGACGCGCCGCGCCGGCCCGCTGTTCTACGCGCTCTACGAGGGCATCGTCCCGTGCGCCCTCGACCAGATCGGCCTCGACACGCCGGAGAGCGACCCGCGGGTGCGGCCGCACCGCCGCGTGAAGGCGGTCGCGTTCGCGACGCGGCTCCTCGCGCCGAACGGCTTCATCGAGGTGCCGGAGGGGAGCGTCGTCGCGGTGAGCCGCTCCCTGCAGGTGTCGGTGTCGAGCCTCAACGGTCCCTGAGCGGCGGCCGTCAGACCACGCTCCACGGACGCGGGACGAAGATCGCCTCCCACACCCCGATCGCGAAGCGATCGGTCATCCCCGAGAGCCAGTCGATCACCGCCCGCTCCGGCGGATCGCCCTCGCGCGCGACCACGCCGTGCCGCTCGCGCAGCCGCGCGAGATCCTCGAGGCACCAGCCGTGGAGATCGCGCAGGATCCGCTGCGCCTTCACGAACTCGTCGTGGACCACCGGGTTCTCGTAGACGCGCGCGTACAGGAAGTCGCGCAGCGCGAGCAGCGCCTCGTGCACGTCCGGCGACATCTCGATGTGGCCGCCCCCGTCCACGTCCGAGCGGCGGATGACGTCGCGGATGAGGGTGCGGTACCGCGAGGTGGCGCCGCCGCCGAGCACGCCGCGGATCGCCGCCGGGACGTCCGCCTCCTCGAAGAGCCCCGCGCGCACGGCGTCGTCGAGATCGTGGTTCACGTACGCGATGATGTCCGCGAGCCGGACGATCTCCGCCTCGAGCGTGAGCGCCTTCGCGCCGCTCCCCTTGAGGAGCACGTTCCCCTTCCCCTTCGAGTGGCGCAGGATCCCGTCGCGCACCTCGGCGGTGAGGTTCAGCCCCTGCCCGTCGTTCTCGAGCACGTCGACGACGCGCACCGACTGGATGACGTGGTGGAAGCCGCCCGGCACGACGTCGTTCAGGATGCGCTCGCCGGCGTGCCCGAACGGCGTGTGGCCGAGGTCGTGGCCCATCACCATCGCCTCGACCAGCATCTCGTTCAGCCGGAGCGCGCGGGCGATGGAGCGCGCGACCTGCGCGACCTCGAGCGTGTGGGTGAGGCGTGTGCGGTAGTGGTCGCCGCGCGGCGCGAGGAAGACCTGCGTCTTGCCGGCGAGGCGGCGGAACGCCTTCGAGTGGACGAGCCGGTCCCGGTCGCGCTGGAACGAGGGGCGCTCGTCGTCCTCCGGCTCCGGGCGCTCGCGGCCGCGGGACTGCGACGCCCGCGTGGCCCGCGGGTGCAACGTCCGTTCCTCGAGCTCCTCGAGCATCTCGCGGATGGTCCCGGGCATGCGCGGGTTTCTAGCGCCCGGCTCCCGGCCTGTCACCCGTAGAAGCTCGCCTCGAGCGTCGCGAGGAAGACGTTCGAGAGCGCGTGCACCACTACGGGGGCGACGAGGCCGCCGGTTCGCTCGCGGACCCACCCGAACAGGATCCCGGGCAGGAAGGTCGCGAGCCGCCACGGCTCGAGCACGACGAGGTGGCCGAGCGCGAAGAGCACCTGCGTCCACAGGAACCCCGCGCCGAGGCGCGCGCCGAGCACCGTGACGCCGCGCTCCGGGGCGGAGCGGGCCCAGCTCGTCTGCATCCAGCCCCGGTAGAAGAGCTCCTCGGGCGCCGCGACGACGAGGAACTGCACCACCACGAGGAGGAGCACGCGATCCGGGAGCCGCGGCGAGAGCCGCGGGGCGATGCCGTACGGCGCGACGATGCGTGCGATCGCCCCCGGGACGTGCGGGAGCGCCTCCGCGTAGAGCCAGAACAGCGCGCCGAAGACCGGGAACACCACCGCGCAGACGAGGAGCCCCTGCAGCGCGCCACGGCCGAGCGCGCGCCGCGTGTCCGCGTCCCGCGGCGCGAGGCGCGGTACGCCGTACGCGGTCCACGGCTCGTGCCTCGCCCGCAGGCGGCCGTCGGGGAGCGCGATGAACAGGAAGGCGGCGATTCCGGCGAGGTTCCCGGCGAGGAGGCCGGTCGGCTCGACGTACGAGACGAGCTTCGCGAGCGCGAGCCCCCCGATGGCGAGGAGCCAGGTGCGCATGAGCACGCGCGGCGGCTCGGGCGCGGGCGTCCTCCTCTCGAGCGGGGTCGCGGCGCGCGTGTCGGCGGACGTCCTCTGCACCGGGCGGGGATCGCACGGGTCGCGCGGAGCGTCAACCCGGCTGCGTGTGCGCGCGCGTGCGCCGCGGCGGTACGAGGGAGCGCCCGCGCCGCTGCCTCGTCGGGGTCGGCCCATCGCCGTCCGGCCCGCCGCGGGCGGCGATCGTCCGCGGCCGCGCCTCTATACTCGCCGCATGGATCGCGCCCCCGCCGTGGCCGGCCGGTTCTACACCGCCGAGCCGGCCGCCCTCGCCTCGCAGGTCGACGGGTTCCTCTCGTCCGCGGGCGAGAAGCTCCGCGCGCGCGGCCTCGTCGCTCCGCACGCGGGCTACGTCTACTCCGGCGCGATCGCGGGCGCGATCTACGCGCGCGTGGAGGTCCCCCGGCGCGTCGTCGTGCTCGGCCCGAACCACAGCGGGCTCGGCGCGGCCGCCGCGCTCTGGCCGGCGCAGGGCGCGTGGCGCACGCCGCTCGGCGACGTGCCGGTCGACGCGGACCTCACCGCCGCGCTCGCCGCCTCGCCGCTCGTCACGCCCGACACGCGCGCGCACCGGCTCGAGCACGCGCTCGAGGTGCAGGTCCCGTTCCTCCAGCGCGCGCGGCCCGGCGTCACGATTGCCGCGCTCTGCCTCGCGCACCTCGCCTTCGAGGACTGCGTGGAGATCGGCGGGACCGTCGCGGAGGCCGCCTCCGCCGCCGGCGCGCTCGTCGTCGCCTCGAGCGACATGAGCCACTACCTCCCCGCGGCGGTGGCGCGCCGCAAGGATCACCGCGCCATCGAGCGGATCCTCGCGCTCGATCCGGAGGGGCTCTACGAGGTGGTCCACGCCGAGGACATCTCGATGTGCGGCATCGTCCCGGCCACGGTGATGCTCGTCGCTGCGCGGCTCATGGGCGCGACGCGCGCGGAGCTCGTCCGCTACGGCCACTCCGGCGAGGTGACCGGAGACGACGACCAGGTCGTCGGCTACGCGGGGATCGCGGTGGCCTGAACGGCGCGGCCGCGTCAGCGCCGGCGGCCGCGCCGCGCGAGCGCGACGAGCGCGAGGAGCGCCGAGGCGAGCCCGCCCGCCCCGCCCCCAGACGCGCAGCCGCCGCCGCCGCTCGCCTTCACGGGCGACGTCCAGGTCGCGCCGCCGAACGGATAGATGGCGCAGAGCCCGGCCCGGTCGTCGTCGGTGAGGGTGCGCTTCGAGACGTCGCCCAGGGTCGCGGCCGGGAACATGACGAGGGGCCTGTAGACGCTGGTCTTGGGATTGCAGTCGCTGTTGCCGAGCGTGCACGGATGGGCGAGGCCGATGAAGTGGCCGATCTCGTGGGTCGCGTTCGACTGCAGGTCCACGTAGGTGCAGCCGCTCTGGCCGTAGGCGGAGCAGGGCGGCTGGGCGGCGGGCGTGCAGGTGAAGTACCAGCCGTCCGGCGGCTGCGTCGATACCCCGCCGGGACTGAGCGAGCTGCCGGCCGGGAGCTGGCCCCTCCAGTCCGCGAGCTCGATGTCGGCGTCGTAGATCCGCCCGGAGTGGGCGTCGTGCGTGACGGTGGTGATCGCGATGGTCGCCCGGTCCGCCGGCAGCGCGTCCTCGAAGCAGTCGTAGGTGTTCGCGCAGGTGCCCGAGTCCCAGCACGCGTCGGCGGGCAGCGCGACCTCGGAGCACCAGCCCTCGCGGAAGATCACCAGGTTCTCGTTCCGGGCGGCCCGCGGGTCGAACCCGACGGTCGCGACGTCCGTGAAGCCCTGGTCCAGGAGCTCGAGATCGGTGCAGTCCTGCACGGCGCCGGTCCAGGTGCGGAACGCGGCGCGCACCGCCTCGATCGCGGCGGTGTCCGCGTACTGGGAGGCGTCCGAGCAGGACGGAGCGGATGGCCCGCGGCGCGGGTTGATCTGGTAGCCGACCTTCCGCTCCTGCCAGTAGAACGGGGCGCCTTCGCGGCTCGTGCTGCGCACGTAGGCGCGGGCGGCGGGCGCGAGGAGCAGCGCCGCGAGGGCGGCGGCGAGCCGGACCGTGCGCGGGCTCACCGGGCGCTCCGGACGCGCTGCTCGAGCTCGACGACGGACATCCGTCCGACCGCGCGCTCTCCGGCAGCGAGCCCGCGCGGCGCGAAGCGCGCGCCCGCGGTGCCCGGCGTCGCCATCCCGTCCTCGATCCGGTACTTCCCGAGCGCGAGGCCGTTCACGCGATAGGTGTGCCCTCGCCGGCCCGCGAAGACGACGACCTCCTCGCCCTCCTCGAACGTCGGCGCGGCGTCCACCTCCTGCGCGAGGTCGCCCACCGTGCCGCCGGGCACGAGCAGCGTGAGCCGCTCGCCCGGCCGGCCCTTCCACGCGCTCGTCACGCGCACGACGACCTCGGTGAGGATGCGGGAGCCAGCCCAGCGCGAGCCGACGCGCTCGACGACGCCGCGCACCACCGTCTCGGAGGTGCGCGCGGTCTCCTCGACGCTCGTCTCGAGGAAGGTCGCGGCGCGCGCCGCAGAGGGCGCGCCCGCGAGCAGGGAAGCGAGGAGGAGCGCGGCCGTTGGTTTCATCAGCGCACGATTCTACCCATGCTAGGTTCCGCCCGCCATGGACACACCCCGCGTTCGCTTCGCCCCTTCTCCCACCGGATACCTGCACATCGGGGGTGCGCGCACAGCGCTCTTCAACTGGCTGTGGGCGCGCCGCAACGGCGGCACCTTCGTGCTGCGGATCGAGGACACGGACCGGGAGCGCTCGACGCAGGCGGCGGTGGACGCGATCTTCGACGGCATGCGCTGGCTCGGCCTCGACTGGGACGAGGGACCGGAGGTCGGCGGCCCGCACGGGCCCTACTTCCAGACCGAGCGCCTCGGGATCTACGCGGAGCAAGCGGAGAAGCTCATCCGCGAGGGCAAGGCGTACGCCTGCTACTGCACGCGGGAGACGCTGGACGCGCAGCGCAAGCAGGCCGAGGCCGAGAAGCGCCAGTTCCGCTACCCCGGCACGTGCCGCAACCTCCCGTACGACCCGTCGCGGCCGCACGTCATCCGGTTCCGCGTGCCGGAGACCGGCTCGACGACGTTCGTCGACCTGGTGAAGGGGCCGATCGAGACGCCGCACGAGGTGCTCCAGGACGAGGTGATCCTGCGCGGCGACGGCGTGCCGCTCTACAACTTCGGCGCGGTCGTCGACGACGTGACGATGCGGATCAACCTCGTCGCGCGCGGCGACGATCACGTGAACAACACCGCCCGGCAGATCCTCATGTACGAGGCGCTCGGGTACCCGGTCCCGAAGTTCGCGCACCTGCCGATGATCCTCGGCGCGGACAAGGCGCGCCTCTCGAAGCGCCACGGCGCGACGAGCGTCACCGCCTACCGCGACATGGGCTTCCTGCCCGAGGCGGTGGTGAACTACCTCGTGCGCCTCGGCTGGTCCCACGGCGACCAGGAGCTCTTCACGCGCGAGGAGCTCGTCCGGTACTTCGACTTCAAGGACGTCGGCGCCACCGCGGGCGTGTTCAACCCGGAGAAGATGGCCTGGGTGAACCACGAGTGGCTGAAGAAGCTCTCCGACGAGGAGCTCGCCCGGAGGGCCCTGCCCTACTTCCTCGCCGCCGGGCTCCCCGCCGCCGACGACGCGAAGCTCCGCCACGTCTGCGCGGTGGCGCGCGAGCGCGCGCGGACCTTCGGCGAGTACGTGCAGCAGTTCCGCTACTTCTACGCGCCGATCCAGCTCGACCCGAAGGCGAAGGCCAAGTTCCTGACGGCCGACACGAAGCCCATCCTCGAGGCCGTCCGCGCCGGCCTCGCCGCGCTCGAGACGCTCGAGACCGAGGCGATCGAGAAGCTCTTCCACTCCGAGGCGGAGCAGCGCGGGCTCGGGCTCGGCAAGATCGCCCAGCCGGTGCGCGTCGCGCTCACCGGCGGCACGGCCTCGCCCGGCATGTACGACGTCGTCCAGATCCTCGGGAAGGAAGAGACGCTCCGGCGGCTCGACGACGCCATCCGGCTCGTCGGCTGACCCCCGCGGGAGCGCGCGAGGCGGCGCATTCGAGAGGCCCGCGGGGGCCGCCGCAGGGTTGCGAGGCGTGGCGCGCTGCGATACCACCATCGGCCACCATGAGCGACGCCCCGCGCCCCTCGAACTTCCTCGCCGACATCGTCGAGGCGGACCTCCGCGCCGGCCGGAACGGCGGCCGGGTGGTCACGCGCTTCCCGCCCGAGCCGAACGGCTTCCTGCACATCGGCCACGCGAAGTCGATCCTCCTCAACTTCGGGCTCGCCCGGGCGTACGGCGGCCGCACCCACCTGCGGTTCGACGACACGAACCCGGTCACCGAGGAGACCGAGTACGTCGAGGCCATCCAGGCGGACGTGCGCTGGCTCGGCTGCGAGTGGGGCGAGCACCTCTACTACGCGTCGGACTTCTTCGAGCGGATGTACGCGTGCGCCGAGCGGCTCGTCCGGGACGGCAAGGCGTACGTCGACAGCCAGACGCAGGACCAGATCCGCGAGCAGCGCGGCAGCTTCGAGCGACCGGGAGTGAACAGCCCGTTCCGAGATCGCCCGCCGGCGGAGAGCCTGGACCTCCTCCGCCGGATGCGCGCCGGCGAGCTGCCGGACGGCGCGGCCGTGCTGCGCGGCCGGATCGACATGGCGCACCCGAACGTGCTCATGCGCGATCCGCTGCTCTACCGGATCCGGCACGCGAGCCACCACCGGACCGGCGACCGGTGGTGCATCTACCCGATGTACGACTTCGCCCATCCGCTCGAGGACGCGTTCGAGGGCGTGACGCACTCCATCTGCACGCTCGAGTTCGAGTCGAACCGCGAGCTGTACGACTGGGTGCTCGACAGCCTCGGGCCGTGGGATCCGCGCCCGCGGCAGTACGAGTTCGCGCGGCTCTCGCTCGGCTACACGGTGCTGTCGAAGCGCAAGCTCCTGCAGCTCGTGAACGAGCGGCGCGTCTCCGGCTGGGACGACCCGCGCATGCCCACCATCGCCGGCATGCGCCGGCGCGGCGTGACCCCCGAGGCGCTCCGCGACTTCGCCGACCTCATCGGCGTCGCGAAGAACAACAGCGTCGTCGACATCGGCAAGCTCGAGTTCGCCATCCGCGGAGACCTCGAGGGGCGCACCCCTCGCGCGCTCGCGGTGCTGAACCCGCTGCGGCTCGTCGTCGAGAGCTGGCCCGCGGACCGGACGGAGGAGCTGGACGTCCCGTGGTGGCCCGGCGAGCCCGCCCGCGGCGGCAGCCGCAAGGTGCCGTTCGGCCGGGAGCTCCTCATCGAGCGGGACGACTTCTCCGAGGAGCCGCCCAAGGACTGGAAGCGGCTCGCCCCCGGGCGCGAGGTGCGGCTCGCCGGCGGCTACGTGGTGCGCTGCGAGGGGGTGGTGCGCGACGCGTCCGGCGCGGTCACCGCGGTGCGCGCGACGCACGACCCGGCCTCCCGCGGCGAGGGCGAGCGGCGCAAGGTCTCGGGCACGATCCACTGGGTCCACGCGACGCGCTCCGTGCCCGCCGAGGTCCGGCTCTACGATCGGCTCTTCGCGGTCGAGCAGCCCGACGCCGAGCCCGACTTCCTCCAGGTGCTGAACCCCGACTCGCTCGTCCTCGCGAAGGGCGCGCGCGTGGAGGCGGCGCTCGCCGATGCGGCGCCGGGCACCCGCTGGCAGTTCCTCCGCCAGGGCTACTTCTTCGTGGACCCGGTCGACTCGCGGCCGGGGGCGCCGGCGTTCAACCGGACGATCACGCTCAAGGACACCTGGGCCGCGCGCACCGCGGCGAAGCCCGAGGCGCGCCGCGCGAAGCGCGAGCCCGCGCCGGTGGACGGCCAGGGAGCGGCGGCCGCTCGGAAGGGCCGCGCGGAGCTGCGCGCCGAGGCGCGCGCCGCGGACCCGGAGCTCGCGGCGCGCCACGCCCGCTACGTCGGGCTCGGGCTCTCGGAGGAGGAGGCCGACCTCCTCTCCGGCGACGCCGCCGTCGCGACCTGGTTCGACGCCGCCGTCGCCGTCCACCCGAACGCGCGCTCCGTGGCGCGCTGGCTCCTGAACGACCTCGCCGGCCTCGCGCGCGAACGCGCCCTCGCGTCGCTGCCGCTCGCGCCGGACGCGTTCGGCCGGCTCGTCGCGCTCGTCGACGCGGGTCGCCTCACGCCCGCGGCGGGCAAGGCGCTCCTCGCCGAGCTCGTCGAGAAGGGCGGCGATCCCGAGGCGCGCATGAAGGCCCTCGGCCTCGAGAAGGTGGACGACCGCGCCGCCGTCGAGGCCGCCGTCGCGCGCGCACTCGAGGCGCGCCGGGCCGAGGCGGACCGCTACCGCGCCGGCGAGAAGAAGCTCTTCGGCGTGCTCGTCGGCGCCGCCATGCGCGAGACCGGCGGCGCCGCCGACGCGGCGCTCGTGCGCAAGGTGCTCGAGGAGAAGCTCGCGTAGCCGGGGCGCGCCGTGGGAGCCCGCGTCGATCCCGTCCCCGTCGCGTGCCGGCCCGCCCGCCCCGAGGACGCGGACGCGATCGCCCGCATCTACAACCAGGGCATCGAGGACCGCTCCGCCACGTTCGAGACCCGGCCGCGCAGCGGCGCCGAGGTGGCGGAGTGGCTCGCGAACCCGGTCGTCGTCGCGGAGGACGCGGGCGCCATCCTCGGCTACGGCGCCCTGTTCCCCACGAGCGCCCGCCCCTGCTACGCCGGCGTCCTCGAGCTCGCGGTGTACGTCGCCCGCGACGGGCGCGGGCGGGGCGTCGGCCGCGCCCTCGGCGAGGCCCTGCTCCAGGCCGCCGAGGCCGCGGGCGCGTGGAAGATCGTCGGCAAGCTCTTCCTCGAGAACCACGCGAGCGCGTCGCTCGTCCGCTCCCTCGGGTTCCGCGAGGTCGGTGTCCACCGCCACCACGCGCGGCTCGACGGCGCCTGGCGCGACGTGCTCCTCGTGGAGCGGCTCCTCGGGGACGCTCGCGAGGGCTGAGGCGCGGCGGGGGCGCGGCCGGCCCTCGTCGGCCCCACAAGGCACGGGCCGGCCCGAGGTCCCCAGACCATCCTCGCCCCATCCCGCTCCGGGAGGAGGAAGCGCATGGCCGCGAAGAAGATCCTCATGCTCGTCGGCGACTTCGTCGAGGACTACGAGGCGATGGTGCCGTACCAGATCCTCACGATGGTCGGTCACACGGTCCACACCGTCTGTCCGGGCAAGAAGCCCGGAGACACGGTGAAGACGGCGGTGCACGACTTCGTCGGCGATCAGACCTACGTCGAGCTGCCCGGGCACCGCTTCGCGATCACCGCCGCCTTCGAGGAGGTCCGGCCCGGCGACTACGACGCGCTCGTCATCCCCGGGGGGCGCGCGCCCGAGTACCTGCGGCTCAACCCGCGCGTCATCGAGCTCGTCCAGACCTTCGCGCGCGACGAGAAGCCCATCGCCGCGATCTGCCACGGGCCGCAGATCCTGGCGGCGGCGGGGGTCCTGAAAGGGAAGGCCTGCCTCGCCTACCCTGCCGTCGGCCCGGAGTGCACCGCCGCGGGCGCGCGCTTCGGCGAGGTGAACGCGACGGCGTCGAACGCGCTCACCGACGGGAAGCTCGTCACCGCGCCGGCCTGGCCCGCGCACCCCGAGTGGATGCGGCAGTTCCTGATGGTCCTGGGCTCGCGCGTCGAGGCGTAGGGGTTCGCGGCGGGAGGACGGCGCCGCGTCGTCCTCCCGCCCGAGCGCTACCGCCGCGCGGTTTCGGCGAGCCAGGTGAGGATCGCCCGGTTCACCTCGTCGGGCGCCTCGTTCTGCACGAAGTGCCCCGCCTCCGGGACGAGCACCACGGCGGGCGCGTTCCCCGGCGCGAACCAGGGCGCCATCTTCTCCGGCGCGATCGTCTCGAGCCCGAGGAAGCGGTCCCGGACACCCCACACGACGAGCGTCGGCGCGGCGACCGGCCGCGTGCGCGCGTCGCGCCCGAAGGATCCGCCTCCGCGAAACGCGGCCCGGTAGTAGCCGAGCGCGGCCGCCGCGGCGTCGGGTGACGCGAACGCCTCGCGGTAGGGCTCGAGCTCGTCCCTCGGGAAGGCGTCGCGCCGGTACGCGCCGCCGCGCAGCGCCCGCGCGATCGCCGCCGCGTGGTCGCGCGCGAGGAGCCGCTCCGGCAGCCACGGGAGCTGGAACGCGAGCATGTAGCGCGAGCGCAGGAGCTGGCGGGGGTTCACGAGGAGCTCCCGGGCGAGCGTGGCCGGGTGCGGGCAGTTGAGCACCACGAGCCGTTCCACCACCCGCGGCGCGTACGTCGCGGCTGCCCACGCCATCGCTCCGCCCCAGTCGTGCCCGCACACGATGGCGCGCTCCCGCCCGAGCGCGCGCACGAGCCAGGCGACGTCGCCGGCGAGCGTCCGGAGATCGTAGGGGCCCCGCCGCTCGGTGCGGCCGTAGCCGCGCAGGTCCGGCGCGACGGCGCGGTAGCCAGCCGCCGCGAGCGCGGGGAGCTGGTGCAGCCAGGAGCGCGAGAGCTCCGGGAAGCCGTGCAGCAGGAGCACGAGCAGGCCGTCCGCGGGGCCCGCCGCGAGGGCGAAGAACCGCAGCCCGTTCGCCTCCAGCTCGACTGTCTCGAGGGGGGTCAAAGAACGTTCACTAACGATGCGTTCGACTCCCCGCGAGAATTCGCCCGGGGTCATCCGGCCTCTCGAGCCCCTGTCCCGCCCGCGGGGGACCCCGCTTCCAGCCGACCCGGCCATCTGGTACACGATGGGTGCAGCGTCAATCGGTCGCACGCCATTTGGTCAGGCGAGCGCCGTTACTCGTTGGGGGTTCAATGATCAGAACTGTCCGGCTTCTTCTCTTTCCCCTCCTCGCCCTGACGATCGGCGCCGGCTGCAGCGGCTCCGGCTCGAGCGATCCTGGTGAGCCCGGCTCCAACACCCCACCGCTGGAGGGCTGGTTCGTCGCGACCGGCGGGTCGGACAGCGCGGCCGGTACCCGGCAAGCGCCGTTCGCCACGACCGCGCGCGGCATCGCGGCGGCCAGCGCGGCGGGCGGAGGCGACGTGCACGTCGCCGCAGGCACCTACCCCGGCACGCTGGAGCTCGCGAGCGACGTCGCCGTGTACGGCGGGTACGACGCCGCCTGGGTCCGCAATCCGTCCGTGAACGTGACGGTCGTGCAAGGCGGCACGGACGACCTGGACGGCAACGACGGAGTCTTCGGCTCGGGGGTGAGGAACGTCCTCCTCGACGGGGTCACGATTCGCAGCGCGGACGCGACTGTGCCCGGGAGGAGCTCGTACGGCGTTCGGCTCCTCTACTCCTCCGGCGTCCGCATGCACGCGGTCGTGATCGAGGCGGGCGACGGCGCGGACGGCCTCCCGGGCGGGAAGGGTCCCGACGGGCAGGCGGGCCAGCCGGGCCTTGCCGGAACCCCGGCGTGCACGAAAGACACCGCGTGTACTGGCGCGGGCGGCTCCGGGGCAGGCGGCGGGGCCCCTGGCGGCGTCGGCGGAACCGGCGGGTTCGGCGACAACGGGAGCGCCGGCGAGCGGGGCGTGGGGCTGGGCGCCGGCGCAGGCGGCGCAGGTGGCCTCATGAACGGCACCTCGACGACCATCGCCGGCAAGAGCGGGTTCGCGGGAGCGAGCAGAGGAACGTCGGGCGCCCCCGGCCGCGGCGGCGCCTCGTTCGGCGCCGATAAGGACGGCCGGTACCTGCCGGCCCCCGGCTTCGTGGGCGAGGCGGGCACGTTCGGCGCGGGCGGCGGCGGCGGCGGCGGCGGAGGCGGTACCGCCACCTTCGACACCACGAACGGCCTCGTCGAGCAGAGCACCGGCGCAGGCGGCGGGGGCGGCGGCGGCGGGGGCGGCGCCGGGGGCGGTGGCGGCGGCGGCGACGGCGGTGGCGGCTCGTTCGGTGTCTTCCTCGTGAACTCGACGGGGATCGCGCTCGAGGACGTCCGGATCGTCACCGGCAACGGCGGGAACGGCGGCGCAGGGGCGCAGGGTGGAGCGGGCGGCGCCGGCGGAGCGGGCGGTCTCGGCGGAACCGCGGGGACGACCGGGGCCGGCGCCGGGGGCAACGGGGGCGCAGGCGGGACCGGCGGAGCGGGCGGCCCGGGCGGCGGCGGCGGCGGCGGGCCGTCGATCGGGATCTTCGAGGACCCGTCGAGCATGAGCACGCGCCAGACCGTCGACTTCACGCTCGGCGCTGGAGGCGTCGGCGGGACCTCCCCGTCCGCGGGCGAGGTGGGCGTCGTGAGCCGCTCGTACCCGCTGTAGATCGGGAGCTGAAAAAACGAGCCCCGACTCCTCGACGCCGAGGGGCGGGGCTCTGCTTCTTGCGCCCTCGGTAGCCGCTCAGGCGCGCGGCACGAGACACCGCGCCGGCGTGACGGCTGAAAAGAAAAACCCCGCCTCCTGGACAAGGGAGGCGGGGCAAATGGTGACCCGTACGGGACTTGAACCCATGCTCTCGGCGTGAGAGGCCGATGTCCTAACCGCTAGACTAACGGGCCAACAGCGGGCGCTTATGTATCCGCGAGCGGTTCGGCAGTCAACGCTCGCCGTGCTTCTTTTTGTTACTGGCTGGGGGACTAGGATTCGAACCTAGATAGCCAGATCCAGAGAC
The DNA here is from genome assembly GCF_022690685.1 of Anaeromyxobacter terrae. Classification (GTDB taxonomy): domain Bacteria; phylum Myxococcota; class Myxococcia; order Myxococcales; family Anaeromyxobacteraceae; genus Anaeromyxobacter; species Anaeromyxobacter terrae. The sequence continues at coordinate 76,903 of NZ_JALCYY010000016.1, read as the reverse complement.
TGGCGTCCTGCCGTTAGACGATCCCCCAGAAACCTATTTTCTCTTCACGAGCACGAAGACGCGGGTCTCGCCCTTCAGCTCGTAGACGTTCAGCCCTTCCCACTGCCCCGGCTTCGCCGCCTCCGGGTTCTCGATGTGCACGGCCTTCACGGTGGGCTGGTCCGCGATCGGCCTTCTCCTGAACTTCCCCGGCGAGTAGACCGTCCGGAAGAACTTCAGCGTGTCGTCGTAGCTCTTCGAGACCCGGTACCGGTTCTCGCCGACCTTGACCGCCTCGTCGGGGAGGACCGCTCCGGCGACCCGCTCAGCGAGCGCGACGCCCGGCAGCGTGATCAGAACCGCTGCGAGCGCGGCCTTATAGCGAGGCGGAAGGGGCACAGTCAAGCGGCACGTGTACCGGCCCGGGCCGCGCGCGTCAACCGCCGAGATCGGCCCCGTCCGTCGGCGCGCGCTCACCGCCAGACCCCCACCAGCTTGCCCTTGTGGCCGGCCTCGCGCAGCTTCACCTCGCCCCGCTTCCAGGCCGCGCCGGCGTGCGGACCGACCCAGAAGCCCTTCGGGTCGCTCCTTCGCCAGTTCTTGCGGAACAGGTCGTGGACCTCCTGGAAGAGCGACTTCAGCGCGAGCGGCTTGCCGAGCCGGGTGTTCGCGTCGTCGGTCACGTCGAGCTCCGCCCACAGCCGGCCGGCGACGAGCTCCCCCTCCGCGTTGGGCAGCGAGCGCTCGTAGTGGATCACGGGCGAGGGGATCTCCTCGATCTCGAGCATGCCCCTGTCGCGCCCGCGCTTCACCGGGTGGACGATCACGGGCCCGAGCCGCTCCAGGGCGAGGTAGTAGGCGGACTGGTCGAGCTGCGCGACGAGGTCGGGCGCGACGCGCGGCGCCGTGTAGCCGGGCGGCACGAGCTCGGGGTAGACGGTGATCTCGCGACGCTCGAGGTGGCGGAAGAGCGCCCGCTCGTCGTCGGGGAGCATGAAATAGTGGAGGGTCGCGGCCATGGGTCCGGGTCCGGCGAGGAGCCGGGACGCCCGTTCTACCGCACGCGGGCGACGAGCGTCTCGTAGCTCTTCGCGATCCGCGTGGCGAGGATGAGCAGCTCCCCTACCCCGCCCGCGTCCACGACCCCGCCGCGGCCGTTGTCCGCGTAGAAGACGTTCACCACCCTGCCGAGGGCCAGGATCGGCACGAGGAACGCGTTCCCGGGCACGCCGCCGCCGAGCCGCTTGAGGAGCCGGATGTTCGCCTCGGTCTTCGGGAGCGGCCCGAGGAAGTGCGCCTGGGTGCGGACCACCGTGTCGACGACGCCGGGCGCGCCGAGCGCGAGGCGGAGGCGGCCGACCTGCTCCGCGTCGACCCCCTCCCCCAGCCCGGCCCAGCCTCGCGCCTCCCCGCGGTTCACGGTGAGGAGCACGGCCCGCCGGAAGCGGGAGCGCGCGTGGCGCAGCACCGACCGGGCGATCGCGCCGCGCTCCGTGACGCCCTCGAGGGCGCGGAGCGCCTCGTCGAAGCCGAGCGGCGAGGGCTCGGGCTCCGCCCGCGGCGCCGCGGGCGCGACGAAGCGGGCCGGCGGCGCATGGCCCGGCGCCCGCGCGAGCGACGCGAGCACCTCGGCGGCGAGCGGCGGCGTCGCTTCGTCGCCCGGCAGGATGAGGTCCGTGAGCTCGATGATCTCGTCGTCCGGGGCGGCGGGGCCGGGGGGCGCGAGCGCGAACGCGCCGGTCTTCGCGTAGAGCGCGTCGAACTCGCCCTCTCCGAGGAGATCCTCGGGCGCCCCCGGGGCGGGCGTCCCGGCGGGAGGAGGCGGCGCGGGGGCGGTCAGGCGGCGCCGGAGCGATCCGAACTCGACCTCGATACCGCGGAGCTGCCGCTCGATGCCGTAGCCCTCCCTGAGGAGCGTCCAGATCCGCGCCTCGGGCGCGACGATGGGGTGGACCTGCTTGCCCGTCGCGAAGGCGACCTCGTCGAGCATCGCGAGATCGGAGGGATCGCAGGCGAGGATCGCGAGCCGGCGATCGGCGACGAGGTACGGCACCACGTCGTGCCGGTCGGCGACCTCGGGGCGCAGGAGCGCCAGCGCCTTCGGGTCGAGCGGGAGCTCGCCCGAGAGCGCCGGCAGCCGGTGGCGCCTGCCGAGGGCGGCCGCGAGCGCCTCCTCCGTCACCGCGCCCATCTCGAGGAGGTTCGTGCCGAGCCGGCCGCCGAAGATGACCTGGTTCTCGAGCGCGCCCCGGATCGCGTCGGGATCGCACGCACCGTCCTGCACGAGGATCTCGCCGAGCCTTGGCACGGCGCGATGATACCCCGGATCGGGTCAGGCCCTCCCCGGCCGCGTGAGCCTGGCTGCGTCGAGGATCCGCCGCACCTGCCTCTCCGGGAGGCCGCCGCGCTCCACTGCGACCTCGACGATCGACCGGCCGGTCCTCACCGACTCCTTCACGATCTCGGCCGCGGCGGCGTAGCCGATCCGCGGCGCGAGCGCCGTCGCGAGGCTCACCGTCCGCTCGGCGTAGTGGCGGCAGCGGGCCTCGTCCGCCTCGAGGCCCCGCGCGCAGCGCTCGTCGAACGCGCGCACGGCGTTCGCCAGGATCTGGAGCGCGTGGCAGAGATCGGCGGCCACGAGCGGCATCATGACGTTCAGCTCGAGCTGGCCGCCGCTCGCCGCCCAGGCGATCCCCGAGTCCATCGCGACGACCTGGTACGAGACCATCGCGAGCATCTCGGCCATCGACGGGTTCACCTTGCCGGGCATGATCGAGGACCCCGGCTGGACCGGCGGGAGCCGGAGCTCACCGAGCCCGGTGTTCGGGCCGCTGCCGAGGAGCCGGACGTCGCCGCCGATGCGGAGGAGCTCGAGCGCGGCGGCCCGGAGGGCGCCGGACAGCGCCACGGCCGGGGCGAGGGACTGCATCGCGTAGAAGAGGTTCGGCGCGGGCGTGAGCGGGATCCCGGTCAGCCGCTCGAGCTCGGCGACCACGAGCCTCGCGTAGCGCGGATGGGCGTTGACCCCCGTGCCGACGGCCGTCCCGCCGAGGCCGAGGACCGACAGCTCCGGCAGCGCGTCGCGGATCCGTCCGGCGGCGGCGCGGAGCGCGGCCGCCCAGCCCGAGACCTCCTGGCCCAGGCGGATGGGCGTCGCGTCCATGAGGTGCGTCCTGCCAGACTTCACGACGCCGTCCCACGCGCGCGCCTTCGCCTCGAAGGTGCCGGCCAGGCCGGCGAGCGCCTCGATCACCGCCGGGGCGAGGTCGAGCGCGGCGAGCCGGATCGCGGTCGGCACGACGTCGTTCGTCGACTGCGCCATGTTGACGTCGTCGTTGGGGGAGACGAGCGGCGCGCCGCGGCGGCCGCCGAGGAGCTCGGTGGCGCGGTTCGCCAGCACCTCGTTCACGTTCATGTGGTGCGAGGTGCCCGCGCCCGCCTGGTACACGTCCACCACGAACTCGGCGCGGTGCTGGCCCGCGAGCACCTCGCGCGCGGCGGCCTCGATGGCGCGGGCCTTCGCGCGCGGGAGGAGGCCGAGCCTCGCGTTCACGCGCGCGGCGGCGAGCTTCACGCGCACCGTCGCGTCCACGAAGGCGGGGTGGGGCCGGAGCCCGGAGATGGGGAAGTTCTGCACGGCGCGCGCGGTCTGCGCGCCGTAGAGCGCGTCGGCGGGCACCGGCACCTCGCCCAGGGTGTCCTTCTCGATGCGCGTGCGCGCGCTCGCTCGCGGCGCGCGGCGCGCCGCGGCGCGGCGCGGGGATCGGGTCGTCGGCATGGAACGGATATTCACGGTTCGTCGCGTCCAGCGCAATCGCGCACGCGCTAGGGGGCGCGGCGCTCGCCGGGCCGCAGGCCGGACAGGCGCCTCCAGCCGCCTTGCGCGCGCACGTTCTGCGTCTAGATTCACGTGGCGTGTGCCTGGCGCGCGACATCGCGCCCCGTTCGCCCGCCCGAAGCGCGGCCCGGCGAATAGCTCCGCATGCGTCTCGCCCCGCAGCGGGGTCTGCCTTCTCTCCCGAAGTGGGTGCACCGTGGCGTGAACGCGGGGCAACTTTCGCCCGCGGGGCACGTCGCGCATGCGGCACTCCAGTGCTTCTCTCCGCATCACGTGACCCACGGTGCACGAAGGAGGATGGGCGATGACGTGGCGTATCCGAGGCGCGGCGTGCAGCCTCGCCGCAGCGGTGGCGATGGTCGCGGCGGTGGGTTGCGGAAGCAGCAACAAGAACAAAGGCGGCGGAGGCGGAGGCGGCGGCACGACGGGCGACACCTCCTCGATCCAGAACGGCGCGCTGAAGGTCGAGATCCAGAGCGTCGAGCTCCCGGAGAGCGGCCCGCCCGTGCTCACGTTCCGCGTGACCTCCGACGACACGGCGGTGACGGATCTCGCCCAGGAGGTGAAGAACGGCGTCGTCCCGTCGGGCGCCCCCGCGTCCACGACGTTCCCGTGGGTGAGCCCGATCCGCGTCACCCTCTCGAAGCTCGACTCGACCACGGCCGAGTTCACGTCCTATTACACGACCCAGGCCACCGGCCAGCCGTTCACGCCTCCCGGCGGCACCGAGCAGCAACCCAAGCAGGCGAACGCGACGCAGGCCACCTTCGATGCGGGCCCCACCGACGCGACGCTCGACCAGCGCCTCACGCACCAGGGCGACGGCGTGTACCGCTACACGCTCGCGGCCATCCCCGCCGGCGCGCAGGTGGACCGGACGAAGACGCACACCGCCGGGATCTGGCTCACCCGCCACACCGCCGCGGGTGAGCCGGGCACGTCGTCCGCGACCTCGACCCGGAACTTCGTCCCGGCGGGCGGGACCGCGCAGCGGCCGGAGATCGTCAGCAACGCCGCGTGCAACACCTGCCACGGGCCCGCGATCGCGGCGCACGACGAGCGGCTCGGGGCGACCGTCTGCCAGACCTGCCACTCGCCGCAGACGACGGACCCGGAGACGGGCAACGTCGTCGACTTCAAGATCATGATCCACAAGATCCACATGGGCGGGGACCTGCCCTCGGCGCAGGGCGCCACCGGCCAGCCCTACACGATCGTCGGCTTCCGCCAGACGGTGGCGGAGTTCGACACTTCGTGGATGCACGACGTGCGCGACTGCACGGTGTGCCACAAGGGCACGGACGCCGACCGCTACAAGACCAACGCGAACCTCGCGGCGTGCACCTCCTGCCACGACAACGTCAAGTTCGACGGCTCGGGCGCGGCCGCTTGCGCGCTGGGGACCGTCGACACGGCGGCCTGCAACCACGCGCAGGTCGGCACGACCGCGTGCACGACGTGCCACACGGCGGATGCGCCGAGCATCGGCGTCGCGACCGTGCACGTGACGCTCGCCAAGAAGGCCGAGGCGTACAAGTACGAGCTCGTCAACGTGACCGCCGGCGCCGACCGCAAGCCGGTGGTGCAGGTGCGGGTGACGAGGAACGGGCAGCCGGTCGACATCACCACCGACGCCGCCTACAAGCAGACGCTCAGCGCGCTCAACGCGAAGATCGGCTGGCTGGAGCCGGCGAAGGCGGACTACACCAACGTGGGCAGCGGCGCGACCTCCCCGGGACAGCCGGTGAACATCGCCATCGTCTCGAGCGGCGCGATCCCCGCGGCGAGCAACGTCACGCCGGTGTCGGGCCAGACGAACGTCTACCAGGTGACCTCGCCCACCGCGATCCCGGACGGCGTCACGACCTACTCCGTGCTCATCGACGGACGCGCCGTCGAGAACGGGGAGGAGATCCCGATCAAGAACGCGATCCAGGACTATGCGATCGGCGGTGGCCAGGCGACGGCGCGGCGCCAGGTGGTGGACATCGCGAAGTGCGACGCGTGCCACGGGTACCTGTCGGCGCACGGCGCGAACCGGAACGACGTCATCCAGGTCTGCACGGTCTGTCACAACCCGCGGGCGACCGACAAGGGCCGGCGGACGGCGACGGCGACGAACCCTGCGTGCGCCGCCAGCACGACCGAGCAGTCCATCGACTTCAAGCGGATGATCCACGAGATCCACGGAGGGTCCATCCGCGGGAACGACCTGACGATCTGCGGCTTCGGCAGCACTCCGGTCACGTTCGATGCGGGCGCCGAGGTGCCGCAGCTCGACAAGGTGCAGAACTGCGCCATCTGCCACACGGGCGAGACCTACCAGGTCCCGCCGGCGGGCAGCGTGGTGCCGCTCGACACGACGTACCTGTCGAACGTCGTGGCGGACCAGACCGACGACACCACGACCCCGGCGGTCATCGCGGTGTGCACCGCTTGCCACGACAACGCGAAGTTCACGGCGACGGCCGGGTTGCCCGCGTGCAGCTCGCTCGCGACCGTCAACAGCGAGCCTTGCGCGCACACGGGCGGCGAGGCGACCACGGGCACGACGTGCGTCGGCTGCCACGGCAAGGGCGCACCGATCGACATCGTGAAGTTCCACAACATCCAGCCGTGAGACAGGAGCCCCCGCGCTGCGGGGGTCCGCGAGGGCCCGGCCGGCACGTTCCGGCCGGGCCTTCTCGTTTTCGGCGTGCGGCTGCCCGTCCGGGGATGGCGCCCCGAGCGGACCGTCACGAGCGTTCCGTCTCGGAGGTCCGGATGCGCACGGGATGGAGCGGGACGTGGATCTTGGCGGTGGCAGGGCTCGCGGTCGGCGCGGCGTGTGGCGACGCGCGCGAGGTCGCGAACGACGAGAACACCAACACCCCGGCGACCCCCACGCCGACCGCGCAGGTGTCGTTCGAGCAGGAGCTCCACCCGCTGCTCCAGGGGAAGTGCGGCGCCTGCCACGGCAACGACTGGGGGTCTCCCGACGTGAACACGTCGTACCAGGCGGCCCTCGGGAAGGTGGACACCGCGAACCCGGCGCAGAGTCCGCTCTACGTGCGCCCCACGGGCGGGAGCGGCCACGCGAAGGTGCTGTCCGACAGCGAGGCGCTGCTCGTCCTCCAGTGGATCCAGCAAGGGGCCAAGGGGCCTACCGCCGCGACGACGCCCACGACCCCCACCACGCCGGCGACCCCCGCGGCCGTCTCCTTCTCGCAGCAGATTCACCCGTTCCTTCGGTCTGACTGCGGCGGCTGCCACGGCGACGCCTGGGGCAGCTCGGATCTCGTGACGTCCTACGCCGCGGCGCTGCAGAAGGTCGACACGGCGAACCCGGCGCAGAGTCTGCTCTACCTCCGCCCGACGGGCACCGGCCACGCGAAGATCCTCTCCGACGCGAACGCGCAGCTGCTGCTGCAATGGATCCGGGAAGGCGCGAAGAACGACTGAACGATCGGCTCGCGGCGCGGCGCCGAACGCGACGTCCGCGGCACGGGGCCGCCTACGCGCCGAGCCGTGCCGCGAGCCGCCGCAGCGCGATCTCGGTCTTCCCGTCCTCGATCTCCCCGGCCTCGCACGCCGCGATCGCCGCGTGCAGCTCGCGCCAGGCGAGCAGCGCGCCCTCCTCCAGCGGCGAGCCGTCTCCCTCGTGCGGCGCCTCGTGGAGACCTTCCACGTCCGTCCGCGGCACCTCGCCCGCGAGGAGGTGGATCTTCTCGGACACGATCCCCGGCAGCGGGAAGAAGGGACCGCCGAGCAGCTCGAGGCGCTCCGGGGCGATCTCGATCCCCGCCTCCTCGCGCGCCTCCTCCGCGCCGCGCCGGCGCAGCGCCTCGACCCCCCGCTCGCCCGGCTCGAGCACGCCCGCCACGATCTCCTCCACGAGCAGGTACTCGGGCTCGGGGAGCGCGGCCGGCTTGCCGCGGCGGAAGTACGCGGCCGGTCGGAGCCCGCGGCGCGTGAGGATCTCGATCCCGCGCGGCGTCCGGGCCCAGAGCACGACCGCCACCGCGTCCAGCGTGGGGCGATCGATGACGTCGATCGGGTAGACGGTCGAGGTGGTCCCGTCGGCACGGCGGTTCCGGGCGCGGTAGCGCTTCAGCCGGAGGAACCCCTCGTCGCAGCGGGCACGCTCGGTGTAGTCCTCGACGACCTCGATCGCGGCGATCCTGGGCATGCGTGAAGCCTGCGCGCCCTCCGCCCGGGCGCAAGCGCGAACGTTCGCCGGACGGCTCCTGTCTCCCCATCTCGACCGTCCGAGCGCCCCGTCGTCTCCCCGGCGGGGGGTAGTGGACTGGATCCATCGATGACAGCTTTCACTCAGGAGGGACCAGGATGAAGCAGTCGGAGGTGAGCGGGGAGCTGTCGCGCCTGCTGGCGCTCGAGATCGATGCGTTGCACGCATACGACGCGGCCATCGCCTGGGTGGGCGGGCCGGGCAGCGCGATCGGCGGCGAGCTCGCGCTCTTCAAGGTGGAGCACCAGCGTCACGCCCTCGCGCTGCACGAGGCGCTGCTCGCGATGGGCGCCCGCCCGCCGGAGGTCGAGCCGGACGTGAAGGGGGTCGTCATCGGGGCGCTCACGCCGCCGCGGCGCCGCCTGAACGCTCAGGAGGTGCTCGAGGCGATGCGCAACAACGAGCAGCTCACGACCGCGGTCCACCGCAAGGTGCTCGCCCTGCCCCTGCCCGAGGACGTCCGCGCGCTCGTCGAGCGGGCGCACGCGGACGAGGAGCGCCACCTCGCCTGGATCGAGGAGGCGCTCGCCCGCGCGCTGTGGTTCCAGACGTCCGTCGTCGCCGCCCTCCCGTAGTCGGGCGCGCCCGGCGGAGGTGCGATGCGCGCGCCGCGGCGCGTCACCACCTTTCTCCACGGGAGGCTCTCAGATGAACGTGCACGAGATCGCGGAGGAGCTGTCGAACCTCTTGCAGCTCGACGCCGACGCCGTCGTCGCCTACGACCGCACCATCGAGGTGATCGGCGACGGCTCGATCGCGACGGAGCTGGCGCGCTTCCGGCTCGACCACCAGCGCCACATCCTCGAGCTCTCGAAGGCGCTGCTCGACCTGAACGTGCGCCCGCCCGAGGCGAAGCCGGACATGAAGGGGACGTTGCTGGGCAGCGTGACCGGCCTGCGGGCCCGGCTCGGGATGGAGCAGGCGCTCCGCGCCATGAAGCCGAACGAGGAGCTCACCACGTCCACGTACGCGCGCGCGCTCGCGAAGCCGTTCCCGGAGGACGTCCTCGAGCTCGTGCGCCGGAACTACGCCGACGAGCAGCGGCACCTCGCGTGGATCGAGCGGGCCATCGACGAGCGGACCTGGGAGCAGCAGCAGCCCGGCGCGGCGTCCTGATCCCTCGACGCGCAGGTGCGCGCCGCAGAAACGAGCGCGGCGCGCCGTCCGAGGACGGCGCGCCGCTCGAATGTCACCGGCGCGAGACGCGCCGCAGCCTCAGGCGACGACCTTGAGGCCCTGGTAGCCCTCCAGCTCGTCGAACTGCAGGTACCGGTACACCTGCCCCGCCTTCGGCGCGATCTTCTCCTGGTACGCCGCGAAGTACTCCGCCGGCGTGGGCAGGCGGCCGAGGGTCGCCGCGACCGCGCCGAGCTCCGCGGAGCCGAGGAACACCTTGGCGCCGTTGCCCATGCGGTCGTCGAAGTTGCGGGTCGACGTCGAGAAGACCGTCGCGGCGTCCGGCACGCGCGCCTGGTTGCCCATGCAGAGGGAGCAGCCCGCGATCTCGATGCGGGCGCCGACGGCGCTGTAGGTCGAATAGTACGCCTCGTCCTTCAGCTGCTGCTGGTCCATCCGCGTGGGCGGGCAGATCCAGGTGCGCACCGCGGGGTTGAACTTCTGGCCCTTCCAGATCTCTCCGGCGGCGCGGAAGTGGCCGATGTTCGTCATGCACGAGCCGAGGAACACGTCGTCGATCTTGGTGTTCGCGACGTCGGTGAGCTTCTTCACGTCGTCCGGGTCGTTCGGGCAGGCGAGGATCGGCTCGGTGATCTGGGCGAGGTCGATCTCGATCACCGCGGCGTACTCGGCGCCCGCGTCGGCGGAGAGGAGCTCCGGCTTCGCGAGCCACGCCTCGGCCGCCGCGATGCGGCCGGCGAGCGTCTTCGCGTCGCCGTAGCCGTCGGCGATCATCTTCTTCATGAGCGCCACGTTCGAGCGCAGGTACTGGGCGACGCTCTTCTCGGAGAGCTTCACCGCCGCCGCCGCCGCGCTCCGCTCCGCCGCGGCGTCGGTCAGCTCGAACGCCTGCTCGACGGTGAGGTCCGGGAGCCCCTCCATCTCGAGGATCCGGCCGTTGAAGACGTTCTTCTTGTTCTTCTTCGGCACCGTGAGCAGGCCCTGCTGGATCGCCCAGTAGGGGATGGCGTTCACGACGTCACGCAGCGTGATGCCGGGCTGGAGCTTGCCCTTGAAGCGGACGAGCACCGACTCCGGCATGTCGAGCGGCATGAACCCGAGCGCGCCCGCGAAGGCGACGAGGCCGGAGCCCGCCGGGAACGAGATGCCGATCGGGAAGCGCGTGTGCGAGTCGCCGCCCGTCCCGACGGTGTCGGGCAGGAGGAGGCGGTTCAGCCACGAGTGGATGACGCCGTCGCCCGGGCGGAGCGGCACGCCGCCGCGCTCCTGCACGAACTGCGGGAGCGTGCGGTGCATCTTCACGTCGGCCGCCTTGGGGTAGGCCGCCGTGTGGCAGAACGACTGCATGAACATCGGCGCCTGGAACTTGAGGCAGGCGAGCTCCTTCAGCTCGTCCGCCGTCATCGGGCCCGTCGTGTCCTGGGAGCCGACCGTCGTCATCCTCGGCTCGTAGTAGCCGCCGGGGAGCGCGCCCGGGATCCCGCACGCCTTGCCGACCATCTTCTGCGCGAGGGAGTAGCCCTGCCCCGGCTTCGGCTGCGGGTTCGTGACCTTCGCGAAGAGGTCGGTCGGCGGGAGGCCCGCGGCCTCGCGCGCCTTCTCGGTGACGGCGCGGCCGATGGTGAGCGGGATGCGGCCGCCGGCGCGGTACTCGTCGGCGAGCGTGTTCGGCGCGAGCTTGAAGGTCGAGAGGACCTCGCCCGCCTCGCTGCGGAGCTCGCCCTTCACCGTGTCGACGACCACGACGTCGCCCGTCTTCAGCTTCGTCACGTCGGCGCGGATCGGGAGGGCGCCGGAGTCCTGCGCCGTGGCGAAGAAGATCGGCGCGATGACGCCGCCGATGATGACGCCGCCCCGCTTCTTGTTCGGGACGAACGGGATGTCCTCGCCGATGGCCCACTGCACGCTGTTGCACGCGGACTTGCGGGAGGAGCCCGTGCCGACCACGTCGCCCACGAAGGCGACCTGGAAGCCCTGCGCGCGGAACTCCGCGATGGTCTGGAGGCCGCCCTTGAAGCGGGTCTTGCCCATCGCGAGCGCGTGGAGCGGGATGTCGGGCCGGGTGGACGCGTCGCCCGCGGGGGAGAAGTCGTCCGTGTTGATCTCGCCGTCGACCTTGAAGACCTTCACCTTCACCTGCGCCGGGACGCCCGGGCGGCTCGTGAACCACTCCGCCTTCGCCCACGCGTCGAGCACCTTCTTCGCGGCGGCGTTCGTCTTCGCGAGCGCGACGATCTGATCGAACGCGCCGTAGACGTAGGTCATGTGGGAGAGCGCCTGCGCGGCGTCGTCGGCGAGCGCGGGGTCGGCGAGCGCCGCGACGAGCGGCGGCACGTTGTAGCCGCCCATCATCGTGCCGAGGAGCTGCACCGCCTCCTTCTTGGAGATGAGCGGCGAGCGCTTCGCGCCCTTCACGACGTCGGCGAGGAACCCGGCCTTCACCTCCGCGGCCGGGTCGACGCCCGGGGAGACGCGGTCGCGCAGGAGCCCGAGGAGGAAGGCCTCCTGGCCCTTGGGCGGGCTCTCGAGCAGCTTCACGAGCTCGCGCGTCTGCGCGGGGTCGAGGGGCTTGGGCGGGATGCCCTGCGCCTTCCGCTCCGCCTCGTGCTTCAGGTACGCCTCGATCACGGTCGCTCCTCCTCCCGACGGAACGTGGCGCCCGCCAAAGGGCGGAAAGCCGGCGGCGGACGCAGGTCGGGAAAGCTCCGGCCCTATAGCACGTCGCGTCGGCCGGCGTCACTCGCCGACCATGCCGAAAACCTCGCGAGAACGGGTGTTTGCGGGACCCCACCGGTCCATTTTCGGGCGGGCGGCGCCGGCGGGCGTGCCCCCGCGCGGCGCCGGCCGGCGCCCGGTCAGGTGGTCTCGGAGCGGTACTCGTACCGATGGTACCGGCCCGACCTGCCGTAGCGGCCGCCCTTCTCCGCCATCTCGTTCAGGATCGCACCCTGGACCCGCACTCCCGCCTGGCCGAGCTGCTTCACGGCGAGGGCGATCTCGTGCACCGAGTGCGCTGCAGCGCGGAGGACGAGCAGGTTCACGCCGGCGTGGCGCGCGACCAGGGTCGGGTCGGTGACCGCGAGCACAGGCGGCGTGTCGACGATGACGAGGTCGTAGCGCTCCGAGAGCTCTGCGAGCAGCGCCTGGAAGCGGTGGCTCGCGAGGAGCTCGGCGGGGTTCGGGGGGATCCGCCCCGTCGAGAGGAGATCGAGCCGCTCGACGAGCGTGCGCCGGAGCGCCTGCTCGAGCGGGGTCGCGCCGCTCACGACGTCCGACAGCCCTGGGGTGCGCTCGAGCGAGAAGTAGCGATGGAGGCGGCCACGGCGGAGATCGCCGTCGACGAGCAGCACGCGGCGGCCGGCGGCGGCGAGGAGGTGCGCGAGGTTCACCGAGATGAAGGACTTGCCGACCGCGGGCGATGGCGCGCCGAGGGCGATCACGTTGTTCCGGGCCTCGACGAGCGCGAACTGGAGCGCGGTGCGCAGGCTCCGAAGCCCCTCGATGGCGAGGTCGTCGGGCGCCGCTTGAGTGAGGGCAGCGCGATACGAGCCGGGAACCCGGCGCGCGTCGCGGTCCAGCCGGGCCTCCACCTCGCTGTGCGGGATCATCACGTACACCGGGAGACCGGTGCGCGCCTCGATCTCGTCGGGATCGACAGCACCCTCGTCGAAGGCCTTGCGCACCAGGGCGATGCCGACGCCGAGGCCCAGACCGAGGATGAGCGCCAGGGACAGGACCTGCCCGCGCTGCGGGCTGCTCGGCCGCCTCGGCACCTCCGCCGCGTCCAGCACCGCGACGTTCCCGACGACGCCCGAGCGCGCGACCTTGAGCTCCTGCGCCTTGTTGAGGACGAGGACGTACAGCTCGGACGCGACCTTGACGTCGCGGGCGAGGCGAACGGAGTCGAGCTCGCGCCCGGGGAGCGCCCGCATCTGCTGGTCGAGCGCGGCGCGCTCGCCCTGCATGCGCGCGATCTTCTGCTGGATGGCGACGATGGCCGGGTGATTCTCCGTGAAGCGCTGGCGCAGGTCGGTGGCCTGGAGCTGCAGCTCCTGCAGCGCCCCCTCGATCCTCACGGCGCGCTCGAGCATCGCCTCCGCCTCCTGCGAGATGTCCACCAGGCGGTTCTCCTTCTGGAACGCGTTCAGGGCCACCTCGGCAGCGTCGACGCCCGACTTCAGCACCGGCAGCTGCGACTCGAGGAAGCTCAGCATCTGCGCCGCCTCCGCGGACTTCCGCTCCACGTTTCGGCGCAGGTACGCGCGACCGATCGCGTTCAGCAGGAACGTGACCCGCTGCGGCTCGGGGCCCTCGAGCGTCGCGACGAGGATGCCGGTCTTCCTCCCGCTCTCCTGCACGCCCAGCGCGCGGCGGATGCGGGACACCAGGCCGGCGCGATCGTGCTTCGTCACGAGGAACTGCGTGCCCGGGCGAGCGACGAGCTCGTGGACGACGATCTCGACCGAGCGCGCCCCCTCCCCGCCCGAGGCGCGAGAACCGACGGCCGCCTCGAGGAGCCTCGGCTCGTCGGCGCTGCCGATCCGGTAGCGACCGCCCTCGAGCGCGGTGAGCACGAGGGTGTCGTCGACGAGGTCCTCGCCAACCTCGAGCCGGCTGAGATCGATCCGCTCGCCACCCCAGCCGTAGCGCTCGAGCCCGAAGCGCGCCGGGGCGGGTCCTGCACCCCGCCACCGGCGGGCGAGCGCCGCGCCCAAGAGCGGCGCACGGCGCGGCGTCGCCTCCACGTCGAGCCCGAGCTCGTCGACGACCCCGCCGATGAGCGAGCGGGAGCGGATGATCTCGATCTCCGTCTCCGCGGGCGACGCGGCGGCGGCCATGAAGTCCGAGAGATCCTCGAGGCCGGTCAGCTTCTTGGAGCGCTCCTCGATCTGCAGGACGAGGTTCGACTCGTAGATCGGCGTCGCGACGAACAGGTACGCGACCGAGAGCGCGAGGGCCGCGAGCAGGACGCCCGCGATGAGCCAGCGCTCGGCGGCGAGCGTGTGGAGCACCTCGACGAGAGAGGGCGGGCTCCGCGGCGCCAGCGCCGACTGGGGCGGCGGCAGATCGCGCAGCGTCGCAGCTCCGAAGTTCACCTCTACGACCGCGTCGCCCTTCGCCCGGTCGTTCGACATTCCGCCTCCCCTGCAATGCTCACAGCGTCGCCGGCCAACCGGCTCCGGCGATCCGCTCGCGCGGGCCGTGCTTCCGCGTCGTGTACGGCGAGCCCTGCTCGTCCTGCAGACCTGGCCGGGCGCAGTACGTGGGGACGAGCGATCTCAGCGCCGCCAGGATCGCCTCGCGGTTCCCGTCGTTCGCGAATCGCCTCAGCTCCTCGAGCCGGGCGTCGAGATCGTGCGGCGGCGGCGGGCTCTGCGTGACGCGGATGCCGTCCCGCACGACGAGCGAGCGCTCCTCCTGCTCGGTGAGCACCTCTTCGTTGAGCTTCTCGCCGGGCCGCAGCCCCGTGTAGACGATCTCGACGTCCTCGCCTGGGACGTGGCCGGAGAGGGTGATCATGCTGCCCGCGATGTCCGCGATCCGGACCGGCTCGCCCATGTCGAGCACGCAGAGCTCGCCGTGGCCGCCGAGCCCGGCGAGCAACACGAGCCCGACCGCCTCCGGGATCGTCATGAAGTAGCGCATGCAATCCGGGTGCGTGACCGTCACCGGGCCGCCGCGCGCGATCTGGTGCTTGAAGATCGGGATGATGCTTCCCGAGGAGCCGAGCACGTTGCCGAACCGGACGGCGGTGACGCGCATCCCCGACCGGCGGGCGATGTTGCGGACGATCAGCTCCGCCACGCGCTTGGTCGCCCCCATCACGGAGGTCGGGTTCACCGCCTTGTCCGTCGAGATGAGGACGAACCGCTCGGCGCCGCACTCGTCGGCCATCCGCGCCGCGTTCATGGTGCCGAAGACGTTGTTCTTCACTGCCTCGGCGGGCGCGTCCTCCATGAGCGGGACGTGCTTGTGCGCCGCGGCATGGAAGACGTCCTGCGGCCGGTAGCGCTCGCCCAGGCGGCGCAGGGGCTCCGGCTCCCGCACGTCGGCGACCTCGCACCGGATGTCCACCTCGGGGTGGTCCTCCGCGAGCGCGAGGCGGCGCAGATAGAGCTCGTTCTCGTTCATGTCGACCATGACGAGCTGTCGAACGCCGTTTCGCGCGAGCTGCCGAGCGAGCTCGCCGCCGATGCTGCCGCCCGCTCCGGTCACCAGTGCCCGGCGACCGGCGACGAGGCGACGGATCTCGAGCTCGTCGAACGCGATCGCGGCGCGCGGCATGAGGTCCTCCGGCGACATGTCCTCGAGCATCGCGCCGGAGAGACGGCGCTCGAGGTGCGCCCACGACGCCGGGGTGATCTTGAACCGGACCCTCGACCTGGCGCACAGCGCGACGACCTCGCGGATCCGCGCCGCGGGCATCCTGGGATCGGCGAGGAGGATCACCGCGATCCGGTGACGCCGGATGAGCATCGGGAGATCGTGGATCCCGCCCAGGATCGGGATCCCATCGATGCGGCAGCGCACCATGTGCGGGTTCTCGTCGATGAAGCCGACGAGCTGGTACTGCGCCTCCGAGGCGCGGCGGAGATCGCGCGCGAGCAGCTCGGTCGCGTGCCCCGCGCCGATGATGAGCGCGCGCGGCGCGCCGGCGAGGGTCTGGGACCACATGCCGGCCCACCGGAACGCGGCGCGCGGCAGGAAGCGAACCACTCCGAACGCGGTCGCCGACAGGAAGAGCTCGAGCGCGTACACGGTCCGCGGGAGGTGGAGCCCGAGCACCCAGGACGCGGCCACGAACAGGACCGTCCCGGCGACTGCCGCCGCGGCGACGCGGATCCCCTCCGCGAGGCCGGCGAGACGAAACGACCAGCGGTGCAGGCGCGCGGAGGCGTTGCACGCAAGCCGCACCACGACCAGCGTGCCTGCCGCGGCCGGGATCAGGCGCGCGTACCCCGCCGGGATCTCACCGTCGAACCTGAGCCACAGCGCGACGACCAGGGCGACGATCGACGCGACCCCGTCCGAGGCGATGATGATCGCGTATCGGATTGCCGGCGGAACTGGCGACGCGTCGATTCCGTCGCGCACCGCGGCCTGAACGACGGCACGCAGGCTGCGAAGACTACCCATCCCATCCCAGCCGACGGACCCAGCGTGGGCCATCACTACCCTCCCGAACCGCCTCCCGGACATCCCCCTGGATCGTGCAGTGACAGGTATGTGCTCTTGTCTCACACGGCGAGTCCACTGACTCCCGGGCATGAGAGGGTCGCCCACCTGGCGCAATCTGGCCGGGTCGCGCGCGGGCGAGGTGCCTGCGAACACGCCCAGGCGGCGCGGCCCGGTGCGAGCGCGGACGATCCGTGTACCCTTCGCGCGTCCCGCGGATCCGGTGCACGGTCTTTCACGCCGCCGCACGCTCAGTCCGCCGACGTGGGGGCGCCCCCATGAGCGTTTCAGGCCCGCACGATGCGCGGGCCATCGCCCCCGCTGAACAGCGGCGCGACGGCGTTCCGGGTGTCCACTACGAGCCGGACCCCCTCGTAGAGTGCCGCATCCTTGAACACGTCATGGGCTGTGGAGACCACGACGGCGTCGTAGCGCGCGAAGGTCTCGGCATCGCACGCGACCGAGTGCAGACGGAGATCGTGCTTGCGCCCCTTCCGCGACGCCGGGAAGTGCGGATCGCAGTAGTCGACGCGCGCGCCCCGCTCCTCGAGGAGCTCCAGGATCTCGTACGAGGGCGACTCGCGGTCGTCGTCGATGTTCGCCTTGTACGCGAGCCCGAGAACGAGGACCGCCGAGCCCTTGAGCGGCTTGCCGTCCTCGTTCAGGCCCTCTGCGATCTTCTCGACCACGTACCGCGGCATGCGTGCGTTGATCTCGCCCGCGAGCTCGATGAAGCGCGCCCACTCCCCGTGCTCGGCCGCCTTCCACGCCAGGTAAAATGGGTCGAGCGGGATGCAGTGGCCTCCGAGGCCCGGACCGGGATGGAACGGCATGTACCCGAACGGCTTCGTGGACGCGGCCCGGATCACCTCCCACACGTCGATCCCCATGTGGTCGAAGATGACCTTGAGCTCGTTCACGAGCGCGATGTTGACCGAGCGGAAGATGTTCTCGAGGAGCTTCGTCGACTCGGCGACGCTCGCGCCGCGCACGGGCACCACATGATCGAGCGCGGCCGCGTAGAGCGCGGATGCGACCTCGGTGGAGGCCGTGTTCACGCCGCCCACGACCTTCGGGATGCTCTTCGTGGTGAAGTCGGTGCGCCCAGGGTCCTCGCGCTCCGGCGAGAACGCGAGCAGGAAGTCCTCCGGAGTTCGCAGCCCACCTTCCTCCAGGATCGGGCGAACTTCCTCGTCGGTGGTGCCGGGGTACGTGGTGGACTCGAGCACGACGAGCTGCCCCGGCCGGAGCCGGCGCGCGATCTGGCGGACCGTCTGGTGAATGTACGAGTTGTCCGGCTCGCGATGCCGGCCGAGCGGGGTGGGGACGCAAATGAGGATCGCGTCGCACTCGGCGAGCCGGTCGAAGTCGGTCGTCGGCGTGAACCCGCTCGCGACGGCGGCCGCGACGCGCTCCGGCCCGATGTGCTGGATGTAGCACTCGCCTCGGGAGAGCGCCGCGACCTTCGCGGCGTCGACGTCGAACCCGATCACCCGAAAGCCGGCCTCGCTGAACACGAGCGCGAGCGGGAGGCCGACGTACCCCTGTCCGACCACGCCGACGAACGCGGTTCGCGCCGTGATCCGTTCACGAAGAGCCTGCATCGCCGTCCCCCCGGGACGTAACAAGCTGTTCATCGAGCGGCGGTCCGTCTCCTCCCATTCGTAATAGCCCGCACGGGCTGGGAAGGGCTCACTTGTCCCTGGTTGCACGACCTGGATACGCGATGAAGCCCGAGCAGGCTGGCGACGCGATCTTCCGGACGCCCTGCGCCGGGCAGCGAGAGCTTGCGTTCCGCGGCCCGAGCCACGGCTGAAACCGGTACCCGCGAACTTCCGCGACCCTCCGGAAACGACCTGATCCCGAGCGACGGGGGCGCGCCTCGCGCGAGGGGGGCTCCGAACAGCGCCAGTCGCGATCCTGGTCGCTCTGGCGGTCGTGTTACCTCGTTACTACGAGTTCCGAGCCCGCAATCGCGCGTGGAGGGCGGCGACCGATCACTTCCTCACCCGGCGAGCCACGGAGACGACCGTTGCGTCGAGAGCTAGCCTCCCACCATGGTGCCGGTCCCGGAAAGGGGCCGTTTCCAGCACAGGGATGAGGGCCGACGTCCGCGGATGGGTGCCGACGACAAGTCGTCCGTGATTGAAACGGGAAGCATGGAGACCGCGATGGAACCGGACAGCCTTAGAGTGACTGCCATTCGACGAAAGACGATCGCGGCCTCGACCGGTGAGGACGCAAGGCTGAACGCATTTGCCTTGATGGCCGTGCTCGGCCTGGGATTGTGCCTCCGGCTCGTGGACATCGACCGGCCCTTCTACGGCTACCACATGTGGAATGAGGCCTACTACGCCACCATCGCTCGCAACTTCGATCATTTCGGTCTCTTCCATTCGTACAATTACGATTGGCGCGGAGGATCCGACCTCGGTCAGCGATACGGGCCTTCTCCATTCGTGCCCTGGCTGATCCATTTCTCCTCTCATCTCCTTGGAAACAGCGAAGCTGCCGCGAGGCTGCCCATCCTGATCCTGGGACTGTTCTCGCTCCTGGCGATCTACTTCATCGCTCGCGAGCTGTACGACGCGGAGATCGCGCTGATCGCGAGCTTTCTGGCCGCCATCATGCCGGGCGTGGTCTTCATGTCACGTCAGGTGGCCCTGGACAGCCCGATGGTCGCGTTCGGACTGGCTTCGGTCTGGACGCTGTTGCGGGCCAGACGCACACCCGGTGGCGGCTGGATGTGGGTCGCAGCTTCGTCCCTGTGTCTCGGGATCGCCGTCTTCATCAAGTACACGGGCGTCCTGTTCGTGCCGCTCCTCGGGTGGATCTGGTTGAGGTCCATCGGACGAGGCGGCGCCTCTCGAGAGCCGTCCACGTGGCTGCTGCCTGGAGCCTATTTCCTGGCTGCGAGCCTTCCGGCCGTCGCATGGCTGGCCAGAGGCTGGCTGGCGTCCTCCGGCTCCGGCGAAGCCGGCAACTCGCTGGCCACCTATCTGGTTCGCGCCAACGAGTGGGCGCTGAGGTCCTGGATGCGGGCCATCTACGCGACCTGGGTCAGGACGGGCCAGCAGGTGGGCCAGTTCCTGTGGTACCCGTTCGTGCTCGCGGTGGTCCTCGCTTCGACGGGCCGGCGGAGCCTGGCTTTCATCAAGCAGAACGTCGAAGCGCTGCTGCTCGTCCTTCCGTGGCTTGCGCTGCTGATCTACCCGGTGTCCTGGTACCAGAACGATTCCTACTCGTACCCGGCTCTCTACGGACTAGCGGTCCTGATGGCGCTCGTGATCCGGCGAGCCGCTCATCTCCTCCAGGAGCTGCTGAGGCCTTCCCATCGGAAGACGGTCGTGGCCGCCTCCCTGTCGATCACGGTGGCCCTGGGTGCGAGCCTCGCGGATTACGTCCAGTACTATGGTTCCTGGTACAGGGATTTCTCGTCGAGCTGGGGGCTCCAGCTGCCGGCCAACCTGATCACGCAGCAGGAACCCTTCGCGTCGGCGCGGATGGTCCGTTCCCTGAACACGTCTCATGCTCCCATCCTGGCGGATAGCCCGGCCACCCTCTACTACGCCCAGGACGAGTACTGGAAGGGAACGGCGACTTGGTACTGGTGGACGATGCCGGGGGAGCTCGCGCTGCTGTTGAAAGCGATCGAGTCACTCAAGTACGTGTACGTGGTCTTCACCTACCAGCCTCCCTCGGTCGTGGTGAGGGTCCTGGGCGACACCGGCTATCACCACGTCGGCCTGGGAGTATGGCGACGAGCGAGCGAGCAACCCGCGAAGAGCGAGAGCCCCGCCTCGAACGCCGATTGATTGCAGCGCTGGATGAGCGCGCGCCGCGAGCCTCGGCATCACCGGCGAGGGCGGCAGATCTCGGGGGTCTCGCTCACCGTGGCGGGATCGCCGCTCGGCAGGTATCGGTGCTCACTCACCGACCCGGCCTCCGCCCTCCTCGGTTTGCGCGCCCCCCCGCTGGCCCCCTGGCAGGGGAGCCCCGAGCACGTCGACGTCCTGTGTCGTCAGGACGTTGGATCGGCTGATCAGGTGTTGCACGGTCAGCGCGAGGATCTTCAGGTCCAGCCAGAGGCTCCAGTGATCCACGTACCAGACGTCGAGCTTCACCCGATCGTGAAACGGGAGAGCGTGGCGGCCGTTCACCGCCGCCCACCCCGTGATGCCGGGCGGCATGTCGTGGCGGCGGCGCTCCTCTGGCGTGTAGACGTCCAGGTATTCCATGAGGAGCGGGCGAGGCCCCACGAGGCTCATCTCGCCACGCAGCACGTTCCAGAGCTCCGGCAGCTCGTCGAGGCTCGTCGCGCGCAGGAGCCGGCCGAGCCGTGAGACCCGGCGCGCGTCGGTTCGATACCAGACCTCGGCGGGAAGGGGCTCGCGCATGGTCCGGAACTTCAGGATCGTGAACGGCTCGCCGCGCAGTCCCGGGCGTCGCTGCCTGAACAGGACCGGCCGGCCGTCGATCACGGCCACCGAGATCGCGGTGAGCGCCAGGACGGGCGAGAGCAGGACCAGGCCGGCTGCGGCCCCGACGACGTCCATGCCTCGCTTCAGGGCGAGCGCCTTTCCCCGAGCGGTCCCCGGCGTCCTCTCTCGCTCCGCGCTCACGCGATCTCCAGCAGCGCGCCGAAGCGATCGACCTCGAGCGTCGGACGAGCGTCCCCTCCCACCTCGAGGCACGGGCGCAGGTTCTCGGGGTGCCGGAGCTGCACGGTCAGCCAGCCCAGCCGATTGGGCGCCACGAAGTCCTTGCGCTCGTTGTCCGCCACGTAGACGAAGGCCTTCGCGTCCGGAGCGGACCTCATCACGCTCTCGAACGACCACGGGTGCGGCTTCCAGTGATCGCGCCCCCGCTCGTCGGTGAAGATCACGGGGTGGAACGGCACGTCGAGCCGCAGCGCTCGCCACTTCCTCCGCTGCGGCTCCAGGTGACCATCCGAAACGAGCGCGAGCCGGTCGCCACGCCGCGACAGCGCGGCCAGCACGTCGCGCGCACCTTCACGCAGCGCGATGACCGGATCGTGCGTCCGGTATTCCTGGACGAGCCGCGGCAGCCACCCCGGGTCGAGCCCGAGCTCCGCCAGGCGCCGCTGGAAGAGATCCCGCGGCCGCGCGCGGCGCCACTCGGCCACGAGCCACTCGCCGCTCGCGCCGCGTCGCGCCCGTGACAGCTCGTCGAGCCTGCGGCCGACGGCGCGCAGCCCCGACTCGACGTACTCGCACTCGGAGATGAGCGTGTCGTCGAGGTCGAAGCAGAACACTCGCATGGCGGCTCAGCTGCCCGAGTCGAAGTACACGGCGTCGTCGTACCGGAGCATGACGACGCCGTCGCGCCAGTCGTCGAACGCGCGGATCGGCTTGCCTGCGCACATCTCGAGGATCCAGCGGGGGTAGTCCGCGCCCGCCGCGTGAGACAGCGGGAACCCTCCGCCGAACCTGAGGTTCGCCTCGAAGAAGACCGGCTCCTCGCGCCCGCCCCTGTCGAAGCACTGGAGCGTCACGCAGCCGCGGCAGCCTCCCAGGCCCTCCACGAGGCGCTTCCCCGCCTCCATGAGCTTTCGGTCCTTGGCCGTTCGGCCCTTGCTGATCTCTCCGGCCCGCACCTCCCACCGCTGCCTCGGAACGGCGCAGCGGGCGCGCCCCTCGAGGTCGGCGAACACGTCGATGGTGTACTCCTGGCCGCGCTCGAGGCTCTGCACGACGGGCGTCCTGAGGCGCCGTGACCAGAACCGGAGCTCCTCCGGTGTATCGATGCGCATCGCGTCGATGCTGCTCGAGCCCGCGGCGGGCTTCATGAACACGGGGTAGGGGAGCTCCTCGGGGTGCTCGAGCGCCTCGCCGTCGAACACGCGCGGTGCGCGGAACCCGAGCTCGCGGAAGCGCTGGACGGAGAGCCGCTTGTCGCGCGTCATCTCCACCACCGCCGGGTCGCTCACGATGACGTGACACCCCGCGGCGAGAAACTCCTCGCGACGGCGGGCGAGCACCAGGAGCTCGGTGTCGATGAGCGGGATCACGACGCGAATGTCGCGCCTGCGCACGAGGTCGAGCAGCGCGGGAGCGTACCCCGGGTCCTCGCAGGGCGGCAGGAGCACCCCTTCATCGGAGGCCCGCAGCGCCGCGCTCAGCGGAGAGACGTCGGCGGTGAGCACCTTCGACCTCGGGTGCAGGTCATCGAGCGCCTGGCGGAAGGCGCGTACCAGGGCGACGCGGCGGCCCGAGCTCGTCAGCAGGACGTTCACGGCTGCAGGGCTCCTCGGGATCGCGACTCGCGCCGGGACACCGATCGGATTGTCTCGATCACGACGTCCTGCACGTCCGGAGAGAGGCTGCTCGAGCTCGGCAGGCACATCCCGCGCTCGTACAGCCGCTCCGCGACCTCACCACCCTGACGGGCGCACCCCGCGTACAGGGGCTGCAGGTGCATCGGCTTCCAGAGCGGGCGCGCCTCGATGTCGCGCGCCTCGAGCGCGCGCAGGACGTCGTCGCGGGTCGCGCCGAAGCGGTCCGGATCGACCAGGAAGCAGGAGAGCCAGTTCGTGTGAAGGCCGTACGGCGCCTGCGGCATGAGCGTGATCCCAGGGAGGTCCGCGAACGCGTCGCGGTACCGGAACGCGACCGCCCGCCGCTGGCGCACGCGCTCGTCGAGCACCTCGAGCTGCCCGCGGCCGATGCCCGCGAGCACGTTCGACATCCGGTAGTTGTAGCCCATCTCCGTGTGGTGATACGCGGGCCCCGGATCACGCGCCTGCGTGGACCAGAAGCGCGCCTTCTCCACCCAGTCTTGCCGCTGCGCGACGAGCACTCCACCGCCCGTCGTGGTGATGATCTTGTTGCCATTGAACGAGAAGACGCCGACCTCGCCGAGCGCTCCCACTGGCTTGCCCTTGTAGAGCGTCCCCAGCGCCTCGGCCGCGTCCTCGAGCACCGGCACGTCGTGTCGTCGGCAGACGTCGAGGATGGGGTCCATGTCGGCGCTCTGCCCGTACAGGTGGACGACGATCACCGCGCGGGGCCGCCGGCCGCGGCCCGCGCGGTCCTCGAGGGCCTCCGCGAGGAGCGCCGGGCTCATCATCCAAGTGTCCTCGTCGCTGTCGACGAACACGGGCTCGGCGCCGAGGTAGCGGATCGGGTTCACGCTCGCGACGAAGGTCAGATCGGACACCAGGACCTCGTCCCCGGGGCCGACGCCGAGCAACCTCAGGCCGAGGTGCATCGCCGCCGTCCCGCTGGCGAGCGCGACCGCCGGACGGCCGAGGCGCTCGGCGAACGCGCGTTCGAACGCATCGAGGTTGGGCCCGACCGTGGAGAGCCAGTTCGACGCGAACGCCTCGCGAACGTACCGCTCCTCGTTGCCGCCCATGTGTGGCACGGAGAGGTACACACGCGACATGCATCACCTCACGGCTGCTGCGCTGGCTCGGACCACGGCAACGTCAGCGCGCCCTCGCGTCCCGTCTTTCCATGTTCCGCCTCGGCGCTTCAGGCTGTCGTAGTCGGTGACGCCCAGGAACCCTGCCCTCGCTGCGAGCCATCGTGTCCTCGATGCGTGATTCGTACGCAACTCGTGGTGCCCGCCCTCTCGCAGGCTCCGGCGGCGCAAACATATGCTCGGACCGCGTCAGGCGTCTGGGCCGCCAAGAGGGTGCGACGAGCACGCCGGCGGCACGCTCGTTCGGACGACGGCCCTCGTTCGGAGGAGCCAACGAGAGCACTCCGGGAGGCGGCAGCTCCTGTGACACCAGAAGCCAGGCGAGACGCGCGAAGCCGGTGGTCGAGGTCTCGGCGGGTCCATGCCCCTCCGGGCACGAGGCTGCGGAGAGCGGAATGCGAAGCTGTTGCCCGGTATGAGACCACCGGTGGCATCCGCGGAAGACGACCCGGAGCCGGGGAGCTCGCCCATCGGCGTGGAGACCGAGCGGCTCGTGCACATCACCACCATCCCGGTGACTCTCGGGTTCCTGCGCGGACAAGCCGCGTTCCTCCGCAGGAAGAGCATCGGGGTCCACGCGATCTCGTCGCCCGCGCCCGAGCTCGCGCGCTTCGCTCAGGAGGAGCAGGTGCAGGTTCACGCCGTGGAGATGGCCCGGCAGATCACGCCGCTCCGGGACCTCTTGGCGTTGTGGCGCGTGTGGGGAGTGCTCCGCGGGGTCCGTCCGGTCATCGTGGATGCCCATACGCCCAAAGCCGGGCTGCTCGGCATGATCGCCGCGACGCTCGCCAGGACTCCGGTGCGCGTCTACCACCTTCATGGGCTTCGATTCGTCACTGCATCAGGGTGGAAGCGGCGGCTGCTACTTCTCGCCGACCGGACCGCGTGCGCCCTCGCGGACCGGGTTCTCGCGGTGAGCCCTTCGATCAGGGCGATCGCCATCGAGGAGGGGGTGTGCCCACCCGAGAAGATCAAGGTTCTCCTCCGTGGGAGCGTTAACGGGGTGGACGCGACCGGCCGGTTCAAGCCGCAGATGGAATTGGTGCGGAGCGCGGCGCGATCGAAGCACGGGATCCCCCAGGACGCGCTCGTCGTAGGGTTCGTGGGGCGACTCGCGCGCGACAAGGGGATCGTCGAGCTTGCAGGCGCGTGGCGGCAGCTGCGGGCGAACCCGCGTCTTCACCTGTTGCTCGTCGGAGCGCTGGACTCGACGGATGCGCCGCCGACGGAGATCATGACCGCACTACACTCCGATCCGCGCGTGCATCGGGCCGGACAGGTCCCCGTCGCCGACACCCCTCCCCTCTACGCAGCGATGGACGTGGTGGTCCTGCCCACCTACAGGGAGGGGTTCGGGCAGGTCGCGCTCGAGGCTGCTGCCATGGCGCTGCCGATCGTGGCAACTATGGTGTCCGGCTGCGTCGACGCGGTCCGGGACGCGGTCACGGGCACTCTCGTCCCCGCGCGCGACATAGAGGGTCTCGTGGGCGCGCTGCGCAGATACCTCGAGGACCCGGCGCTCCGCGCGGAGCACGGCAGCGCGGCGCGGCGGCGCGCCCTCGCGGAGTTCAGCCCGGACGCGATGTGGAACGCGTTGGCGGAGGAGTACGGCGACCTGATCCTGCGCGCCCGAGCCAGGGGTCCTGAACGAGCGCCGACGGGCGGGGCCCGTTAATCACTGACCGTCATGGAGGGTGCATACGCAAGCGGACGGTACCTCGCGGGTCATCCGGGATGGCACGTCGAGGACTCGGAATGGAAAGCCAGCCAGGTGCTCGAGGCACTACGGCGGAATCGGATCGCGCCGAGGTCGGTGGCGGAGGTCGGTTGCGGAGCCGGCGAGATCCTGAGGCGACTGCAACTCCAGATGCCTCCCGAGACTCGTTTCGTCGGCTTCGATGTATCGCCGGATGCAATCGCACTATGCCAGCAGCGCGCCAACGATCGCCTGCAGTTCATCCTTGGGCAAGCCGCGTGTCACTCAGGCGAGTTCGACGTCCTCCTGATGATCGACGTAATCGAGCACGTCGAGGACTACTTCGGCTTCCTGCGGGAGCTTCGGCCGAAGGCGCGAACGAAGATCGCTCACCTGCCGCTCGACATGTCCGCTCACGGCGTCCTTCGGCGGGTTCCGGCCACGAGCCGGCGCAACGACCATCACCTCCACTACTTCATGAAAGACACCGCGCTGGCCGCATTCGCTGATTGCGGATATCGCGTCATCGACTGGTTCTATACGCCCAAGGCGAAGCTCCCCGCTCGCCAGTGGAGGACGGCGATCTCGAACCGCATCCGCCGAGCAGGGTTCGTCTTTGCTCCTGACCTCGTCGTTCGAGCGTTGGGAGGATACGGTCTGATCGTCGTCGCGGAGTAGGCCGGTCGTCCGTCTGCCCATCGCGCGCGCTCTTGCGGCGCGTTCCCATCCGGGCTCGTGCCGGGCCCCACGGGCGCTGACTAGCGTTGCGATCGCGTCCGTGCGAGCTGAAGCCACAGGGGGCCGACTCCGCGCCCGGACGGCGCACCCCCCTCAGGGAGGCACATGTCCCTCCGGATCACGCTCGCCCGTTGGACGTTGTGCCACCCCGTCGAGGGGTCGCCTCGGACGCGCTGGCACGAGTTGGCGACTGCGACTCGGAGGCTGCAGGGGCCGCCCGGAGGGGCTAGATGACGGCGCCCTTGCGCGTTCTTGCGCTGACCGTGCTCCTCGCCGCAACTCTGGTCCTGCCGAGTGCGGGCGGGCCGCTCGGCGCGGCGCTCATCTGGTCGCTGTGCTTGTCGATGCTCGTGCGCTCGCGCCCGAGCGGTTGGCTCTCGCTCGCGTCGCTCTACCTCTTGGTGCTGGGCATCTTCCACCTGGGGCTCATCGTGCCGGACGCCCTCGGCATCTCCACCGAAGACGCCCCCCAGTGGGCCCACTCCTCCCAGCTCGGTGCCGCGCTCGGGCTGTTCTCCATTGCGAGCATTGCATTTACGCTGGGCGCCGGCGCGTATACGCGGGTGCCCCTGGAGGAGGACGCAGCTCCGCTGCCGCCTCAGCGCGCGCTGTTCTGGATGGGCGTACTCGTCGCGGTGTGCGGCGCCGCCATGCTTTGGGCTGGAGTGCTCAAGCTTGGGCTCCTCTCCTTGGGGTACAGCGCGCACTTCGAGCGCGCCATGATGGAGGATGTCAGGTTCTTCGGGTTCGGGCTGATGCTGTTCCCGATGGGGGTTCTCGTCGGAGCGGTGGGCGCTACCCAGCGGCAGATGCTAGCGCTGGGGGGCATGCTCGCGGTCGTCCTCGGTCCACTTTTCCTGGGTGGCTTCCGCGGTCCCGCAATCGTCCAAGCGACGGCGCTCCTCGCAGTATGGGCGCGCAAGGACCGCCGCATCGCCCGGCGCCTCGCGATCACAGGTACGGTCGTAGCGATCGTCCTCATCCCTGCGATCGGCGTGACCCGCGACGCGGCTGAAGGCTTGTCCGTAGGCCTCGCCAAGTTCCGTCCTTTGGCCGTACTGCGGGAAACGGGCGGATCGCTGTACCCCCTCGTGGTGACCACGGAGCGCGTGAGGTTGGGGTCGGAGAAGCCGTGGATGGGCCGGTCCTACTTCATGTCGGTGCAGCGCATCGTCCCCAATATTTCGCGGCGCTGGACCCCACCCAGCGGACAACGAACGCTCACGCCGAGCACGTGGGCCACGATGCATGCGGATTCATGGGCGTACGAGCACGGCGGGGGGATCGGATTTTCCGGCGTAGCCGAGCCCTACCTGAACTTCGGCGTCGCCGGAGTCGTGATCTTCTTCCTCCTGCTCGGCTTCGTCATACAGCGATGGGACCGCTGGCTCGCGCGCGACCCGTTCCGCGCCGCGATCGGCGCCGCGAGCTTCGGGACCGTCCTGTGGACCGTCCGGAACGACGCGATGGAGCTGTTCCGGGTCCTGGTGTTCGCGAGCGCTACCGTGCTCGCCGCGTGGCTCGCCACCCGAATTTGGGCGCGGCGCTAGCTCGTCCTGCAGCGAAGGAGGAGTCCACGGTCGACACGCTGACCACATCACGCGAACCTCCGAACACCGGGAGCGTACGCGTCAGAGGGAACACCGTGATTCCGGAAGTTCGCAAGCCGCACGAGTGCCTCATCCTTGCTTACCACCGCATCAACGAGTCCCGGCAGGATGCACTGAGCGTCAACACCCGCCTGTTCCGTCGGCATCTGGAGCATCTGCTGGAGACGGGGTATCGGAACGTGACGCTGGAGGAGGTTGCGGCGCGCATTCGATGCAAGGAGCCTTCTCCCGGGAGGTGCTTCGCCCTGACATTCGATGACGGGTACCGGGACAACTACACCGATGCCCTGCCGGTCTTGAAAGACCTGGGTTGTCAGGCAACCTTCTTTCTCGCTGCGGACTACATCGGGGCCAACAGGCCGTTCCCGTGGGACGTCGGAAGGTTCGCGTGGGTGGGACCCGCCGACTACGCCATGGACGAACGAGAAGTCGGGGCGCTCGTGGATGCAGGTATGTCACTCGGTTCCCATACCTGTTCCCATCCCCTGCTGGCCACCCTGGACGCGCCGCGCGTGTGGCACGAGGTTGAACAGTCCAAGGTAACGCTCGAGCGCCGTTTCGGGGTGTCCGTACGGACGTTCTGCTACCCCGCCGGCAGCTTGAACGATGGCGTGGTGGCCTGCGTCGCGCGAGCTGGCTACGTCGCTGGCGTGGTGACGCCCCCTCGCCCGGGGATCCCCGAGACACTGTTCACGTTGAAGCGGGTGGGTGTGTATCACGGCACGACGCTTCCCCGGCTCCGGCTGAGGCTCAATCCACTGTACTCGCGGGTCCGGGGGATCATCTGGGAATGGAAGGAGAGACGCAGTATCCCATTTACCCAATCCTCGACCCCCGTCGCGCGACACCATATCCAGCGGACCCGTGAGCCTGGAGGCAACGAGCGACCCGGGGGAGCCCTGGAGGTGTTGGCGTGAAATGGGAACCGAAGCGGCTCGATGCTGCCGCGTTCGAGGAAGTGGCTCGGCAGGTCGGTCCCGCGCATGTTTTTCAAACCGCCGCCTGGGCACGCGTGAGGGAGCTGTCCGGCTGGCGTCCTCACTTCTTCGGCATTGCGGGAGAGGAACGGTGGGAAGCGGCGCTTCTTTGCCTGGAGAGGTGCAAGTACGGCGTATCCGTGATGAACGTGCCGCGGGGACCCATCCTGCGCAGCGGGAGCGGACGCCCGCAGGCCCTCGACGCAACCCTGAACGTCGTGCGGTCGCTGGCGCGCAGCCGCCTAGCAGCGTTCGTCAAGACAGTGCCGGATCTCGTTCGACACGAGACGTGGGCGGAGCCGATCTTCCGCGCAGCCGGCGCACGGCGATCCACCGTGCCCACTGGGCATACCTCGACGCTCCGCCTCAACCTGGAGCCGGACGAGGCGCAGCTTCTTGCCCAGATGGAGAGTCGGACTCGGTACGCCATCCGCAAGGCCGAGGAGGCCGGGGTCGACGTCAGGGCAGGCGCCGACCGCAATCTCCTCGATGACTTCTGCGCTCTGTATCGGCAGACGTGCGCGCGGGCCGGAATCAGCGCCATGCCGGTCCACCTGATGGCGGCCATGGTCGAGACCGGGATCGCCTCCATCTACGTCTCCTACTCCCAAGGTGATCCAGTGAGCGGCGCCTTGATGCTCCGGCATGGAGAGAGCGCCTGGTACCTCCTCGGCGGGTCTCGCCGGGGCGTCAAGCACACGGGGGCGGAGCTCCTGCATTGGACGGCCATACGGGAGGCGAAGGCGGCGGGCGTCCGCACGTACGACTTCCAAGGGATCCCTTCGAATCCGGACAAAGCGCACCCGCTCTATGGCGTCTATCTCTTCAAGCGCGGGTTCGGAGGCGAGCGTATCGACCTTCTCGGAGAGTTCGATCTGGGATCGCCGCCGCTCCTCGCTGGGCTCGGAGCTCGCGCCGTCTCGGCCTACTCGAGCATCAGAGCACACGCACATCGTCACAGGGAGACGCGGATCTGAGGTCACGGCGATCACGCCCCCCCCGGCGTCGTCGAGGTCATTGCACCCCCAAATCGTCTTCCCTCGAAGAGCGTCCAGATTCCGACCGCCGGTCTACCAGATCAGGTGCGCCCGCCTCACTCCCAGCCACCTTCGCGCGAGCCCGGCGAGCCCGGCGGTCGTGTACTATCTCTACGAGTCAACTTCAGCTGGACGCTCGCCGGGTACGTCGTCTACGCCGGATGCCAGTGGGCAACCCTCGTCGCAATGGCGAAGCTCGCATCTCCGGATGCGGTCGGGCGGTTCGCCCTGGGCACGGCGGTGACCGCTCCCATATTCCTGTTCGCGGGCCTGAACCTGAACGCGGTGCAGGTGACCGACACGGAACGCCGCTTTGCCTTCTCCGATTATCTAGGCGTGAGACTCGCCGGCATGCTGGCGGCTCTCGTCGCGGTGGCCGTCATCGTATCGCTGTCCCCCTATGACCGCCAGATGCGCCTCGTCGCGCTCGCCGTCGGCATGACGAAGGCCATCGAGGGGGTCAGCGACATCCACTACGGGTTCCTGCAGCAGAACGAGCGCATGCGACCCATGGCGGCGTCGCTGATGTGGCGCGGGACCTTGGGCGTGCTGGCCGTGTGTTCCGTCCTGTGGGCCGGCGGGGGGCTTCTGCTCGCCGTCGTCGCCATGGGCGCCTCATGGCTTGCCGTGCTCGTTGCGCACGATTGGCGAGCCGTCGCCTCCCTCATGCGGGCCACCGCACGACACCCCCTCCAACGTCCTCGCTGGCGTACCTTCCGTCACATCGCGGCGACATCCGCTCCGATTGCTGTCGTGTTGATGCTCGTGTCGCTCCGCACGAACCTTCCACGCTACTTCATCGAGAACCAACTCGGCGCCTCGGAGCTGGGCGTGTACGCGGCCGTTTCGTCGTTGGTGGCCGCCGGAAACCTGGTCATCGCCGCCCTCGGTCAAGCGGCCACTCCACGGTTGGCCCATCATTACTTCGCAGTGAAGTTGCGCGCGTTCCGCCGCCTGATGGCTCAGCTCCTCCTGGTTGCGGGGTTCGTCGGATGCGCCGGGGTGGCTCTGGCGATCTTCGCCGGCAAGCCGCTGCTGCGGGTGCTGTTCGGCCCGGTCTATGCCGGGCGCGCGGATGTCCTGGTATGGCTCATGGTTGCTGGGCTCATCGCGTACGCCGACTCGTTCCTCGGCTGCGCACTGACCGCAGCGCGCCGGTTCAAGATTCAGCTGCCTCTCTTCGCGGTCACCGCAGTCGCGTGCGCGGGAGCGTCCGCCTGGCTGGTGCCCAGGTATGGGCTCATCGGTGCCGCGTGGGCCTGGGGAGCGACACTCATGCTCGAGAGCATCGCGGCCGCCGTGATCCTGGCCCTCGCGGTGAGGGCTCGTTCCGGTCAGCCGTGACCATCCGACGCGGGCGATCCGCTGCATCCGCCGTCACGAGGTCCTGGCCGCATTCGGAAGCCGCGATCGCGCTGCTCGGGCCTGGTCGACGATCGCCGCCTTGAACTCTCGCACGAGCGAGCCACGACGCGCATCGACGACATCCGCTGCGTAGTCCGAGGCAGCTCGCCAGTTCCGGCGCGCCTGCTCCTTCATCTCCTCGCGATCTGCGAGGAGTGCGTCGACGAGTCGCGCGAGGTCGCGGTGGTCTCCGGGTCGATGGAGCCAGCGCGGGTGGAGCAGCTCGGGGATACCGCCCACGCGGGAGCCGACAGCGGGCAGGGCGCGGCTCATCGCCTCGACGAGGCTGCGCGGGAGCCCCTCCGTGAGGCTCGGAACCACACACACGTCGAGGCCGTCCATCCACTCGAGCACCGGCGCGCCGTGCGGTAGCGCGCCGTCGAACGCGACATTCCGCTCGACCCCGAGCGCCTCGGCCCGCGCGCGCCAGCGCGAAGGGTCCCCCACGCCGATGCACCGGAGAGTCACCGGCCGCCCCGACCGCAAGAGGAGCGCGAGCGCGCGCAGTGCGGTCTCGTGTCCCTTGTAATCCACGGCGTAGGAGCCGACGAGCCCGAGCGTTGCCGTGGCACCGTGGACACGCGAGTCGATCCTTGCAATCCGCCGATGCAGCACGTCCGTGCTCGGCATGCCGATGACGACGTTCGACGCCGCGACCCACTTCCCGCCCGGCGGATACCGCCGTTGCAGCGCCGCGCTCGTGACGTAGGTCGCGAAGAGCGCGCGCCCGATGTAGTGCCGGTTGAGGAGTGCCATCGGGACCGCAGCCACCTTCCCCTTCCACGACCCGTGATTCCACAATGCGTCGAACGCGTCCCCCGCCACCTCGGCCAGGAATGGCATGCCGATACGAAGTGCTTCCCTGGAGGCGATCGGGCCGATGATTCCAGGCATCCGGACGATCGCGCAATCTACCCTGGCGAGCACCTCGCGAGCGCGACGCGAGACGACGCTGACATAGCGCGCGGCCGACAGCGTCGACGTGTCGATGCACGCCCACTCGACGCCCTCGCCGCTCGCGACGGTTCGCGTCGCCCCGCTCGACTTCCCCAGGCGGCCGACCACGACGACCCGGTCGAAGTGCTCGAGGTAGCGGGCGAGCGCCCCGTACGGCACCGCCCCAGTGCTGTAGTAGGTGCCTGAGGCGTCCCGCGTGAAGCGTTCATCGTAGAAGAACGCTGCGATCATGGATTCACTATCACTGATAGATCGACCGACTGGACCGCTCCCAATATACGTCGACCAAGCGTAAGCGCTGCACGGCTGCAGGGGTCAGGCCCCCCCTACGCGGGCATGTGGGCTCCCCGAGCGGGCGCTGCCCCGGATGGCACCCATGTCCAACCTTACGAGCCATGACCGCGGTCCGGGTGCTCCACGTCGTGGGACAGATGAACCGGGGGGGGGTCGAAACCTGGCTCATGCAGGTGCTTCGCACCCTCGACCCAGCGTGCGTTCGCATGGACTTTCTGGTCACCCGCGGCGACCCCGGCCATTTCGATGCCGAGATTGATGCGCTCGGGTCCGCGGTGATCCCGTGCGAGTCGCCGTCGAGTCCGACGCGCTTCGCGCGGCAGTTCCTCGCCGTACTGCGGGAGCGCGGGCCTTACCACGTGGTTCACAGCCATGTGCACCACTTCAGCGGGTTCACCCTCGCGCTTGCGCACCGCGCGTCGGTCCCGGTCCGGATCGCCCACGCCCACTCGGACACGTCTCACCTCGACGCGCGCGCGAGCCCGTGGCGACGAATCTACCTCCGGCTCATGAAGGCCGCGGTGCGCCGCTACGCGACGCACGGGCTCGCCGCGAGCAGCGCCGCCGCGACATCGCTCTTCGGGCCGCGGTGGCCTGACGTCGGGCGCTACGAGGTCGTCCGTTGCGGGCTCGACTTCTCGGCGTTTCGCAAGCCGATCGCGGAGTCCGCGTCGGCGCGTGCCGATCTCGGTGTTCCGCCGCGTGCGCTCGTGCTCGGCCACGTCGGGCGGTTCGATGGCTGCAAGAACCAGGCATTCCTCGTCCGTATTGCGATGGCAGCATTGAAGCTCGAGCCATCGACATTTCTCGTCCTGGTTGGAGATGGACCATTGCGCGCTTCGGTCGAGGCGGATGCGACGCGCCTCGGGATCCGGGAACGCGTCGTCTTCGCCGGCGTCCGGGCCGACGTCCCACGCGTCCTGGCCTCGTTCGACGTGTTCGTGTTGCCGTCCGTTCGCGAGGGGCTTCCGCTCGTCGGGCTGGAGGCACAGGCGGCGGGCTTGCCAATCGTGCTTTCCGACATCATCACCCGCGAGCTCGTCGTTATCCCGAGCCTGTTCACGTGGCGGGCGCCGACGGATTCTCCCGAGTCATGGGCAGAGGCAGCGCTCTCGGCGGCGCGGGGCGGCGTTTCGCGCGCGGACGCGGCGGCGACGCTCGAACGGAGCGAGTACTCGCTGTCGCGGTCTCTCCCCCGGCTCCTCGAGGTCTACGGGGTCACGAGCTCCGCGACCAGGATCGCTGGATGACCCTCGGCGACCCGCCGGTCGCGCGTCGTGGGCCCATGCGCACCCGCATTCCCCAATCTTGCTGGGCTCGATGCCGCCTTCGAGGCAAGCTCAGCGCGAAGAGGCGCGGACTTCCTCGCGAGGACGGTGTCTCGCGAAGAAGCCCGCGCCTTGTGGGAACTACTCGATCTCCGGGGAAAGCCGGGCGATGAGCCCCCGGCGGCCCCTGCCGGCCTCGCTACTGCACCTCGTAGGCGCCGATCTCGACCCCTCCGTTCATGACGCGGGGGTTCCCGACGAAGTCCACCGCCCCCGATACGCTCGACCAGACGCTGGCGTCTCCGGAGTTGATCGCGGGCGACGTGCTCCGGAGCGAGAAATCGCCTGCACCTGCGTTCGTGAATTGGGGGTCCGCGGTCACCTTGTGCACGTCGGGGCCCGTTCCGCCGCCCACGTAGAGGTTGTAATCCATGGTCCCAACAGGCCATCCGAGCCCGTTCACCACCGAGGCGGAGCTATTCGCGACGATGTTGTTCTTCCAAACCACGGTCGCGCTCGTGTATGGCCGGATGACGAGCCCATTGGCGCAACTGTACAGCGTGTTGTTGAGCACCTGGATGTTGTAGACGGACGAGCCATCCGTAGTGCTGTACCAGTTGCCGAGCATGATCCCGGCATAGTTCCGCTCCGCGACATTGTTACGAATGACGACATCGTGAGACATGGGATATCCGGGCTCACTCACGACTCCGTACGCCCACCCAGAGTCCCTGACCGTGTTGCGCTCGATGGTGGCGGTGTTTCCTCCGGTCACATAGATCGCGTTTGCCCCGCTCCCGGTGTACCAGTATGAGCCGTCCCGCCTCTTGCTGATCCATTCCAGGGTGTTGCCGCGGACGATGTTGTTCGATGAGTTCTGCCCGAGGTCGATGGCGATCGCGTCGGTGTCGTGAATCCAGTTGTTCTCGATGGTGACGTAGCTGCCCGTGACCGACAACGTCTCGCCATAGTTGGAGACGATGTGGCCAAACTCGTTTCCGTAAATCCAGACGTGGTTCGCTGGAGCGGTCACCCAGAAGTCCAGCAGGGCATTGGTCCCGTCCCAGGCGCCGTTGTTCTGGATGTTCAGCACCTTGTTGGACTTGAACTCCACGTAACTCGATGACCCGGAGATGTTCACGCCGCGCTGCATGGCGCCCCGCACCTGGTAATTCTGGAACGTGAGCCCCTGAATCCGGACGTAGCTTCGGTTCGAGACCGCAAGGAACGGCACGCCGTCCGTCACGAGGCCGAACGAGGAGTAGTCAAGTACGACCGAGTCGCCGGTGCCGGAGCCGGCGTACCCGTAGGGCTGGAAGGTGATGTAGCTGCCGGCGGTGCCGGACACGTTGACCGTGAGCCGCTCCGGATAGGTCCCACCCTTGATGTTGACGGTCGAGCCGGCCGTTGCGGAGTTCATGGCCTTTTGGATCGTCCGCCAGGGCTGGGCCTCCGTCCCCGGATTCGCGTCGTTGCCGGTCGTCGCCACGTAGAACTGGGGACCGGAGGGCGAGGGCGAGGGCGAGGGGGAGCTCGGAGGGAGCGGGATGGGCGCGGTCACCGTGACCGTGGCCGTGGCGGTCTTCGACCGATCCGCGCCGCTCGTCGCGACGACGTGATACGTGCCGGCGGTCGCGGGCGCGGTGTAGACGCCGGACGCCGTGATCGAGCCGCCCGCGGCTCCCTCCTGGATCGACCAGGTGACCGCCGCGTTCGTCGTACCGGTCACCGTTGCGGTGAAGGCCTGCGTGGCGCCGCCGACGAGCGAGGCGGTCGTCGGGCTCACCGAGATGCTCACGGACTGCGCCGGCGCCGAGACGGTGACGGTGCCGTAGCCCGCCTTGGAGGGATCGGCCTTGCTCGTAGCCAGCACGCGATAGGAGCCCGGGGTGGCGGGCGCGGTGTAGATGCCCGTCGTCGCGTCGATGCTGCCCGGGGAGCCGCTGTCCAGCGACCACGTGACGGACTTGTCGATCGTACCCGTCGCGGCGACGTCCGCTGCCATCTGCACCGTTCCGTTCGCCATCACCGTGGCGTCACGGACGGTCACGCTGGTGATGCCCGCGAAGGGGACGCCGTTGGCGCTGAAGTCGACGACGGCCAGCGGGTCGGCGCTGGACGGGCTCCGCACGGAGAGGGTCCCGCTGGTCGCGCCCGCCGCCGTGGGGGTGAACCTCACCGTGAGCGTCGCGGACGTGCCGGGAGAGAGCGTGGCAGGCAGCGACAGCCCGGACGCGCTGAAGCCTGCGCCCGTCGCGTCGACGGCCGAGATCGCGACCGGCTCCGCCGACAGGTTCGTGAGCGTCACGGTCCGAGCGCTGAAGCTCCCGACGGTGACGTCTCCGAAGGGCAGCGTGGTCGGATTCGCGATGACCGAGACGGGCGGAGCGGACACGACGCCGCTCCCGCTGAGCTCGATGACCGCCTCCGGGTGCGGCTGGTCGCTTCTCAGGGCGATGTCACCCGTCACCGCACCGACGACGGTGGGAGCGAACGCCACGGCGACGCTCGCGCTCGCGCCGCTGCGGATCGTGAACGGCAGCGCCGGGACGGAGGCGGCGACGCCGCTGCCGGTCGCGACCATGTTCGTGATCGTCACGTCGCGCCCGGAGAGGTTCGTGAGCGTCACGTTCTGGACGGCTCGGTCGCCGACGGCGACCTGGCCGAACGCGATCGCCGCAGGCGCTGCGGTCACGGAGGACGAGGGGAGGACCCCCTTGCCGAGGTGATTCACGATCGTGGGGTTCACGGGGTCGCTGCTGGTGACGGTCACCGCACCGGCGACGTTGCCGCTCGCCGCGGGGACGAGCTCGACCGCCAGCCTCGTGCTCTCGCCGGGCGTGAGCGTCAGCGGGAGGGCCGCACCCGAGGTGACGAGCGCGGAGCCCGTGGAGTTCACGTCCGTGATCGTCAGGGGCTTCCCCGACGTGTTGGTCAGCGTGATCGTACGAGAGGTGCTGCCCCCGAGGGACACGTCCCCGAAGGCGACGTCAGAAGGAGACGCGACCAGCGACGGTGACGATGCGCCACCGCCGCACGCGAAGAGGGCAACCAATCCAGCGATCGACAGCACGGCGGCACTTCCGTGTGGAACCCTGTACATTGAGGCGTTTCCCTTTCATCCCCCCTCCGGTCGACTTGACTGAGGGTCCAGCGCGATATCCCGCGACTCCACGACATCCGTTTGCGGGACTCCGACGAAGGGAGACGACCACACCCAGTGGGTAGGTGGGAAAGCACCCAAGGTAAGAACCATCCGATATTACTGAGTTTTCTGGCGTTCGACTGCGATCTGGATGTCATACCCCTAAGGAGCCGCACGGGTCGAACGACACCTGGAGTGCGGCCTGACCCGGCAATTAGGCAAGCATCCTAGGCCCTTGCGGTTGGGCCCGTCGGCGGCGGCGTTTGCTTTGAGTGAGCGGCTCCTCGCCTGTGCGGCCGGGAGCTGGGCGCCAGCCGACATTCCGACCGGTCGGTTGCCGTTTCCCCCTTATCGGGGGTTCGATCATCGAGGATCGAACGCGCAGGAGCCTCGGGCTTGCCCGATCGCGGCGCGAGCAACCTCCGGGTGGCGATCGCGCGCGTGAGGCGGATTCACCCACAGGCGATCACGGCGCCCGACGCGTGCTCGGGACGCGGCGATGACTGCCGCTCGGCTGCAAGGACGCGCGGGCGACGCGGATCTACCGTTCTGCGCGCGCCGGCGCGACGCGGGCGCCTGCCGGGGCGGAGTGTCGCGCGAGCAGCACCACGAGGAGGACCTCGAGCGCGAGCAGCGCCCAGATCTGGTGCGGCACGAGCAGGATCCGCCACACGGCGGAGCCGGAGAGCCACGCAGGCACCTTCCCCGCGCTCACGAGGACGTGCAGCGTCGGCGCCCCGGGCAGCAGGAACGGCGCGAAGCAGGCACCGAGCGCGTAGCGAAGCGGCCTCGACAGGCCATCGCCAGCGGCCAGCACTGCGACGAGCGGCACCGCGAGCAGGAAGGCGTCATACGTTCGGTGATACGTCGCGAGGAGAGACGCGACGACCAGCGCGGCGAGCGCGAGCAGCTCGGTTCGGCGATCTCGCGCGACGCGCAGGCGCCACGAGGCGAAGGCGGCCACCGGGAGCGTGGCGGCGAGCGTCAGCACGGTGATCGCCGCAGGGCTGGACGTGATCCGCCACAGGAGCATCTCCAGGTGGATCATCGGGATGCTGCCGCCCGCCTCCGGCCGGACGTCATTCATCCCGGAGGGCGCAGCCGCCTCGCGGACCAGGCCGAGCCAGTCGCTCACCCAATCGTGCCCTCCCGCGTGAAGGCGCGCCACGGCGGCGACGAAGAGGCCGCCGAGCGTGGCTGTGCCCACGGCGACGAGCGGGAGCGCAGGCCTCACGGCGCAGGCGAGCAGGAACGGGATGGCGAGGGGCGGCTTCAGGGCGGTGCCGATGGCGAGGAGCACGCCGGCAGCCGCGGGCCTCTCCTGCCGCAGCGCCCACCCGAGGAGGAGGAACGCGGCGCTGGGGATCGCGACCTGTCCCGCGCCGAGCCCGGTGTGCAGCGGCGCCAGTGCGAGCGAACCGAGCACGGCGACCGCCGCGCGTCCGCCGGACAGCCCCGCATCGCGAACGAACCGCGACAGGGCGAGGAGGACCAGCGCGAGAGCGCCCGCCGCGAAGACGGCGACGGCGGTCCGCCAGCCCAGGAGCGCCAGCGGAGCCTCGACCGCGAACGTCACGGGCGGATAGACGGAGGGCATGTACTCGCGCGTCGGCCTCGTCTCGCGCGGACCGCCGCCCGCCTCGAACGCATCGCCGACCTGGCGCATGTCGTAGGGGTTTCCCCCCTCCACCCAGACGCGCGCCGCGCCGAAGTGAACCGTCAGATCGCGGCTCTCCTGGAGGGCCCGGACCGGTCCTCGGACCACGAGCTCGGCGAGAATGAGCGCCGCCACGGCCCAGTGCCAGGGCCGGTGCAGGGCGCGGCGAATGCCCGACAGCCGCATCCCGCGGCCGCCAGTCCCCTCGCCATCGAACGTGTGCTCCACGTTCTCCTCTCAACGGATGATCTTCAGGAGCGCGGCGGACTCGGAACCGACGACCTCCTGCACGGGAAGCGGCAGGCGCCCCGGATCGTACGGCTTCTTCACGAGCAGATAATCGAACTGATCGACGATCGCCGACCGCATGTGCGGGTCGAGCGTCGTTCCCGCCTGGTACCAGAACTCGTCGACGATGCCCTTCGGCCGCGCCAGGTAACGGAAGAACCTGTTCGGTCCGCCGCTGAAGAGATAGGGCGTCATGGCGCCGGCCTCGAGCGTGGCGAACGCCCCGGCGTGGAGGTACATGTCGACGTGACCCACGTGAGGCGCCGTGGCGACGGGCAGGACGCGAGCGCCCGCGGGGATCTCGGCGGCGACCGCCCTGTACTGTCGCATGACCGCGTTGTGCCGAATGAGCGGCGTGGAGATCGCGGCCAGGTTGGCCGCGGCGAGCAGGACGGCGAGCACGACCGCGATCGTGCTCCGCCGAGGAGCGTGCTCCACCGCCGCGAGCGACGCGACGAGCACGAAGATCGCGACGAGCGGCAACGCGCGGCTGTCGATGTAGTAGACGCGGCCGCTCTCGAACGGCAGCGCCGCGTAGGTGCCGAGGAACACCAGCGCCAGCGCCGCGGCGTTCACGAAGCGTGGGTCCGATCTCAGGGCCCTCCCGCGGACGAGCAGCAGCACGCACACGGCCGCGAACAGCAGGAACAGCGCCGCGTCGCCGAGCCGATCATAGCGGTAGTACGGGGAGACGAGCCGGACGATCTTCCTGAGTCCTCCCCAGCTCCAGTCGCCGTCGGGCGCCCCACCGGCGTAGCTCGCTTGCCAGACGGCGAGCGCGACCACGGGAAGCGTACCGGCGACGACCCTCCGCCACGTCGTCGTCCGCATGGCGAGCGAGACGAGCGCGATGCTTGCCGCTCCCATGGCACCGAGGACGAGCGCCGAGAGGTGCAGCAGGTACGAGACGGCGAGGAGCCCTGCCCACGCGACGTAGGCACCGACCGAGCCGCTTCGTAACCACACGTGCCCCGCGGCGAGGGCGAGCAGGACGAACGCCAGTCCCAGGCGGTAGTGGTGGAGACCGCTCAGGAGCGCCCAGTCGGTGGTCAGGTACAGCGACAGCGGGAACGACAGCAGGACGCCGTACGCCGAGTGACCAGTCGTCCGAAGATAGGCGGCGAGCGACAGCGGCAGCGACGCGGCGACCGCCATCAGCCAGAGCCGTCCGGCGACGTCGGAGCCGAAGACCGCCACGAGCCCGGCGAGCGCCAGATCCCCTCCCACGAACGGCCAGAGCTCGAGGTCCACCGCGAACATCGAGCCGAACCGCCTCCCGTCATGGAACAGCAGGTCGGCCTCGACGGTCGCTCGGGCGAGGTGGTTGGGGAGGTCCTGTATCGGTAGGGCGTCGAGCGACCAGAGCAGGAGCAGGTACCCAGCCGACAGCAGCGCGACGGCGACCGCCAGGACCTCGAGAAGGGTGCGCTGGCTCCGCGGCCGCTCTGGGGACGCACGCCACTCGACTTCGCCGCGCTCCACCGTGAACACTCGACGTAACATCGCATGCTCGCGCCCGCGGCCTAGGGCGGCGACCCCATGGGAACGCTCCGGTCCCCTACCTCGTCCGCGGCGGCGCTGCGATACAGCGGGAACCACGGGCGCGAGCGGAACTTCTCCGGATCGCTCCCGTCCCGCCGCATCTTCTCCGCGCAGAGCCGCTCGTAGATCTCGGGCAGGTGGATACGACGTCCCAGGAAGTAATCCGCCCGGCCAGGAGAGAACCTGGCCTTGTAGCGGAAGAGCGAGTCCTCGCCGTTGAGCCCGCCGCCGAGCAGGAAGCGTCTCTTGCCGATTCGATGGGCCCATTCGATCGCCGCGACCAGCAGGAGATCGTTCGTGCCCAGCGTACGCGATTGAGGGTCGGAGCAAGCGAGGTGGTAGTACGCGAACTCCTCGCCGTACAGCATCAGCAGCCCTCCCAGCACGCGGCCGTCGAGGACCGCGACCAGGAGACGCGCTCCTCGCCCCAGAAGCTCCCGGATGGACCGGAAGAACGGATCGGGGAAGAAGTAGAACCGTTCCGCGCCCCGGAGCGCCATGGTCGCTCGATATTGCGCGACGAACTCGCCAAAGAACCGACCGCCGAGATCGTCGATCACCTCGAGGCCCGCTTCCCGCGCCCTCCTGACCCTCCTCCGGACGTCCTTGTCCCCGAGTGGGTGGAGGTCCCCTCCGTCGGCCCTGAAGTCGATGCACACGACCTGCTGATGGAGGCGCACGTCCACCGGCGGCGGCTCGATGTCCCGGTGGTTGCCGAGCAGCGGGTGGAACCGAACGAACTCGCTCACGATGCCCGCCTCGCGGCAGTATTCCGCGAAGACCGCGGCGAATCGCGGGATGGGGGCATCGCGAGGGGATTTGACGTAGCCTCCGAACCCGTAGACCGAGGTGATGTCCCAGTACCCGGATTCTTCGATCGGTCGCCTGACGTACGGATAGACCACGACGGCGTCGCGCTCCTCGTAGGCGAAGCACTCCGCGACCCCACCGAAGGCGGGCTCGTTCGCGGCCACGTATCCCGGCGTGAAGAACACGTCGGTGACCCCGGCCTTCGCGAGGAGCGCGGACCACGCGGCCGCATCCTCTCTCCGCAGGATCGTCTCCACGGCCGCCCTACCTCGCGCATCACGTCAGAAATCGTCGAGCTTCACTCCGCGCGGCTCCGGCGCGTGCCCCGTCTCCCGAAGGCGGAGGTGATCTTCGGGCGCGACGTACACCTCGTCCCAGTAGCGCAGGCACAACCCCGGACGGACGGCCGGGCGGGCGATCGCCTCACCGAGAACGAGGTCACGAAGGCACAGCTCGGCTTCGTTGAAGCCGAACGACGCCCTCATCACCGTCGAGCTGGAGAACCGGAGGTTGATCTCGAAGATGCGAACGCCGGCGGCGGTCTTCCGCAGCTGGATGTTGATGGGGCCCCAGATGTCGAACGACTCCACGACCCGCCTGCAGACCGCCTCGATCTCGTCGTCGAAGACGACCTCGGCCTTGTACGTCAGCCCGGCTCCGAGCGCTCGCCGGAAGACGATCTGGCCCACGTACCCGGTTCGCGGGCTCTTGTAGATGCCGACCGTGTACTCCTCGTCGTCGGGGAACAGGTACTCCTGCAGGACGGCGTTCGGCACGTAGCGGGAGAAGAACTCCAGCTCCGCCTGGCTCCGCAGGACGAACTTGCCCTTCGACCCGGAGC
This sequence comes from Anaeromyxobacter terrae, assembly GCF_022690685.1. Lineage (GTDB taxonomy): Bacteria > Myxococcota > Myxococcia > Myxococcales > Anaeromyxobacteraceae > Anaeromyxobacter > Anaeromyxobacter terrae. Next base: position 34,835 of record NZ_JALCYY010000016.1, on the reverse strand, counting down.
CATCCCTGGGCTTGAGTACATAAGGGAAGGCGTTGCGCGTGACGAAGGAGCGGACCGCCTCCGCGTCGGCGACCGGAACGGTATCCGGGACCGGAAGGTCCCGCTCACGCAGGCGGCACGTCATGTGCCACTTGTCCAGCAGCGCATCGAGGAACCGCGGCTCGTTGAGGACGAGCCTGGCCCCCGTCGCCCGCTCGAAGTCCTGGATGCGTGGCGCCATGCGCCTCATCTCGATCTCGGAGCCGAAGCACACCGTCGAGACGCGCTCTCGGAGGCAGATCTCCTCGAGGCGGCGGAGATAGAGGTCCTCGACCTCGGCGACCCTGGGCAGCACGTAGGCGGCGTCCGCTCGGAACAGCCCCGCAGACCTGGGATCCGCGTCCGTCGCGACGATCCGAGGGCGGAGCCTGGACTGGCGAAACGCCTTGAAGATGGAGACACCCAGGGCGGAGCCGGTCCCGGTGACCAGGACGGTCAGATGCTGCGCTTTTCCCATGACCCGCTCCCCTTTCGCCCACTGTCAGCCCCTCTACCCGCCAGGACGACGCCGATCGTGCTGAAGACGATCCCGAGATCGCGGAGCAAGGACCAACTCCGGACATAGTCGACGTCCAGCTCGATCCGCTCCTCCCAAGGGATCTGGTTCCGGCCGTTGACCTGCGCCCAGCCGGTGATGCCGGGCCGCATCTGGAGTCGCTGCCGCTGGAACGGGGTGTATTTCTCCACGTGGCGCGGCAGATCCGGGCGCGGGCCGACGAAGCTCATGTCGCCCTTCACGATGTTGAAGAGCTGAGGCAGCTCGTCGAGGCTGGACCTCCGAAGGAGTGCCCCGAGTCGCGTCGGATGTGGATCGAGCTCGGGCGGCGGAGCCGCGTTGACCATCGTCCTGAACTTGTAGATCGTGAAAGGTCGACCGTCCTTGCCCACTCGCGTCTGCCTGAAGAGAGCGTCTCCAGGGGACGTCGCCTTCACGAGCAGCGCGATCGCGCCCATGAGCGGCGACAGGACCGGCAGCAACGACGCTGCCAGTAGAAGATCGATCGATCGCTTGAGGAAGAGCTGCATCGAGGAGTCCAGCGTTAGCCGGGGGGATGATGCCGAGCCCCGGCGACCGGGAACTCGTACTGCGGCGCAGACACTCCCGGCGTCCGCGGGGAGTCGCGTCTCGTCCACCTCTTCAAGGCGCGGTACGCGGTCGTGACGACCGGCGGGAGGCTGTCCTTGCGTCCGTGATAGAGCTCCATGAGCTTTCTCTTCGCCGGGTTCTCCCTCCTCGGTGCCTGGGAGGGGAACCAGACGCGGTGCGGCGAAACGCCGTGCACGAAGTCGTCAGCGAAGTACTCCACGAACACCGAGCCGACCTCGCCCGGGAAGTGGGCGTCGCTCCCCGCCACCGCCGGCAGATCGTGCGTCAGGGCGAACCGGTAGCTCCGCTGGTTGTTCTCGTAGCTGTCCCTCCCGTTGAAGCACTCCACGATGTCGACGTAAGTGAGCACGTCCTTCACGAGCTGGTCGGGGCGTCTCGCGTCGCTCCGAAAGATGCCGCTGCCTCGCCGGAACGGATGCGGGAGCAGCACCAGGCCGCCCTGCAGCTTGATGCCCTCCAGGATCGCGAAGAGCTCCTTCTCCGGGATCATGTCGCGCAGGTTCAGCCCGATGACGTGCGACCCGTCCTCGGACGTGAGCTCGCATCCGACGACCACCTTCACCTCGGGGCAGCGTCCGCTCTGGAGCTTCACGGCCCCGTCGATGGTGTCGTGATCCGTCACGCACAGGACGTCGATGCTCGCAGCGACCGCCTGCTCGAGGACAGCTTCCGGAGGGACCCTCGAGTCGTAGGAGAAGCTCGTATGGACGTGATACGCGGCGCGCACGCTGCGCGGTCGAGCCGCGACGTCGTCGTGCCCCGGAGCGACGGTGACGGCTTGGGTCGTCGCCCGATTCACGCGGCCATCCCCCATTTCTGCAAGGAGGATACGTTCGCAACTTCGCGTTCGCTCAGTGCCAGAAGGGGCAACTCGGGCGCGGGGCCTCGCGGTCGAGTTGCGCCTCCGTCGAGGCGTGCTCGTGGCATCAAACCGGCCGGGGCGGTGCCGCGTCCTGTCCCATGTGCCCCGGACCTCCCCAATGGTCGGCCTCGCCGGCGACGGCGAGACCCTAAGATTCGGCACCGCGGTGGCGTTGAACCAGGGGGCGAAGATGACGGTGCTCGTGACGGGCGCGACCGGCTTCATCGGCGGACACGTGGTGGACACGCTCCGCGATCGCCAGGTGGCCGTCCGCGCCCTCGTCCGGCCCGACGAGCCGACGGGCGCGCTCGCGAGCGCCGGCGTCGAGATCGTCCGGGGCGATCTCGAGGACGGACCGTCGCTCATGACGGCCGTGAGGGGGGTCGATCGGGTGCTTCACTGCGCCGCCCGCACCGGCCCCTGGGGCCCGAGAAGCGAGTACGAGGCCGCCAACGTTCGCGGGGTCGAGCTGCTCATCGACTCGGCGCTCGCCGCCGGCGTGAAGCGGATCGTGCACGTGAGCTCCGCGATCGTGGTGGGGACCGACGTCGGCGGGACGGTGGACGAGAGCGCACCGCTGCGTCTGGAGCCGAATCCCTACAGCTGGTCCAAGATCATGGCCGAGCGCCTGATCGAGCGCGTCGTGCGCGAGCGGCGCGCGCCGATCACGGTGGTCCGCCCCGGCCTCGTCTACGGTCCACGCGACGCGGCGAGCTTCGGCCGGTTCGCGGCGCTCCTCGAGCGCCGCCGGATGCCGCTCATGGGCCGCGGCGACAACCACCTCCCGCTCGTGTACGTGGGCGACGTCGCCCGGGGGATCGTCCTCGCGAGCGAGGTGCCGGCCGCGATCGGCCGGACCTACTTCCTCGTGAACGACGAGCCGGTCACGCAGCGCGAGTACCTCGAGGCGATCGCGGCCGAGCTCGGGGTGCCGCCGCCGACGCGCCACGTTCCGTACCTCGCGGCCCAGGCGCTGGCCGCGATCGCCGAGCGCGCCGTGAGCCTCACGCGCGGCGCGGGACCGCCGCCGCTCACGCGATTCGGGGTGAGGCTCCTCGGAGGCGAGAGCCGCATCGTCATCCGCAGGGCGCGCGAGGAGCTCGGCTTCGTGCCGGAGACGGACCTGCGCGAGGGAGTCCGGCGGAGCGTCGCCTGGTACCGCGCCGCGCAGGGGGCGCCGCGCGCAGGAGACCGCGCCTCGCGCGCGGCAGGAGGGGTGTCATGACCGCGGCGCTCGTCACGGGAGCAACAGGCTTCGTGGGCCACCACCTCGTCGCGGCGCTGCGGCAGCGTGGCTTCTCCGTTCGCGTGCTGGCCCTCCCCGGCGAGGACACCTCGGCCCTCGAGCGGGAGCACGGAGTCGTCGTGCACCGCGGCGACGTGCGCGACGCCGGCGCGCTCCCCGCCGCGATGCGCGGCGCGGACGTCGTGTTCCACCTCGCCGCAGTCCACGGGCTCTGGCGGCCGCGGCAGGAGTACGAGGACGTGAACGTGCGCGGCGCCGACAACGTGTGCCGCGCCGCGCTCGCCGCGCGCGTCGCGCGGCTGGTCCACGTGAGCTCCTGGACGGTCTACGGCATGGGGCTCCCCGGCGCGGTGCGCGAGGACGCGCCGCTCCGGCCCATCCTCGACGCGTACGCCGTGACGAAGGCGCGCGCTGATGCGGCGGTGCGGAGGCTCGCGAAGGAGCAGGGCCTCCCCGCGGTCGTCGTCCGGCCCGGCACCATGTTCGGCCCGGGCGATCGGGTGAACTTCGGACGCATGGCGGACCGGCTCCGCTCGGGCAAGGTGATCGTGATCGGCTCCGGCCGGAACGTGCTGCCGTTCGTCTACGTGACGGACGTCGTGGACGGCATGATCCGGGCGGCCGAGAGGGGCAAGCCCGGCGAGGCGTACAACCTGTGCACGGACCGGCCGATCTCGCAGCGCGAGATGTGGGTCGCGCTCGCCGAGGAGCTCGGCGCGCCGCCGCCGCGCGCGCGAGCGCCCTACCCGCTCCTGTACGCGCTCGCCTGGGGCGCCGAGAAGGCGGTCCTGCCCGGCCGCCAGCCGCTCCTCACCCGGCTCGGCGTCAAGCTGTTCGGCAGCGAGAACGCGCACGCGATCGACAAGGCTCGGAGCGAGCTCGGGTACGCGCCGCGCGTCCCCGTGCGCGAGGGCGTCCGGCTCGCGGCGGCCTGGTACCGCGAGGACTCGGCGGGCGCGGCGACCACGGCCGCGGCGGCCGCGTCCTGAGCCTCGCCGCGACGATCGCCCCGGCGCGAGCTCCCGCCGCGGTCACAGCAGGCGCTGCGCGCGATACCAGGCGACCGTCCTCGCGACGCCGGACGCGAGGTCGTGCTCGGGCGCCCAGCCCAGCTCCGCGCGGGCGCGCTCGCACGAGAACACGCGATCCTCGGAGAAGAACGCGACGCCGGCGCGGCTGAGCGGAGGGCGCCGCCCGGTCACCCTCCCCGCGACCTCCAGCGCCGCCGCGCCCACCATCGCCGCGGGGCGCGGGAGGCTCAGCCCCGGAGGGCGAACGCCCAGCGCAGCGGCGATCGTGTCCGCGAGCTCTCGGAACGTGACCGCGCGCGGGCCGGCGACGTGGTAGGCGCGCCCGGGGCGGCCGCTGCGGAGGCACGCCAGCATCCCCGCGACCGCGTCGTCCACGAAGGTCGGCTGGCAGAGGGCGCGCCCGCCGTCGACGTGGAAGTACCGGCCCCGGCCCACGGCGCGGAACAGCCCGAGCACGTGGCGGTCGCCGGGGCCGTAGATGAACCCGGGCCGGGCGATGACGACCGCGAGCCCGCGCCCGGCGAGCTCGCGCGCGACCTCTTCCGCCTCGGCCTTGCTCCGCTCGTACGGCGTGGCCGGCGCGTACGGGGCGTCCTCCGTCGCGGGCCCGGTCCGGGTCGGCCCGAGCACGCCCGGGCTGCTGAGGTGCAGCACGCGCGCGCCGGGGCTCCACGCCAGCGCCGCGGCGAGCACGTTCCGAGTTCCATCGACGTTGACGCGCCGGTACGCGTCCTCCGGGACACCCGCCTCGCCGAGCCGCCCGGCGGCGTGGACGATCGCCGTCGAGCCCTCGATCGCGGCGCGGAGCGTCTCGCGGTCGCCGACGTCGCCCGTGTGCCAGATCACGGGGACCCCCTCGAGCGCGCGCCGATCCGAGCCGGGCCGGCTGAGCGCGTGCACCCGCGCGCCCTCGCGTGCGAGCGCCCGCGCGAGCGCTGCGCCGAGGAAGCCCGTCGCCCCGGTGACGAGGACGCGCGGCCCGGCGCTCACGACGTGGCCGCCTCCGCGGGCGAGGACCTCGCCGCAGGCGCCACGGACCACGTGGTCAGGTACCCGGCCACGTTCCCGGCACCGGCGCCGGCGATCATGACGACCGCCATCCCCACGAGCCCGTCGCGTCCGAGCGCGTACATGCCGGCGAGCTGGGCCGCGACGACGCCCGCGAGGACGTACACGTAGGCGTGCCGCTCGAGCGAGAGCGCGTAGTTCAGCCAGATGTGGATCCCGGCGTAGAGCGTCGCGGCGAGGCTCGCGAGGCCGAGCACCACGCCCGGATCCGCGTAGGCGCCCGTGAAGACTGTCCGCACGAGCGCGCCGGGCAGGAGGAAGTACGCTCCGGTGAGCGCGAGCCCGGGCGCGAGCGCCGCCAGGAGCGCGAGCACGAGGAGCCCGCGGGGATCGAGTCCGGCCGCGCGGCGCCGGGCCACCTTGGGGAACAGCACGAGCCCGATCGCCCACGGCAGGAACAGGCTGATCTTGGCGAGCGCGACGACCGGGCCGTAGTGGCCGGCGACCTCCGGGCTGTAGTAGCGCCTCACGAAGAGCGCGTCCACGTTCGTGAGCAGGCCGAAGATCGCGAGCCCCACGAGCGTGGAGGCGGAGTACTTCCAGCTGACGCGCCGCGCGGCGGTCCGCGCGGTCCCGGAGAGGCGCGCGGGAGCGGGCGGCACGCGCGCGCGCAGCCACGCGAGCGCGAGCGCGACGCATACCACCGCCGAGATCGGCTGCGCCACGATGGCGGCGCTCGCCGTGCCGACCGCGGCGACCAGCGCCGCCGTCGCGAGCACGCGCAGCAAGGCCTGGATCACCTGCACGCCCCCGAGCACGCCGAACGCCTGGACGCCCTGGAGGGAGCCGAACGCCGTCTCGCGCAGGAAGAGGAGCAGGACGATCGGCGTCGCGGCCCAGAGCGGCCACGCGTCGGGGAGGCGCACCGCGTGCGCGATGAGCGGGCTCGCGGCCGCCATGAGGGCCGTCGCCACCGCGCCCCAGCGCCACGCCCAGCGCCACGCGTCGCGCAGGAACGCGCCGCCGTGGGGCGCGCCCCCGGGCAGCACCGTGAGCCCCGCCGTGTAGAACGCCACGACCATGCGGACGGCGATCGACAGCAGGGTGACCACCTGCACGATGGCCATCACGGTGATGAAGACGCCGAACTCGACGGGCGCGAGCCGGCGTCCCGCGACGACGTTCGTCGCGTAGTCGAGGGCGCCGGCGAGGACCATCGCGGACGACAGGACGAGCCCGTCCCGCGCGCCGCCCGAGCGCCAGGCGCTCCACCTCGGCCCGATCGCGCTCATCGCTCCGTGGGCTCGTAAGCCATGGCGGGACGGTACACGCAGGGGCAGCGCTCGCCGAGCGGACAACCGGGGAGCGGCAGACGCGGCGCCGCGGCCGGGTCGTACACCGCGCCCGCCGGGAGCGCGCGCGCCGCCGCGCAGCACCCTTCTCCCGCCCGGATCCGCACGCCGACGATCGCGCCCTTCCCCTTCATCCCGAGCGCGTACGCCGCGAGCGTCTTCTCGGCATAGCCGGGCGGCTTGGCCGTGCGCCGCTGAAACCCATCGAGCCACTCGAGCGCCATGCCTCACCCTCCCATCCGCGCGGCAGGTCCTGCCGAGGATGCGGCGCCGGGCGCGGGCCGACCGATCTCGACGAGCCCGCCGCCGGGCCTCGACGACGGCGCGCTCCGGCCGCCCGTGGGCCGCAGCAGCTTCGCCACGACGCGCGCAAGGGTGGGCACGTCGTGAAGCATGTTCGTGTAGGCGGCGTTCGCCAGCGGGCAGTGGCACTCCCGCGCGGCGATGCTGCGCCGCACCTCGGCCATCCGCGGGCCGAACCAGATGCGCCCGAAGTCGTACCCGTGCTCGCGCAGGTTCCCGAGATCGTCCGCCCGGACGCAGCACGGCCACACCGTGCCGTCCGCGTAGATCTGCGCGCTCGCCCAGCCCGCGTAGCAGTCGATCACCTGGTCCTGCTCCTGGAGGATGCGGCGGACGAGCTTGTAGTACTCGACGCGGAACGCCTCCGTGACGCGCGCCATCCCGCGGAAGCTGCTCGCCTCGACGAACGCGACGAGGCGATCGACGGCCCGGGCGTACGCCTCCGGGCTGGGCGTGATCGGGAGGCCGACCGTGTCGAGCTCCACCCGCGGCTCGGCGATCTCGGTGATGAACTGGTCGGCGCCAGAGCGCGCGGCGTACGCGATGAGCTCGTCGAGGTGCTCGACGCTGAACACGGACACGACGGAGTGGATCCCGACGGTCAGGTTGGGCAGCCGGGCGCGCAGCGCGAGGAGCTGACGGAGTCGCTCCTCGAACTTCTCGAAGTTGCCGGGCACGCCGCGGATGCGGTCGTGCTTCTCACCGATCCCGTCGAGCGACAGGTTCACGATGAGCCGCGTGTCCGGGCAAGCGCGCGCGATGCGCTCCACCCGGTCCGGGATCGTCGGCAGGATGGCGTTCGTCGGGATGTTGATGATCCCGGGCCGGCAGCGCGCGTAGACCGCCTGCGCGAGCTCGACGACGTGCGGGTACATGAGCGGCTCGCCGCCGCTGATCGTCACCCAGTACGGCGCGTGGCCGAGCGACGCGAGGACGCGATCCCATTCGTCGATGGTGAGCTCGTTCTCGCGCTTCATCCAGATGTTGCAGGTGAGGCAGCGGGAGTTGCACTTCGGCGACGGCGAGATCGTGAGGTTCGCGGGCAGGAGCCTCGGCCAGCCGGTCCGCCGCGAGAGCTTGAAGAGCGGGACGCGACCGAGGACGCCGACCATCGATCTCATCGAACGCCCTCGGCCTCGCGCGCGGCGGCGGCCTCGAGCCGCTTCGTCGTCGTCGCGATCTCCCAGACGACGTGCTCGCGCTTAGCCCGGTAGTCGCGACGGCCGAGGAGGCGGCCGTACGCCTCGAGCGCGGCGACCGCGACGGTCCAGCAGAACGCCCGCGGCCGCCAGTCCATGTGCCGCACGAGCAGGGCGAGGATCCTCGCGCTGCTCAGCGTCCGCACGCGATACCCGAGCTCGTCGCGCATCGCGAGGTGGCCGGCGAAGATGCGGCGGCGCTGGCTCAGGAAGTCGTGCACGGTCTCCGGGCCCTTGTTGTACGTCACCGCCGTGGGGACGTACCGCACGCCATACCCCTGGCCCCGGATCACCGGCTCGATCCGCGCCTCGTCGACGCTGGTCCGGTACGGGATGCGCTCGAAGATCTTCCGGAACGCGACGAGCTCGCCGGCCTTGAAGCCCTTGAGGTTGATCTCGTGGTGCAGGTTCCAGAGCAGGTGGGCGGCGAAGCCCATGAAGCGATCGGGGGCGTCCACCGGGACGGGCCGGCACGTCGTCATCCCGATGTCCGGATCGGCGAACGGGGCGACGACCTGCTCGATGGTGTCCGGGGCGGGCAGGAGATCGGCGCTGCACAGGACGAGCACCGGCGCTCTCGCGCGCGAGAGGAACAGGTTGACCGCGGACGCCTTGCCCTCGCGCCGGGGCTGCACGAGCACGTCGACGCGCGGATCGCGCCCCTGCCACTCGCGGCAGATCCCCACGGTGCCGTCCGTGCAGCCGCTCGCGACCACGACGATCTCGGCGATCCGTACCGTCGGCGTCCGCTGAGCGAGGACCGCCTCGAGGAGGTGGCCGATGTTCGCCTCCTCGTTGTGGGCCATGATCCCGACCGAGCAGGAGAGCGGTCGTGTCAGTTCGTCGCGCCCCACGTCCCCTCCCACCCCGCCGCAACGCGACTGCGTCCAGCACAGAACTCGACGGGGAGCGTCCGGCGGCGCGCACGCTCCTTAGCGGCTCAGAGATTCCGGTGGCGACCCGAATACGGATTGCCGGTAGGTGAATCAATGAGCACGAGGTGGAGACATTCAGCCTCTCACATGGGTCAATACCCCATCCCCAGGCGCGAATCAGACATCGGTCCCAGACTGACGGGACCTGCTGCGGGGCGCCCCCTCAGCGCCACCGCCCTCGGGTCCGCCGCCACGATGTCGAAACGCCCTTTCACGCGCCGCGGACACGCCCGGCCGCAGCTAGCTCGCCAGGGCGCCGGCGGCGGCGCCTGCGTACCACTCGGCCGCCTCCACGAGCCCCTGGTGCACCGAGTGCGTCGGCCGGTACCCGAGCAACTCCACCGCGCGCGACACGTCCGCGAGCGAGTGTCGCACGTCCCCGGGACGGAACTCGCGGTAGACGGGGAGCGCCTCCGCCGACTCGGGGCGGTACCGCGCCACCTGTGCTTGGACGAGCCGGAACAGCTCGTTCAGCGTCGTCCGCACGCCGTACGCGACGTTGTAGACGGTCCCGAGCGCCTCCCTGCGCGTGGTAACCGCCGCGAGCAGGTTCGCCTGGACCACGTTCGCGACGTAGCAGAAGTCCCGGCTCGTCTCGCCGTCCCCGTAGATCGCGACCTCGCGGCCGGCGAGCAGGGCCGAGAACCAGCGCGGCAGCACCGCCGCGTACGGCCCCTGCGGATCCTGCCTCGGCCCGAACACGTTGAAGTATCGAAGCCCCACGAGCTCGAGCCCGTAGCAGCGCGCGTAGGCCGCCGCGTAGATCTCGTCGCTCCGCTTGGATGCGGCGTAGGGCGAGAGCGCGTCGCCGATCACGTCCTCCTTCTTCGGAAGCGCGGGGTGATCCCCGTACACCGAGCTCGAGCTCGCGAACACCACGCGGCGGACCCGGGCCGCGCGCGCCGCCTCGAGGACGTTCAGGAACCCCGTGACGTTCACCTCGTGCGTGGCGAGCGGGTGCGCGATCGACCGCGGGACCGAGCCGCGGGCGGCCTCGTGCAAGACGATCTCGGCGCCGTGCAGCGCTCTCGCGCACGCCTCCGGGTCCCGGACGTCGCCGCTCATCACCGCGAGTCTGCGCGCGGCCTCCTCGCCCACCGCGGCACGGACCGCGTCGAGGTTCGCCTCGCGTCCGGTGGAAAAGTCGTCGAGGACGACGACGTCCTGTCCGCGCGCGAGGAGCGCCTCCACGAGGTGCGAGCCGATGAAGCCCGCCCCGCCGGTGATCACCCAGCGCCGCCGCGCTGCGGCGATGCCGGCGAGTGCCGCCTCGTACACGCTCATGGACCACAGCGTAGCAGCGCTCCGCGCCCCAGGCCGCGTGCCCGACGGGACTGGCGCTCACTGGAGGGTACTCAGCGCCCCCGCGAGCCCGTCGCCCGTGACGCGTGCGCGTCGGCCAGACGACGCCTCCAGGTATCGGCGCGACCCGAGCCCCGTCCGGATCGTGTTCCGTTCGTCGCCCACGCCCACGACAGTCTCCACGTCGTGCCCGAAGCGCCGGCCGCGGACCTGGGCCATGCGCAGCGCACGTCCGGCGCGCCGCCGGGCGGGCGCCGGTTACCTGCACGCGGGACATGCCCCCACCATGGACGCGTCGAGACGTCGTCGCCGAGGCCTCGTGGGAGCGCCTCGCGGGGTGCCGATGGATAACGTGCGCAGCGTGATGGCCCGCCTCCTCGCCTCGGCATGGTGGCTCTTCGGATCGACGGTCCTTGCCGGCGTCGTCCTGCATCGCTGGTTTGGCGACCAGCTCTTCGTGACGCGGTACACAGGTTACGTCCTGCCCTGGCTGCTCCTCGGGCTCGTGCCCGGCGCGGCCTGGGCGTGGGTGAGGCGACGCAGGCCGCTCGCCGCGGTCCTGGGCGCCTCGGCGACGATGATCATCGTCATCACCGCGCCGATGTTTCGATCGCACCCGCCCCTCTCGCCAGCCCCGACCGTCGCACTCAGGGTCATCAGCTACAACACGTGGTCGAAGAACATGGACGCGACGAGGATCGCGAGCGTGGTCCTGCGACAACGCCCGTACGTCCTCCTCCTGCAGGAGATCCGGGCGGAGGTCCTCGCTCGGCTCATCGACGCCGTTGGCGGGCTCTACCACGAGTCCCCCATTCACGTCGTCTACGACCCTGCGCTCCTGCAGGCGATCGTGAGCCGTTACCCCATCGAGTCGAGGGCGAGCCTCGCGCGGAAGGGAAATGCGCAGAAGGCGGTGCTCCGCTCGCCCGTCGGTCCCATCACCATCTTCAACGTGCATCCGCTGCGGCATGGCGGGTGGCGGGGCCCGTACTCCGAGATCGCTGCGCTCCTGGAGGAGGACGTGCTCCCGGAGAACGGACCGGTGATCCTCGGAGGAGACTTCAACGCGCCCGATTGGTCCCAGCTATACGGAATGGTGTCGAGCGAGCTCGCCAACGCGCACGGGGAGCGTGGATTCGGGTTTGGCTTCACCTATCCCGCGCGCATCGGGTCGCCCTTCGGCGCAGTTCCCGCCATACCGCTCGTGCGCATCGACCACATCTTCTTCACGAGTCACTTCGTCGCCGTGCGGGCAGGGACCATCGACGACTCTGGGGGCTCCGACCACCGTCCGGTCTTCGCGGAGCTCGCGATCCGAGCCGGGGTCGGTCGTTCGAACGTCACCGCTAACGACCATCGACCGGCCGCCCGGGGTGTGCGGGGCCTCGTGAACCATCGAGTACTCGAGGCACCGCCTGACGCGAATCGCCGCCAGGTGGCCGGCAGAGGTCGCCAGTCTATCGCCGCTCCCCGCGCGGTCCCCCGCGCTCACCCCGCGGCTTCGCCTCCCCCTCGTCGTCGTCGAGCATCCGGTACTTCGGCCCTTCCGGATCGTCGTACTGTCCGCTCTTCACCGTCCACAGGAAGAAGAGCCAGGCGACGACGCCGAGCGCGAGCGACAGGACGATGAGGAAGCCGATGGACATGTGGCCCTCAGCCGAGCGCGCCGCGCAGGCGCAGCGAGTTCAGGACGACGAAGAGCGAGCTCGCAGCCATCGCGCCGGCGGCGACGATGGGATGGAGCAGGCCCGCCATCGCGAGCGGGATCGCGACCGCGTTGTAGAAGAAGGCCCAGAACACGTTCTGGCGGATGACGGCGTAGGTCCGGCGCGACAGCCGGACGAGGTCCGCGAGGAGCCGGAGGTCGTCGCGCACGAGCACCGCGTCCGCGCTCTCCATCGTCACGTCCGTACCTCGCCCCATCGCCGCCCCGACATCGGCCTGCGTGAGCGCGGGGGCGTCGTTGATGCCGTCACCCGCGAAGAGCACGCGCCGGCCCTCCGCCTGGCGGCGCGCGACCACGGCGCGCTTCTCCACCGGGCTCGCCTCGGCCACCGCCTCCACCCCGAGCGCGGCGGCGACGGCGCCGGTCGTGACCTGCGTGTCGCCGCTCACGATGGCGACGCGGAGGCCGAGCGCGCGGAGGCGCGCGATCGCCTCCGGCGCCTCGTCGCGCACCACGTCGGCGATCGAGAAGAGCGCGGCGAGCGCGCCATTCACCGCGAGGAATGCCACCGTCTCGCCACGCGCCTCGAGCGCGCGGGCGCGGGCGTCGGTGTCGGACGGGAGCGGGACGCCGTGGTCAGCGAGGAGAGCGCGGTTGCCGATGAGGATGGGGACGGAGTCGGTCGAGGTCGACGTCGGGGTCGGCCCCCCGCCCATCCCCCGCACCCGCGCCACCACTCCCCTCCCCGGCACCGCCCGGAACCCCTCCACCTCGACCGCCGCCGCCTCGGGCAGCGCCCGCGCCGCCTCGACGATCGCCCGACCGACGTGATGCTCGCTGCGCGACTCCACCGCCGCCGCCAGCGAGAGCGCGTCGTCCGGCGCGACGGCCGGATCGAACGACACCACCTCGCGCACGACCGGCCTGCCGCGCGTGACGGTGCCCGTCTTGTCGAGCAGCACGTCCGTCGCGCGCCCGGCGCGCTCGACCACGTCCCCGCCCTTCACGAGGAGCCCGCGCTGCGTCGCGAGACCGGTCGAGACGATCACGGCGATGGGCGTCGCGAGCCCGAGCGCGCACGGGCACGCGATCACCACCACCGAGATGCCGGTCATGAGCGCCCGATCGAGCGGGGCGCCGCGCGCGAGCCAGAAGAGGAGCGTCCCGGCCGCGAGGACGAGCATCGCCGGCACGAACACGCCGACGACCCGGTCCGCGACCGCCTGGATGCGCGGCTTCGCGCCCTGCGCCTCCTCGACGGCCCGGACGATCCCGGCGAGCACGGTGTCCTTCCCGACGCGCGCGACCTCCACGACGAGCGCGCCCGTCCCGTTCACGGTCCCGCCGATCACCGCCGCGCCCGGCGCCTTCGCGACCGGCCGCGACTCTCCCGTGACGAGCGACTCGTCCACCTCCGACGCGCCGTCCAGGACCGTGCCGTCGAGCGGGATCCGCTCGCCGGGCACCACCGCGACGCGATCGCCCGGGCGGATCTCCGCGACCGGCACGCTGCGCCGCGTCTCCCGCCCGTCCGCGCCGCGCTCGAGCCGGCGCGCCTCGCGGGGGGCGAGGCGCGCGAGCCGCGCCACCGCCTCGGAGGCCCGGCCCTTGGCGCTCGCCTCGACGAACCGGCCGACGAGGACGAGCGTCGGGATCATGGCGGCGGTGTCGAAGTAGACCTCGCCGCCACGGAGCATCTCGTAGACGGAGTAGACGAGCGCCGCGCCGGACCCGAACACGACGAGCGAGTCCATGTTGAAGCGCAGGTGCCTGAGGCCGCTCGCGGTCGCGCGGAGGAACGGCGCGCCCGCGTAGAAGAACACGGGCAGCGTGAGCCCGAGCGAGATCCACTCCATGAGCCGGCGCGTCCCCGCGTCGATCCCCTGGAAGTACCCGGCGTAGAGCGCTGCCTGGTAGATCATGAGCTGCGAGGCGAGGAACCCGGCGGTGCCGAGGCGGACGAGCAGGTCCCGCGCCTCCGCTCGCCGCGCCGCCGCCTGCTCGGTGTCGGACCACGGCTTCGGGACGTAGCCCGCGGCGCGGATCCGCGCGAGCACGGTCTCGAGCCCGGCGCGCGCCGGATCCCAGCGCACCCGCGCGCGGTGCGTCGCGTAGTTCACGCGGGCGAAGGTGACGCCCGGGGTTCGCGAGAGGAGCCGCTCGTTCAGCCAGACGCACGACGCGCAGCGGATGCCGTCGACGTAGACCTCGATCTCGTCGCCCGCCTCGCCGTGGCGCACGGCCTCGCGGAACGCGGGCAGGTCGGCCTCGAGCCCGTCCGGCCTCACCGGCGCGCCGGGCCCGTCCCAGCGGCGCGTGTCGTAGTAGGCGCCGAGCCCCTCGGCGTGCACGAGCTCGAAGACGCCGCGGCAGCCGACGCAGCAGAACACGTGCGCCTCCCCGGCGATCTCGGCCCGGACCGCCTCTCGTGCGGGGAACGCGAGGAGGCAGTGGTCGCAGGCGGGCATCGTGGCGTCCCGCTCGCGGGGAGCCGTCGCCGTCACAGGCGGAGCCCCCGGGCGACGAACACGCCGCCGAGGACGGCGACGAGGATCCCGCCCGCCCGGTAGAGGACGCCGCGCGCGCGCGCGCCGAGGAGCGCCCCGAGGGCGCCGGCGAGGAGGAGGGCCGGGACGGTGCCGAGCCCGAACGCGAGCGCGAGGAGGAGTCCCTCGGGCAGGCTGCCGGTGGCCGCCGCGCCGAGGAACATCGTCCACGAGAGGCCGCAGGGGAGGAGCCCGAGCGCGAGGCCCGTCGGGTAGAGCCGCCCGGGACCGCCGCCGGAGAGGAGCCCGCGCACGAGGCGCACGACGCGGGCCGAAGCGCGCGCCTCGAGCCGCTTCAGCGCGCCGGAGACGCCCGCCGCGCCGAGGCCGAGCAGGATCATGAGCACGCCGGCGGCGACCGCGACGACGTCCTGCAGCCCGGCGAGCCGGCCCGCCACGTTCACGAACGAGCCGGTGAGCCCCATCGCCGCGCCGAGCGTCGCGTAGGTGGTGACGCGGCCGGCGTGGTAGGCGAGCTGCCCCGCGAGCGAGCGGCGCGGGCCGAGCGCACCGCTCGCGAGCGCGAAAGAGCCGACGAGCGGCCCGCACATGCCGATGCAGTGGCCGAACCCGCCGAGGAGGCCCGTCACGAACGCCATCGCGACCGCGTCGGTCACTCGGCCACCGTGAGCTCGAAGCGCGCGCTGCGCGGCGCCGCGCCGGGCGACGCCACCGTCACGTCCGCCGTCCAGTCCTTCCGCCCGCTCGGGCAGCGCACGAGCACCGCCTTCCCCGCGTGGCGTCCCTCCCCCGCCGCCGCGAGCGCGCTCGTGTTCTCGCCCATCTGCATCCCCTTCATCGCGAAGGAGACCGCCACGGTCGTGCCGGCGAGCGGCGCGCCGCGCACCTCGGCGGCGACCGCGAGCGTCCGCATCGTGCGGAGCGGGCGCGGGCCGAGCTCGAGCGTCACCTCGCCGCCGCCGTCGAGCGGGCGCGTGCAGGGACCCTGGCCCAGATCGCAGGGGGCCGCGACGTCTCCCGCGGCGGAGCGCCGGCCGGCCGCCGGCGTCCCGACGTGGACGACCTTCTCGATCCGCACCCGATCGTCGCCGCGCCGCACGTCGAAGCGGAGCAGCCACGGGCCGGCGGCGGGGAGGTCCACCTCCGCCGCGTAGCGCCCCGCCCCGTCCGGCCGCGCCGCCACCGTCGCCACGCCGCGGCTCGTGTCGAGCCGCGCCACGCTCACCGCGATCACGGCCCCGGTGACGGGCCTGCCCTGGCCGTCCGCCACCGCGAACGGGAGCGTGAGCTCGCCAGGCGACGCCGGCGGCGCGGGGAGGGCCACGTCCCAGCCGAGCGCGGCGCGCGCGTGGCGCTCGGCGTCGTAGCGGAGCCCTTCCTCGTAGGGATCGGCGACGATCGTCTCCTCCTTCACGTTCGAGCCGATCCACACCGTCCCGACGACGGCGCCGATCCCGGCGACCACCGCCGCCGCGAACGCGAGCTTCGTTGCCTGATGCGTCACCTGACCTCCGGGACCACGATGGAGACCTCCTGGCTTCGGCGCTCGAGCACCGCGCCGCCGCGGCGCACCTCGCCGACGAGCTCGGCCGTCACCCGCCCCGCGCGGTCGAGCCCGCGCGCGGCGGCGACGAGCCGGACCTGGCGCCGCGCGCCCGGGCCGAGCTCCACGACGTCCGGCCGGACGGTGACGTCGGCGCCGCCGGCGCGGAGCGCGAGGCGGACGGTCACGGGCGCGCGGCCGTGGTTCTCGAGCGCGACGCTGAAGGCGTTCACGACCTGCCCGTCGGCGGCGCGGCGCGGAGTGAACGCCGCCTCGGCGAGCGCGTTCATGTCGACGAGCGCCCGGCCCGCGACGACCGAGACGAGGAGCGCGAGCGCGGCGGCGGTCGCGCCTGCCAGCGCGAGGACGCCGGGGCGCGCGAGCCTGCGCGGGGTGCCGGGCTCGCCGAGGAAGTAGCCGACCAGGTCCGGCGGGCGGCGGAGCTTCGCCATGATGGGGGCGCACGCGTCCACGCACGCCGCGCAGGCGATGCACTCCATCTGCAGGCCGTCGCGGATGTCGATGCCGGTCGGGCAGACCCGCACGCACGCCCCGCAGTCGACGCAGTCCCGCGCGCGGCGCCGGTCGTACGCCACGACGAGCGTGTGCCGGTCGAACAGGACGCCCTGCAGCTTCGCGTACGGGCAGACCGTGGCGCAGAAGGTCTGGCGCACGAGGGCGAGGTCCGCGAACAGCAGGGCCCCCATCGCGAGCCACGCCCCGCCGAGCACCGGCCCGAGCGTCCCCGCCCCGAGCCGCCGGAAGAACTCCCAGGGCGGCACGAAGTACCAGAGGAGGTTCGCCGCGACGAGGGCGGACACGAGCGCGACGAGCGCGAGGCCCGCCGGCCGCCGCCAGCGCCGCGGGATCCTCCCCCGGCCGGGCTCGACGAGGCGGGTGAGATCCCCGAGGAGCGTCTGCGGGCAGGACCAGCCGCACCACACGCGCCCGAGGACGAGCGTCACGAGCAGGAACGCGGCCGTGACGAGGAGCGTCGCGGCGAGCACCACGAACGCCTCGTCGATCGCGAACGACGCGCCGAACGCGTGCAGCCGCCCGGCCGGCACGTCGAGGCGCAGCGCGCTCTCGCCTCCGACGGACACGAAGGGCAGCCCGAGCCAGAGGAGACCCTGGGCTGCCCCTGCGAGCCGGCGCCAGCGCTGGAAGCTACCGCTCGTCGTCATCCTCCAGCATCCGGTACTTCGCCTGCTCCACCGTGTGCTTGCGCTTGCGCGAGTAGTAGAAGAGCGCGATCCCCGCGAGCGCGGCGCAGAGCGTGAGGCCGAAGACGAAGTAGGCGGTCTCGGGGCTCATGCCTGCTTCTTCCCCTTCCTGCGCTGCGCGGCGATGAGGAGGATCGCCGCGGTGGCGGGGATCACCGTGAAGGCGAGGGTGGCGAGCACGTTCGTGCCCATCGACGCCCCGCCGCCCTCGAGGTCCTGCGTCTGCGACCAGCCACCGAGCCCGGGGGTGAACGCCCACGCGTACCAGACGCCCCAGACGATGAGCCCCCAGAACAGGATGAGCCAGCCGACGGGGAGCTCGTTCGCGGTCTCCTTCGGAGACTCGAGCTTCGAGAGGTCGTCGAGCTGTGGATCGAGCTGCTGCTGTTCGGCCATGGCGCGTCTCCCTAGCGATTCCCGTGCTCGGCGGCTTCCTCGTGCGGCGGCTCGGCCGCCTCGTGGCCCTTCTGGTTGCGGAGCCACGCGACGATCGACCAGATGTCCTCGTCCGAGAGCTCGCTGCCGAACGGCTGCATGCCCCCGTCGGCCAGGCCGGGCCGGCCGAGCTGCTTCTTCACGTCGCTGCCGCCCTTGATCATCCCGAAGTACGCGGCGTCCGGCAGATCGCCCTTCTCTCCCAGGAACTCGTCGTCCACGAGGCTCGGCGCGACGCCCTCCTGGCCGTGCGCCTCGTCGCCGTGGCACGCGCCGCACCCCTGGGCGTCGAAGAGCTGGCGCCCCTTCGCGATCGCGGCGGTGTCGGCGGCGAGCGGGTTCTTCTCCTCGAGGTCGAGCTCGAGCCCGCCCTTGCCGCCGCGGTCGACCGCCTTCCCGAGCGACAGCATGTACGCGACGATCGCGTCCATCTCGGTCTTGCCCTGGAGCGCAGCGGCCGCGCCGGCGAGGTCCGCGTCGGTGTACGGCACCCCGAGACGCCGGAGCGTCCGCATGTGGGCGCCGATGTCGTCCCCGTCCACCGCCGCCGCCTTCAGGAAGGCGTACGCTGGCATGTTCGACCGCGGCACGACCGCCTGCGGATCCTCGAAGTGCGCGTGGTGCCAGGCGGCGCTCTTCAGCCAGCCCTCGAACGCGAGGTCCGGGCCGGTGCGCTTCGACCCCCACAGGAACGGGTGGTCGTAGGCGAACTCGCCGGCGAGCGAGTAGCGCCCCGACGGCTCCGCGGCGCGGTTGCCCTTGTAGCGCACCACCTCGCTCTGGAGCGGGCGGACGGTCTGCGTGTGGCAGTTCACGCAGCCCTCGCGCTGGTAGATGGCGCGGCCCGCGAGCTCGAGCGCCGTGAGCGGCGCGAGCCCCTCGACCTTCGGGTGCATCTCCGCGCGGAGCATCGGGTACGCCATCATCGCGATCGAGCCGGCGAGCACGGCGAGGGTGGCGGCGATCGAGAAGGCGATCGGCTTCGAGTAGATCTTTCCGGCCATGGTCGTCTCCGCTCCTACGCCGCCGTGACGCTGGCCGCCGGCGCCGCGGGCGCGGCCTGCCGCTCGAGCGCCCTGCCTTTACGGATGGTCATGAGGACGTTGTAGACGAAGAACAGCATGCCCACGGTGAAGACGATCCCGGCGAGCGTGCGCGTCTGCCAGTACGGGTAGTTGCCCGCGACGGTGTCCACGAAGTTGCGATAGACGAGCTTCCCCTGCGCGTCCGTCGCCTTCCACATCCAGCCCTGCCGGATGCCGGTGATCCACATCGTGATCGAGAACAGGAGCTGGCCGACGAGGACCAGCCAGAAGTGGACGTTCGCGAGCTTCACCGAGTGGATCTCGGTCCCGTAGATCTTCGGGATGACGTAGTAGACCGACGCCGTGATCACCATCGTCACCCAGCCCATCGTGCCCATGTGCACGTGGCCGGGGACCCAGTCGGTGAAGTGGATGAGCTGCGAGACGACGCGGAGCGCCTGGGTCGGGCCCTGCACCGTCTGCAGGCCGTAGAAGGTGATGCCGAGGATGAAGAACTTGGTCAGGTAGTTCGACCGCATCTTCGACCAGTCCTGACCCACGGTGTAGTAGCCGTTCACGACCGAGCCCCAGCTCGGCGCGATGAGGAACAGGGTGAAGACGATGGCGAGCGTCTGGATCCAGTCCGGCAGCGGCGTGTAGACGAGGTGGTGCGCGCCGGTCCAGAGGTACGCGAACACGAGCGACCAGAACGCCACGATCGAGAGGCGGTGGCTCCAGATCGGCAGCCCGGTCGCCTTCGGGAGGAAGTAGTAGAACATCGCCAGGATCGGGGTCGTGAACACGAACCCGACCGCGTTGTGCCCGTACCACCACTGCACGTTCGCGGAGTTCACGCCCGCGAAGACCGGGTAGCTCTTCGTGAGGCTCACCGGCAGGGCGAGGTTGTTCACGAGGTAGAGGACGGCGACGGCGATGACGGTCGCGATGACGTACCAGAGCGACACGTACATCTGCTCCTCGCGCCGCTTCAGCACCGTCCCGAAGACGTTCACCGCGAACATCACCCACAGGACGACGATCGCGACGTCGAGCGGCCACTCGAGCTCGGCGTACTCGAGCGACTGCGTGTGACCGGCCATGAGGGAGATCGCGGCGAGCGCGATGCCGGCGTTGAAGAGCCAGAGCTGGACGCGGGCGAGCCTCGGGAACAGGAGCGGCCGCTTGCAGAGCCGCATCACGATCCAGTAGCTCAGCCCGAAGATCGCGCCGACGCCGAGCCCGAAGGCGAGGCCGTTCGTGTGCACGGGCCGGAGGCGCCCGAAGGTGAGGTACGGCGGGAAGTTCGCCGCGGGCAGCCACATCTGAACCGAGATGAGCAGCCCGATGACGATGCCGACGACCCCCCAGAAGATGGCCGAGAGGATGAACCCCTGGACCGTCCGGTGGTCGTAGCGATACTCGTTCATTTGCACGTCCCCTATGGGTTGATCGTGCGCAAGAATACAGGACCTCCGGCCCTCCGAGTAGAGGCCCGTAGAGCACCCTTTCGGGCTATCGCCTCTCGATTATAACGCCCTGAATTCGGGGTGATAGCCGCCGCACCGAAACGCGCAGATCCTGCTGCGCAAATACTGCGACACGTTGCCCGCCTTGATGGGCGTCAGCGTTCGGTGACCCCCGCAACGTGAGCGTGGAGCCTCCGGCGGGCGTCGAGGCGCCCGCCCGGGCGCGCTCCCCACGCCCCCTGGGAGCTTTCGGCGTGTTCCCCGCGACTGGACGGCGAGGCGCGGGCCTACGCGCCGCGCACGTCCACCCGGTTGTCGTAGAACGTCGACCCGCCGGCGGCGTCGGTGAGCCGCTGCGACGTGAGCGCGTTCACGTTCCGCGCGCCGGGCGCGTGCGCGAGCCACCACACGCCCTCGGCCACCGCGATCCCGTCGGGCAGCCCGGGCGTGACGCGCAGCGCGAACGTCGCCTCGCCGAGCGCGTTCCAGGCGACGACCGCGGCGCCGTCGGCGAGGCCCCGCGCCGACGCCTCGGCGGGCGAGAGCCGCAGGCTCATGCCGCCGTTCCGCTCCCGCAGCTCGGGCCGCTCCATGAAGGTGGAGTTGAGCGTGTGGATCGCCGGCGCGGTGACGAGCCGGAGCGGCAGGCCCTGATCCTCGTGCGTCGGGAGATGCCGCGGGAGCGGCTCGGCGAGCGCCTCGTTCCGGAGCTCGATCTTCCCGGAGCGGGTGCGCCAGCGCGGCCCCGCCGGCGGCCGGAGGGTCACCGCGCCCCCGGCGGCGAGCCGCTCCACGTCGAGCCCCGCGCGCCAGGCCGGTGAGAGCCGCTCGAGCACGGCGTCGATGAGCGCGTCCTCCGTCATCCGGAACACCGGCTCCTCGAAGCCCATCGCGGCGGCGAGGAGCCGGAACACCTCCCAGTTCGCCTTCGCCTCTCCGGGCGGAGGCGCGACCGGCCGCGCGCGCTGCAGGCAGTACTGGCCGTAGGAGCGGTACAGGTCCGCGTGCTCGAGCGAGTACGTCGCGGGGAGCACCACGTCGGCGAAGCGCGCGGTGTCGGTCATGAACCGCTCGTGCACGACGAGGAACAGATCCTCGCGCGCGAGCCGGGCGAGCACCGCGTTCTGATCCGGCGCGACCGCCGCCGGGTTCGCGGCGTAGACCATCATCGAGCGGATGGGCGGATCGCGGAGCTCGGCGAGCGCCCGGCCGAGCTGGTTCATGTTCACGACGCGCGTGGGCCTCGCGAGGAGGTCCTCGCGCGTCACGGGCGAGAGATCGAACGCCTGGGACGAGCTCGCGTCGGAGAAGCAGCCCCCGCCCTTCCTCCCGAACGCGCCCAGCACGGCCGCCAGCGCGACGATGCAGCGGACCGTCATCGCGCCGTTCGCGTAGCGCGACAGCCCGCTCCCCACCCGCAGGAACGGCGCCCGCGCGCCCGCGAGCTCCCGGGCGAGCTCCTCGATCTCCGCCGGTGCGAGGCCGGTCAGCCGGCTCACCGCCTCGGGCGTGTACTCGGCGAGCGCCCGCGCGCGCAGCTCCGGCCACCCGACCGTCTCGGCGGCGAGGAACGCCTCGTCCGCGAGGCCGTCTCGCGCGAGGACGTGGACGAGCCCGAGCGCGAGCGCGCCGTCAGACCCGGGCCGGACCAGGATCGTCCGGTCGGCGACGGCGGCCGTCTCGCTCGGCCAGACCTCGACGAGCAGCACCTTCGCGCCGCGCCGCCGCGCCTCCTTCACGCGCTGCACGAAGTGCAGGTTCGTCGCGACCGCGTGGATGCCCCACAGGACGACGAGGTCCGAGTCGAGCACCTCGTCCGGATCGGGTCCCGCCGTGGCGCCCATCACCTGGCTCCAGCCGGCGCCCTTCGCGGGCGAGCAGATGGTTCGGTCGAGCCGCGACGCGCCGAGCCGGTGGAAGAACGCGTGCCCCGCGTTCCGCTGCACGACGCCCATCGTCCCCGCGTAGGAGTACGGGAGGATCGCCTCGCCGCCGTGCTCGCGGACGAGCTCCTTCCAGCGGGCGGCGACGAGCGCGATCGCCTCGTCCCAGCTCGCGCGGCGGAACCGGGCCTCCCCCTTCGCGCCGGTGCGGACGAGCGGGTGCAGCAGCCGATCGGGCGAGCCCACGCTGCGCTCGTAGCCGTTCATCTTCGGGCAGAGGGTGCCCTGGCTGTACGGGTGCTCCGGGTCGCCGCGCACCTTGACTGCACGTCCATCCTGCACCTCGACGAGGAGCCCGCAGGCGTCGGGGCAGTCGAAAGGGCACACGGAGCGGAGCGCGGTCATCCGGGGAGGATAGCAAAAGGGCGGGGCCGGCTCCCGGCCGACCCCGCCCCGCTCCGCCCCGCGGCAGCCGCGTCAGAAGTGGCCGGACAGGAGGGCCATCGTCGTCTTGCCGCTCTGGTCCCTGCCGCGGTTCATCGTGAGCGACTGCCCGTCGCGCACCGGCGCGCGTGCCGCGTACGTGTTGTCGGAGGCCGACGCGGCGTCCACGACGCCCCACACGAGGCCGGCGCCGAGGCCGATCACGGCGCCCCACGCGAGCGTGCGGCCCCAGTCGTAGTTGTCCTCGCCCTGGATCCCCATGTTGTAGAGGATCACGCCTCCCGCGACGGCCGAGCCGACGAGCCCGCCGGCGACGGTGTCCTTGAGGACGATGCCCGCGGTGCTGTGCCGCCGCTCGACCCGAACGACCTCGTCGGCGTGCGCGACCCCGAACCCGAGCAGCATCACCGCGACCACCCATGCCTTCGCAATTCGCATCCCGTTCCCCCCTCGTGTCGTTTCCCCGGGCCCCTCCGGCCCGTCCTTCCGGGCCTCCCCGGCCCGTCCTCGTAAAAAACTGTAAGGACGCCCCTCCGAGAGCGACAAGGGACCCCAGCGCACGCACGCACGCACCGGGGGCGCCGGGCGTCGCGAGGGATTGACGGGGGCCCGGCTGCATGGTTCCGTCCGCCGGCCATGCGCGCGCTCGTGACCGGTGCCGGCGGGTTCCTCGGGTCGGCGCTCGTGCGCCGGCTCTCCGCGCGCGGCGAGCGCGTGCGCGCCCTCGTCCGCAGCCCCGCGCCCGCCCTCGAGGGCCTCCCCGGCGTGGACGTGGTCTCCGGCGACGCCACGAGCGCGGCGTCGCTGCGCGCGGCGGTGCGCGGCTGCGACGTCGTCTTCCACCTCGCGGGCGTGCGGCGCGCGACCGATCCCGCCGAGTTCCTCCGGGTGAACGCCGGCTCGACCCGGCTCGCGCTCGACGCCTGCCTCGCCGAGGCGCCGGGGCTCTCGCGGTTCGTGCTCGCCGGCTCGATCGCCGCGGCGGGGCCGTCGCGGACGCCGCGCCGGGAGGACGAGCCGCTCGAGCCCGTCGAGCCCTACGGCGCGTCGAAGGCCGAGGCGGAGCGGATCACCCTCGCCTACGCGGATCGCCTGCCCGTGGCGGTCGCGCGGCCGCCGCGGATCATGGGGCCGGGCGATCGCGAGAACCTCTTCTTCTTCCGGCTCGCGCGATCCGGGCTGGCGATCGGCCTCCGCGGCCCCGAGCGGCCGCTCTCCTGGATCGACGTGGACGACTGCGCGCGGGGGCTCGTGCTGCTCGCCGAGAAGCCGGAGGCCCGGGGCGAGGCATTCTTCCTCGCCTCCCCGGCGACGACCGACGCGCTCTCGATCCAGCTCGAGGCCGCCCGCGCGCTGGGCGTCCGCGCCCGCGCGGTGCTCGTCCCGCCCGCGGCCGTGCGCGGCGCGGCCGCGCTCGCGGAGCTCGTCACGAGCGTGAGCGGGCGCCGCCTCCCGCTGAACCGCAAGCTCGCGGCGCAGGTCCTCGCGCCGGGCTGGGTGTGCGATCCGGAGAAGGCGCGCGCCCGGCTCGGCTTCGAGGCGAGGACCCCGCTCTGCGAGTCGATCGCCCGCGCCGCCGCCTGGTACCGCGACCGCGGGTGGCTCTGATGGCGCCGTCCGCCATCGTGCGACTCGCGACGGGATCTTCCCAGCGAACGACGCCGTGACGCATCCCGCCGCGGCGCGCGACCGAGGGGCCCCTCGCCGCGCTTGCCAAGCCACACCTTCGCAGTCTACAGAGGCTCACCTATGGCGGGAACGGAGAGGGCCGCCTTCTTCGACGTGGACGGCACGCTCGTGCGCACGAACATCGTGCACGCGTTCGCGTTCTACGCGATGAACCAGGGTTCCATCCTCGGAACGGCCTGGCAGACCGCGAGGACGGTGCTGTCGGTGCCGCTCTTCGCCGCGGCAGACCGGATGAACCGCAAGCTCTTCAACGAGGTCTTCTACCGGTACTACGCCGGGCAGAGCGAGGACCGGCTGGAGACCCTCGCCGGCGAGCTCTTCGAGGACGTGCTCCGGCCGGCGATCTTTCCCGGCACCCCGCGCCTCATCGAGGAGACGCGCCGCGCCGGCTGCCGGGTCGTCCTCGTGACCGGCGCCCTCGACTTCACGGTGCGGCGGCTCGCCGAGCACCTCGGGGCCGACGATCTCATCGCGAACCGGATGCGCTTCGTGCAAGGCGTCGCCACCGGCCGCGTCGTCCCGCCCATCATCGAGGGGGCGCACAAGGCGCTCGCGATGCGGGACTACTGCGTGCGGGAGGGGCTCGCGCTCGAGAAGAGCTTCGCCTACTCCGACTCTTTCTCCGACTACCCGATGCTCGCGGTCGTGGGCCACCCCGCCGCGGTGAACCCCGACGTGCGGCTCGCGCGCGTCGCGCGGGCTTACGAGTGGCCCATCCTCAGGACCACGGAGGCGTGACGCATGCGTGACCCGAAGAGCCTCGCGCGGTTCTACGAGACCACCGAGCAGATCGTCACGATCGACAAGGACTCGCCGCCGCGCGTCCTCTTCTCCGGCGAGGACCTGCTCCTCGAGGACCTGCCGGTCGGCACCCGCGTCATCTACCCGAAGCCGCCGCTCGAGGGGTTGCCGAACGTGAAGGCGGCGATCCGGAGCGCGATCAACCGGCCGGAGGGCTGCGATCCGCTGCACGCGCTGCTCAAGCCCGGGATGCGGGTGACGGTCGCGATCGACGACATCTCGCTGCCCCTGCCCCCGATGCGGACGCCCGACGTGCGCCAGCAGGTGCTCGAGGTGATCCTGCCGCTCCTCGAGGAGTCGGGCGTCGAGGACGTGCACCTCGTCATCGCCATCGCGCTCCATCGCCGGATGACCGAGGCGGAGATGCGGCGGATGGTGGGCGACCGGATCTTCGACGCCTACTACCCCGACCGCTACTACAACCACGACGCCGAGGACCCCGACGGCTGCGTCGTCCTCGGCACCACCGCGCACGGCGAGAAGGTCATCGTGAACCGCCGCGCGGCGGAGTCGGACCTCCTCATCTACGTGAACCTGAACCTCGTCCCGATGGACGGCGGCCACAAGTCGGTCGCGACCGGGCTCACGAACTACGAGGGCGTGAAGGCGCACCACACGCCGCACCACATCCGCAAGAGCCACTCGTACATGGACCCGGAGCGCTCGGAGATGCACCGCTCCGTGGACCGGATCGGCCGCTACGTCGACGAGCACCTCCAGGTCTTCCACATCGAGACGACCATCAACAACCGGATGTTCGATGGACCGCTCGAGTTCCTCATGAAGCGGGAGGAGGACTACACCGAGCTCGACCGGCTGAAGCTCGCCGGCATGCGCGCGACCCTGAAGCGGCTTCCCCCCGCGGCGAAGCGCAAGCTCTTCCAGGCCGTGCCGGCACCGTACGACGTGATCGCGGTGCACGCGGGGATGACCGAGCCCACGCACGCGAAGATCCTCGAGAAGAGCTGGGCGCAGTACGCGGTCGACGTGGACTTCCAGGCCGACGTGCTCATCTACGGCATCCCGTACGTCTCGCCGTACAACGTGAACTCGATCCTGAACCCGCTGCTCGTGCAGGTGATGGCCTGCGGGTACTTCTTCAACTTCTACCGGGGCAAGCCGCTCGTGAAGAAGGGCGGTACGCTCATCGTGACGCACCCCTGCTCCGACGCGTTCGACCCCGAGCACCACCCGAGCTACATCGAGTTCTTCCATCGGCTCCTGCCGGAGACCCGCGACGCGCAGGTGCTCGAGGCCCGCTACGAGCGCGAGCTCGCCGAGAACCCGACCTACGTGCACATGTACCGGACCGGCCACGCGTACCACGGCGCGCACCCCTTCTTCATGTGGTACTGGGGCGAGAACGGGCGCCAGCACGTCGGCAAGGTCATCGCCGCCGGGGCGGACAACGCGCACGTCCCGCGCATGATGGGCTGGGACCACGCGGAGACGCTCTCGGAGGCCATCGACATGGCGCGCGCGATCCACGGACGCAGCGCGTCCATCGCGCTCCTCCACCACCCGCCGATCGTCATGACGCAGAACCTCGGATGAGCGAGCGCCGCGACAGGCCGGGACACCCGCCCCACCCCGCCCCGCGCCCCGGCCACGGGCGCGCCACCTCGCCCGCCGCCGAGCCGCTCGACATCGGCCGCGCGCTCGCCGGGCGCAGGCTCCTCGTCACGGGCGCGACCGGGTTCGTCGGCAAGGTCGCGCTCTCGATGCTCCTCGACCGCTACCCCGACGTCGGCCGCGTGTTCGTGCTCGTCCGGCCCGGGACGGGCGGCACCGCCGAGGCCCGCTTCTTCGACAAGGTCGCGCCGAGCCGTCCGTTCGACACGCTGCGCGCGCGCCACGGCGAGGGCTTCGAGGCCTTCCTCCGCGAGAAGTGCGTGCCGCTCGCCGGCGACGTGACCGATCCGCTGCTCGGCCTCTCCGAGGCGGATCTCGCGCGCCTCGAGGGGCTCGACGCGGTCGTGAACAGCGCCGGCCTCGTCGACTTCGACCCCTCGCTCGAGCTGGCGCTCGCGGTGAACGTCCGCGGGCCGCGGAGCGCGGTCGAGCTCTGCCGGGCCACCGGCGCGGCGCTCCTGCACGTGTCCACCTGCTTCGTCGCGGGGAACCGCGACGGCGTCGTGCACGAGGACGAGGAGCTCCGGGGCTACTTCCCGCGGCGCGAGGGCGTCGAGGGACGGCCGAAGGCGGGCGCCCTCTCCGCCGCCGACTTCGACGTGGACGCCGAGCTCGCCGACGCCACGCGGCGCATCGAGGACCTCCGCGCGCGCGCCGACGACCGCGTGCTTCAGTCCGAGTTCCGCGATCGCGCGCTCGAGCGGCTCCGCGCCGAGGGGCGCGCCGGCGACGAGAAGGCCCTGCGGCTCGCCGTCGGCCGCGAGCGGCGCTTGTGGCTCTCCGGGCAGCTCGTCGAGGCCGGCATGACGCGCGCCCGCCACTGGGGCTGGCCCAACACGTACACGTACACGAAGTCGCTCGGCGAGCAGGTCATCCTTCGACAGGCTCAGGATGAGCGGGCCCCAGGCGCGCCGGTCGTGTGGTCCATCGTCCGGCCGTCGATCGTCGAGAGCTCTCTTCGCTTCCCGTTCCCCGGCTGGAACGAGGGGTTCACGACGAGCGCGCCGCTCGCCTTCATGGCGCTCAAGGGCCACCGCAGCTTCCCCGCCGCCGAGAAGGCGATCCTGGACGTCGTGCCGGTGGATCTGGTCGCGGCCGCGATGATCGCGGCGACCGCGGAGCTCGTGGAGCGGCGCGACGCCTCCCGCGCGCGGCCCGCCGCGGAGCGCCCGGCGGGCCGCGTCTACCACCTCGCCTCCGGCGACGTGAACCCGCTCTGGGCGCGGCGCGCGGTGGAGCTCACCGCGCTGTACCGGCGCCGCTTCTACCGCGAGCGCGAGGAGGGGAACCCCACCTGGAACCGGCTCCTCTCCCGGCTCGAGCCCTACTCCGTCTCGCGCGCGCACTACGAGGCGGCGAGCGCGCCGGCGTTCGCGGCGCTCGCCCGCGGGGCGAAGCGACTCCTCCGCGAGGCCTCGCCGCGCTGGGGCGCGCCGCGGCTCTCGGCGCTCGCCGAAGGGCTCGCCGAGAGCCTCGACGAGCTCGGGAGCCGCCTCGAGCAGACGAAGGCGATGTGGGATCTCTACATGCCGTTCGTCTGGGACAACCGCTACGTCTTCCGCTGCGCGGCGATCCGGGCGCTGTACGCGCGCCTCGGCGAGGCCGACCGCGCGCGGCTGCCGTGGGATCCGGAGGCGCTCGACTGGCGGCGCTACTGGCTCGACGTGCACATGAAGGGCATGGAGGAGTGGGTGTTCCCCGGCCTCGAGGAGGAGTCCGGCAAGCGCGTCCACGCCCCGAAGGCCCACCGCGACCTCCTCGAGCTCCTCGACGCCGCCTGCGAGCGCTGGAAGGACCGCGTCGCGCTCCGCATGCAGGGCGCGGCCAAGGCGCGCGTCACCTACGGCGAGCTGCGCCGGGGCGCCGACGCGGTCGCCGCGTTCCTGCGCGGCGCGGGCGTCGCGAAGGGCGACCGCGTGCTGCTCGCGAGCGAGAACCGGCCCGAGTGGGCGGTCGCTTACTTCGGGATCCTCCGCGCCGGGGCGGCGGCCGTCCCGGTCGATCCGCAGCTCACCGAGCGCGAGCTCGCGAACCTCTGGCGGACCGCGGGCGCGCGCCTCGCGCTCCTCTCCGACGACGCGGCGGAGAGGAGCCCCGGCCTCGCGGCGCTCGCCGCGGCGGCGGTGC
Organism: Anaeromyxobacter terrae; assembly: GCF_022690685.1. Classification (GTDB taxonomy): domain Bacteria; phylum Myxococcota; class Myxococcia; order Myxococcales; family Anaeromyxobacteraceae; genus Anaeromyxobacter; species Anaeromyxobacter terrae. The sequence goes on along the minus strand of NZ_JALCYY010000016.1, from coordinate 6,009 downwards.
CCGGCGCGCGCGCGGCGCTCCTCGGCGAGGCGCTCGCGGGGGGCCCCCCGGGAGCGGTCGCGCCGTCCGTGAAGGTCGGCCCGGACGACCTCGCCTCGCTCATCTTCACGAGCGGGACGACCGGCACGCCCAAGGGCGTCATGCTCTCGCACCGCAACTTCGCGAGCCTCGTCGCGAAGCTCGTCGGCACCTTCGAGCTCGGGCCCGCCGACGGCATGCTGTCGGTGCTGCCGCTGCACCACACGTTCGAGTTCACCTGCGGGCTGCTCGTGCCGCTCTCGCGCGGCGCGGAGATCGAGTACCTCGACGAGCTCACCTCGGACCGCATCTCCGAGGCGCTCTCCTCCGGGCGCGTCACCGCGATGATCGGCGTGCCGGCGCTCTGGTCGCTCCTCCACCGCCGCATCACCCAGGAGCTGGCGGCGAAGCCCGGCGTCGTGGAGGGCGCGTTCCGCGCGCTCATGAAGGGGAACGCCGCGCTGCGCGACTCCGAGCTCGGCGTGAACCTCGGCAAGCTCCTCTTCTGGCCGGTGCACCGCCGCTTCGGCGGCCGGCTGCGCCTGCTCGTCTCGGGCGGCTCGGCCCTCGATCCCGAGGTCCAGAAGGCCTTCCGCGAGCTCGGCTTCGACCTGTACGAGGGCTACGGGCTCACCGAGGCGGCCCCGGTCCTGGCGGTGTCGCAGCCGGAGGAGGCGGCGCCGAAGGGGAGCGTCGGCCCGGCGCTGCCCGGCGTCGAGCTCAGGATCTCCGAGCCGGACGCCGACGGCGTCGGAGAGGTGCTCGCCCGCGGGCCGAACGTGATGCTCGGCTACTGGCGCGGCGGCGAGCACGCCGGCGTCGATCCGGAGCTCACCGGCCAGGTGCTCGAGGGCGGCTGGCTCCGGACCGGCGACCTCGGCAAGCTCGACGCGGGGAACCTCACCCTGGTCGGGCGCAAGAAGGACGTCATCATCGACGCCAACGGGAAGAACGTCTACCCGGACGAGGTCGAGGAGGCGTACCGCGAGCCGGAGCTCGTGAAGGAGCTGTGCGTCGTGGGTCTCCCCGACGGCACGGGCGAGAAGGTCGCGCTGATCGTGGTCCCCGAGTACGGCGAGGACGATCGCGAGGAGGTGCGCGCCCGCCTGGAGGCCCACGTGCGCGCGGTGTCGGCGTCCCTCCCCTTCGCCAAGCGCGCGAAGGTCTGGCACGTCGTGGACGGCGAGCTGCCGAAGACCGCGACGCGGAAGGTGAAGCGAGGCCTCGTGCGAGAGGAGCTGCTCCGGCTCGAGGCGGCCGCGCAGAAGGGGCGGCGCGCGCGCGAGTCCGCGAAGGAGCGCGGCGCGGGCGACGGCTGGCTCCTCGAGCTGCTCGCCGAGGTGTCGCGCCGCCCGCGCGCCGAGGTGACGCACGAGTCGCGCCTCGCGACCGATCTCGGGTTCGACAGCCTGATGCTCACCGAGCTCACCGCTGCCCTGGAGGAGGCGGGCGTGCCCGCGTCCGCCGCCGAGCACCTGCAGGACGTGCAGACGGTTGGCGAGCTCGCGCGCGTCGTCTCCTCCGCGGTCCCCCGCCACGCGCCGGAGCCGGAGCGCGCGGCCGCGCCTCCGCCCGCGGGCGACGAGGAGATCGCGGTGCCCGCGGCGATGGCGAAGCTCGGGCGCCGGCTGCTCGGGCTCGGGCAGCGGGCGCTGTACCACGGGCTGTACGACGCGAAGGTCGTCGGCGCCGCGAACATCCCGCACGACCGCAACGTGCTCGTCGTCGCGAACCACGCGAGCCACCTCGACATGGGGCTCGTGAAGATCGCGCTCGGCGAGGAGGGCCGGCGCCTCGCCGCGCTCGCCGCGCGGGACTACTTCTTCGACACCCGCGTGAAGCGCGCCTACTTCGAGAACTTCACGAACCTCATCCCGATGGAGCGCGAGGGCTCGCTCAAGGCGAGCCTCAAGGCCGCCGCCGAGGCGCTCCGCCGCGGGTACCACCTCCTCATCTTCCCGGAGGGCACGCGCAGCCGCGACGGGGCGCTGCAGCCGTTCTTCCCGACCGCCGGCTACCTCGCGCTGCAGTGCAACGTGGACGTGCTGCCCCTGCACCTCGACGGCACCTTCGAGGCGCTGCCGCCCGGCAAGAGCGTCCCGCGCAACGCCGAGCTCGAGGTGCGCATCGGCCGCCCCATCTCGGTCGAGGAGCTGCGCAAGCGGATCGCCGGCCTGCCGCGGAGCGAGGGGTACAAGGTCGCGACCCGGGTGATCGAGGACGCCGTCCGCGCGCTGCGGGAGGCGGCGAAGGGGGAGCGGAAGACCCCGACTTCGGCGTCGAAGAGCTCGAGCCCGACCTCGGCCTCGGCCTCTACCCCGACCCCGACCCCGAGCCCGACCTCGACCCCGACCCCGACCCCGAGCCCGACCTCGACCCCGACCCCGACCCCGACCCCGACCCCGACCTCGACCCCGAGCGCGACCCCGACCCCGACCCCGACCCCGAGCCAGACGCCGACGGCCGGCGCCGCGACGGCCACGCGCGCCCGCGCCAAGCGGAGGAAGGGCGAGCCATGAACGTCCTCGTCACTGGCGCGACCGGCTTCCTCGGCTCGGCCCTCGTGCCGCTCCTCGCCGGCGAGGGCCACCGGCTGCGGCTCCTGCAGCGCTCGGACGCGCCGGACGCGGAGCGGCTCGGAGCGGAGGTCGTGCGCGCGTCGCTGACGGACGAGGGCGCGGTGCGCGAGGCGGTCCGCGGGATCGACGCCGTGTACCACCTCGCGGGGCAGGTGGACTTCGATCCGGCGGAGCCGCGCGCCCTCTACGAGCTGCACGTCCAGGGCACCCGCCGGCTCCTCGAGGCCTGCGTCGCGGCCGGCGTGAAGCGGGTCGTGCTCGCCTCCTCGTCGGGCACCATCGCGGTCTCGCGCGAGGAGCGCGTCGCGACCGAGGCGGACCACCACCCCATCGCCGTCGTCGCGCGGTGGCCGTACTACCTGTCCAAGATCTACCAGGAGAAGGCCGCGCTCCGGATCCACGCCGAGAGCGGGCTGCCGCTCGTCGTGCTGAACCCGTCCCTGCTCCTCGGGCCCGGCGACGCGCGCCTCTCCTCGACCGACGTCGTGTTCAAGTTCATGGAGCGCCGCATCCCCGCGATGCCCTCGGGCGGCCTCTCGTTCGTGGACGTGCGCGACGCCGCGCGCGCGTTCGCCGCCGCGCTCACGCGCGGGCGACCGGGGGAGCGCTACCTGCTCGGCGGCGCCAACATGACGTTCCGCGACTTCTTCGGCCGGCTCGAGCGGCTCACCGGCGTGCAGGCGCCCCGCGTGCGGCTCCCGCCCGACGTGAACCTCGCCGGCGCGCGGCTCCTCGAGAAGTTCCACGCATGGCGCGGCACCGAGACGCCGCTCGATCCGCGCTCGGTCGAGATGGGCGAGCACTACTGGTACTGCGCGTCCGACAAGGCCGAGGCCGAGCTCGGCTTCGCCGCGCGCGACGCGCAGGAGACGCTCTTCGACACCGTGCGCTGGCTCGACGAGCACGTGCGGGACCGGCGGCGACCGCGCACCGTCGCGGACCTCGGCGCGCCCTCGCGGCCGCCGCGCTGACGCCCTACATCGTCCCGCCCGACACGTCGCGCACCTTCCGCACCGACGCGACCCCGCAGCGCTCGCCGCACGCCGTGCACACCTCGTAGGTGAGCTCCTTCACGACGAGCACGTCGGGGTGCTCCTCCGCCGGCGCCATCCGCGCGCCGCACTGCGGGCACGCGAGCTCCGACACCCGCACCGCCCGCGCGAGCACCTGCGAGCGGCGCTGCTCCGGCGTGCAGCGGCTGCACTCGACGCCGTACGTCCACCCCGTCTCGCGCCGCGGCTCGACCGCGTCGAGGTCCACGCCGCAGTACTGGCAGATCTCGGTCGCCACGCTCCTCGTCTAACACGCCGCCGTCGCCCAGGCCGCGCCGCGTCGCCCGGGCGCCCTGCGCGTGGGCGAGCTGGCGTCCCGGGGAGGGCAGGAGGTCGCCTCCGGGCGTGCGGTCGGGTCGCGCGAGGCCGTCCTCACGCTGGTCAGAGGCGATGGATGGCGCCACCGCGGCAGAGCGGGGCGCACTGGCCGCAGCCGACGCAGCGCGCCGGGTCGATCGACATTGCGTCGCCCCCGGGATCGGAGAGCGCGACGCAGCCGAGGCCGAGGCAGGCGCCGCAGCGGTTGCAGCGGGCCGGCTCGATCGTGAGCGGCGGGCTCACCGCCTCGCGCCGCGCGCACTCGGCGAGCGCGACGAGCGCCACGGCCCCGCGCGCGAGCGCCTCCGAGACGATCTTCTCGGCGTCCGCCGCGCTCACGCCGGCGGGGACGCGTACGACGCGGGCGCCCGCCGCGGCGAGCGCGCCCTCCACGGCGGCGGCGCGGTGCGGGCCGCGATCGACGACCGCGAGCAGCGCGAGGGCGCGCGACTCCGCGACGAGCGCGCCGGGACGGACGAGCGCCTCGACCGCGCCCGCCACCCGCACGACGCGGCTGGGCGGCCCGTCCGGATCGACCGGGTTCGGCGGCTCGCACCCCAGCCCGCCCGCGACGACGAGCCCGGCGCGCCGCAGCGCCCGCAGCATCGCGAGCTGCCGGCAGCCCGCGCAGCGGGGGTCCTCGAGCGGCCGGCCCTTCGCCGCGATCCGGCGACGGGGCGCGATCGCACCGCTCGATTCGCCGCCTCCATCGTCCATGCCTCGGAGCACCTCGCGCTTCCTCCCTGACCCCTTGATACCCGCCCTGACGCGAACGTGCACCCTGCCGCGCTGACCGGGCGGTGGTCTGCGATCCGAGCGCCGCGAACGCGTGCATCGGCCAGGGCGCCACCGTCGCCGTCCTCGTCAAGGACGACGGCCAGCAGATCGTCGAGGGGCTGTGCCCGAGCTGCCCGGTGGGAGTCGCGGGCGGGGCGGGCACCTGCGACCCCGAGCGGCGGGCGCGGCGCTCGTTCACCGTGCGAAAACACGAAGGGCCCGAAACCTGAGCGGCTTCGAGCCCTTCGGGGAGAGGCACCGCCCGGATTCGAACCGGGGAATAAAGGTTTTGCAGACCTTTGCCTTACCACTTGGCGACGGTGCCGTACCGAGGCGCCCTTTGTAGCGGAGGGCCGGGACGGCGTCAACGCGCGGAGCGCCCGGCTGGCGGGCCGCCGTTCGGCTGCGCGCGCACCTCCGCGCACGCGACGGTGATGCCTCGGGCGCGCAGAGTCTCGACGAGCCCGGGCAGCTCGGCGGCGGCCGCGCGCTGCAGCGCGGCGTCCGGCCGGAGGACGAGCTCGAGGCCCCCCGCGCTGCGGCGGAGATCGACCGAGAGCGCGCGACCGAGCGACAGGGACAGCGGCTCGCCCTCGCGGACCCGGGCCGCCTCGATGGCGATGGGCAGCGCGCGGACGATCGCGCGCAGCTCGGCGGTCCCCTCGACGCGCGCGGGCTGCGTCTGCGCCGGCGCCATCGGCGGCGGCGGTACCTGCGCCTGCCGCTCCCCCTCGACGGAGTCCGCGCGCCGCTCGCGCAGCACGCAGCGCGCCCGCTCCGCGCTCGTGCGTCGCGCGCCGAGGATCTGAGCCGGAGCGGCGTTCCGATCCGCGCTCGCCGCGCCCGGGCTCGACCGGTGCGGAGCCCGCCCGCCCCGGCGTGCGTTGCGGAGCACCTCGTCGAACCTCTGCCCGGGGGCGGGCCTCGAGCCGCCGTCCGCCTTGCCCTTCTCGGTGACCTTCATCGTGACCCTCTTCGCGCGCCCGCGCGCGCGGGCGCGCGAAGATGCACGGCCGGTGCCTGCTAAGGACCGCGGATCGTGCGGGACTCTTCGCGGCGGAGGTACGTCGCGCGGACGCGCACGGACTCGGCGCGGACTCCCGGTCGGGGTCGGGGTCGGGGTCGTTCTGGCCGACACCGCCGCGGTCGAGGTCACCTTGGCGCGCCGCCGGGACGGGACCTCACGTCCTCGGCGGGCCACGATGGACGGGGACAAGGTACGGGGGGCGGTGCCGTCCGCCAGACGCCGCCGGCAACGCGGGGCT
>NZ_JALCYY010000015.1 GCF_022690685.1 Anaeromyxobacter terrae | reverse complement strand
GGCGGCGCGGCGGGAGCGGCCGGGGCGGCCGGGGCGGGCGGGGCCCTGGGCGCCGCGCAGGCGGCGGCGAGGAGGGCGGCGGCGATCGAGGGGATTCGGGTTCGGGTCATCTGCGCTCCTCCAGCTTCACCTTCGCGGTCCGGCGCTCCGCCCCGTGCGCCCACTCGAGCTCGACCTCGTCGCCCGGGCGGTGCGAACGGAGGGCGAACGCGAGGTCCTGCAGGCTCAGCACCTTCGTCGTGCCCAGCCGCAGGAGGACATCGCCCTCGCCGAGGCCGGCCCGCTCGGCGGGGCTGCCCGGGCGCACGCCGGTGAGCGCCACGCCCGGCTCGGCCCGCTCGGCGAAGTCCGGGATCGCGCCGAGGTAGGTGCCGTAGCTCCGCTCCCCGCGCTCGCGCGGGGGCGGCGCCGCCGCGCGGACGACCTCCAGCCGCCCGTCGCGCTCGGCGGCCTCGCGCGCGGCGCGATAGGCGAGCCGCGCCACCGCGGCGAGCCCGCCAGCGTCGATCTTGTCCGCGGTGTCGGACGGGCGGTGGTAGTCGGCGTGCGGCCCGGTGAAGAGGAACAGGACCGGGACGCCCCGCGCGAAGAAGCTCGTGTGATCCGAGGGGCCGTACCCGTCGCCGCCGCCGAACGCGATCCGGAGCGGCAGGCGCGGCGCGCGCCCGCCGAGCGCCTCCACGAGCTCCCGCAGCCCCTTCGCCGTGCCCGCGCCGTCGACGTAGACCTTCCCTCCGCGCGGGCGGCCGACCATGTCGAGGTTCACCATGAGCTGCATCTTCTCGACGGGGCACCGCGCCGGCGGTGCCTCACGAGCTCGGAGGAGCCGAGGATGCCGAGCTCCTCCGCGGCGAACGCGGCGAAGAGGACCGTGCGCCTCGGCGGGCCCTCGGCGGCGAACGCGCGGGCGACGGCGAGGAGCGCTGCGACCCCGCTCGCGTTGTCGTCCGCGCCGGGGTGGATCGTGCCGAGCCGGTCGGGGGCGAGCGAGGCGTCGCCGCCGAGGCCGAGGTGATCGTGGTGCGCGCCCACCACGACGCACTCGTCCGCCACCGCGGGATCGCGGCCGGGGAGGATCGCGACGACGTTGGCGGTCGCGGCGCGCTCGTGGAGCACCTCCACCGAGAGGCGCGCGTGGATCCCGAGCGGCCGGGAGTGGGGCCTCCCGTCCGCACCGCCCGGCGCGGCCAGCGCGGGCACGTCGATGCCCGCGCGGGCGAGGGCCGCCGCCGTGACCCGTGCGGCGACGACGCCGGCCCGCGAGGCCACCTGCCCGCGCCAGGGCGGGAGGTCGTCCGGAGCCTCGTGGGCCCACACGTCGCGCACGCCGAGGAGCCCCACCGCGCCGTGGTCGCGCGCGTTCATCGCCTTGTAGCGCCACTCGGAGAAGCGGTACTGGCGCGGGTCGCGGAACGGCGAGGCCGGGTCGGACTCGCGCGGGAAGTCCTGCGCGACGAGGACGATCTTCCCCTTCACGTCGAGGCCGGCGTAGTCGTCGTACCCGAGGTCGAGCGCGGTGATGCCATGTCCCGCGAAGACGACCTCCGCCTCGACCGCGCCGTCGTCGCTGAAGCCGAAGGGGAGGAAGTCCTCGCCGAGCGCGAGCGGCGCCTCGCCGATCGCGAGCGCGTTCCGGGCCTCGAGCGTGGCGCGGAAGGGCGCCTGGAACTCCTGGAGGTAGCCGCCGCCCAGCGCGGGCGCGAGGCCCGCCTCGCGGAACCGCTCGGCGATCCAGCGGGCCGCCTCGTCGCCGCCCGCCGTTCCCACGCCGCGCCCCTCGCGCGCGGGATCGGCGAGCCAGGCCACCTCCGCGAGCGCGCGGGCGGGGTCGATCGCCGGCTCCGGCGCGGCGTGGCCCGCGCCGCGGTGGCTGCAGGCGGCCAGGGCGAGCGCGAGCGGGGCGAGCCTCCGGAGCGGGCGCATGCGTCGCCCCATAGACGGCCGGCGCGCTCCGGGCAGCGTGGAGGCCGGGGCGCACCCGGGCGAGCCGCCGCGCCCCCCAGCGCGGGCGCGCGCGAGTTGCCGGGCGGCGGGGGGAGGGGTATGGAGGGCGCCCGAATGCGCCCCGCGAACCGCGTCCCCCGAAGCGCTCCCGCTCCGAAGCCCGGCCCCCGCGACCCCCACCGCCTCTACGAGCGCGCGGTCCAGGACCCGGACGCGGACATCGCCATCATCGAGCGGGTCCTCCGCGGACGCCGTCCGGCGCAGCGGCTCCGGGAGGACTTCAGCGGCACGGCGGCGCTCGCCGCGAGGTGGGTGGAGAAGGGGCCACGGCGGACGGCGGTCGCGGTCGATCTCGAGCCCTCCGTGCACGCGTGGGCCCGGACCTACCGGGTCCCCGCGCTCGGGGCCGCGGCCTCGCGGCTCGACCTCGTCACCGGCGACGTCCGCGAGCCGAACGGCGAGGGGTTCGACGCGGTCGTCGCCCTCAACTTCAGCTACGCGGTGTTCCGCACGCGCGAGGCGCTCGGCGGGTACCTGCGCTCCGCGCTGGGCGCGCTCGCGCCGGGTGGCGCCCTCGTGCTCGACGCCTTCGGCGGGTGGGACGCGCAGCGGGCGCTCGTCGAGCGCAGGCGGATCGGGCGCGGCGTGACCTACGTATGGGAGCAGGAGGGGTTCGATCCCATCACGCACCGGATCCGCTGCACCATCCACTTCGAGCTCGCGGGAGGCCGGCCGATGCGCCGCGCGTTCCAGTACGACTGGCGGCTCTGGAGCCTCCCCGAGCTGACGGAGCTCCTCCGCGAGGCGGGGTTCGACGCGATCGAGGTGCTGTGGGACGCGGGGCCCGGCGCGGCGGCTCGCTACCTGCCGCGCGGCAGCGCGCGGAACCAGGCCGGGTGGATCGCCTACGTGGTGGGCCGCCGGCCTCTGGGCTGACGCGCGGCGAGGCGGCCTTCACTCCGCCGCGGTCGGCTGCTTGCGGAGGATCACGAGCGCCACGACGAGCACCACGATGAGCACGGTGAGGAGCCCGAGCTCCGACATCACCTGCCGGAACAGCTTGTCGTCGGGCCGGGTCTGCGCGCCGAACTCTGCGGTGATGACGAGGATCCGGCGGACCGCGGCGATGAGGGCGACGAGCAGGAACGGCTCCGGCACGAGGGTGTGCTCGCGGAACGACACCTGCACCGTGTAGAGCAGCTCGACCACCATCAGGGCGAGCAGGATCCGGTCGAGCAGCGTCACGATCGCGCGGACGTCCACGCCCCCGAACACCGCGTGGACGAGATCGATCCCGCCGTGGATGACGATCGCGGCGGCGCTCAGCGCGAGGAGCACGCCGAGCGCGACGTACACCACGTCCTGGGCCCGCGTGAACGCGGTCGAGATGAAGCCGCGCGTCCGGCTTCGGGGCTCGCGCTCCAAGGATCACCCTCCCGCGCCGCCTCGCGCGCTCGCCGGATCCATACCAGCACCGAGCTCTCCCGGGCGGGCCCCAGGCGTGGCCGGGAGCCTTCGGAGCGCGGGCGCGCCCCGCGGGGCGTGCCGGCCGGAGCGTGAATGCTCGTCGAGTTGACGGATCGTGATCATGCGTCCGAGCGGGCGAGCGCGCGTACGGGCGCCGGCCGACCGGCGCTTGGCGGGGGGACCTCCGGGGCGCGTCGCCTGCGCGAGGGCGCCGGCGTACGCTGGTCGCGGCGCGAGAGCTCCGGCGGCGCGTCAGCGCAGGCAGGGCCGGGAGGGCCGGCGATGCAGCGGATGACGGCGGGCGATGCGGCCTGGTACCGCATGGATCGGCCGAGGAACGAGGTCGACGTCGTCGCGCTCCTCTCGTTCCGAGGTCCGGTCGAGCTCGCGCGCGTCCGGCGGCTCGTCGAGGAGCGGCTGCTCGCGGTCGAGCGCTTCCGGCAGCGACCCGTGCCCTGCTTCCTGGGCGCGCCGGGCTGGGAGCCGGATCCCGGGTTCTCGCTCCGGCGACACCTCCTCCCGGTGGAGATCGCGCCCGGCACGCTCCCCGACTTCATCGGCGAGGTGGCCTCGTCCTCGCTCGACCCGGCGCACCCGCTCTGGCGCGTCCACGTCGTGCGGGAGCGCGGGCGCGGCGGGGCGATCGTCGCGAAGCTCCACCACGCGCTCGGCGACGGGTTCGCGCTCGTGGCGCTGCTCCTCGCCCTCGCGGACGAGCACGCCGCCGAGGAGGCCCCGCGCGCCCATGTCGAGCCGGTGCACGCGGGGCACCCGTGGCTCGGGAGCGCGCAGCTCGCCGCCGCGCGCGATGCCGCCGCGTTCGGGATCACGCTCGCGCGGCTCGCCGCGATGTCGAGCGATCCGCCGGCCCTCTCCGCGGTGGAGCTCTCCGGCGTGCGCAGGGTGGCGTGGTCCGAGGACGTCCCCCTCGACGCGATCCGCGAGGCAGGCCGCCGCCGGAGCGCCACGGTGAACGACGTCGTGGTGGCCGCCATCGCCGGCGCGCTCCGGTCGCTGCTCGCGGCGCGTGGGGCGCCCTTGCGCCCGGTGCGCGCGTTCATCCCGGTGAACTTCCGGCCGGCCCGCCCGGATCTCGGCACCGACGCCTCGCTGGGGAATCGCTTCGGGCTCGTCTTCCTCGATCTGCCCATCGAGCTCGCGGCGCCCGCCGCGCGGCTCGAGGCGGTCCGCGCGCGCGTCGCCGCGCTCCGCGCAGGGGCGGGCGCCCTCGTGGCCCACGACGTGCTCGCGCTCGCGGGCTACGCGCCGGACGTGGTGCAGCACGCGCTCACGCGCTTCTTCGCGCGGAAGGCCTCGCTCGTGCTCACCAACCTCCCGGGGCCGAGGGCGCCCGTCCACCTCGCCGGCCGGCCGCTGGCGAGCGCAATGTTCTGGGTGCCGCACCCCGCGAACCTCGGGCTCGGCGTGAGCGTCCTGAGCTACGCGGGCGAGGTGCGGGTCGGGGTGCGCTCCGACGCGGCGGTCCTCGCCGAGCCCGCGGAGCTGGTCGCCCGGATCGAGTCGGAGGCGGCGGCGCTCGGCGTGCGCCGGAGCCCGCGCTCCGTCGGTCGGCGCCGGACCGCAGGGCGGCGAGCCGGGTGACGCCGTGGTCGGCCGGTGATCGGCTCCCGCCTCGCCCTGGCCCACCGCGACCTCGTGACGGGGCCTCGTGAAGACACGCGAGGCCGCCCCGGCGGAGCGGCCTCGACGGTTCGCCTCGATGCGGGCCCTATCTCGGGGGCGGCGAGACGCGGCAGCAAGTGCAGATCGAGGGATCCACGGCGTCGCAGATCCACAGGTCACCCTGGCCCCAGAAGTGCCAGTCGACCTCCACAGCACGGCCATTGCCCCCGCCATTGTTGCCGGCCATCTTCTGGACGGCCGGATCCTTGCCATTCGCCTCGGTGTACTTGACGTGCGTGCCGTCGGCGAACGTCCCGAACTCGAAGCCGGTGCCGCCGTCCTCCGCCGGCTCTGCGCCACCGAAGCCGGCGGGACACCCATCGAAGCAGCGGAGGTCATGCCCGTCCGACGAGTTGAGCTCGAAGAAGCCGTCGGGATTCTGGCCGCTGTTGGGGTTCGTGCCGGGCTCGGTCTTGTAGCCCGCGGGCGGGATGATCACGGCGGGCGGGTTCCAGGACTCCGGGCAGCTCGGCGGCAGATGCGCGGCCGCCAGGCTCGGAATGGTCAAGACGATGGCGCCGCCCACCGCCGCGAGCAGCGTGCCCGCGCGCTGCCAGTACTTCGCCGAATGAGAAGTCACGCCTCCATGCAGAGTCATCCCCGGACCTCCTCCGAGCTCGAGGGCGGACCGCCATGGCCCGTCGACCTCGGAACATCTATGCGTCCGGCACCTCCACGGAAGATCCCTTCTCCGTCACGATGTGTTGGCCGGAAGTGAGGTCCCCTCGCGGGCCCACACGACCGGTCGAGCCATGAGCGACGTATCCGCGGCCACTGAACCCGAACGACGTCGAGGGATCGAGCTCACATCCCCGCGGGAGCGGGTGCCGGAGCGGGGGCGAGAGCCTCACCCGGCGCGAGGACGATCTCGATGCGTCGGTTCTGGCTGCGCCCCTCGGGCGTGTCGTTCGGGGCGATGGGCTGGTACTCGCCGTAGCCGGCGGCGGCGAGGCGCGTCGGCTCGACGCCCGCCTCCTGCAGGAACCTCACGACCGCGAGGGCGCGCGCGACCGACAGATCCCAGTTCGACACGAACCCGCCCCGGCCGAGCGGAACGTTGTCGGTGTGCCCCTCGACGCGGATGACCTTGCCGTCGACGCCGCGCAGCACCTCCGCGACCGCGGCGAGCGCGCCCTTGCCCGGCTTGCCGAGCGTCGCGGAGCCCGACGAGAAGAGGATCTTGTCCTTCATCTTGACCGTCATCTTGCCGCGGAGCTCGGTGAGCTCGACGCGGCCGGCGTCGATCTCGCCGCGCAGCGCGTTCGCCATCTTCTCGTACTCCGAGCTCTTCTTCTCCAGCTCCGCCTTGACGGTCTCGAGCTTGCTCTTGGACGTGGAGAGCTCGTTCACCCGCGCCTCGAGCGTGCCGCGCGATGTCGAGAGCTCGGCGACCTGCGCCTGGAGCGCCCGGGCCTCCTCGCTCCGCTTCTCGAGCTCGCCGTTGGTCCGCGCGAGCGCGGCCTCGAGCTCCGCCCCGTGCGCCCGGAGCTCGTCGGCCTCGGCGGCCTTGTTGCGGAACTTCCCCGCCGAGACGCAGGCGGACGTGAGCCCGACGAGGGCGACGACGACGACGGTGCGCATCACGGACCTCCAGTGAAGGGGAGAGCAGCATTGTACTGAGGCCGAGGGACACGCAAAGGAGGGCGTTCGGCTCCGATGTGCGCAGAGGACGCTCGGCCCGGAATCCCCGAGTGCGCACGGTCGCCGAGCGCGCGAGGCGGAGCCGTGCCGGCGAGGGAAGGCCTCGCCGTCGCCGCCCTTCGGCGGGCGGGGTGCGCTAATCTGCCGCTGGGCACGCGCGCAGGGTTCGCGCTCGCGCCGCGGAGGCGCCCGTGGCGATCCAGCAGCAGGCGGCGATCTCGGCCGAGGTGCTGGGGCTCCTGTTCGCCCGCGCCGGAGTCGGGCTCTGCTTCGTCGCGCCCAACCTGACGGTGCTGCGCGCGAACGCGGAGTGGCTGCGCTGGAGCGGGTACGCCGCCGAGCGCATCGAGGGGGAGGACATCCTCGCGGTGTTCCCCGACACGCGCGAGCTGGCCCTCTCGTTCTACGAGCGCGTCCAGCGCGGCGAGACCGTGAGCGTCCCGCGGCATGGAGAGCGGGTGCTCGGCCGCGAGGTCTGGTGGGAGGGGCAGCTCTCGCCGGTGCCGATGGAGACGGGCACCGGCATCCTGTTCACGATGCGTGACGCCGCCGAGCAGCGACAGGCGCCGGCGGGCCTCGACGCGGAGACCCGGCGCCTCGACGAGATCGCGGAGGAGCAGCGCGCGCTCCGGGATCAGCTCGCCAAGGTCGCGGCGAGCGTGCCCGGTGTCGTCTGCTCCTACCGGCTCCGGCCCGACGGCACCGCGTGCATGCCGTTCACCACCCCGGCGGCCGAGGACCTCTACGGGATCCCGCGGGAGGTGCTCGCGGAGGACTTCGGCCCGCTCATGGCGAACGTGCACCCGGAGGACCGGCAGCGCGTGGTCGAGGTCCTCGGGGAGGCCGCGCGCGCGAGGTCGCGCTGGCACGACGTGTTCCGCTACCGGCACCCGGCGAAGGGAGTGCGCTGGCTCGAGGGCTGGTCGGTGCCGGCCGCGGAGCCGGACGGGAGCCTCATCTGGCACGGCTACGTCATGGACGTCACCGAGCGCAAGCGCGCGGAGGAGGCGCTGCGCGAGGCCGATCGGCTCAAGACCGAGTTCCTCGGCGTCCTCTCGCACGAGCTGCGCAACCCCCTCGCCCCCATCCGCAACAGCATCTACCTCCTCGAGCGCGCGCCGCCGGGCAGCGAAAAGGCGGCGCGAGCGAAGGAGGTCATCCGCCGGCAGACGGAGCACCTCACGCGGCTCGTGGACGACCTGCTCGACGTGACGCGCATCTCGCGCGGGAAGATCGAGCTGCAGCGCTCGCGCGTCGACCTGCGCGAGGTGGTGGCGCGGACCTGCGACGACCACCGGACGCTCTTCGACGGACGTCACATCGAGCTGCGGGTCGAGCTCGCCGGCCCGGTGTGGATCGAGGCGGACGCCACGCGGATCGCGCAGGTCGTCGGGAACCTGCTCCAGAACGCCGCGAAGTTCAGCCGGGAGGGCGGGGCGGTGGCGGTGGCGGTGGGCGTCGCCACCGAGGGCGGGCGGGCCGAGATCCGCGTGCGCGACGACGGCGTCGGCGTCCCCGCCGAGCTCCTGCCGCGCATCTTCGAGCCGTTCGTGCAGGCGGACGAGGGGCTCGCCCGGACGCGCGGCGGCCTCGGCCTCGGGCTCGCGCTCGTGAGGGGGCTCGTCGAGCTGCACGGGGGCGGCGTGCGCGCGGACAGCGAGGGCGCCGGCCGAGGGTCGGAGTTCGTCGTGACGCTTCCGGTGGCGCCCGGTCCGCCGGAGCCCCCGCTGCACCCCGCGGTGCGGGCGAACGTGCGGAGCGTCGACATCCTCGTCATCGAGGACAACGTGGACGCGGCGCAGACCATCGCCGAGGTGCTGCAGATGGAGGGTCACCGCGTGCACGTCGCGACCGACGGCCTGTCGGGGATCGCGAAGGCGCGCGAGCTCAGGCCGGAGCTCGTCCTCTGCGACATCGGCCTCCCCGACGTGGACGGGTACGAGGTCGCCCGCGAGCTGCGCGCGGACGCGTCGCTCCGCGGGATGCGCCTCATCGCCCTCAGCGGCTACGCGCAGCCGGAGGACAAGGCGCGCGCGAAGGAGGCCGGCTTCGAGGCACACCTCGGGAAGCCGGCGCACCTCGACGAGCTGACCGCGCTCGTCGCGCGGCGGGGCTGATCGCGCCGTCCGCTCGCGAGCGCCCGGCTATCCCCGCCAGAACGGCGGGCCGAACGGCCACTGGTGGAGGTACCGCGCGGCGCCGAGGGCGAGCGCGGCGGCGGCGGCGGCGAGCCAGAGCAGGCGGCGCCGGCGCTTCGCCTCGTCGTCCGCGTACGGGTCGTCGAGCGTCCGGCGCGCATTGGCGGGCAGCGCCGCCCGGTCGGTCAGCGCGGTCCCGAGCGGCAGGTTGATCCGCACGCGGCCGTTCACCGCCCAGCCGTTGGCGTCGAGGATGGGACCGAGCGTCCGGTGCCGGAGCTTGAGCCAGGAGATGAGCACCGACGGGCCCGAGACGACGAGGACCATCGCCGCCACGGCGATGACCTTCGCCCACCAGGGCTGGAGGTCCATGAACCCGGTCACGAACCCGCCGAGCAGCGTGCCGAGGGCGCCGATGCCGACGCCGAGGGCGGCGATGATGCCGACCATCTTGCCGATGTCGACGGGCGGGGGCGGGGCGGCCTTCTCCCCGATGGCGGCGTCGGCCACGTGCGTCGCCGTCGCCTGGACGTGCTCGTCCGCGGCCTTCTGCTTCGCGTGGGCGAAGCGCGCGACCTGCTCCTCGATGAATCGCAGCGCCTTCTTGTACGGGGCCCAGAACGCCTGGCGGATGCTGATCGGGTTCTCGACGATCTTCACGATCGTCGCGTCCCAGTCCCGGCCCTTGCGGTCGTAGAACACGCCGTTGCGGCCCACCATGAGGTAGTCCGAGTCACCCTGCGTGAAGCAGGCGACGATCTTCATCGCCTCGCCGGCGGGACGGCGGCAGTCGCAGTAGGCGAGGTACATCCGCGACAGCGAGGCGATCGAGGCGTGCGCGCCGGGGTCGTCCACCCGGATGCAGAGCTCGCAGCTGCGCGCGTCGAGGAAGAGCGTCCCGGCCTGGAACACCGCGGGGCGGAGCGGGTCGTAGAAGTCCGCGAACGACACGAAGTTCTTGAGCAGCGTCCCGAGATCCCGGCTGTAGTGGACGAGGCGGACGACGTCGCCGATGGCTGCCGCCTCGGCGGCGCGGGCCTCGTCCTCCGCGAGCAGCGCGTCGACGCGAGCCCGGCCCGCAGCGACGATCTCGCGGACCCGGGCGATCCCGAGCGGCTCGACCTTCGCGCCGGCCTTCGTCCCGAGCCACCTCTCGTGGGGCGCGAAGCGCGCGACGAGGTCCGTCCACTCCTCGAGCGTGAGCGCGTCCTTGCCCGCCCCGTGGAGCGGGACGACCGCGTCGCGCCGGAGGGCGGCCATCGCCGCCGCCCAGGCCGGGTTCACGCCCGCCGCGAGCGGGAGCGCCCGTCCGGGCTCGACGCGGGCAAGGGGGAACGCGGCCACCTCGGCCCCGGCGGCGGCGAGGTCCTTCGCCGCGAGGGCGGCGAACTCGGGCTCGGTCCGGTTCAGGGCGAGCGCGGAGCGCGGCTCCATGGCGGCGAGGCCGCAGCGGACGAAGAAGTCGTCCACCTTCGCGCGCACCGCCTGGACCGCCGCGTGCGCGGCCGCCGTGCGCTCGCCGAGCGCCATCACGTCCGCGCTCGCCTCGCCGCGGCGCCAGAACTCCGCGTACGCCCCCGCCTCCGCGTAGAACGCGTCCACCCGGGCCCGATCGACGCCGAGCTTTCCGCTCCGGTCCGCGAGGCCGCCCATCGTGGCGAGGACGTCGAGGAGCGTCTGGCGCGTCTCGGCGTCCGGCGCCGACTCGGGCGGCACCACGCCGTCGCCGTTGAAGAGCGTGTGCTCGAACACCTTCGTCGTGTCCGCCACGTCCACGGCGCGGATCGCCGTCGCGTCCGCACGGCCGACGTGCGCGAGCAGTTGCCGGGCCGCGCCGAGGGCGGCCTTCCCCTCGGGGGTGTCGTCCCGGAGCGCGTCGAGCGCGAGCGCGTCGGCGCCGAAGAGGATGAGCCCCACGTCGCGCAGCCGCTCCGCGCAGAAGCGGATCGCGGCGAGGATCTCGGGCGCCCGGACCCGCCCGTCCCGGTCGAGGTCGAGGAGATCGAGGGTGCGGGGGTCGAGCTCGAGCCCGCGGGTCGGGCAGGAGAGGGCGATCCAGAGCTTCTGGTCGAGCCCCTCGAGCGCGAGGAGATCTGCGCCGCTCTCGAGCGCGAGCTGATCGAGGCCGCCGGCGCGGTGGAACCTGAGGCGGTGGTTGCGCCCGGCGGACGGAGCGGCGTCGGGACGGTCGGCCGGAGCCTGGGAGAGCTCGGCGGCGGGGGTCGCTTGGCGCATGGACGCGAACTTACCGCGACCGCCGGCGGGCGGCCATGGGGCGACCGAGGGAGCGTGGGTCCGGTCGCCGCGCCGAGATCGAAGGTTCACGGCGTTTACGGCCGCCGCAGTGACGCCGGCAGGCGGCGGGGCTCAGCCGAGAGGGGCCGAGCGTCCGTGCGGGCGCGCGTGTACGCGGCGCTCCGGGGCCAGGCGCCTCCCGGAACGCGTGGGCGACCGCGTTTCGAAGTGGGCGCCCACGTCGAGTGGACCCACAGTCTCGCTCCACGGGCGATAACCGATCGCTCGGCGGAGCATCAGTCTTCACCGAGCCCGAGGCACGCGCCGCATCGTGCTTCTCGAACGCGGCGAGTGAACGCGCCTCGGCGGGAGGAATCCATGAAGGAGCAGCTCCGCATCTCGAAGCCGTCGAGCTTCCGGGTCGCGCTGGTGGCGTGCGTTCTCTCTCTCTCCGCCGGCACGGCCGGCCGCGCTGCGCCTCCCGGGAACGAGGCGCAGGGAGGGCTCTACGTGCAGCGGAACCTGGTCTCGGACGGCGCCATCTCTGCCGAGCACGTCGACTCGAACCTGGTGAACGCCTGGGGCATCACGCATCGGGGCGCGAGCCCGTGGTGGGTCTCCGACAACGGGGCAGGCGTGTCGACGCTCTACGACGGCGAAGGGATCGCTCAGTTCGGGACTCCGCCGTTCGTGGTGAGCATCGCCGGCGCGAACGGCGGCTCCGGCGCTCCCACCGGCGTGGTCGGCAACCTCGGGTCGAGCTTCGTGGTCTCGAGCGGCGGCGACCAGGGCCCGGCGTTCTTCATCTTCGCGAGCGAGGACGGGACGATCAGCGGCTGGAATCCGAACGTGCCCAAGCCGGTGGCGCCGGCCACGCGCTCCACGACGACGGTGGTGATGGTGGACGAGTCGTCGCGCGGCGCCGTGTTCAAGGGACTCACCCTCGTCGGCGACCGGCTCTACGCCACCGACTTCCACAACGGCGTGGTCCGGGTGTTCGACGACAAGTTCGCGCTCGTCCCCGACTCGGGCTTCCTCGACCCGAGCCTCCCCGCCGGCTACGCGCCCTTCGGCATCCGGGCGATCGGGGGAACGATCTACGTCACGTATGCGCTCCAGGACGCGGACAGGCACGACGACGTCCCTGGCAAGCACCACGGCTTCGTGAACGCCTTCACCCCGGACGGCGAGCTCCTCGGTCGCGTCGCGTCGGGAGGGAAGCTCGACTCTCCGTGGGGCCTCGCGCTGGCTCCCGCCTCCGGGTTCGGCCGGTTCGGAGGCAAGCTCCTCGTCGGAAACTTCGGCGACGGGCACATCGTCGGCTTCTCGCTCGACGGCAGGGACTCCTCGGAGGGCGGTGGCGCCTACCTCACCGGCAGGGGGGGCCGGATCACCATCGACGGCCTGTGGGGCATCGACTTCGGCAACGGTGCCGCGGCCGGGCCGGTGAACACGCTCTTCTTCGCCGCCGGGCCGAACGGCGAGTCCGACGGCCTCTTCGGCCGCATCGACTTCGCCGGGGGTGGCGACTAGTCCGGGCGCGCGACGCACATCCGCCCACCGGTTCTTCACCCGGGGAGCAAGCTCGGCGCTCGCTCCCCGGGTACACTCTCCCTCCCGAATCCGGGAGGGAGAATGACGATCGTCCGCCTCGCAGCGCCCGCCGCACTCGCCCTCGTGCTCACCGCCTGCTCGAGCAGCGGCGGTGGCGGGGGGACGCCCGGCCCGGGCTGCGCGCTGCCACCCGCGACCGCGCTGACCGTCGTCGAGGCGATCCCGGCCCAGGGCGCGACCGGGGTCTCCATCCACGCCTCGGTCAGCCTGCGGTTCAACACCTGCATCGACCCGTCGTCGATCGGGGCCATCTCGTTCCAGCGCGGCGCCGGGCCGGTCGCGTTCCACGTCGCGTACGACCCCGTGACGGCGACGCTCACCCTCGTCCCCGACGCTCCGCTCGACTACTCGACGACGTACTACGTCTCGATCCTCCCGACGCTCCGCGGCGTCCGGGGCGAAGCCTCGACCGGCTGGGCCGGGAGCTTCCGGACGCGCGCCACCCCCGAGCTCATCCCGCCCGCGACCACCGCCACGCCGGCGGGCGGCCGGTACAACCACGCGCTCGACGTCACGCTCGCCTGCGCCGACGATCCGGGCGGCACCGGCTGCGCGGGCACCTACTACACGACGGACGGGAGGGCCCCGGGCCTCTCGTCGGCGCGCTACGTCGGGCCGCTCGCGATCACCACCACGACGACGCTCCGCTTCGCCTCGGTCGACGGGGAGGGGAACTGGGAGTCGCCCCGGAGCGAGAGCTACGTCATCGACGTCGATCCGCCTGGCGTCGCGTCGGTGTTCCCGCCGGACGGGGCGACGGGGGTCGCGCTCGACGCGGTCCCCGCCGTCACCTTCGACGAGGCGATGGACGCCGCGACGCTCGGCTCGAGCCGGATCGCCTTCGTGCCCCGGGTCGACACCCTCTCCGCCTACGACCCGGCGACCTTCACCGCGAGCTACCTGCCCGACGGACTCCTCGACTGCGCCACCACCTACACGGTGAGCTACGACGGCGGCGCCCGGGACGTCGCCGGGAACGCGCTCCCCGGTCCCTTCACCTGGAGCTTCACCACCGACGGCGACTGCGCGGAGCCCGTCACCACCGCGAACGTGCAGGACGGCGTGTACGCCGCCCCCCAGGCCGTGACCCTCACCTGCGACGACGGCGCGGGCTCGGGGTGCGCCCGCATCGTCTACACGACCGACGGCTCGGTCCCGACCCGCTCGCACGGGACGGTCGTGGAGGGCACGAGCGCCGGCCCGATCGCGATCGGTGAGGGCGACACCGTGCTCCGGTTCTTCGGCGTGGATCGGGCCGGGAACCGGGAGCCGGTGCGGGAGGAGCGGTACGCGGTGTCCTCGACGGGCTTCACCTACGTCGCGACGAGCGGTGGCCTCGCGCGCGGTGCGGGTCCGGTCCCCGCGCGCTTCGTGACGATCCCGACCTATGGCCCGACGTACGGGTTCTTCCGCGACCCCACGAACGGCAGGCTCTGGCGGGCGACATCGCGGGGCGTCGCCTTCTCGGACGACGACATCTCCTGGACCGAGGGCGCCGCCCTGGTCGACTCGTATAGCAGCCGGCTCGCGGCGTCCTCGGTCTGGGCGCACGGGAGCCTCGTGCTGGCGGGAACGCACGAAGGGCTCTACCGCTCGCACGACGGCGGGCTCTCGTGGCAGATCGCGCTCCGGGTCACCTCGGGCTACGACGTCGCCCAGGTGCTGGACGTCGACGGCGCCGGGAAGGACGTCTTCGTCGCGACGACGCTCGGGCTCGCGACCTCGCACGACGGCAGCAGGTCCTTCACCTGGCGAGGCTTCGGGACCCGCTACGACGACGTGGACTTCGACGCGGCGACCGGGCAGGTGTACGCGGCGTCGTCGGCCGGGCTCGAGCACTCGACCGACCGCGGCGAGACCTTCTCGACCTGGACCACCGCGACCACGCCGGCGCTGCCGTCGAGCGAGGTGCGCTCGGTCGCGGTCACCGCCCAGTACGTCCACGTCGCCACCGCCGCGGGCTACGTCCGGATGGACCGCGGCCCCACCGGCGCGCCCACCTCGGCGCGCACGCTCGCGAGGCCGTGCGCGAACGGCGACACCTCCGTGCTCGAGGTCGCGGTCTCGGGCGCGAGCGTCTACCTCGTCACCGGTGAGCGCTTCGTCACGGGCTCCACCGACGCCTTCTGCGTCTCGACGGACCAGGGGACCTCCTTCGCGCCGAGGTGGTTCGTGGCGGCGGATCGCCCGAACGAGGTCGCCTCGACCGTCCACACGGAGGGCGCTCGGGTCTACGTCGGCTACCCGCCGGGCTGGTACCTGTCCACGGACGGCGGTGCGTCCTTCGCGCAGATGGAGCTGCCGGTAGGGGTCGCGGACGTCGCCAGCTCGGGGGGGAAGGTTCTCGCCGCGACGAGCGACGGGCTCGCCGTCTCTTCGGACGGTTTCCGGAGCTTCACCCTCCGCACGACGGCCCACGGGCTCCGCGACCGCGACGTGCGCGACCTCGCCGTCGCCGGGAGCACGGTCTACGCGGCGACGTCCTGGGGCCTCTCCGTCTCGACCGACGGCGGGATGACGTTCACCGTGCCGTACACGACGTTCGTGAACCCGCCGCAGTGCGTCGCGGCCGAGGGGAGCACCGTCTTCGCGGGCGCGTCGACGGCCCTGTACCGCTCGCCGGACTCGGGCAAGAGCTACACGCGACAGCTGCCGGGGGCGGGCTCGAGCGACTGGCTCAACGCGACGGCGGCGGTGGCGGTGCGGGGCTCCACCGTCGTCCTCGCCGAGTCGTCCACGGTCTGGGTCTCCAGCGACGGCGGCACGACGTTCACCGAGCGCGGCAGCGCGGCCGGGCTCGTGCCGCCGCCGGGCTCCTACCTCTCACTCTACGACGTGGCGGTCTCGCCGGCGGGCGCGATCTGGATCGCGTCGAACGCCGGCGCGCACGTCTCCACGGACGGTGGCGTCACGTTCACGCAGCCGGCGAGCATGCCTGCCGGGGTCTACGTCAAGTCGGTCGACGCGGAGGCCGGCGCGCCCCTGTACTTCGGCGCGGGTTCCGGGCTCGGGATCTCGACGGACGGCGGCGCCACGGTGACGTGGCGAACGGAGGGGCTCTCCTTTCCGCGCACCGCCGTCTACGTTCCGTGAAGCGGAGAGGGACTCGAGGCCTCACCGCGGGGATCCCTCCGCGGGACCAGGACGAGGGCGCCGCGTCCGCGCTCGTGACTCCGCGAGCGGGCTCGTCGCTCAGCGCGCGAGGAGCCCCTTCACCGCGGCGTAATCCTGCTCGTGCACCGCGCCGACCCGGACGCAGCGGAGCCAGCCCGCTCCGTCCACGAGCGCGTGGACCGGGATCATCGCGTCCCGCTCCACTCCGAGCGAGTCGAGCAGCGGCCCGAGGTCTCCCTCGGAGCGGAGCCAGGCCAGCCGGCCCGGCAGCCCCTTCGCGCGCCAGGCGAGGAGCTCCTTCTCCCGGTCCGGGGCGTCCACGCTGACGAGCTCGAGGCGGACCTCCACGCCGTCGCGCGCGAACCCGTCCCGCCAGCGACGGAGCAGCTCCAGCTCGTCGACGCACGGCGTACACCAGGTGGCCCAGAGGTTGACCCACGTCCAGGCCTTCCCGGTCGCGCCGTCCTGGCCGCCGCCGGCGTTCGAGCCGGGCAGCGGCCGGAGCGGGGGAGTCGCGTAGCGGCGGGCGCCCTCGCCGCCGGCGGGATAGCTGCGCTCGCAGAAAGAGGCCTGCGTCTCCGCGGCGGAGGCAGCCTGCTTCCGCACGCCGGCGAAGCGCTCCGGGACGGCCTCCTCTGGAGCGCCCGGGCGCTCCCGGCAGCCGGGCGCGAGCGCGAGGGAGAGGAGTGCGGCGGCCGCGAGCGCGCGCCGGTCAGATGGCACAGTCGATCCAGGCGATGAAGGCGCTGCGGTTGATGTCGGAGCGGGTGCAGGTCCCGGAGCGGGACCGCTCCCAGCTGCAGAACTCGGTCGGCAGCTGCGCGAACTCCTCGCCCAGCCACAGGAGGCCCACCTGCTTCCTGAGATCCTCGTCGTGGAACGTCGCGTCGAGGTGGTCCAGGACGGCCTTCGCGCGGTCGCGGCTCAGCGCCTCGTTGTACTGCTCGTCGCCGTCGGGGCTGGCGCGCGAGACGACGAAGAAGAAGCTGGCGCCGCGCTGATCGCTCCACGCCTTCTCCACGAGGGCGCGAGCGGCGGGATCGAGCTCCGCCCGCGTGGCGTCGAACTGGACGATGTGCGCGCGGCGCGCGAGCGGCTGGAAGATCGCGTTGAAGTCGCTGCCGGACAGCGCGGCGATCTTCCTCGCCTGGAGGGGCTGGCAGCCGCGTCCACCGCCGCCGCCGCCGTCGAGCAGCCCGCACGCCCCCGCCACGCGGCGGACGATCGCCTTCAGCTCCGGCGTGCAGTAGGCGTCGTTCGACACGCTCGCCGTCGCGACCTCGCGGGCGGCGCCCTGCGTGGCGTCGAGCCGCGCCTGGGCGGACCGGGCCCAGGAGACGACGAGCCCCACCGGGATCGCGAGCGCCGCGACGAGCAGGATCCAGCGCCTGGAGGTGTCGTTCATCGCTCGGTCTCCTCGTGCGAGGGCTTCGGGGACATGGCCGGCGCCTCGGCGTCGGACGGGGGTGGGGTCGGCTCGGGCGTGGGCTCCGCGCGCGCCTCGTCCGGCACGGCCTCCACCGGGCTCGGCGCGGGCGGGGGATCCGCCACCCCGCCCGCCGCGGTCGGCTCCGCCGCCGCGCGGGCGGCAGGCGTCCGCGTCCCGGTCGCGACCTCCTCGGGCGGCTTCACGGTCGCGCTCGCCTGCAGGTCCGCGCGCGCCGGCGGGGGCGGAGGGCGCGGCGGCTCGGCGGCGCGCCTCAGCGCGCGCTCCTGCGCGGCCTCGGGCGAGAGCATGCGGCCGAGCGTGTACTCGAGGCCGAGGTCGGTGTCCTCGTCGCACATCCTGCGGTCGCCCACGAACAGCTGAGGCGTCAGCACCGGGATCGCGTTCGCGACCGCCCAGCGCAGGCTCTTCGTGAGCTTGCTCCTCACGAGGGCGCCGCCCAGGCAGCCTGCGACCGCGGGGAACTCCCGCTCGATCTCGACCCGCAGCGCGGCCTCGTCGCGGGCGCCGAGCTCGCGGAGCTCCGTCTGGCGGGCGAAGGCCCACCGGAGCACGGCTCCCGCGGCGGCCGCGTTCTTCGGCCCGGGGCCGACGCCCGCGGCGCAGAGGACCGCCTCGCTGACCGCGCAGGCGCCGGGGTGGATCGCCTCCGTCACCATCCAGTTGCACTTCGAGTCGAGCGGGAACAGCACGCCCGCGAGCTCGAGGCGCTCGCCGAGCGAGCTCGCCGCGAGCCGCGCGTCGAAGGCCTTGCAGGACGCGCAGAGCGGATCGAGCACCTCGATCGAAGGGGTCCCGCCTGCGCTCGAGGTGAGCGGGATCATCACCCCGGCGCTGTCCTCGGCGTGGACGAGGGATCCGCACCCCAGCATGGAGGTGCGGGGATCCGGCCTCGGCACGAAGGCGACGTAGGCCAGCGTCACCGCGGCGACGAGCGCGGTGCCCTCCAGCAGCGCCGGCACGAACCGCGCCTCGCCCGGCGCTGCGCGCAGCGCGCGGTGCGCGAGGAGCGCGCCCGCGAAGCAGAGCGCGCTCGCGGAGTAGATGCCGATGCAGACCTTGCAGACCGCGTCCAGCACGTAGATCGACACCGCGCCGAACAGGATGGACATCGCGACCGGCAGCGCGGCCGCCGCGAGCAGCACCTTCGTGTCGCCGGAGGAGGCCCGCCGCCGCCACAGCATGAGGGCGGTCCGGTAGGCCAGGAACGCGAAGACCGCCAGCGCCCAGACGCTCACCGGCACTCCGCCCCACAGGCGCTCGCGGAGGAACGAGCTGTACGGGCTCATCATCACCGTCCTGCAGCCGCTCGCCGAGATGTCCTTCGCGGCCCCAGGCAGGAACGAGCAGTGGATGGCGTGCACCTGCCGATCGAGGTGCTGCATGAAGTCGCTCGTGCTGAGCGCGGCGAACAGCGCGCCGAGGAGGGCTCCCACGAGCGCGAGGGCGACGGCCGCGCTCGGGAAGGGGGCCCGCCGTGGCGGAGGCGCGTGACCTCCGCGCGGCCCTTCGAGCCCAGGCGGCTCGCCGTGCAGGTGCTCCGTGAACGCCGGGTCGTGCGTGGTCATTTGGATCACAAAGCAAGCTACGGTCGGGTCGGTCAAGGGCCGCCGCTGCGCGGTTCTGCTCCCAAGGCACACAGGAGCCGGCACCGAGCGTGCACGGCCGCTTCTCCTCGATGTACGCCCAGGAACACATCGAGTCGCCGAGCGCTGCCGCTCTACAGTCGCGATCGTGCGGCGACGACGCGTTGCAGCCGGCCCTTCGCCAGGATCGCGGGTGTCCTGGCTCGTTTCACCCCTCGTCCTGACGATCCTCGGCGGATGCCTGTGCGCGCCGCCGCCGCCGCCCGTCCCGGTCCGCGCGCCCGCGCCTCCCGAGCCCGCGCCCGCAGCGGACGTCGAGCAACGCGCGACCCCGGAAGACGCGACGGCGCAGGAGTGCGACGCCCCTGTCCCGGTGCTCGAGCAGGGCCGGCAGGTCGGGAGCGCCTGCCCTGCGGACGCGCGGCGGCAGGGCCTCACGCTGCTGGACCTGTCCGACGACTGGGTGCCGCTGCTGTTCCGGGATCCAGAGAACCTGGTGCAGCTGCCGCAGCCGTACCGCGCGACCTACGTCGCGCTCGCGAACGAAGAGTTCCCGTCCGGGCCCGACGGGGAGCGGGCGCGCCGCGACGCGTTCCTGGAGCTCTACGGGATCTTTCCGAGCTTTCGTGTGCTGTCGGCCCGCCTCCTCGACGAGGAGCGCCACCTCTGCCACGCCGCGGTCGACGGGATTGCGATCCAGGCGCTCGAGGGGTCGCCGCGGCCGTCCGCGGCAGCCAGCGCGGCCGACGTGAAGGGCGCGCTCGCGGCGCTCGAGCAGCGGCTCCAGTGCGAGCGGCTCCTGCCCCCCGCGAGGCGGACGCCGCGATGGCGGTTGCAGGAGGCGCTCGAGGCCTACCAGCGCAAGCACACCATCGTCTCCCGCGGCGCGCTCGATCCCGAGACGCGCCGGGCGCTCGCGGAGGACAGCCGCGAGCTGGACTTCAGGGCGCTGCTGCGGTCCCTGCGCGCGCGCGTGGTCGACGCCACGGGCCTCATCGAGGACGGCAGCGCGGCGGCGGCGCGCGGCGCCGTCCTGTCGCGGCGCATCGATGGGGACGCGTTCTTCCCCGCCGACCCGTACGACGCGCTGGAGGCCGGGGCGCCGGACCTGGTGTCTCCGGCGACGGAGGCGGCGGCGCAGGCCCTGGGGTGGACCGATCCCGCCGCGGCCGCTGGGTTCTTTCGCGTGCGCGGGCTCGGCGCCACGCGCCGGCTCGTCGTCGCCGTGCGGCTTCCACCCGTCCCCGCGTACCACGCCGAGCACATGGAGCTGCGGGCGGAGATCGATCGCGGGGACGTCTGGTACGAGCTCCCGACGTGGCGCGGGAGGATCGCGCACCGGCCCACGCTCACGCTCTACGCACGCACGGGCGACGGGGAGGAGATCGCGCTCGTCCGCTGGCCGACCACCATCGGAGGATGGAAGAAGGAGGTGGGGCCCCGGGGGCGGGTCGGGCTCCGCTACAAGAACTCCGACGTGGGCAAGCGGCTGTGGCGCTTCGTCGTGGCGTCGCCGGCGTGGCTGCCGCCGCCGCAGACCCCGGCCCGCGCGCTGGTGCACCGGGCGCAGGGATCGAAGAGATGGTTGCCCGAGACCGACCTCCTCGGTCCGGGCTACGCGTCCGCGTACGGGCTGGTGATGCTCCCGCATCTCCGGCCGGTGGAGGCCGCGGACGCCACGCTCTGGTACGACAACGGCATCCGAACCCACGGCTCCGTGAACTATCAGTCAATCCTGGGCAGCGAGAGCCACGGCTGTCACCGCCTGTTCAATCACGCCGCGGTGCAGCTCGCGTCGTTCCTGCTACAGCACCGCGAGCACGTCCGCCACGGCCTCATCACCCGACCCTTCGTGCACGAGTTCACCTGGCGCGGCATGAAGCTCAGGCACCCGATCCCGCACCGTGGCTACCGCTGGGAGCTGACGCCTCCCGTGGAGGTGGAGGTGCTCGAGGGGACGGTGCGCGGCAAGATCCGCCGCGTGCCGCAGCGCCTCGTGAGCCTGAGCCGGCCCCGGCCGAAGGTGCAGGCTCCCGGGGCGGCGCCGCCGGCCGTCCCCGTCGACGCCGCGGACCCCGCGGTACCCTGAGGGCCGTGGCCGCTTGCGTCGATCTTCCCCGGCTCGTGCTGCGACGATGAGCGGCCGGGCGGACCAAAGACCGCTCGCCCTGAGCCCGTGTGAAGGGCGAGCGGTGAGCGGGGTCGACTCGAGCGATCAGCGCCCTGATGCGCGAGCCCTCAGCCGCGGTTCACGCGGATGCGCCGCGGCAGGACCACCCGGTCCACGCCGCACGCGGCCGCGTGGCGCTCGAGGCACGCGAGCAGCGCGGCGCGGTCGAGCTCGCCGCCGGGCTCCGCCCAGACCGCGCGGATCCGGAGCGCGCCCCGTGCGAGGGCGCCGTCCAGCCGCCCGACGAGCGCGTCGCCGCGGAGGAGCGGGCAGACGTACCAGCCGAACCGGCGCAGGTGGGCCGGCCGGTAGACCTCCCAGCTGTACTCGAAGCCGAACGCCGCGCTGACGAGGGCGCGATCCCAGATGAGCGGGTCGAGCGGGCCGAGGAGCCGGATCCTGCCGTCGGGAGCCGGGTGACGGCGTTCGGCGAACCCGCGCGGAGCGAGGTACGTGCGCGTCGAGCCCAGCACGTGGACCTCCTCGATGGCGCCCTCCGCGAGGAGCGCCTCGGGGATCCCCGCCCGGCGGGCAGGATCGAGCATCGACCAGGTCGCGCCTCCGGCGCGGGAGAGGAGCCCGGCGGCCTCGACGCGCTCGAGGAGCGCCCAGCGCCGGAAGGCCTCCACGCGATCCTCCGTGGTCCGGTCCGACGGGTGGACGCGCGCGCGGGCCGCTGCCGGCAGGGCGCGCTCCGGCACGTCGTAGAGCTTTCCGCTCGGACCGCGCCCGGAGACCACGACCTCGCAGCGCGTCTGGAGCACCTCGAGCGCCATCTTGGCGGCGCGCGGCGTGCCGCGCCAGCCGCTCCAGTCGAGCGGCTCGACGCGCCCGTGATCGGCGAGGTCGTCGGCGGCGACCGGCCCGCGCTCGCGGACCTCGTCGAGCACCTTCTCGACCACACCGGCGGGAAGCCGGCGCAGCCGCTCGGCGTGCGACCACCACGGCGCCTCGATCGCGAGCTCGGCCCGGTACCAGGGAAACGCGCTCGCCGGCAGCAGGCAGCGCTCCTTCGCGAAGTGCTCGAACGCGTGGCCGGGCAGGAGGTGGCGGTAGACGTCGCCCTTGGCGATCCCGTCCATGCGGGCGAGCGCCACGAGGTCGGCGTTCGTGCCGAGCGGATCGAGCGGATCGAGCTGGATGCAGCGGAGCCGCGCGAGGAGCGCGCGGACTCCCGCGGGGCCCTGCGGCAGCTCGGGCGCCGCGAGGGCGTGGTGGCCGACGAGGAACGCCCGGGCCTCGGCCGGCGTGAGCGCGGTCGCCGAGGGGCCCGGGCGAGCGCGCCGGGGCGCGGAGGCGGGCATGGCGACGTCTTATCGCCTGGGCCGGCGGCGGGCCAGCCCGGCGACGGCGACCCGCGCCTCGGCCGCGTGCTCTCCCTGGGCCGGAGCCTCGCGAGCCCGAGCCTCGCGCTTCGCCCCGCGAGCGCGCGCCTTCTCCTGCTCGTGCTCGCGGGTCCTCACGGTCGTGCGGGCCTGGAGCGAGCCGAGGAGTCGCTCCGTGCTCGAGGCGATCTCGATCACGGCCCGCTCGAACGTCCCGGCGTCTGCCGCCGACGGTTCCCGGAGACCGCTCACCTTCCGCACGTACTGGAGGGCGGCGGCGCGGACCTCCTCGGCCGTCGTGGGCGGCTCGAAGTGGTAGAGGACGCGGATGTTGCGGCACATGGGCTCCTCCGAGGCACGCCCCTGTCGTAATCCCCGGTCCGCTCGGGTTCACCTCGTTCCTGCACGTCGACGCTCGACGCGCGGACCCGCGAGGCGCTCGTCCTGGCCGGGGGAGGGATGCCGAGGGGCGCGCAGCGCTACGGCACGCAGACCGCGGGCATCGTGCAGAGCGCCTGCGCGGTCGCGAGCATGCAGATGTCAGGACCTTGCCCGGGGCAGACCGGCGCCGAGAAGTCGCCCTGGAGCGAGCTCCCGTCCTGGAAGGTGAGGGACACGTGTCCGGTGACGGTCGACCCGGTGACCTGGTCGAGCCGGAGCGTGCCTCCCTGCACCGAAGGGCTCGGCGTGCCCGCGCAGGTCGGGGCTGCGCCCGTCGCGAGGGACTCGGCGAACGCGACCGTGAGGAGGCCCGTTCCGTCCGGGACGGCCGTCGTGGCGCTCCCGTACACCGTGTACGTCCCGGCCTTCAGCGGGGGCTCCGCGCCCGACGGATCGAGCTTCGCGAAGAGCAGGGTGACGTTCTGTGCATCAGCGTGGAGCCTGCACTGGCTCGTCGCGTAGTCGCCGCAGGCGTCGGCGTAGGACGCGAAGTCGATCGCGAGCGCCTTGACGCCGACGGCGCCGAGCACCGGCACCGTGCAGGGCGTCGTGCCGGTCCCGGCCGGGATCGCCCTCACCTCGCGGGGAGTGAAGGAGCGGCCGCCGATCGTGCCGGAGAGGCCGCCGCCGCCGTCGCTGGAGCTGCCGCCGCACGCCAGCAGGAACGCCGAGACGAGGAAGAGCTTGCGCATGGATCACCTCTCGAGGGCGAGCACGTCGCGTCGCGATCCGGCGCGCCGGTCGGAAATGTACGGGCTGCGGCGGAAACCGCCAGGGCTCACGGGAGACCGAGGCATTCGGCCACGGAGGGTGACGGAGGCGTCTCCGGGCTCACCCGTGCGGTGCCGCCGCCCTGGATCGAGACGACGTAGACCCCTCCGCTGGCGGTCCCGTTCGAGATCTGGATCGCATCGGCGGGGTTGCCGGCGCCGCCGTAGTCGATCGTGCCGGTGATGGGGGTGGCGGCCGAGCCGTCCGGCGAGAGCGGCTGGAGGGCGAAGGTCAGCACGCCCGACATGTGGCCGTCGCCTCCCGAGTTGGCGTCGGTGACCTGCGGCCCGTCCACCCGGGCGCCGCCGAGATCCTCGAACGCGGAGTAACGGATGGTGGTCGTGTTGTGCGTGAAGCCGCTCTGGGACACCCGCAGGCTCCCGGCGACCGTCCCGACGTAGGTCTCGGCCCGCTGGTACTGGGTCATTCCGGGCCCGCCGAACCCGATGATGCGGACCTCGGAGCTGCGGATGCCGAGGTTCGCGATCTGGAACGCGCAGGCGGCGTCGCGCGCCGTCCCCGTGCCGAGGCGGGCGAGCGCGCCGCCGAACGCGGCGTACGTCCCGGAGAGCGCGACGTCCCCGGCGAGGACGAGCCGGTCGCCGTCCGGGGTGACCCTGAGCTGGATCGTGCGCCGCTCGTCCGTGCGCCACGCTCCGCGCCGGCTGAGGAGCGACGTGGACCGCTCGTCCGGGAGCGTGTACTGCCGCTCGACGCGCAGCGTCGCGATCCCGTCGGTCCCGACCTCCGTCCACGTCCCCTGGAGCGTCATCGCCGAGGTGCCGCTCGAGATCGGCATCTGCATCGAGGTGAACGCGAACGGGGCCGAGCCGTCGCTCGAGGGCGTCCCCACGAGGAGGACCCGGACCTCCGGCCCGACGGCGGCGATCCAGGTGTCCCCGGCCACACGCGCGGTGACGTCGAGCTTCTGCGCGACCTCGGCGTACGGGCCGCAGGCGCCGAGGGCGAGGGCGAGCAGGGCCACCGCCGAGCGGGACCGGAAGCGGCCAGCCGGAGTCACCGGGAGACCCCCAGGCCGAGGACGAACCCTGTACTGAACGTGAAGCCATGCGCCAGGTCGTCCGCTCGTAGCGGGTCGTACAGGTCGTACGCCGCGGCGCAGTACGCGCCGATCGTGATGGGCTGCGAGAAGCCGTGGTCGCCCCGTCTCCACCGCAGGACCGCTCCTCCGCCGACGCCGAGCGGCAGGGCGGAGAAGTCGCGGTAGCCGGGCTTGCCCGGGAGGTAGACCAGGGTCCCGTGCAGCCCGGGGCCGGCCTCCGCCTCGAGATCGGGGCGCACCGACCAGCGCCACTGCCAGCCGAGGAGGAGGTCTCCCCCGGACCGGCGCCGGTAGTAGTCGCCGGTCGCGTACACGCGGCCGTCCTGGCGCGCCTGGAGCGGGAGGAGCGCGAACACGTGGACGAACGGGCCGCGGGCCCCGAGCGACCCGAGGTAGCCGACGCTCCCGGAGAGGAAGGTGTACTGGCTCCCTTCCTCGCTGAAGAAGGTGGTCGCGTGAGGTCCGACGGCGAGCGCGTGGCGCGATCCGTCGTGCTCTCCGAGGGGCTCGTCGGCGTCACGCCCCGCGGCAGCCGCCTCCGCGACGGCGGGGGCGGCCGCGCCGAGCGCTCCCGCCAGCGCGAGGGCGAGGGTGCCGGACGCGCCGCCCCTCCTCACCGGCCTGCCTCCGCGTACGCCTGTCGCGCGGCGGAGAGCGCCTTCGCGTCGAGCGCCTCGAAGCGCGACATCCGGATCCCGGCGAGCGCCTCCGCGCCCGCGGGATCCGCCGCGAGCGCCTGGAGCGCGGCGCGGACCTTCGCCCAGCGCGCCGGCGGCATGCGCCTGTCCGCCGTGGCGACGATCCCCACCGGCAGCGGGGGAGAGCGTGCGATGACCTCCAGCTCCGACGCGAGCGGGAGGCTCGGGAGCGCCGCAGCCTGGGTGCCGTCGAGGAGGACGGCGACGGGCTCTCCCGCCGCCGCGCGCCGCAGCGCCGACAGCACCGCGGCCGACTGCACGATCCGCACGCTCGCGGGCAGCCGGCCCCAGGCGCCGAGCGCCGGTCCGCTCACGAACCCCGGCGAGAACCCGGCGGCGGACAGGATGGTGAAGCCGTCGAGGGCCGCGGGGGTCGCGCCCCGCCCCTTCTTGACCACCAGGCTCCAGCGCTCGAGCCCCGCTCCGCCCTGCGGGACCGGCTGGAGCTCGGCCCGGAGCGCGAGCGCCTTCTCGTGCTTCAGGAAGAACGGCAGGGACACGATCGCCGCCGCGGCGTCGCCGGCGCGCAGGCGCGCGATCCCGCCGTCCTCGGTCGGCGTGTACGTCGCGCCGAGCCCGCCGGCCGGGAGCCCCGCCTTCGCGGCGAGCGCGGCGGCGAAGGCGTCCATCGCGCCCCGCGCCTCCTCGGTCGTCCCGGGCGACCCTGGCGCGCAGACGACGATCACCGGCGCAGGCGCCGCCGCCAGCGCGGTCGCGCCGGCGACGGAGGCCGCGAGCGCAGCCGCCAGGTACCCGTGACGTCCGAAGCTCACGCCGTGAACCTAGCGCACCTGCACGGGGCGAGCCGGGGCCCAAGAGTATCCTCGGTCGTTCCGTCCGGGTCCGCTATGGAAGGAACATGTGCCAGGTCGTCCGGCTGACCAGGCGTTCACTCCAGGTGGCGGCGAGGCGATGAGCCCACGGCTGCTCCGGGCGTTCAGCCGGATCGTCGCGCTGCGCGCGCCGATCCTCGCGGCGTACGCGCTCCTGCTCGTCGCGGCGGTCGCGCTGGCGGTCGGGATCCGATCGGACGCCGGCATCTCCGGGCTCATCGTTCCCTCGGATCCCGACTACGTCGCGACGCGAGACTTCGAGGCGATCTTCCCCGAGCGCCCCATCGTGATCCTGCTCCTGGAGGCGGACGACCCCTGGCGGCCGGAGGTGCTCGCTGAGACCGAGGCGCTCGAGGCCGCGCTCCGCGCGATCCCCGGGGTGTCGCCGTACTCGGCGCTCGACGTCTACCGCCGCGCCCATCCCGGCTTCGCCCCGACCCGGGAGGGCGCAGCGGCGTTCCGCGCCTTCGCGACCGGGACCTCGTTCTTCCGCCGCCAGGGGCTCGTGGGCGATCGCTTCCAGGGGATGGCCGTCGCGCTCGACGCGAGCGATCCGGCCCGGCGCGACGCGCTCCTCGCCGCGCTGGACGCCGCCATCGCCCGCGCGCCGCACGACGCGGTGCGCGGCGTCCGCCGGGTCGGCGCGCCTTACGTGGAGGCCTGGATCGAGCGGGCGTCGCGCGAGGCGTCGGTCCGGTGGTTCCCGGTGTTCGGCCTCTTCGTCGTCGCGCTCGTGCTGTTCCTGTACCGCTCCTGGCGGACGCTCGTCGCCATCGTCGTCGCCCTCGGCACCGCCGTCGCCCTCGGCGTCGCGGCGGGGAGGCTCCTCGGGTTCACGTTCACGGTGGTCTCGGCGCTCGTCCCGCTCACGGTGATGGTGACGACGCTCGCGAACCTCGTCTACGTGCAGTCGCGGTTCGTCGATCAGCCCGAGGGCGCCGACGTCGACGCGCACCAGGTCTTCGCCCTCGCGAACAAGTTCCTCCCCGTCACCGCCTCGACGCTCGCGGCCGTGCTCGGGTTCGCCGCGCTCTCCGTCTCGAGGATCCGACCCATCCGCGAGATGGGCCTGTGGACCGCCGCCGGGCTCGCGCTCTCGTGGGTGACGGTGTTCACCCTCTTCCCCGCGCTCCAGAAGGCGCTCCGGACGCCCACCGGCCGCGCCGTCCCGGTGCGCACCCGGCTCTACGATCGGCTCGCTGCGGCGGTCCCGACCTTCACCTGGCGGCTGCGATGGGTGCTCGTCCCGGGAGCGCTCGTGCTCGCGGCGGTGGGGCTCGTGGCGATCGCCGGCGTGCCGGGGCGGCTCCCGCCGATGAAGGTGGGCGTGGACTCCCTCGACTACGTGGACTCCTCGCTCCCGATCCACCGGGACATCGTCTACTACCGCGACCACGTCGGCGGGCTGAACGTCGCGCGGGTGTGGGTGCGCACCCGCGGCGCGATCACGGACCCCGAGGTGCTGCACGCCGTCGACCGTTTCGCGGCGGCGGTCGAGCGCGAGCCGGACGTCACCTCGGTCGTCGGCCCCTCGACGTTCCTGCGGATGCGCCGCTACCTCGCGACGGGGGACGACACGCTCCCCGCGGATCCGCAGGCGTTCGCGGCGCTCGCCGGCGACGTCGAGCAGCTCCTGCTCTCCGAGCCGGAGCTCCGCGCGTTCATCGACGCGGGCTCCCTCTCGAACGCGCAGCTCACGGTGGTGTTCCGCGGCACCGAGGAGCGGGACTTCCGGGCGCTCGAGTCGGCGCTGCGCGCCGACTGGGCGCGGGCCGCGGCCGGGACGCCGGCCCTCGAGGGGGCGTCGATGCGCATCGTCGGAGAG
This sequence comes from Anaeromyxobacter terrae, assembly GCF_022690685.1. GTDB lineage: Bacteria > Myxococcota > Myxococcia > Myxococcales > Anaeromyxobacteraceae > Anaeromyxobacter > Anaeromyxobacter terrae. Next base: position 75,167 of record NZ_JALCYY010000015.1, on the reverse strand, counting down.
TCGCTGCTCCAGGCGAAGGTCGGGGCGAGCCTCGTGCCCACGCTCGCCGAGAGCTTCGCCATCACCGCCGCGCTCATCTTCGTGGTGTTCCTGTTCGTGTTCCGCAGCGCCTCGGCGCGGCTCATGGCGATGATCCCGTCCGTCTTCGCGATCCTCGTCACGTTCCTGGGGATGCGGCTCACCGGCACGCCGCTCAACGTCGCGACCATCCTCATCGCCACCACCGTGCTCGGGACGACCGAGAACGACCAGATCCACTTCTTCCACCACCTGCACGAAGGCGAGGGCGAGGGGGGACTCGATGGCGCGCTCCGCCACGCGCTCCGCGTGTCGGGGCGGCCGATCGCGTTCGCGACGCTCATCAACGCGGCCGGGTTCCTCGGCCTCTCGTTCTCGACCTTCCCGCCCATCCGCCAGTTCGGGGTGGTGACGGCCGCGGCGTTCCTGCTCGCGATGCTCGCGGACTTCAGCGCGCTGCCGGCCGCGCTCTGGATCGCGCGGCGCGAGCGGCCTCGGGCCGAGCGCGATCAGCCCGCCGCGGCGCTTCCGCGCGCCACGCGCAGGTAGAGCGCCTCGAGCTCGCGGACCGAGTCCTCGAACCGGAAGGCTTCCGCGAGCGCGAGGCACCGCGCGCGCGCCTCGCGCAGCCGCTCCGGCGCGTCGAGGAGCAGGTCGAGGCGGCGCGCCAGGTCGGAGGCGTCGCCCGGCTCGAACAGGAAGTCCTCCGAGAGGGCGAACTGGCGGGCGGCGCTGTACGGGGCCCGGGCGACGAGCGCGGGCGTCCCGCAGGCCAGCGCCTCGAGGACGGCCATCCCCTCCAGCTCCACCTCCGAGGAGTGGACGAGGAGGTCGGCGGTGACGAGGAGGCGACGGAGCTCGTCCTCGCTCACGAACCCGACCTCGGCGGGGACGGGGAGCGTCGCTGCCCGGCGCCGGAGCGCCTCCTCCTCCGGCCCGCGTCCGGTGATGACGAGCTGGATCCGGCCGGCGTGGCGAGAGCGCCGCACGCCCTCGATCGTGACGTCGAGCCGCTTCTCGCGCGCGAGCCGGCCCGCGGCGACGACGAGGAGCTTCCCGCGGTGGCGCTCGTGCCGCTCGAGCGGCGCGGGCCCGAAGCCCGGCGGGATTCCGTTCGAGATCACCTCGGCGGGCGCCCGGAGCCCGTGGGCGCGCAGCTCCTCGAGCGCGAAGCGGCTCGGACACACCACCGCCGCCGAGCGATCGTACAGCCGGCGCAGGAACAGCCGGTACGTCCAGTCGACGAGCCGCGGGGAGCGGAGGCCGATGTTGTAGAGCAGGTTCTCGGGCTGCACGTGGAAGGCGGACACGAGCGGCGTCCCCACCGCGTTCGCGATCCCGGCCGCGCGGAGCCCGAGCCAGAAGGGGAACTGCACGTGGACCACGTCCACGCGCCGGAACAGCGCCTCGAGCGTCCGGCGCCGGGGGACCGCGAAGACGAAGCCGTTCTCCCGCATGATCCTGCCGACGAGCGGCAGGTAGAACGCGGACAGCGCGACGATCCCCTCGCCGGGAGCGCCCGCGGCGACGACCGTCACCTCGTGCCGCTCGCGGAGCGCCTCCACGAACCGCAGCGCCGAGCGGACCCCGCCGGCGATGGCGGAGTCGAACGTGTCCGCGACAAAGGCGATGCGGAGGCGGCGGACGGGGGGCATCGGATTGGGACGATAACCGGTCGGGCGCCCGCGGGGAGCGGTCTCCGCTGGTGCGGCGCGGAACTCTGGGTCGGGCTCAGGCGTCCCACCAGTACGACCACTTCACGAGCACCGACTCGGTCGTCCGCCCCCGGAACAGCTGGGGCGCGGCCATGCCGGAGGGGACCGACCCGTCGCGGAAGGGGAGCTCGCTCTGCGAGCGGGTGAAGACGAAGAAGAGCGTCGAGCCGAGCCGGTACTCCCAGCGGACGACCGCGTTCACGTTCACGACGGCGTCGTGCGAGTCGGGCGAGCCTGAGTAGGGCGTCGGCCCGAGCTCCGAGAGCGGCAGGCGCGACCGTCCCTGGAGCGAGGCGCCGTAGAAGTCCCGGCCGTAGCGGACGGCGGAGGTGAAGAGCTGCGCATACAGCTGGGCGGAGAGGCGGGGGGTGAACACGAGCTGCTGGCGGAGCGTCAGCGAGAGGAAGATCGGGTCCTGGAGGCCGAAGATCGCGGTGCCGTCGGGGAGGGTCTCGACCCAGCGCGGGCCCTGGGGCTTGTGGCCGAACGCTCCGTCGAGGCGGGTCTCGAGCCGGTGGTGCGGCCGCCAGCTCATCGAGAGATCCCAGCCCCACCCCGTCATCGGCTCGAACGCGCCCTGGCGCATCGCCCGGTACGCGAAGACGTCGCCGCTCGCCTGGAGCTCCCGGCTGGGATCCGAGCCGAGGACGAGCGAGGCGAAGACGTCGCCCATGCGCTCGAACGGGACGCCGGCCTCCGCGATCTCTCGCGTGTCGTACTGGGGGATCTCGACGCCGACGCGCACGCCGACCGTCTGGTAGCCGGGGAGCTGCACCTTGGAGAAGACGTTCGTGTTGATGCCTCGCGGGAGCCACTCGCCGTCCGCGGTCCAGTTGACGTCGAGGTTGTAGTCGAGCTGGAAGGCGTGGAACGGCCCGAGGCCGCTCGGGCGCACGTAGTGGAGGTCGAGATCGGCCCACTGGTAGTTCGACAGCGGCTGGAAGCCGACCGCGTTCAGGTCGAGCTTCGGGTCCTCGTAGACGTAGGTGACGTCGAAGCGCCAGGGCTCGCCGCCGAGCTTCCCGGCGCGCATGTGACCGCCGAAGCCGAGGTCGCCCGCGCGCAGCACCGTGCCGTCCCAGAGCTTGCGGCCCTCGGCCGGACCGCCCACGGCCTGCGACGCCTCCACCTGGGCGAAGCCGCCCCAGACCCCGGGCACGTCGAGATCGAGCCCGAGCGCGTTCGCGCCGTGCGAGGCGCAGCCGGCGGCGGCGTACTCGGCCTCGCCCGGGAACTCGCTCCGGAGGCAGCGCGGCTCGAGCGGCGTCGCGGCGGTGAAGGTGGCGCCGGCCGTCGAGCCGCCCGAGAGCCGCTGTCGTGCGATGGCTGCGAAGTAGTTGGTCGTGACGGGGTGCGCGCCGGGGAGCGCGTCCTCCGGGCCGAGATGGAACGGCTGGGCGAGGCGGAAGCGCCAGCGCCGGTCCGGCCGCTCCTCGTACGGCGCGAGCGTCGCGGAGTCGGGGCTCGTGTAGCCGACCGGCACGAGCGACCTGTTCCCGGCTCCCATGACGAGGGAGTCGAGCACGCCGATCTGGAGGCGAGAGGTGGCGGCGCCGGTCACCTTGGCCGCGCCGAGGATGGGCGCGTCGAGGCCGATCCGCCGGGAGTAGAAGAGCTGCTGCGGGGAGCCGTACTCGGCCCCCACCGGCTGGAAGACGTCGAGCCCCTCCAGGAAGAACGGCCGCTTCTCCGGGAAGAACGGCTCCGCGTTCTGGAGGTTCTGGATGACCTTGTCCGTCTCCACCTGGCCGAAGTCGGGGTTCACCGCGCCCGTCAGCGTCAGCCGCCTCGCGAGCGCGGTCTTGAAGTCGAGCCCCACGTCCAGCGCCGGATCGAGGAGCCTCGGCCCGGGGCGGCCGGGGTCCGAGAACTGGGGGCGCAAAGTCGTTCGCGTGGCGACGTAGGGCAGGAGCTCGAACCCGTGGCGCGGCTGGAGCTCGACGAGCCCCTCGAGGCGGCCGAATCGCGACACGACCAGCCCGCCGGCGTTGACCGGGTTCGCCTCGCGCGGGACGAGCGTCGAGTCGAGCACCTGGTGGGTTCGGGGGATGAAGCGCCGGACCACGATGCCCCAGCTCTGCTCCCGCTCTTCCGAGAAGCGGAGCTGTCGGAACGGGATCGCGATCTCGGCCGACCATCCGTCCGCGCCGATCGAGGCGGCGGCGTCCCAGACGGCGTCCCAGCTGTCCGTCGAGTTCACGTCCGCGAAGAGGAGCTGATCCCGGAGGACCCCCGCCGCGTTCACGCTGAAGTCCACGGCGGTGCGGCCGTCCGCGTCCGCGTCGATCGCGACCTCGACGCGGTCGGAGGTGAGGTCCGTGTCCCGCCGCGCGAGCTGCCTCACGATGGCCGACGGCTGCGGATCGAAGCAGGTGACGCCGACGTACAGCGTCTCGTCGTCGTACAGGACGCGCACCTCGGTGCGCGGATCCGCGGGGACGCCGGGCCGCGGGAAGCTCTCGACGAAGGCCGAGAACGCAGGCGCGACGCGCCACGCGGCCTCGTCGAGCCGGCCGTCCAGGTGGAGGTGCCCGGAGGTGCGCCGGGCGACGATGGCGTCCGAGGCCGCGGCGGCGCCGGACGAGGTGAAGAGACAGGCGACCGCGATGGCGGCGCGTGTGACGACGGGGTTCGGAATCGGTCGAGCTCGTCTCAAGGGCATCCCAGGGAGGACCGGTGACCGCCGCCGTGACCGAACCACGGTGGCGTCTCTCCCGTACGCCGCTCCCCGACCGGTATTTCAGCGCCGTCGCGCGGTCAGCGAGCCTGCCTCGAGGCGGTCGGCGTCCTCGCGGGGTCCACGTTCGGTCCGCGGGCCAAGCGACTTCTTACAGCAGCCTCAGCTGAGCCCGGGGCGCCGGCGGCTCGAGCAGCTCGGGCCCGTCGTTAGCGACGTCGTTCACCGCCTCCGAGACCTCGCGTGAGACGAGACAGCGCTCCGGAGCGGGACGGAGCAGCGCCGCGTCGGGACGGGAGAGCCACTCCTCCGCGGCGTCGCGGGAGAGCAGCGCCGGCATCCGGTCGTGGACGGGCCGGACGAGGTCGTTCGCGGCGGTGGTGAGGATGACGAAGGCAGGCGCCCCCCGCTGCTCGAGCGCGAGGGCGGCGAAGAGAAGCAGCCCGCCGTCCGGAGCGTGGAACCAGAGCGGCCGCCGAGCTCCGCGCCCGCCCTGCCACTCGAAGAAGCCGTCCGCCGGGACGACGCAGCGCCCGCCGCGGAACGCGTCACGGAACGTCCGCAGCTCGGCGGCCGTCTCGCTGCGGGCGTTGAACACGAGGCGTCCGCTGTGTCCTTCGATCCCGAAGCGGGCGCTGACCAGCGTGCGGCGCCCGTGTACGAGGCGCACGATCCAGTGGTCCTGGGTGGGGGCGATGTTCCAGCGCGGGCGGTACGCGAGCGCGGGTTCCCGGCTCACGGTGGCGCCGAGCTCGTGGGCGAGGACGTCGATCCCGGGGGTCGCGAGGGCGAAGCGGCCGCACATGAGGGCGGAAGGATAGAGGAAGCGAGCCTCGCCCGGCGAGCCGGAGGCCGGTGGAGGCGGGTGGAGGCGGGTGGAGGCGGGTGGGCCCGGCCGCGCCTGCCGGAATCGCTCCGGGTTTCGTCGCAGGGGCGGGGGAGCCTCCAGGGCGCGAGCCCGTCGCGCGCGTGGGCGCGGCGGGCCTCCGGCACCGCGCCGGGGCACCCGCGCCGAACACCGGAGCTTGACCGAGAGGCGAGGCGGGTATCAACTGGGAGTGGAGGGTTGATGCTGGAGACCTCGAGGCTGCGTCATCGCGCGCTGATCGCCAGCGTGGCCGCGATCGCCGTGCTGGGTGGCGTTCGGGTCGCGCTCACGCCGCGCCGGATCCCGCGCGCCGAGGTGGCCCGGGATGCGCCTGCGCTCGCCCGTGCCGGCGCGGCGCTCCAGGCCTCGGTGCTGGATCGCGAGGGGCTCGTCGGGTCGCTGGCGGCGCGGCGGATCCTGCTCGTCGGAGAGAGCCACTTCCTCGCGGAGCCGCCGGCCAGGCTCACCGAGCTGCTCGGTGAGCTGCATGCTCGCGACGGCCGCCCCGCGGTCCTGCTGCTCGAGCTCCCGGCCCGGGTCCAGGGCGCGCTGGACGCGTACCGCGACGGGGGCGACGGCGCGGCGCTCGCGGGCGCGTGGCCACGGGGGGCGCTGCCGTACCTGCCCATCGTGCGGTGGGCGCGCGCGCACCCTTCCGCGGTCCGCGCCGTCGTGGCCAGCGACGAGAACGAGGCGCGGGTGGCGCTCATGCGCGCGCTCGCGGCCGACACGCGGAACGGCACGATGGCCGCGGCCATCGCGCGGGCGGCGCGGGAGTACCCGGAGGCCCGCGTCGTCGCCTACGGCGGCATGGCGCACACGTTGATGGCGGGCCGGTACCTCTACGACTCCGCGTCGCGCAGGCCGGTGGGCGCCCGGCTCGTGGAGGCGGGCTTCTCGCGGAACGAGGTCGCGGCGGTCTGGCTGCTCACCGGGGCGGCGCCGGGGGAGGGACTCTGGCCGCCTGGTGCCGCGGTGTCGTTCCACGGACCGGCGGGTGCGCTTCCCCTCGGCCTCGTCCTCGAGGTCCCGGTCGCCGGAGCGGAGCGGCTCGGGGAGGTGGCGGACTTCGCGGTCCACCTCGGCGCCGGGACGCGCCAGGCGTCGAACTGAGCAGGGCGTCCCCGGAATGGACCGGGCGGGCCGGTGGGCAGACCTCACCCGGCGAGGCGTAGCCGGGTGAGGCCCTGATCGGACTCTAAACGACAGTCCGCGATTCGCGATCACCTTCGGTGTCGCGCATCGCGCTGTCGTTTAGCCATGTTCTGACGGGGGCTGCGCCCCCGCCCCGCCGAGCAGAGCTCGTCGGGGCCCCACCCTGCTCGCCGGGTCCCGTGCGCCACCGCGGGCGGCTTCGCCGCTATCGCGGTGTCGCCCCGGCGGGTTCGCTTCGCTCGTTGTCTGTTTCCGAATGCTCGGTCGTTTAGAACACGTCGTCGGGCGACACCCGGACCGCGACGCCGGGCGAGTCGCTCGCCGAGAACACAGGCTCCCGGCCGAGCTTCGGCTGGAACCGGCAGGGCGCCACGGGCGCGACGAGGTTTCCCTTCCGGTCCTTCACCGGCTCCCAGATCATCCAGGCGGCGTACACGCCGTCGCCGTCCGCATCGCTCTCGGCGCACGCGGCGAGGGCCTGCCGCCCGTCCTTCGTCGCGCCGACCGCGACCGTGTACACGTGGTGCCCGGCGCCCGCGCCTTCCCAGCCGATCTCGCGCGCGGCCGCGAGCTCCGCGTCGGTCCAGGTCACCCGCGCCGCGGTGGGCGGCTGCTCCCCGACCTGGAGCTCGCGGAAGCTCCCGGTCCGCTGGTGGAGCGCGACCTGCGCCTTGTGGAGCGCCTCGAGCGCGGCCTTGGCCCCGGCGTCCTTCGCCTTGACCTGGTAGCGGATGAAGTTGGGGATCGCGATCGCCGCCAGCATCCCGACGATCGCGACCATCATCATGGGCGCGGCGCCCGGTCCGCCTGCGAGCGCGCCGAGCGCCGGCGCGAGGACCCTGCCGGCGACGCTGCGCCGGACCGGCTTGACGGTGCCGGGCGCGTGCAGCTCCTGCAGCGCCGCGGCGCGCTTGCAGAGGAACGGATGGGACGAGGTGAGCTCGAGGACCGTCGCCCAGAAGCCGCCGGCCTCGTCGCGCTGCGAGGTGAAGGCCGCGAGATCGACCCGCGCGGCGATGCGGCCGCCCGCGGCGAGGACCACGAGGCCCCGCATCGCGTGCTCGAGGTCACCCGCTGCCGCGAGGCCGAAGCGGTCGCAGGTGTACTCGCACGCACGGGAGTACGCGGCCCCGAGCCACGGCACGAGCCGGTACGGGAGCAGGAAGAGGTTCCACCTCAGGTGCCCGGCGGCGAAGTGGCCGAGCTCGTGTCCGACGACGAAGTCGAGCTGGCGAGGATCCTCGCAGTGGTCCACGAGGTCGGAGAGCAGGATCACGTAGCGGCGGGAGAGGAGCTTCGTCGCGAACGCGTTGAGCAGCCCGCCTCCCTGGACGACGTAGATCTCCGGGAGCTCCTGGATCCCCAGCCGGACGGCGGCGGCTCGCACCCGCGCGTGCAGGTCCGGGAGCTGCCGCTCGTCCACCCGGATCCCGTTGGTCCGGGCGTGCGCGAGGAAGAGCGCGTGCGCGGCGAGGAAGAACAGCGCGCCGAGGAGCGCGTACAGGATGCCGACGAGCGAGACGATGACTCCGAGCCACGCGATCCCGGAGAGGATCGCGCCGGCGACGAAGAGCTGCTTCTCCTTGGGAGAGACGAGACGCGGGTCGAGTGACATGGGCCCCCCTGGCCTGGAGGGCACAAGATAGCAGACGGAGGGTGAACGCCGTCGTCGGACTGCGGGTGGGACGGACGGCGCGGGCGTGCGATGGAGGCTGCGGCCGGCGCTCGAGTGGTGCGTGACGCGAGGTCGGGAGGGGCGCTGCCGCCTGGACCGGTGTTCCACCTGCCATCGCACCGGCCCGCCGTCCCGGCTGGACGTCTCGGGGGCGAGGGGTCCCGATGTAGGTGACCGGCGGACAGCGTCGGCCACCCGGGGTCGAGGCGGTGGGCGGCGGCGGGCCGAACGCCGGGGTCCAGCCCCGAACCTTCAGGCGCTACGGCAGGATGGCCGGGCTGCGGCTTGACGCCACCCCGGCAACTTGAAGATCATGCCGCGCCGCTCGTCTACTTCGAGCGCAGGTTGTCCGTGGCGGCGCCCGCTCACGTTCGCAGCCTCTGCCACTCCTGACCCGACGGACGTTCGGACGCCGATGACGACGCGACTCTTGCCCCTGCTCTGGGCGCTGCTCCTCCTGCTGCCGGCCGCGCGCACCGTGGCCGACACGGAAGAGGAGCTCACCGTGCTCAGCTACCACGAGGTCGCCGACCCGGCCCAGGCGCTGGTGCCGCAGTACGCCGTCACGCCCACCGACTTCGTGAGGCAGATGGACTGGCTGCGCAACCACGGGTACCACTTCGTGAGCGTCGGCGAAGTGCTGGCCAGCCGCGAAGGCAGGAGGGCGCTCCCGGACAAGGCGGTGCTCATCACCTTCGACGACGGTTACCAGTCCGTCTACGAGCACGCCTGGCCCGTCTTGAAGATGTTCCGCATCCCCGCCGTCATCAACGTCGTGGGGAGCTGGCTCGAAGAGAAGGGCACGGTGGACTTCGACGGGAAGAGGCTCCCCCGCGAGCAGCTGCTGTCCTGGAAGGAGCTGCGCGAGCTGAGCGAGAGCGGGCTCGTGGAGATCGGGAGCCACAGCTTCGACCTGCACCGCGGCATCCTCGGCAACCCGCAGGGCAACATGCAGCCGGCGACGACGACGCGCCGCTACCTGCCGGACGAGAAGCGCCACGAGGACGAGGCGGCGTATCGGAAGCGCGTGCAGGCGGATCTCGAGCGCAACGGCGAGCTCATCCGCCGCCACACCGGCAAGTCGCCGCGCGTGATCGCGTGGCCCTATGGCCGGTACAACAAGACCACGCGTGAGATCGCCGAGCGGCTCGGCATGCGCATCGGGCTCACGCTGGACGACGGCGCCAACATGCACGACACGCCGCTCTGGGGGCTGCGCCGCATCCTGGTCGAGCGCGGGATGAAGCTGTGGGATCTCGAGCGCGAGGTCACCATCCGGAACCAGAACCTCTCCGACAACGACCGCCCGCAGAAGATCATGCACGTGGATCTGGACTACGTGTACGACGCGGATCCCGCGCAGCAGGAGAGGAACCTCAGCCACCTGCTCGACCGCATCGCCCGGATGGGCGTGAACGCGGTCTACCTGCAGGCCTTCTCCGATCCCGACGGCAACGGCTCGGCGGACGCGGTGTACTTCCCGAGCCGCCACATGCCCATGCGCGCGGATCTGTTCAACCGCGTGGCCTGGCAGATCCGCACGCGCACGCAGGTGAGGCGGCTGTACGCGTGGATGCCGGCGCTGTCCTGGGAGCTGCCGGCGAGCAACCCGGCCGCCGGGGACAGGGTCGTGACGCTGCCCGGGGAGAAGACCGGGCGCGTGAACATGGGATATCTCCGGCTCTCGCCGTTCTCGGCGCGCGCGCGGCAGGCCGTCCGCGAGATCTACGAGGACCTCGCGCGGTCGGCGCCCTTCGACGGCCTGCTCTTCCACGACGACGTCACGCTGTCCGACTACGAGGACGCGAGCCCGTTCGCGCTCAAGACCTACCAGGCGTGGGGGCTGCCCGGATCGGTCCAGGAGATCCGCAAGAGCGACGACCTGATCGGACGCTGGACCATCCTCAAGATCAACGCCCTGGACGATCTCGCGATGGAGCTGGCCGACGTGGTGCGCGAGCAGCAGCCCACGCTGAAGGTCGCGAGGAACCTGTACGCGCGCGTGGTGCTGAACCCGAAGGCCGAGGTCTGGTACTCGCAGTCGCTCGACAACTCGATCGCGCGCTACGACTTCACCGCCATCATGGCCATGCCCTACATGGAGAGGGCCGCCGATCCGGCCGCGTTCTTCCACGACCTGGTGAACGCGGTGAACGACCGCCCGGGGGCGATGAAGAAGGTCGTCTTCGAGCTCCAGTCCGTGGACTGGCGCGAGGACAATCGTCCGATCGGCAGCAGGGAGCTCGCGGACGACATCCGCAGCCTGTACGGCATGGGGGTGCAGCACGTCGGCTACTACCCCGACGGCCTGTTCACGGATCAGCCCGCCACCGGCGTCATGAAGACGGTGCTCGACGTCAAGCCGAATGCGCCCGCGACGCGCTGAGAGGGCCGCCCCGTGACGCCTCGACTCGAGACGCTGTGGCACGGGTTGCTCGCCTTCGTCTTCTATTACCCGCTGTTGATGTCGTTCCTGTGGATGATCGGGGCGGCGCTGTTCTACTGGCGCTTCGAGCGAGCGGACGCGGCGCGGGGCCGGCCGCCGGCGACCCCGGGCGCGCCCCCGGTGAGCATCCTCGTCCCCTGCTACAACGAGGCCGAGAACGCGGAAGAGACGCTGAGCCACGCGCTCGCGCTGGACTACCCGGAGTTCGAGGTCATCGCCATCAACGATGGCAGCAAGGACGGCACGGGCGAGGTGCTGGAGCGCATGGCGGCACGGCACCCCCGCCTGCGCGTGGTGCACCTCGCGCAGAACCAGGGCAAGGCCATCGCCCTGCAGTCGGGCAGCCTGCTCGCGAAGCACGAGATCCTGATCTGCATCGACGGCGACGCGCTGCTGGACAAGCACGCCGCGCACTGGTTCGTCCGCCACTTCGTCGAGGGCGCGTGGGTGGGGGCCGTGACGGGCAACCCCCGGATCCGCAACCGCTCCACGCTGCTCGGGCGCCTGCAGGTCGGAGAGTTCTCCTCGATGGTCGGCATCATCAAGCGCGCGCAGCGCAGCTTCGGCCGGATCTTCACGGTCAGCGGGGTCATCACGGCGTTCCGCAAGTCGGCGGTGCACCAGGTCGGCTACTGGAGCGCCGACATGCTCACGGAGGACATCGACATCACCTGGAAGCTTCAGCGCGCGGGCTGGGACGTGCGCTTCGAGCCGAATGCGCTCACGTGGATCCTGATGCCGGAGACGCTGAAGGGGCTGTGGAAGCAGCGTCTGCGCTGGGCCATGGGCGGCGCCCAGGTGCTGCTGAAGAACCTCGACGTGCTGCGTCATCCGAGCCAGAGCTTCCTGTGGCCGCTGCTGGTGGAGATGTGCGTGAGTGTGTTCTGGTGCTACTCGATGCTGCTCCTGACGGTGCTGTGGCTCCAGGGGATCCTGCTTCCCGGGGGCGCTCTGCCGGTGATAGGTTCCCCGCTGAGCCCGCAGGGAAGCGGCGTCATCCTGGGCACCACCTGCCTGTTGCAGTTCGCGTTCAGTAAGTGGCTGGACAGCCGCTACGACCGCGGACTCGGGCGGAACCTGTTCTGGATGATCTGGTATCCCTTCGCGTTCTGGATCATCAACACCGCGTCAATCGTCGTGGCATACCCGAAGGTCCTCCTGCGCAGCCAGGGCAAGCGGGCTCGCTGGATCAGCCCGGACCGTGGCATTCGCTGACGTCGAAGAGATCGAACAAATGAGCGGTTCACTCATCATCAACGCGCGGGATCGCCTGCGCTGGCATCAGCGGCTCTGCTCCGACGCCTCCACCGTCCTGATGTGGGGGGCGTGGCTGAAGCTGTGGTACCCGGTGATGCGGTCCTTCTCCTGGGCGGCCGACGTGAACGTCCTCTCCCAGCTCGCGCTGATGAAGCTCGCGTCCGCCGGCTCGACCCCCGACGTCCAGGGGTACGCGATGGCGCTGGTCGGGACCTCCGGAACCCTGCTCCTGTGGAACCGGCTGCCGGCGCTGAAGGTGCGCAGCCCCGAGGTGCAGTCGGTGAGCGACTACGCCCGGCACTTCGAGCTGTCGGAGGACGAGATCCTGGCCGGCCGCGGCACCGCCGTGTGCGTGGTGCACCACGACGACGGCGGCCGCATCATCCGGGTGGAACGCCGGGCGGCCTGAGAGCGCGGTGCGAACGACGCTGTGAGCCGCGGGTCGCGGCCTCAGCTAGCTCGTCAGCTCGCGGTCGAACTTCCCCCTGAGGAACTCGCGGACCTGAGCGGAGGGTCGGCGCCGATCGAAATCGGCGACGCGCTCGCTGGAGGCCTGCGGCTCGCGCACGGGAGAAACTCTCGGCTCGCGGGCGGCTTCGTCGCGCCGGTCCGCCGCCGGGAAGCTCTGGACCTGCGCGCGCGCCACGCGCCATGCCTGCTGAACGGTCCAGGAGAGCGACCGGTCGAGCCGGATCGACTCCTTCATGATCTCGCGCAGCGTCTCGTCGGGGAAGTACAGCGACTGCTTCTGCTTTTCGGTTGCGGCCATCCCTGCAATCCCTCCGCAGTGGTCCTCGCATCGTACGCGTGTCGACACGTTCGGCAATTCCGCGGCCTGCGGATGCGCAAAACGGCACCGACGCTTCGCCCGAACGGGGGAAGGCCGGGCGCCGAGCACGGTGGCATCGGCGGCTCGATCCTTCGCATCGGTGAACGGGGCGCACGCCGACCGGGCGCCCCGGCGGTTTCACCGGGGCGCGCATACGGTGGCTAAGCGAAGTTGAGAGCGACGACGAGCACGGCGGCGAGGGCGAGACCGACGCTGACCGTGAGCTTCGTCGTCAGGGACCAGGAGCTCCAGGAATTGTTGCTTGCCATGACCTACTCCTCTCGGCCCAGGCTGCTGGCCGTCACTCGACCATGCGCCTATTCCACGCACCGCGATAGGCCCCGCGGCTCGGCATCGCCGATTTGCGGCCCTGGGTCGGGAGAGTGTCGAGAGGGCTAGTGCGTCAGGGGCTGCGTGCCTTCGGAAGGCATGGAGACGTACTGCGTTCCGGACCGGATGAACTCGAGCAGATCGGCGTTGAACCTGTCCGCCAGCGTGGTGGCGATGCCGTGCGGGCCGCCCGGGTAGATCTTCAGCGTCGCTCCCTTCACGAGCTTCGCTGACCGGAGCGCGGAGGCGGCGATCGGGACGATCTGGTCGTCGTCGCCGTGCACGATGAGCGTCGGCACGTCGAACTTCTTCAGGTCCTCCGTGAAGTCCGTCTCGGAGAACTGCTTGATGCAGTCGAGCTCGCCCTTGATGCCGCCCTGCATCCCCTGCAGCCAGAACGCGTCCACGACGCCCTGCGAGAGCTTCACGCCCTTCCGGTTGTAGCCGTAGAACGGCACCGCCAGATCCCTGAAGAACTGCGAGCGGTCCCTGAGCGTGCCGGCGCGGATCTGGTCGAAGGCCTGGATCGGCAGGCCACCGGGGTTGGCCTTCGTCTCGAGCATCAGCGGCGGGACGGCGCCGAGCAGCACGACCTTGGCGACGCGCGCCGTGCCGTGGCGGCCGACGTAGCGGGCAACCTCGCCACCGCCGGTGGAGTGGCCGACCAGGATGACCTCCCGCAGGTCGAGCGCGCCGAGGAGCTCGGCGAGATCGTCCGCGTACGTGTCCATGTCGTTGCCGGTCCACGGCTGGCTCGACCGCCCGTGTCCTCGCCGGTCATGAGCGACGACGCGGTGGCCACGCTCGCCCAGGAAGATCATCTGGGCGTCCCATGCGTCGGCGGTGAGGGGCCAGCCGTGCGAGAAGACCACGGGCTGCCCGGAGCCCCAGTCCTTGTAGAAGATCTCGGTGCCGTCCCTCGTCGTGATCCTGCTCATGGCCTCGGCTCCTGCTGGGGCTCAGCGTCCCCGCGAGTGAAGACGCGCTCCACGACCGAGGAGCGCGCCGGGTGGTGCTGCTTCACGAACGCGAGCGCGACCTCGGCGACCGCCGGGCGATCTCGCGCTGCTCGCGGGGCGAGATGGCGCTCATGTCTCTCCTCCGCTGACGTCCGTGGGGGATGCTGTGCGTTGCTCCGGGCCGTGTCTTGAACCGTCGTGCTGCGACGTGGATCGCGTGCGCCTGGGGAGTCGAGGGGCCCGGGGCTCGTAAATGGGAATTGGCCGGAGCCCTGACGAGCCTTGACGGGGGACCGTCGCCGGATGACTTGCTCGTCCTGCCGCATCGGGCTCGTCCGGTGCCGCCGCCGGTGGGGCCGCCGCATGCAAAGGCAGGGTCGGCAGATCGTCGGGGGCGCGGCGAACGCGGTCGCGCTCCGCCTGCTCGCTCGGCACACCTGCGCCCGCGACGTCCCCCGGCCCGGCGGCCTCGGCGAGCCTGCGTTCGGGCGAGTGACGGCCTTCATCGAGGAGAACGTCGGGCAGCACCTGTCACTCGGCCAGCTCGCCGCCGTCGCCGGAGTCAGCCGGTTCCACTTCGCCCGGCAGTTCCGCCTGAGGACCGGGGAGAGCCCGATGGCGTACGTGCTCCGGTCGCGAGTCGAGCGGGCGAAGCAGCTGCTGGAGGGCGGCGGCACGACGATCGGCGGTGTGGCCGCCGCGCTCGGCTTCGCCGACCAGAGTCACTTCACGCGCACGTTCCGGCGACTCGTGGGCAGCTCGCCGAGCGGCTTCGCGCGCGCGTGCCGGCGGCGCGCCGCGGAGAGCACCTTCTTCGAGGTCGTCGGGGCGCCGGGCGGCGGCCTCCACTCCGCCGGACTCGATCGCTGAACGCGGAGCCGACGCTCGGGGGGGGCTCGGGCACGTCGAATCGTCGCTGGCCGACCCGAGGCTCGCTCCCGGACAGGGAGCCGAAGGTGCTCCCGAAGCGTGGCTCGTGCGCCTACCTCTCCTGCGACATCGCGCTCGCGGGCTGCTGCTGCTTCGCGACCGCCTGCTCGAGCTTCCCGACGCGCTCCTCGGCGAACGCGCGCAGCTGCGGGCTCGCCGCCCGGGTCACCTCGTCCCGGTACATCGCGAGCTCGCCGACGTGGCCGGCGTCGACGGTCTTCCGGAACGCGTCGTCGAACGCGGCGCCCGTCTGCGCCTCGACCCGCGCGAACGTCTGCTGCTGCTCCGCGGTCAGGGTGGCGTCGCCCGAGGCGCCGGCAGCCCGCGCGAGCTCGGCCAGCCGCCGCTTCAGCGCGCCATGGTTCTCGATCATCTTCTCACCCATCGCCTTCACGTCGGGGCTCGCCGCCCGCTCGGAGGCGAGGCGTCCGAGCCGGAGCTCCAGCTCGTTCACGCCGAGGGCCCGCTCGAGGAAGATCCGATCCGTCCGCTCCGCCTGCCGAGGCGCCGACGCCTGCGCCCGTGCGCCGCCCGCGGCCAGCAGCAGCGCGGCGCAGACTCCCGCATGACTCCAGCCCGAGATCCGCATGTGCTCTCCTCGCGAGGACGCGTCCGCGTCCAACCGCCCCGATCGCACCGCTCGCGCGATCGTCACCCTCCACGACGCCCGCGGGCGCGAAGGGTTCCCCCGGGCACCCGGAGGTGATCGTCGACGGCCTCGTTCGTGAGCGCTGCGAGGTCGCCGTCGGTCCCGGCGTCCGCTGGGGCCTGACCGCCGCCCCCGCGGCAGCACGTCCGCCGCCGTGGGTTGCGGCGGCGACGAGCCGGGTCAGGCCGGCCGCCAGAGGAGCCTCATCTCGGCTACGATGTCGCGACGATGAACGTGTGCCGGATCTGCAGCGGAGAGGGCGGAGCTGTCTACCGTGTTCCGGAGGTGATGTTCGGCACGCGGGAGTCGTATGACTACTTCCAGTGCCGGTCCTGCGGGTGCCTGCAGATCGGGCAGATCCCGGAGGATCTGAGCCGCCACTACACGGGTGCGTATTACAGCTTCGCGGCACCGAAGCTTCGCAAGCGGAGCATCCGTCGAGCCCTCGTGGATCGATGGGCTTACGAAGGCCGTGGCGGCCCGATCGGACGCCTCCTGTATGCGCATCACCCGAACGCCGATCTCCGCCGGTTCCGTGACCTTCGAGTCCGGCGCGACGATCCGGTGCTGGATGTCGGGTGCGGCAACGGACAGCGTGTGCTGGATCTCGTCCGAGCGGGGTTCACCCGAGCGGAAGGTATCGACGCCTTCTTGCCGGCGGATGTGGTCGTCGAGGGTCGCGTCATCGCGCACAAGAAGACGCTCGACGCAGTCACCGGCGCGTACAAGCTGATCATGCTCCATCACGTGCTCGAGCACTTGCCCGATCAGCACGGGACCCTGAACGCTGCGCGCGACCGGTTGTCGCCGGAGGGCGTGCTGCTCCTGCGCATCCCGACCGTGTCCTCGGCCG
Source organism: Anaeromyxobacter terrae (assembly GCF_022690685.1). Classification (GTDB taxonomy): domain Bacteria; phylum Myxococcota; class Myxococcia; order Myxococcales; family Anaeromyxobacteraceae; genus Anaeromyxobacter; species Anaeromyxobacter terrae. The sequence continues at coordinate 58,806 of NZ_JALCYY010000015.1, read as the reverse complement.
CCTGGGAGCACTACCGGGAGCATTGGATCCAGATAGACGCCCCCCGTCACCTGTACCTGCACAGCGTGGAGAGCCTTCGCGCGCTCGCAGACGCGACCGGGTTCTCTCTGCAGCGCATCGAGTACGACTCCACGGAGTTCCAGTTCTGGGGCTCGGAGCAGGCGAGGCGCGGCATACCGCTCGTTCGCCCCGGCGCCCCCTGGGACGCGCGCGTCCTGCCTGCGCGCGAGCGTGCAGCGCTCGGGCGACGAGTGCGCCGGCTGAACGCGGAAGGCCGCGGAGACCAGCTCGTGGCCGTCCTGACGCTCCGCCCATGAGCGGGCGGCGCTCAGGCGCGGGTGATCACCGCCTCGAGGTACGTGCCGGGCACGGTGAGCGTGCCGTCGCGCGCGACGTTCATCGCCTCGAGCAGCGTCGTGAGGTCGCGCTCCAGCGCCGCCCCGGCGCCGGGAGTCAGGGACAGGAACGCCCGGTGAATCGGTCCGTACCAGGTGCGGAACACCTCGAGCCAGTGCGCCGGCGAGCGATAGCGGAAGAGGAAGTCGCGCCGCTGCGTCCTGATCGCCCGTGCCTCGCCTCCGAACAGCTCGGCGAGACGCGGCTCCGTGCCCCACGCCATCGGGGACCGTAGGCCCGACGGCGGCGGCACGTGGGCGCCGATCGTCTTGAAGACCTCTCCGATGAAGCCGTCGGCGGTCCAGCTCGCGAGCGCGATGCGGCCGCCGTGGCGGCACACCCGCAGCAGCTCGCGAGCGGCGCGCGGCTGGTCGGGCGTGAACATGACGCCGAACGTGGAGAGCACGACGTCGAACGCGCCGTCCGCGAACGGCAACGCCTCGGCGTCGCCATCCCGCAGCTCGAGCGCGAGCCCGTCGGCGGCGGCACGGGCGCGCGCCCGGTCGAGCAGCGACGGCACGTAGTCGACGCCGGTCACGAGCGCGAAGCGGCGGGCCGCCGCCAGGGCGGCGTTGCCGTTGCCGCACGCGACGTCGAGCACGCGCTCGCCTGCGGAGAGGTCCGCCGTCTCGCAGAGCGTCTCGCCGACGATCTGCAGCGTCGTGCCGATCACGGAGTAGTCGCCGGTGCCCCAGGTGGTCTGCTGCTTGGTCTTGATGGTTGCGAGATCGAGCTGGGCCGGTGTAGCGGCGATGGGCTCGGGCGCGAGCGTGGCGGTGTCGAGGCTGCTCATGGTCGTTCCCCTTCGGGTTGGGTGGCGTGATCGCCGCGTCGAATGTAGGAGAGTGCTGCCGGCCGGGACCTGCTCGACGCGCCGTCTTCGTTGCCCTGCCGTCCGTGCGCTGGTGGCGGTTGCCCGGGAGTCCGCCAGCCTTGCCCGGCCGTCCGGGACCGGAGGTCCGATGAGCGCCGATCCGCTTGCCGACGTGCTCGCCTCGGTCCGGCTCACCGGCTCCGTCTTCTTCCGCATGGAGTGCGCCGCGCCCTGGGTGGCCGAGGCGCCGCCCTCCAGCGTCATCGCCGGCCAGGTGATGCCCGGCGTGGACCATGTCATCGAGTTCCATGCGGTCACGCGGGGCCGTTGCCTGGGTGGCATCCTCGGCGAGCCGCCGCTCGCGCTCGAGGCCGGCGACGTCATCTGCTTCCCGCATGGCGATCCTCATGTCCTCGCGAGCGCTCCCGGCCTGCGGGCCGCGCCCCCCGATCTCGCCGCCTACGCGAGGACCGCCGATTCGGCGTTGCCGTTCCGGGTGAAGTGGGGAACCGGGCCGGCGGACGTGGAGCTGGTGTGCGGATTCCTCGGATGCGACGCGCGGCCCTTCAACCCGCTCCTCGCCGCGCTCCCGCGCGTGCTGCGGGCGAGCGACCGCGACGGCCCGCGTCGCGGCTGGCTGTCCCGGTTCGTCGAGGTGGCCGAGGCGGAGTCGCGAACCCCGGGACTCGGGGGCGAGAGCGTGCTGAGCCGGGTCTCGGAGCTCATGTTCGTCGAGCTGGTGCGTCGCCACGTGGAGGGCCTCGCGCCGAACCGCTCCGGATGGCTCGCCGGCCTGTGCGACCCGCACGTCGGGCGGGCCCTGGCGGCGCTGCACGCGAGCCCGGGTGATCCCTGGACCGTGGAGCAGCTCGCGCGGGCGGCCGGCCTCGCCCGCTCGTCGCTGGCGGAGCGCTTCGCCGCGCTCATCGGCGAGCCGCCCATGCAGTACCTGACGCGCTGGCGGATGCAGGTGGCCGCGGGCCTGATCGCGACGAGCCACGACGGCGTGGCGGGGATCGCGGCGCGGGTCGGCTATGCCTCGGAGGCCGCTTTCAACCGCGCGTTCAAGAAGCTCGTGGGGGTGCCGCCTGCGAGGTGGCGGAGGCGACGCGCTGCGGAGCGCCAACCGGCCCCGGCCGCCCGAGTGGTGACCCCTGGCCCTCAGGCTGCAGCCAGCCCCATAGGAACCTAGGGTGAAGGGCCGGGGGACTTCGCTGGCAGGGAGGGTTGCATGAGTCGCGGGAGCATCAGTCCGCAGGCTGCGCGGACGAGAGCCAGAGGCGCGTGAAGGCCGCCGTCGCGAGCGCCGCGCGCCGTCGTATCTCGCCGTCCGGGGGCGTGGCGACCGCACCGAGCATGAGGCGTGTCGGAAGCTCGCCCATGAGCAACGCCATGAAGCTTCCCGCGGCGCGCTGCACGTCCGGGACCGGCAGAGCCCCTCGGTCCGCCGCCAGGGTGATCCAGCCCGTGAGCGCGGATGAGACCGTGCCGCGCCCTTGCGCGTCGAGCTGACGCCCCAGCTCCGGGAGTCGAGTGACCTCTCCGATGACCAGCCGATACACCGCGACCGTCGTCGGGGCGGTGAGCAGCGTCAGGAACTCGCGCCCGAAGCGCTCGAGCGTCTCGAGCGCGGACGCGCGGTCCGACGGCGGCGGCAGATCGAGGGCGCGCCGCATCAGCGAGGCACGCTCTCGCACCAGCTCCGTGAAGAGCACTTCCTTGCTCCCGAAGAGCCGGTAGATCTCGCGCTTCGACACCTGGGCGCGGCGCGCGATCTCGTCGGTCGTCGCCCCCGACACGCCGTGCTCCACGAACGCCTCGAAGGCGGCGCGGCGGATCGCTGCCGCACGCGGATCCTGCGCCTCCACGGCGCCCGGCGGCGCGTCTGCCGTGGAGCGGGGCACCGCTCGCGCGGGGGAGGGCTTCCGGGAGACGGCTCGACCCTTGACTTTGGTACCCATCAGTACCATCCTCCCTGTCGCCGTTGGTACGGTTCGGTACCAGCCAGGGTACGCAGCCCGACTGCGCCCGTCAAACGGCGGCAGTCACCCAGGAGGAGGACGTATGAAGGTTCTCGCCTTGAACGGCTCGCCTCGGAAGCGCGTGAGCGCCACGTTCCGCATCCTGGAGGCGTTGCTGGCCGGCATGGAGGACGCGGGCGCGGACACGAGGCTCGTGCACCTCGCGGCGCTCGATCTCCGGCCGTGCGTCGGCTGCTACACGTGCTGGGTAGCCACGCCCGGTGCGTGCATCCATCGCGACCGCGACGGGATGGCCGGCATCATGGACGACTGGCGCGCGGCGGACGTCGTGGTGTTCGGCACCCCGCTGTACCACTTCTCGATGACGGGGCTCATGAAGACGTTCCTCGACCGCCTCTTGCCGGAGAGCGAGCCGTGGCTCGTCCCTGATCCGCGAGCGCCCGCGCAGACCACGCACCCCAGGCGTCATGATGGGCCCGCGCGAGCGATGCTCGTGTCGCCCTGCGGCTTCCCGGACACGGATCAGTTCGCGCCAATGGTCCACACGTTCCGGTACATCGCCGAACGCCACCACTGGACGTGGATGGGCGAGCTGCTCCGACCCGGCGCCGAGCCGCTCTCGCGCACGGCGCTGGCGCCGCTGTTCGCGCCGTACCTCGCCGACGTCCGCCGCGCGGGAGCCGCGCTGGTGCGAGAGGGGCGCCTCCCCGACGCGCTGGCGGAGGCCCTCGGGCGCGACCTGTTCCCCGGCGGCCGGATCGCCTTCTACCAGCAGGCGAACCGATTCTGGACCGAGCTCATGGCGCGGCACGGTCGCCCGGCCGGCGCGACGCCGACCGCGCTCGCCGAGGAGGACCTCGACCCAGCCGATGCAGGCCTCTCCTGCAGGACGCTCGTCGCGGGGATGACCACCACGTTCGCCTCCGCCGCCGCCGGAGACCTCGACGCTCGGATCGAGTTCCGCATCGGCGGAGCGGAGCCGGGCACCTACCACCTCGCCGTGGAGAACGGCACCTGCCGGTTCGAGGAGGGGCCGGCGTCGACTCCGACGCTCACCATCGAGGCCGAGTCCGAGGTGTGGACCGCGATCGCCACCGGGCGCCGGGATGGCCGTCGAGCGCTCGAGGAGGGGGCCTACCGTGCCCGCGGTGACATCGGGCTCCTCGTCCGGATGAACGAGCTCTTCGGGAGCGCGAGGCCGTGATGACACGACCGGTCAGCATGCGGCAGCTGGTGGAAGGAATGGCGCTCGGGTTCGATGCGTCGCTGGGCTCGGATCCCGCGGTGGTGGAGCTCACCTTCGTCGGAGAGGAGCGCGGCACGTACCAGCTGATCATCGCCGACGGCCATTGCCGGTTCGAGCGAGGTCCCCTCGAGCCGCCGACGCTCAGGGTCGAGACGGAGGCCGCGGTCTGGCGCGCAGTGGCCGAGAACCTTCTCGACCCGACGACCGCGATCCTGGACGGTCGGATGAAGGTGAGCGGCGACCTGGGACTGTTCCAGCGCCTCCCGCGGCTTTTCCGAAAGGTGAAGCCCGAGGAGCTCCGCGCCCCCGCAGCACAGCGGCCGCCTGGTCCCCTACGGCTGCCCGCCATGGCGTGGCTCCTCGTCGCATTGCTTCCTTGGAAGGCGGTCTGGATGCTGACCGCCGCCTGGGGCAGCGGAAGGGCCGTCCTGACCGGGTTCGTGATCGCCGTGGTGATCTGGGGCTCGCGCGAGGCGAGGGGCGGAGCGACGTTCGGCGAGCGTTCCACGGCGCTCGTCTTCGCTGCAGCTGGCGCGGGCGTCGCCGCGGGAGCAGCGCCACCGCCCGGCCTCGTCGGTGCGAGCTTCCTGGCGCTGGCGGCCATCTGGGCCGCCTCGGTCCTGCACGCGCGGTACCCGCTGACCGCGGAGTACTCGCGCTGGAACTACGTGCCGCGCCTCTGGAGCACGGGGCTGTTCCGCCACCCGAACGTCCTCCTGACGCTGCTCTGGAGCGGCATCTTCGTCGCGCTCGGGGTCCTCGAGGCGGCGGGAGCGCGTGGCTGGATCGCGCAGCGGGCGGCAGGCGGCGCCAGCGTCGCGCTCTGCGTCGCGGGCGCGCTGTTCACCCGACGGCACGAGCGGGGAGCCCGGCTACGCCGCATCGACGATCTCGATGAGAGCCTGGCGTGCTTCCAGCGCATCGCGCGCCTCCTCCTCGGCATCGCCGCGGCCGGCTTCCTCCTCGTGGGACATCCTCGTCCTCCGTCGGGGTGGCTGCTGATCCCTGCGGCGCTCGCTCTCGCGGCCCTCTGGCGACGCCCGCGGCCGCAACCTGGGGACGGGGGGCCCTCCGTCCCCACGAACGCCGCGGCGGCGAACGTGCTCTCTCGCTGAGCGACGGACCTCGAGGCGTCGCCGCAGGCCGGCAGGATCAGCGCGCCCCTACCCATCGCGCGCCGCACTTCGGGCAGACATAGGTCGTCATGTTGCCGATGGACTGCTCGACGACGCCTTCGGTGCCGCACTTCGGGCACTTGTTCGTCGGCAGGGTGGGCGCGGGAACGTGGATGGGCATGGCGTCCACTCTAACCCGGGCCGCGCGCGCGGCGCCGCCGTCGAACTTGCGAGCTCCCGCTCGCTGGAGCTCAATGCGCCGGTGGCGCGCCGAGCGTGGGCGACCGGAAGTCCTGGCCCAGGATTGCGTGGGCCGCGAAGGTCCGCAAGGCCTCGCGTACGAACGAGAGGTGCTGCTCCTCTTCGCGCAGTCGCTTCTCGAACTCGTCCCTGGTGTCGCGATCGCCCGCGTCGTCGGCGAGCGCGACGAGCAGGTCCCACCCCGCCGCGTCGAGGTGCTCCGCCGCGAGCAACGCATGGAACAGGTGGGGGAGCTCGGCGTCCTTCATGATCACGGCGTCGATGCCCCGCGACTCTCGCGTGCTCAGCTTCGCCATCTCCGTCATGCGCTCCGGGTCGCCGCCGAGCTTCCGGATGTACTCCTCGAGCCAGCGTGCGTGTGCCTTCTCCTGATCGCGGCATGCCTCCACGTCCCGCAGGATCGCAGCGGTGAACCTCTCCTCGGGATCGCTCTCGGCGGCAGCACCGCCCTGCTCTCGCTCGATGTCCTTGCGCAGAGCCCGCAACGCATCTGGGTCACGGAAGCCGCTCAAGCCGTACGTGGTGTAGTCACCGGCGTCCGAAGCCGCGGCGTTCCAGCCGAGCATCCGGCGCATGCGCTCCAGGACCTTCTCGTACAGCTTCACGCTCGTACGCTCGAAGCAGAGGCGCTCCGCGAGTACGTCCATCACCTTTTCCCTGTTCTTGTCGACGAGCCTATTCATACGGACTCCGGCTCCAGCGAGAGATTGCGGAATCAGGTCGGCGCCGCCACGGCGCTCCCGACTTCAGCCTCCGCAGCCACGGTGGCCGACGCGGCCACACCGTCGCCGCAGATGTACGGTGGCGTCCTCGGCGGCTCTTCTCGGCGTCTCTGGCCGCGTGGGGCGTAAGAACCGGTTGAATCCCCATTCCGCACCGACTCGGACGCGCTACCTCGTCCTGCGGCGTCCGCGGCGGCCATGGCGGGTCACGAGTCCGCCGCCGTGGAACGACGCCGCCGCTCGCACCTCGACCGGATGCCGTGCGGCCGTGAGGAAGGTCAGGCGCCCGCGTCCGGACGTCGCGCCGGCTGCGTAGCGTTGCCGCTCCGCGGTGGTCATGTTCTCGCCGCCTGGTCGGCTCGCCGCACGTGGCCGCTGGGCGGAACCCGGCGGCGGAGGTGGCGCGTGGCGAAGACGATGCGAGCAGTCGAGGTCACCAGGCCCGGCTCGGGCTTTGCGCTCGTGGAGCGTCCGGTGCCCGAGGCGGCAGCGGGACGTGTCCGCATCGCGGTCGAGGCCTGCGGCATCTGCCACTCGGACGCGTTCGTGACGGACGGCACCTACCCAGGCCTGACCTACCCGCGCGTCCCTGGCCACGAGGTGGTCGGCCGCATCGACGCCGTCGGCGCGGGCGTGGTCGCCTGGCGCCCCGGGCAGCGTGTCGGCGTGGGCTGGCACGGGGGGCACTGCGGCGTGTGCGAGGCGTGCCGCTCGGGCGACTTCATCGAGTGCGAACGTGGCCTCGTCTGCGGCTTCAGCTACGACGGCGGGTACGCGGAGTACATGGTCGCGCCGCAGGAGGCGCTCGCCGCCATCCCGGACGCGCTCGACTCGGTCGCCGCCGCTCCGCTGCTCTGTGCCGGCGTCACCACGTTCAACTCGCTGCGCAACAGCGGCGCCCGGGCCGGCGACCTGGTGGCGGTGCAGGGTATCGGGGGCCTCGGCCACCTCGGCCTCCAGTACGCCCGGAAGCTCGGCTTCCGGACCGTCGCGCTCTCGCGCGGTGCGGAGAAGCGCGCGCTCGCGCTGGAGCTCGGCGCGCACGAGTACGTCGACCAGGAGACCGGCGACGCGGCGGCCGCGCTGCAGAAGCTGGGCGGCGCCCGCGTCATCCTCGCCACGGCGCCGAACGCGCAGCTCATGTCGGCGCTGATGGGCGGCCTGGGACGCAACGGGACGCTTCTCGTCCTCGGCGCGTCGGCCGATCCGATCCAGGTCTCGCCGTTCCCGCTCATCGGAGGGCGGCGCCGGGTGCAGGGTTGGCCGAGCGGCACGGCGAAGGACTCCGAGGAGACGCTGGCCTTCAGCGCGCTCAATGCGGTCGCCTCGCGGAACGAAGCATTCCCGCTCAGCCAGGTGAACGACGCCTTCGAGCGGATGATCACGAACCGGGCGCGGTTCCGGGTCGTGCTGCAGGTCCGGCCGTAGCGCTCACCGGCGACCAGGCCTCGGGCGGCCCGTGCCTGGCGAGCCTGACCGCCCTGCGGCCCCCGGCATGGGTGGCCGACTGCTCCCGGCTCCGTTCGCACCTCTCGGCGTCGAGCGCGCACCTGACGCGATGACGAACGGCGGGATGCGTGCCTGGCAGGTGCGCCGCGAGGCGGCGGTTGCGCCCTGCTCTACGAACGTCGAGCTTGAAGGAGGAACTCATCCGATACGGAGGAACCGTTGACTACGACAGCGCGCGTCACGCTCGCTCGCACCACCTACGAACACGCGCTCGCGGCTGCCCGGCGAGACTGCACTCCTTCACGGTGGCGGCGGCTCGTCAGGGCGTGGTGGAACCTGAAGGACGCGCTGGGTCGCGCAGGTCTCGACGCGACCGCCGCGCGGCGCGAGCCCGCCGTCGCGGGGAGGGCTCCCCGGGGGCTCGCGCCGTGACGGCCAAGGTACTCGTCGTGGAGGACGACCCCGATCTGCGGGAGAGCGTGGTCGAGCTCCTGGCGCTCGAGGGGTTCTCGACCGAGCAGGCGGAGAACGGGTGCGCGGCGCTGCGCCTGCTCCGGCGTGAGCCTGCCGTTCCAGACCTGATACTGCTCGACTTGATGATGCCCGTGATGAACGGGTGGAACTTTCGAGAGGCGCAGCTTGCAGATCCAGCGCTCGCGCCGATCCCGGTGGTCGTCATGTCTGCGCAGGACTGCGGCGACGTCGAAGCGCACGCGAAGCTCCAGAAGCCCTTCGAGGTCGCGGACCTTCTCCGTGCCATCTCGCAGGCCTCGCCGGCCGAGCCTTGACGGTTCTCGTCGCCCGCCTCGGTGGTCACACCCCGCTGCCGGTGAGGGCGTGCGGACCGCCACGCTCGCTTTCGGCAGCGCTCAAAACACCAGCGCGATGCCGCCCGGCGCGGGCTGCAGATCCAGGCCGCGGCGTCGGCGCGGGCCCGACCTGCGATGGAAGAACCAGGGGACCGCGAACCCGACCGCGCTCCCGACGGCCGCGCCCGCGACGACGTCGGTGAGCCAGTGCGCGTCGCCGGCCATCCGGAGGTAGCCCACCCCGGTCGCCAGCGTGAGCCCGGCGCCCCACGCCCAAGGCGCCCACGATCTGCCCCGGATGGTCGCGACCGTCGCGGTCGCCGTCGCGAGCGAGAACGCGAACGAGGTGTGGCCCGAGTAGAAGCTGCGATCGCGCGACCCCGGCATGAACGCGGAGCCGCCGGCCGGGCGTGGCCGTGCGAAGCCGTCCTTCGCGGCGTTCGCGAGGTCCGACGCGATCGCGACGGATTCCGCGACGACGAGCATGTCCTCGAAGAACGTCTGCCGCATCCCGTCCTGCGCCGCGCCGAGCGCGGAGAGCGTGACCGCGCCCACGGACAGCACGCCGCTGTCGATCACGTCGGAGATGTGTCGGGCGCGGAGCGCGGCGCCAGCGCCGGGCAGCCGGATCGCATCGCGCGCGGCCTCGTCGAGGCGGTTCACGGCGCAGAACCGGCAATGGCTCGGCGAGAGCTGGGGGAGGGCGAGGCCCGCGGCGAGGGCCCCTGCGAGGAGGGTCACCGGGACGTCGACGGCCGGATGGACGGTGAGGTCATCGGCGGAGGGAGCGGCGGGCCAGGCGAGGGCCGCACAGGCGGCGACAGCGACCGTCAGCGAACGCTTCATCCGCGACAATCTTGGGATGCAAACGAGTGGCCGCCACCGCGCTGGGCGGGTCTGACGCACCCGACAGCGGGTCGCCTCGTCGATCGCTCACGCAGGTTCCGAGCTGCGCTATACATCCACGGTGGGACCACGATCATGGCGCTGAAGCCGAGTTCTCAGAGGGTTCAGGATGCGTTGCGAGGCGCTGGCTTCGCCAACACGGTGATCGAGCTGCCCGACTCGGCGCGGACCGCGGCCGAGGCTGCGACGGCGGTCGGCTGCGCCGTCGGGCAGATCGTGAAGTCACTCCTCTTCGAGGCGAAGCCGAGCGGGCGAGCGGTGCTCGTCGCGGCCAGCGGAAGCCACCGCGTCGACGAGCGGGCGGTGTCGGCGGTCATCGGCGAGCGCATCTCGCGCGCGTCGGCTGAGTTCGTGCGCGAGCGCACCGGGTTCGCCATCGGCGGCGTGCCACCCATCGGACACGCGCAGCCGGTGCTGGCGGTGGTGGACGAGGCGCTGCTCGCGTATGAGCGCATCTGGGCGGCGGCCGGTCACCCGCACGCCGTCTTCGAGCTGACCCCCGCCGAGCTCGTGCGGATGACGGGCGGGACGGTCGCGCGCATCGCGGCATCGGCGCCGCCGTGACCCTCGCGGGCCGTTTCGCGCCCAGCGCGCCGCCTCCTCGCAGGTCTTGGACCGAGATCGTTCGTCGATCGGCTACGCTCCCCGCGGCACCGGCCACCGCGCCCGCGCCGAACTCCTGAACGAGAGGGAAGTCATGACGGTTCTCGTCGTCCGCCTCGGCAGTCCCCGCCCCGCCGGAGAGGGCTTACGGATCGGCACCGTGCGCCGCCCGCCGCGTGGCGTTCCGGCGACGCGCTTTGCCTCGGACGACTGGTATGACGTCTGGTATCCGAACCTCGCGCCGAGCGTCGGGACGATGAAGCTCGGAAGAGCGGCGCGGACCGAGCGGGACTGGGCGGCGTTCGCGAAGAAGTTTCGCGCCGAGATGGCAGAGCCAGCGGCGAGCCGCACGCTCGACCTGCTCGCTGCGCTCTCGCACACCGCGGACTTCTCGGTGGGGTGCTACTGCGAGGACGAGGCGCGCTGCCACCGGTCGGTGCTGCGGGAGCTGCTCGTCGCGCGCGGGGCGAGGATGGGGTGAGCGTGTGGACGCGCCCCGAGCGGCAGGGGGAGGCTGCGATGGCAGCGGTGCGTCTCCGGAGCTCGACCCGGAGACGCATCGACGTCCGCGGCTTCAGTGCACCGACGGAAGCGGGGGGAGGTACGCGTACGGGCGCGCGTCCAGCCACTGCCACGTGCTCCCGCTCTTCTTCGCGAGCACCACGAGGTGCAGCTTCATCGTCCCCGTCGAGCCGTCCGGCATCCTGAAGTTCTGGAGCTCGTGGTCGAGGTCCATGAACGCGAGCTCGTCTCCCAGGCGCCGCACGGAGGAGATCGTGAACCTCGACGTCGTGCCCGCGAGGATGGTCTCGCAGTCGTGGCGGTACGCGGCCTCGACGCCGGAGCGGCCCTTTCCGACTTCTCCGATGGGGGTGATGAGGGTGCCGTCCTCGGCCCAGAACGCCGCCACCTGCTTCGTGTCGAACCGGTTGAACGCTTCGTTGAACTTCCGGAACGCAGTCTCGAGAGAGGGCTCCGCCTTGTAGTCCTTCGTCCCGACGTCTTGCATCGTCTCCATGAGCACACCTCCGGCCTGAGTCCTGCCGGTGGCGACGCGCGCGCCCGCGCGCAAAGGCCAGGCGGGGACGCCGGTTCGGGTGGTCCATCCGGCCGGCTGGCCGGCACATCAGCTCCCGTCCAAGGAGCGCGGGCGCCGGCCGGTTTCCCGGGATCCACGCCTGGCGCGCTGCCCGGCATGATGGAGCGCGCGTGCCGGGGTTCGTGCTCGGTGCGCCTCCCAGCATGGGACCGCTCAGCGTGCTACGGTCTTCGCATGCGAGCGAACCGGCGAGCCCGTGCAGGCGCGACCTTCCACGGAGGATCCCTTGGAAGGTGAGACCTGCAGGATGTGTGGTGGAGACGGCCGCGTCGGCAACGTGTTCGGCGGCAGCACCGCCACCTGCCCCAGCTGCCACGGGTCCGGGCGACGCGCCGAGGCATCATCCGGCTTCCACGACGTCACCAAGACGAAGCCCTCGCATCATCGCCCGGCGCCCGCGGTGTCCACGGGGCCAAAGGTGCCCGCCACGTCGGAGGGCGTGCAGCTCGCGCAGGAGGTGAACGCCTCCACGGTGCTGGCCGCGGACGCGAAGACGCGCCTGATCGCGGAGATCGTGAACCACGAGAGCACGCACGGACGGTGCACCAAGACCTTCATCAAGAAGGTTCGCAAGCAGGCCCGGCCGGCGGGGGGATGAGCCCGGGACCGCCCGCGGCGACCCGCTCCCGTTCGCCCTCGGGCCGCGCTCCATGGATCAGCTGCCTTACATCGACGAGCACAGCCAGCAGGTCGACGCCTCCGCCGACGTGGTCTGGACTTCGCTCTTGAAGGTCCTGCGCCGCGAGATGGGCGGCAGCGCGCCGATCGCGCGGATCCTGGGCTGCGACCCCGCGCAGGGCACGGCCGAGTTCGCCGGTCGGCCCGGAGACGCGGTGCCGGGCTTCCGGGTGGTCGAGGCCGATCCCGGCCGGCGGCTCGCCCTGCGCGGGCGCCACCGCTTCTCCGACTACGCGTTGACGTTCGTCCTCGACGGCGACCGCCTGCGCGCGCAGACGCACGCCGCGTTCCCCGGCGTCCTCGGCCGGCTCTACCGTGCCGCGGTCATCGGGAGCGGCGGGCACCGGCTCGCGACCCGGCGCCTGCTGCGGCAGGTCGCCCGCGCGACCTGACGGCGTTCACTCCGCCGCGTCCCTCGTGTCCTGCGCGGGCGGGGGTTCAGTTCTCCGCGGGGCGCCATTGGGTCCGGGTCGCGCCTGGGAAGGGCGCCTCCTAACATCGAGGCATCCTCTTTCCGGGCCGGCCGCGCTGCTGGCGAGGGGAGGGAGCGAGGGGGTACCAGGTGGCTCGATTGCTATCAGTGAACGTAGGCGTGCCCCGCGACGTCGCATGGCACGGCCAGACCGTTCACACGTCCGTCTGGAAGGCGCCCGTGGCTGGCCGGCGCATGGTGAGGCGGCTCAACATCGACGGCGACAGGCAGGGCGACCTGGCCGGTCACGGGGGCGAGCAGCGGGCGGTGCTCGTCTACCAGCTCGACTCGTACCGATTCTGGGAGAGGGAGCTCGGGCGGAGTGGCTCCACCTTTGGGCAATTCGGCGAGAACCTCACGGTCGATGGCCTGCCCGACGACGAGGTGTGCATCGGCGACCGGTATCGCGTCGGGGGAGCGATCTTCGAGGTGACGCAGCCACGCGTGACCTGCTACCGCGTCGGCATCCGCATGAACGAGCCCCGGATGCCCGCGCTGCTCGTCTCGAGCGGCAGGCCCGGGTTCTACATGCGCGTGCTCCAGGAGGGCGAGGTCTCGGCGGGCGACGAGATCGTCAAGGTGGCCGATGGCCCCGAGCGCATGACGGTCGCGCGGGTGAACGCGCTCCTCTACCTGCCCGGCCACGTCCGCGCGGACCTGGAGCGGGCGCTCCGTATCCCGGCGCTCAGCCCGGGCTGGAGAGGATCCTTCCAGGCCATGCTCGAGCACGAGGGAAGGATCGCAGGGACGCCCGCCGGCAACCCCGGGCTCGACCCTACGTCATCGGCCCCACCTGCATGGCCGGGCTTTCGCCCGCTCCGGATCGCGCGCATCGCCCGGGAGAGCAGCAGCGTCGCATCCATCGAGCTCGAGCCCGCCGACGGGTCCCCCCTCGTTGCCGCGCTGGGGGGACAGTTCGTGGTGCTGCGGCTTCGGCCCACTCCTGGATCGCCTCCCGTGCTGCGCAGCTATTCGCTCTCCGGCGCGCCGAGCGCCGAGCGCTACCGCGTCAGCGTCAAACGCGAGCCCCATGGCGTGGCGAGCACCTACCTCGTCGACCGCGCTCGCGTGGGCGATCGGGTGGAGGTGAGCGCGCCCCGGGGTACGTTCACCTTGCGTGACGGCGAGGGCCCCGTCGTCCTGCTCAGCGCCGGCGTGGGAGCGACGCCGGTGCTGGCGATGCTCCACGTGCTGGCGGCGGAGGCGTCGCGGCGGGACGTGTGGTGGCTGTTCGGGGGACGCAACCGTGACGACCACCCGTTCCGCGAGGAGTCCCGCGGCCTGCTCCGTGCGCTCCTCGGCGGGCACTCTCACGTCCGCTACAGCAGGCCGCGCCCGGAGGACGTGCCCGGGGTCGATTTCGACGCCCCCGGACGTCTCACCCTCGCCGCTCTCGAGGAGGTGGGCGTTCCCCGGGATGCGGACTTCTACCTGTGCGGCCCTCCCGCGTTCCTCCGCGACCTGACCGGCGGCCTCGCGGGGTGGGGAATCTCCCGCGGCCGCATCCATACCGAAGTGTTCGGGCCCGGCGAAGCGATGACGCCGGGGATCGCTCCCGCCGTCGCCCGCACGCCGCACCCGCCCCTCGGATCGCCCGGGCCGGGACCGCTCGTCTCCTTCGCCAGGAGCGGGCTCGCCGTCCCCTGGAACCCGTCGCTCGGCAGCCTGCTCGAGCTGGCGGAGGCCTGCGACGTGCCGGCGAGGTGGTCGTGCCGCACGGGCGTCTGCCACAACTGCCAGAGCGGGCTCATCTCGGGAAAGGTGGGCTACGACCCCGAGCCGCTCGACCCTCCCGCGGCCGGCAGCGTGCTCATCTGCTGCTCGAGGCCCGCCGGAGACGTGATCATCGATCTCTGAACGCGCCGAGGGTAGGGGGTGTCCTCGAGGCGGAACTCGCGGTGACGCGCGGCGCCCACGGCTCGTGGGCGGCCGGTCCCGACGACCTCGAGCCGAGCTCGGCGATCCCGAGCGCGGCCAGCGTCCGCGCGGTGCTCGAGAGGTCCGGCGCTACTTGTCGCGATACGTGATGCGGCCGCGAGTCAGGTCGTACGGCGACAGCTCCAGCTTGACCCGGTCGCCCGTGATGATGCGGATGTGGAACCGCTTCATCTTTCCGGACGCGTAGGCCAGTACGGTCGGGCCCTGATCGACCTTCACGCGGTACATGCCGCCGCACGCCTCTTCCACCTTGCCCTGCACTTCGATACCGGCTTCCTTCTCGCTCATCTCTCTCCTTCTCGTTGAGTCCATCGGATGACGACGCCGCGCCTCGCCACGGCGCCGTCGGCGCGTTACGCGAGGGGCGGCACTCTACACCCAATCCCTGGAACGCGTCCGACTGGGCGCCGGTCGTTCCCGAGGCTCGTTCCGGTGGCCGCCGCCACGGCGTGATGAGCCCTCGGGAGGCAGGCCGTCTAGCCCCAGCAGCTTCTTCTGCGTGCGCTGAATCGACGACGCCGGGTGCTGCCGCGGGCGAGCGTCTCCCGGCAGGCGCGGCGGAACGACACGGTCCGCGATCGTTGGCGGTCGAGCTCTGGAAAGCTCGACTGCAGGGAGTGTCGCGGGCGATCGTCCGAACCCGTCCTGCCCCTTTACGCATCACCGATCGCGGCGGACAGTTTTCCGTGAATCCATCCACGGAGCGTTCACCAGAGCACCAGAAGCCTTGCGGTCGGGGGGGTCCCATGACGTCGCCGGACGAGAGGAAGCCCGAGGCGGGGTTGACGCGGAGAAGCCTGTTGAAGGGGTCCGGCCTCGCGCTGGGAGGCCTCGCCATCGCCGGATCGGGGATCGGCCGGGCGGCGAGCCAATGCACCCTGGACACGGGCGACTGCTATCCGACGCCGGAGAAGCGGGACGCCTACACCTTGTTCTCCGAGGAGCTGGACACCGTCACTCCCCCCCTGAGGCCGGCGGGGATGGACGAGCTGCGAATCACGTTCATGGGATCGGGGTTCCCTCCCGCCAGGCCCGCGCAGGAGATGATGAGCGTGTTCGTGGAGGTCGGCCCGGGGTCCAACGGCACGGCGCCGGACCAGTTCATCTTCGACTGCGGCAGCGGCGTCATGGGCAACTACACCGCCATGAACGTCGGCTTCAAGAAGATGGACAAGGTCTTCCTGAACCACCTGCACGGAGACCACATGTCGGACCTGACCTGCATCTACACCTTCGGGCCGGCGACCGACCGCAAGAAGCCGCTCTACGTCTGGGGCCCTGGACCTTCGCGCGTCAAGAGCCCGACGCCGCCTCGCAGGCTGTACGACGACGGTACGACCGCGCTCTGCAGGAACCTCAGGGAAGCGTGCAGGTGGCACACCGAGAGCTTCAGCTTCCTGCCGACGGCGGTGGAGGAGTGGCGAGACGAGACGCCGAAGTGGGGCCTGCCCGTCGCTGCCGTGAACGTCGGAGACGACCCGCCCGGTGATGGATTCGCGCTGTACGCGATCGAGCTGGACTGGACTCGCGTCGGCGTCGCCTACGAGAACCACGAGACGGGCGTCAGGATCACGCACTTCCCGGTGGTCCACGCGCGGAAGGGATCCGTCGGCTACAAGCTGGAGTGGAATGGGCTCAGCATGATCTATACGAGCGACACCAGGCCCGAGACGATGTGCGTCCAGCAGGCCAGCAGCAAGGAGACCGAAGGCAAGGGCGTGGACGTGTTCATCCACGAGATGGTGCCGCCGCCGGAAGCGAGCGTCGTGAAGGCGCTGCGCCTGCCAAGGGTCCCCGACCCGGTCCTCCAGCCGGAGCTGTACGAGCAATTCCAGAAGCATGTCGCCCTGGCGGCCACGGTCTACGAGAACTCACACACGCCGCAGGGAGCGTTCGGGTATCTCCTCAACCAGATCGACGTCCATCCGCGGCTCACGGTCGCGGCCCACTTCACGGTCGCCGACGACACGATCGCCTGCGCGAAGAAGAGCGTCTGGAGTCACTGCAAGGAGTGGATCCAGTGGCTGGGAAAGGACGCGATCGGCGGCGCGACGCGCGGGTACATGACGTGGGCGTGCGACCTGATGGTCATCACGGTCACGAAGGACGAGATCAAGCAGTACCGCGCCGACGTCGACCCCTTCGCGATGAGTCCGCTGTCGAGCTACGACGGCACCGCGCTGCCACCGAAGTACCCGAGTCCCACCGCTGCCATCGACACGACGAACGTCATCCAGCCGGGGCCCGATACGTACTGCGAGAGCGGCTACTGACGCGGTCCCAGCTCCGCGCGCAGCGGTTACCCAGGCGAGCGACGGCTAGGAACGCGGAGCCCCGAAGCTCCGCTCGAACAGCCCGCGGATCGCCGCGCGGCCGTCGTCGGACAGGGATCGCGTGCCGGCGCCCGCGAACCGCTCGCGCGTGATGGCAGGCGGCTCCTCGGCGACCCAGTCCCGCTCATCCCACCGGAGCCAGCGCTTCCGCTCCTGGTCGAACAGGTGGACCGGCTTTCCCCATTGCCGCGCCAGCTCGACCGCCCAGCCCGTCCCGCCGTGGGCGGTCTTGTCAGGGTTGACGGCGCCGACCGAGAACACCTCGCCCGCCGTGCTCACCTGGTGCCAGATGGCCTGGAGCACGCGCCGCAGCTCCGACGACTCCGGAAACGCACGGTGCATGTGCGCCTTCAGGTAGGCGTCGCTGACCTCGCCCACGCCGAGCTCGTCCTCGCTCAGCTCGACGAGCCCGCGCGTCCGGGCGACCTCGTGACGGCCGCGGAACGTGAAGTTCACTTCTCGGACGCCCCAGCGCTCGGCGCAGGCGCCGAACTCCTCCTCGGCGCCCGTGGACCCGCTCGCGAGCAGCGTGAACGACTCCGGGGAGAGCTCGTCCGATGGAGGCTCCTCGCCGTCCTCGGGCAGCCGGAGCGTGCCGCCCTCGAGCACGAGCGCGACGTCGGACGCGGGAAACCGCTCGAAATCCTTCAGCAGCGTCAGCCGGGCGCACCGGCCATGGGGCTCGAGGAGGATGCCGACGTCGACGAGCGCGGCGCAGTCGTCCGGCACCGGGGCCATGCGTCGGGCACGACCGGCCTCGCCGATTCGCGCGTCGCGCGCGGTCATCCAGAGCTCGGCCCCGATGTCGGCCGCGCTCGCCTTGACCGCGGCGACCGTCGCGCTGCACCCGGGATCTTCCCAGTCGAAGCCGTCGACGAGGATGGTGCAGGGCGCGACCTCGAGGTGCGCCTGGAACGCAGCCAGCGCCTCGTCGAGCCCTCGCGCGCTGAAGGTGCCTTCCACCGACGCCCAGATGAGCCGCCGGTGGGCGATGGACTCGCGCACGCCCCGCCGGTCGGCCAGGTCGACGCGCTCGGCGAGCTCCTCGAAGTGCGCGTCGTAGCGGGCGGAGACGTGCTCCACGGATTGCCCGACCGCGACGTGAAGGACGGGCTTCTCGCGCAGCAGGGCGTCGAGCCCGATCTGCACGAGGCACGCGGACTTCCCGACGCCCGCGGGCGCCATGATCAGGCCGAGGTGACCCTTGCCGAGCCCGCCGTGGATCGAGCGGTCGAGGACCCGCAGCGGGCTCTGGAGGATCGCTTCCTTCCGGATCATGGCGCCGGACGGGATCTACTTCTTGCCGCCCTCCGCGGCCTTCTTGCCGGCCGCCTTCGACATGAGCTCCTCGGCCATCGCCGCCGGAACCGGCAGGTACCGGGAGAACTCCATGCTGAACTCCGCCTTGCCCTGCGTCGAGGAGCGGAGCGTCGTGGAGTACCCGAACATCTCGGCGAGCGGCACCTCGGCCTCGACCCGGACGAGCCCGCCGTCCTCCTGCGAGCCGACGATCATCGCGCGCCGCTGCATGAGCGTGCCGAGGACGCCGCCCGAGAACTCGGCCGGCGTCTCGACGACGACCCGCATGATCGGCTCGAGCAGGCGCGGCTTCGCGCGATCGAAGCCCTCGCGCCAGGCGCCGCGCGCGGCCTCCTGGAACGCGATGTCGGACGAGTCGACCGCGTGGCTCGCGCCGTCGTTGATGACGACGCGCACGTTCACCACGGGGAAGCCGAGGAGCCTCCCCTTCGCGATCATCGAGCGGAAGCCCTTCTCGACAGAGGAGATGAACTCGCGGGGGATCGAGCCGCCCACCACGTCGTCGACGAACTCGAACGCCTGCTCGCAGGGCTCGATGTAGCCGCACACCCGGCCGAACTGCCCCGACCCGCCGGTCTGCTTCTTGTGCGTGTAGGCGAATTCGGCGCGCTGGCTCACCGTCTCGCGATAGGCGACCTGCGGCGGGGACACCTCGACGAGCGCGTTGTACTCGCGCTTCATGCGCTCGATGTAGACCTCGAGGTGCAGCTCGCCCATCCCGCGGATGATCGTCTCGCTGCTCTCCTCGTCGATACCGGCGCGGAACGTGGGGTCCTCGCGGGTGAAGCGCCGGAGCGCCTTCCCCATGTTGACCTCGCTCTTCGAGTCGGCCGGCT
Organism: Anaeromyxobacter terrae; assembly: GCF_022690685.1. Classification (GTDB taxonomy): domain Bacteria; phylum Myxococcota; class Myxococcia; order Myxococcales; family Anaeromyxobacteraceae; genus Anaeromyxobacter; species Anaeromyxobacter terrae. The sequence continues at coordinate 39,827 of NZ_JALCYY010000015.1, read as the reverse complement.
TGATGGAGAGGGAGATCACCGGATCCGGCACGTGCATCGAGGTCATGTTGAGCTTGACCTTGCCGTCGGTGAACGTGTCGCCCGAGTTGCACTCGATCCCGAACATCGCGACGATGTCGCCGGATCCAGCGGCGTCGATGTCCTCCATCTCGTCGGAGTGCATGCGCACGAGCCGCCCGACCCGGTGATCCTTCTTCGTGCGCATGTTGGTGATGAACATGTCGCGCGAGAGCTTGCCCTGGTAGATGCGCAGGTAGGTGAGCTGACCGTACCGGCCGTCCTCGAGCTTGAACGCGAGCGCCACGGTCGGCTTGTCGTTGTCGATCGAGAGCACGACCTTCGCCTCGTCGGCGGCGAGATCGTGGGCCTCGTTGACCACCTCGGTGGGGTCGGGGAGGTAGTCGACGACGCCGTCGAGCAGCTTCTGGACGGCCTTGTTCTTGTACGCCGAGCCCATGAACACGGGCGTGAGCTTCAGCGCGATCGTCCCCTTGCGGATCGCCGCCTTGATGAGCGCCTCGGTGACCCGCTCCTCGAGGATCGCCTCGGTCAGCTCGTCGGAGAACATCGACGCGGCGTCGAGCATCTCCTCGCGCGCCCTGGACGCCTCCGCCAGCAGCTCGGCGGGGATCTCGGACTCGCTGATGACCTCGCCGTCGTCGCCGCTGAAGCGGACCGCCTTCATCGTCACGAGGTCGACGACGCCCTCGAACTTGTCCTCGAGGCCGATCGGGAGCTGCATCAGCACGGGGTTGTGCTGGAGCTTCTCGCGGAGCTGGTCCTTCACCCGGAGCGGGTTCGCGCCGGACCGGTCGCACTTGTTGACGAACGCGACGCGCGGCACCTTGTAGCGCCGCATCTGGCGGTCGACGGTGAGCGACTGGCTCTGGACGCCGGCGACGGCGCAGAGCACCAGGATCGCGCCGTCCAGGACGCGCAGCGACCGCTCGACCTCGATGGTGAAGTCGACGTGCCCGGGGGTGTCGATGATGTTGAAGTGGAGCCCCTTCCACTCACAGTGCGTCGCGGCCGAGGCGATGGTGATACCGCGCTCGCGCTCGAGCTCCATCGAGTCCATCTTGGCGCCGACGCCGTCCTTGCCCTTCACCTCGTGAATGGCGTGGATCCGGTTCGTGTAGAAGAGGATCCGCTCCGTCAGCGTGGTCTTCCCGCTGTCGATGTGGGCCGAGATCCCGATGTTCCGGAGCTTCGAGAAATCCGTGTACACGTCGTACCTCCACCTGCGGGGGCGTACCGACCAGCATGCGCGAATCGGTGCGCGGCGCCGCTTGGCCATCCGCCTGGCCAGCATGGACGCCGCTCGTGTCGAACCCGTCGCGCGTCGCTGGAATTTCTCTCCAGCGGGCCGACCGGTGCGGAAACATGCGCCCTTCACCCACTCGACGGCGTCGCGCGCGCGCGCAAACTTGCACAACCGGTGGCGTTTCGCAACTCGGCGCGCAGGTCGGTGCTGGAGGGCGCCTCGGGACCCTCGGAGCGGCCGGCCGAGGACCCCGCCCGCGCGAGCAGGGCAGCCGCCCGGCGTCACGCCGCCTAGCGGTTCACGAGCGTCGCGGGGCGTGCTGTACGACCGGACGCGGGGCGCCGACACCGCGCGGCGCAGCAGAGGTCTACCGGCGCTTCGGCGCGCATCCTGACCGAGGGCCGCAGCAGTCGTCGCGAGCCCACTCGTCGTGGGCGCTGCGGCCCGGCTCCTCGAACGACGTGCAGTCCCCCGGCGCGGCGGACTGCGCCCGGACCTTCGTCGTCGGTTCCTTCGACGCCATCATCCGCCGGCACATGTCGGCCGGGCTGAACTCGCCCGCGCCGCACATCCTCTCCATCATCTGCTGCATCATCGACGGAACATCCATCGGCTCCTGCGTCGGCTTGGCTCCGTTTTCCATCGTCTTCTCCGTCAGTTCGGGTTGCGAAGCAGCTTCCGGACGTCCTCCTTCAAGCTCTCGACCTCGCGCTGCAGGCCCGAGACATCTCCGGAAGAGTGCCGGCGCCGGCCCATGCATCCGAAGCCACGGGAACAGACGAAGAACATCACTCCCATGAGGACGAGACCGATCAGCGGAAGGATCCACGCGTAGGCAATTCCGGTCGTTCCCCAGTATCCGCACCACGGCATGCGACTACCTCCCTCGACTTCGCATCATTCGTGTTCCGGCGCTTCACCCGCGTCGCTGCATCCGCGCTGTCGCCTCGCGTCCCAGGTCCTCCCTGCCCTCGACGGATATCGGCGGAGTGCGGGTTCGTCTTCTGCGTGGACGAACCGGGGACCTGAAAGGATACGGGTGATCGTCTACTTGCCGCGGACCAGCGAGACGAGGCCACCGCTCTTGGGCGCGCAGGCGAACTCGTTCTGCTCGTCGCGGTCGAAGTCGCAGGCGCGCTCCAGCGCAAGCTTCAACGCCCGGCGCGCGCGATGAAGCCGGATCTTGGCGGCTCCGAGTGAGATGCCGAGCGCATCGGCCAGCTCGCGGTCGCTGAACCCGCGAAGCTCCCCGAGCAGGATCGCCGCGCGCTGGCTCGAGGGAAGCTGCTCGACAATCCCCAGGATGCACTCCCGCATTCGCGAGCGGTCGAGCTCGTCGTCGAGAGAACGCTCTTGCGCCGCGTCTGCGGAGAGCGCCGCGTCCAGCGGATCAGCGCCGTCGTCCTCGTCCTCGAGAGCGGCTCGCCGCCCGGCGCTCCTCAGTCGGTCGATGGCCACGTTCGTCGCGACGCGGTAGAGCCACGTCAGGACGCGCGAGTCTCCCCGGAACGTGCCGATGGTGCGCTGAGCCTTCTCGAAGACGTCTTGCGCGAGGTCCTCGGCCTCGGTCGTGCCGACGAGGCGTGCCAGGTAACGGCGGATGCGGTCGCCGTAGTCCCTGTGGAGTCTCTCGATGGTGAGCCCAGCCGGTTCAAAGCTCATGACCGTTTGGTCCTGCTCTTCGCGTCTGGCGCAGCACGGCCCGACGGGTGTCACGACGATTCTCTCGAGTGTGCCCTCATGATCCCTCGAGCGGTGGTGAAGGGACAACCAGCCAGCATGCACCGTCCGGGCGTCCGCCCAGTCTGTCAGCTGCCCGGCTGACTGCGCGCCTATCAGAGCGTCGCAGTCCCGAGCGTGCGCCGGCTCGGCATGACGGCGCCGGGCGGACCGGAGTGAGCAGGCTGCAGGCTACTTCAGCGGGAACGCCCGGAACGTGACCGCCGTCGTCGTCACGCTCGTCGACACGGTATGCGTGAGCAGGAAGAGCGTGCTCCCGTCCTCGCTCACGGCCATCGCGTAGGGGGACTCGTTCGAAGCGATGGCGAAAGGGAGCGCCGTCGCGTCAGTCGTGTAGGGCGGCGCGCCGGCGATGTCCGTGCGGCGAAAGGTCCAGTACCAGGCGGAGGTCGTCGGGTTCTGCGCAAACGCGAGCGTGTAGAGCGTTGCGCCGTCGGGCGAGACGGCGACGGTCCTGACGCCCGGCTCCGGCAGGCTCACCATCCCGAGCAAGTTGAAGTCGCGGTCGTAGACGGCGGCGTCGACCGCGAGGCGGCCGCCGTCGCCGCTCACGCTCCAGTCCTTCGAACCCCACGGATCCGCTCCGATGGGCCGTGACCGAAACGCGACGTCGGCGACGTCGTAGGACGACATCCCGTACGTGCCGTCGTCGTCCACGATGATCCGGCTCCGGTCGCGGGTGACGAGGACGATCGGATGGTACGCCGACACGTACACGCCGCTCGTCAGGCTCGGGTACCAGATCGTGCGGGCGAACTGGTCCGAGTTGATGACGAGCACGCGGCCGTCGTTGAGGCCCGCCGCGATGCTGTAAGACATGTTGTACGCCGGATAGCTCGTCTGCTTGATGACCGCGAGTGTCACGGGGTCGAGCTCATAGAAGATCTGGGCCGGGGAGCCGCTGTACCCGGACGTGACGAGCAGGGTCTTGCCGTCGGCGGGCACGTACGCACCGGTCACGTTCGGCGCCTGGAACGTGTCCTGGGTCCAGGTCCCGCTGGCGAACCTGAGCCGGCGGATCTCGGGGCCGCCCCCGAAGAGCAGCACCGCCTGGCGCTCCGGGTCGAGAGTCATCTTCGTCGGCGCGTTCGTCAGCGGCAGGGAGGCCGCCACCGACGCGTAGCCGGGGTCGGCGAGGACGACCAGCTCGGACGTGGCGCGCGCGACGCCGAACGAGTTCGCGATCGACACCGGCACGCGACCCGCTGCCGCCTGCAGCGGAGCCTGGACGCGGATCTCGGTGTCGCTCACGACCGTCCCCGTCACGGTGTCCGGCCCGAGGAGCACGGGGAGCGTCCCGCCGGCCCCGAAGCCGCTGCCGCGGAGGATGACGGCGGGAGCGCGGCCGGCCCAGGTGGTGTACGGGGCGACGTGCGTCACGTCCGGCAGCGAGATGTTCACGCTGGCCTGGACCGTCGCGCCCGCGACGCGGGCGTCGTCGGCGGTGAGCGCGACGGTCCCGACCTGCGCGCCGTTCGCCAGGCCCGCGAGCGCCGAGACGGGGACCGCGAGCGTCAGGTTCCCGCCGTCCGCCGCGGACGAGGGCGTCACCTGGAGCCACGCGGCCGGAGTGGTCGCGTGCCAGTCGCCGTGCCCCGCGAAGGCCTCGCCGAGGTTGCTCGAGACCGCCGCGGTGCGGGCGAGGTCGGCCGAGGTCGCCGCGACGCCGATCGACCACGAGACGGTCGGGGGGGCCGTGAGCGCGGGCGAGAGCGCGACGGTGAGCGACACCGGCACGGACGCCGTCGTGGCGCCGCCCTGGGTCGTGGCGATCGTGATCGTCGCGGTGTAGGGGCCGTTTGCGAGCGCCCACAGCTTCGCCGGGTCGAGCCGCACGACGAGGCTCGCGTCGGCCGCGAGGTCGCCCGAGGCGGGGATCACGGACAGCCAGTCCGCGGTGCTCGTCGCCTGCCACGCGCGGCTGGCCCCGGTCGCGGCGTCGAGCTGCGTGTGGAGCGCGAGGGGGAGGTCGAGGCTCGCCAGCGTCGCCGCCTCGGTCACGCGCGTCGTGAGGGTGCCGCTCAGCGTGAACGCGGGCGCGACCTGGTACGTGAGGTAGATCCTCGCGCGCGACGCGCCGGCGCCGTCCTTCACGACGAGGGTCGCGTGGTAGGTCCCCGGCGGGCGCGGCGCGGCCTCGACCTGCACGTCGGCGGAGGCGCTCGCCAGCGTGCCGGAGGTCGCGGGGAGGACGACCCAGTCCGACGGGGCGCCGCCGGAGGACTCGACGGCGAGCGTCCACGCCTTGGGCAGCACGTCGGACGTGAGCGTGATCGTCTTCGCCGCCGGGGCGACGCCGTCGAACGCGGAGAAGGAGAGCGACGTCGCGGAGGCCTGCAGGCCGGCGCTGACCACGTACTCGACGGGCACGTCCTTCCACACGACGCTGCTGCCGTCCTGCTTGCCGGTGACGAGCCGCACGGTCGTGCGGTAGGCGCCGGGCGCGAGCGACGTCGTGCTCACCCGGACCGAGAGCGTCGCCGAGGAGGCGGTCGAGGTGGCCACGCTCACGGACAGCCAGCTCGGCGCGCTGACGCCCGGGGGATAGCCGACGACGAGCCCGTCCCCGACGAACCTCGCCGTGAGCGTCTTCGCTGCCGGAGTCGTGGCATTCTGGTCCGCCGCGAACGCGAGCGCCGTCGGGGCGACCTCGAGCGAGTATCCGCCGCCGCCGAGCGTGCCGCCGCCACCCGTGTTGCCGCCGTCGCTACCGCCGCTGCAGGCGACCGAGACCGCGAGGACGGCGGCGCCGAGAGCGGCGGGCCAGGCGCGGCCGCGGGAAGGATTCGGAGCCATCGGCGTTCCCCCTGACGCGCTCGCGCCGAGAGTCCTGGCGAGCGGGCGCCCAGCATACTTCACTGACCGTCGCGAGCCACTCGAAGTGTCGCAGCGCGATGTGCGAGCGTCGCCCCGCGCACCCCGTCCGACACCGGTCCCGAGACGGCTCCCGGCGAGCGTCGTCAGGCGCTGCGCGACGCGCCGCCTGCGCGCGGACGGTCCGCTACGCGCGAACGGGTCGTGGTCCTCTCCTCCGCGCTGGGTACCTTCAATCTGAGACGACGAAGCCCCCGAGAACCGGGGGCTTCGAGGAGGCGCCAGGAACCGAATGACGGGTGCCCGCGTCGGACGAGGAGCAGTTACCGCACGGCCTGCGGCTCGCCATAGATGAAGTCGTCCATCACGACGATGTCACGGTCCGGTTCGTCATTCGGCCCCGGCGCCACGTCACCGGTCGTGATCCGCAAGCTCGCGATCACCGGTGCAGCGAAGCGGATGCCGTAAAAAGACAGACTCCCATCGCCTGGCGAGGCGGGGACGAAGCTGCTGAACAGCAAGTTGCCGTCGATGTCGAAGTACTCGATCAGCGTGCTGGCGCCACGGTCTCCTTGCTTCTTGCCAGGTCCGCTCCCATCCGGCCGATCGACGTCAGCGAACACCGCGCCGAAGCCACTGACCGTCGCCGGAACGGTCCCGTTCGTGCCAGGTACGAAGAACGAGGCCTCGGTGATGTTGCTGCCCACGGGCGTGAAGAGGCGCGACGGGCTGAAGGTCTTGAAGATGGTGCCGTACGTCGGATTGTCGAAGAGGCCCGCGAGGCCGCCCTGGGGTCCGCCCGATGGCGGAGCCTGCGAAAGGCCCGTCCCCGGCGTGGTGAACTGGGCGCCGCGTGTGTTCAGGAACACGTTGAACGGCGTGACCGGAGCCGTGGTCGTGTCGACGCCGCCCCCACCGTCCCAGTTGATCTCGCGGCGACCGCTGGCGAGCGGCCCTGCCGTGTTGCCGTTGGGCGCTCCCAAAGCGGCGCGGTACGCATCGATCGTGCCCTGAATCGAGGCGGCGCTCGGCCCCGCCGCCTGGAATACCAGCGGGGGGACGAAATCTCTCGAAGTGTTGCCCTGCGCTTGCGCCGGCTCCGAAGGGAGCCACGTCATGGCCGTCAGCACGACGAAGCCAGCCACGACCGAGCGAGAACCATGGGTCTTCATTCGCTATCACCTTTCCGTTGCATGTCGATGCGCTGCGTCCTCGCGCGCTCGACGTTCCGCGAACGGGGCGGGCGCAACTCGTCCCGCTGCCTGCATGGAGAGCGAGACCTCGTGCACCCAGTACGCGCGCGGACTCCTCCGGTTACGAGCGCGGCGCGCCGGGCGCATCGAGAACAGGGGTCAGCTCGCGCCTCCCGCGTCGTCCAACCGGGGAAAACCCCGCTTCGAGGAACCACGATGAGCGAGCGAAGAAAGATCGAGCGCAGGCCCCGTCAACTCGAGCCGATCCGCGAGCGTCTGTTGGGCGCAGTCACCGCCGCCGTCTGGCCTTTCGTGCGGCGCTCGTCGGCTGCGGGATCTGGCGTTTCCGCCCGGCTCGCGTAAACCTCTCTCCGATGCCGACGACCGAACGACACCTCCTCCTCGTGCGCCACGGCGAGACGGACTGGAACGCCGCCGGGCGGTGGCAGGGCCAGACGGACGTGCCGCTCAACGCAACCGGACGGGCGCAGGCGTTCGCGCTCGCGGCGCGGTTGCGCGCCGAGGGCGTCCGCGCGATCGCGTCGAGCGACCTCTGCCGCGCCCGCGGCACCGCGGAGATCGTGGGCGAGGCGCTCGGGCTCGAGGTCGCGTTCGTGGACCCGGACCTGCGCGAGCGCGCCTACGGCAGCTGGGAGGGCCTGACCCGGTGCGAGTGCGAGGCACGGTTCCCGGAGGAGTGGGCGCGCCACGTCTCGGATCCACGCGCTCCGCCGCCCGCCGGCGAGTCCACGGACGCGCTGCTCGCGCGCATCGTCCCGGCGGTCCACCGGGCCGCCGAGCGCCTCGAGTCGCCGGCCGTCGTCGTGACCCACGGCGGCGTGATGCGGGCGTTCCTCGCCGCCGCGCTCGGCGTCGCCCCGGGGCCCGCGCCGGTCGCCCCGCCACCCTTCATCCCGAACGGAGGCGTGTGGCGGGTGCGCCTCGTGGCGGGCCGCATCGTCGGGGCGGCGGCCCTGGACGGCGTCGAGCGCTGAGGGTCGCGCCGCTCCCGCGGGTTCGAGTTATGGGCATCAGGGGATGTCTCCGCCTCGAGCGGTCATCCCGTGGAGGAGCGCATGACTGAGCCGAAGCCGACGAGACCGCCGATCGCCGTCGAGGCGGCCGCGACACCCTCACGCACGGGTGCGCTCCTCGTGCCTGAACCCTTCGCGACGCTGTTGTCGCGGAGAGTGAAACACGCCCTCGGTGACCCCTTCGGCTTGAAGGCTTTCGGCGTCAACCTCGCACGGTTTGCCGCGGGAGATGTCTCGGCGCTCCACCACCGCCACACCTTGCAGGACGAGTTCGTCTACGTCCTCGAGGGCCACCCGACACTCGTCACCGACGGCGGCGAAGTGATCCTGTCTCCGGGTATGTGCGCTGGGTTCCCGGCGAACGGACCGGCGCATCACCTCGAGAACCGCACCGAGCACGACGTGCTCGTCCTGGAGGTCGGTGACCGTGCCCCCGGAGACCAGGTGGTCTACCCGGTCGACGACCTCATGCTGGTGGTTGGCCCCGACGGGAAGCGGCGCTTCACGCACAAGGACGGAACGTCCTACTGAACCTGCCCCTCTCGTCACCGTAGGCGCAGGATTCGGTTTTCCCCCGCGATGCTTGCAGAGTTCGGAAAGCCCCGAGCAGCCTTCAGGTTGAAGCAGCTCTCCGTCGAGGGGGACGCGGCTTGGGGGCTGAGCCTCCGCCGCATTGCGTTTCCCCTCGCGCGACGCAGTTGCTAGAACTCCCGACATGACTTCCCGAGGTTGCCTGCACGCACGCGCCGTGTTCGCGAGCTTCGCGGTCCTCGCGAGCCTCGGCGCGCGCGCGGTCGAAGCGCCGCGACTGGCGTGGGTCGCGATCGAGGGCGGCGTGTACGAGGTCGGCGGCGCCGAGTACTACCTCGACGCGTACCGTATCCAGGCGCGCGCCACCCAGGGCGAGTACGAGCACGACGTCTGCGAAGCGCCGAGGCCCGAGGAGTGGCTCGTCGCGGCGAGGCAGCGCGGCTTCACTGTGGGCAACGCGTTCGAGTACCTCGCCGAGCCCCCCGAGGAGCCGTGCGCGTACTCGGCCGAGAGCCTCGAGGCCGAGGGGGTCGAAGGCTGGGTGCACTTCGCCGGCCTGGGCGAGCACCTCGGAGCCGAGACGAAGGTGGTCGCCGGCGGGAAGGAGCCGCGTGAGACCTGGGTGAAGGTGCACCAGAACCCATGGTCCTTCTGGGGTGACGAGTACAAGCCATCGCCTCGGGCGTGGCGATGCGTGGAGCGCGTGACGCCGCGGCGCGAGAAGGCCTTCGTGCAGGCGTCGCGCCTGAAGCTCCGCGCGAGGCGCGCGACCGACGGCGCCGTGCTCGCCGACGTCCGGATCGGCACCGAGGTCGCCATCGCGCACCGCGCAGGGAACTGGGTCTGGGTCGAGGCTCCCGGCCACGGCGTGGTCATGGAGTGCGTCCGGCGCGGCTGGGCGATGGCCGCTTTCCTGGGCCCCGAGAAGCCGGACGCGGACGCGCTGCTCGCGGAGGGCAGGAAGCTCCTCGACGAGGGCGATGCCGCGCTGGCCGTTCCCAGGCTAGAGCGCGCCGCCGCGCTGCGCCCCGAGGATCGCGCGATCCTGCAGCTCCTCGCGCGCGCCCATCGCAAGGCTGGAAACGCGCGGGAGGCGGACGAGCTGGAGCGGTACCTCGCGAAGCCCGCGGACCGCCGGAAGCCGTGAAGCTGCCCAGAGCGCAGGCGGGTGAAGACGCGGTCGTCCACGGCGAACGGCCGTGAGGCCGGCTACGTGCCGACCTCCATCGTTCGGGGCCACCCAACCGCCCATGCGTTGACCTGTTCCGGCGTGCGGCCGATCAGCGCAAAGTCCGTGTCGAAGGCCGGTCGCAGGGATGTTTCCCTGTCGTTTGACACCATGAGACACACCCGCATCATCGTCACGCACTACGGCGGGCCCGATGCACTTCGGGTGATCGAAGAAGAGCGCCCCGAGCCGAAGGCGGGTGAAGCCCGGGTGAGCGTGCTGGCCGCAGGCGTCTCCTTGCCCGACATCATGGCGCGCGAGGGCGTTCATCCCGAGACGCCCGCTGTGCCCTTCACGCCGGGGTGGGATCTGGTCGGCGTGGTGGATCGGCTCGGCGCCGGTGTCTCTGGAGTCCAGCCAGGCCAGACGGTTGCCGCGATGCCGATCCACGGCGCGTACGCGGAGTTCGTCTGCCTGCCGGAACACGAGCTGGTTCCTGTGCCAGCCGGTTTGGACGCCGCCGAGGCCGTCTGCCTCGTGCTGAACTACATCACGGCGTACCAGATGATGCACCGTTCCGCGAAGGTGAGACCGGGCCAGCGCGCGCTGATTCACGGCGCGGCAGGCGGGGTCGGGACGGCTCTATTGCAGCTTGGGCGCCTCGCCGGGCTGGAGATGTACGGAACGTGTTCATCGCGAGGAGCGCCGGCCGTTTCGAACCTTGGCGGCATTCCGATTGATTACCAGCATCAAGACTTCGTGAAGGAAGTTCACCGCCTCACGGGTGAGGGCGTGGACGTCGTCTTCGACCCTATCGGCGGTGCTCACCTCTGGCATTCCCGCCAGGCTCTCCGTCCTGGCGGGAGGGTGGTGGGCTATGGCCTCAGCAGCTCGATTCGCGGGGAGGGATTGACCTCACGTCGTCCAGGTCGTCGTCAACGCTTTCGTGGAACTGCCATGTTCGCGTTGTACATCGCCGGCGGCTGGCTTCTCCCGGGCCGGAGGCGGGTGGTCCCCTACAGCATCCAGACGCTCAAACGGCTGAAGCCGGCGTGGTTTCGACAGGACTTGATCACTCTGCTCGACCTCCTTCAACAGCGAAAGATCGAGCCGCTCATCGCGCAGCGATTTCCTCTTGTCGAGGCGAGACAGGCGCAGGAGCTGCTCGGTAAGGGAGGCGTGACCGGCAAGGTCGTGCTCGTGCGCACCGATTCACCGCTCCAGTCGGGAGCGCCGTAATGACGGCACGCATCGGACCGCGTCCGCGCCGCCGCTCATGCCCGAGCGTCCAGTCTCGATGGGGGGCGGCCCCGCTCCATGACTTCCGCAATGGTGGCGCACGAGCGCCGCCCGACTTCACGACGTCAGAAGCAGAGCGGCGCGTCGCGAAGAGCGAGGATGTGGACCTCCGTTCGATCATCGCTGCCCGTCAGGCCCGCCGCTGACGGAGATCATCAGCCACTCGCCGTTCTTCCGTAGATAGACCTCGCTCCAGCGGCCGGGCACATTCTTCGAGTCCGCGCCGGCCTCGACCTCGGCCACGTAGCTGTAGTGGACGACCCCGACGATCCCGTCGAAGATCGTGATCCGCAGCGGGGTCAGCCTGTAGCTCAGGACCCGCGGCGACGACGGCCCTGCTGACGCCACCGCCGCCTCCCTGTCGTGCGGCTCGGGCTGCCCGGTGACCCAGCCCGTGTAGCTCGCATGGAGCGCGCAGCGGACGGGCGCCGTCTCTCGCGTCAAGGACAGCTTCCACAGCGCGTCGACACGCGACCAGAGTTGCGCCTGTTCCTCGCTTAGTTGGTCGAGATCCATGGCCGTGCCTGCCTTGGAGACCACGCCCTCAGCGGTCGAACGTGTGGCGCGCCGCAGCGAGTCGCCTGCGGAGCTCGGTGACGGAGCTCGCAGCCGCGGGGTTCGTGCCGAGTGTCCCCAGGGCTTCCTCGACCGAGTCGAGCTCGAGCGAGACCCCCGTGCGGAGCAGGGTTCGCCTGAACGCGCTCTGGAACGCCGGATCGGATCTGAGCTCCGTCTCCCCGAGCGCCTGGGCCTTCGCGATGAGCTCGCTCAGGATCGCGACGGACTGGCGTACGTTCGCGGTCGAGCCGAGCGCGCCGGATCTCGTGAGCGTCCGGACCTCCGAGATGCTCGTCACGAAGCGCCGGAGCGCCACGGCCTGCTCGGCGTTCCGCGGCTGGTGCATCATGCTCTGCGCGGCACCCATGATCGTGAAGGGCGCGAGCGCGGCGTGGTCGAGGACCGGCCGGCCCGAGATCACGCCGCCGAGCGTCAGCCCCATCAAGGCGAGGCCGCCCATGCCGTGCACGAAGTGCAGCAACGCGCCCTCGATCGTGAAGAGCTCGTGCACGACGGCGCGCAGGGGCGAGAGCCCGAGGCCGGCGGCTGCGACCAGGGCCAGCGTGGATTCGGTCGACGCGCCTTGCAGCTTCAAGTGCTCGTACGCGGCGAACGAAACCGCGGCGGCGACGAGCAACGCGCAGTGGAGGAGGAATCGGCGCACCAGGGCGCGTGCTCGTCCGGCGGCAGGAGCGGGCGTCGGCGTCGCTCGAGCGGGCGCCGGGACCGCGATGGCCCTCGGCTTCGAGAACATGCGCGATGCCTATCGGCGCGCCGAACCATCGGCCGCGCCCGGAAGAGGGCTCTCGTCATCTCGCGCCGGGCGTGGTGCTCCCTGACCGAACTGGCGGCACTCCGCCCGATGCTTCGGCGGGAGGGCGAAGGTTTGCGAGCCAAGCCGCATCGGAGCCAGGTGCGCCGGGCGAGTCATCTGCGGAGCAGCCAGGGCTGACGACACCGGGACGCCGAGCGGGGGGCCCCGCTCGCGCGGCTTGCCCGCGCACCCGCATCCGGTCTATTCGGGAGGCGTGGATCGTGCCCGCTAGCCCGAGTCGCCGCGTCCGCCCGCCGAACGGCAGGTGACGCGCCCGTCCGGATCCCGCCACCTCCGTCGAGGGGCGCGGATCCCGTCCGTCACTCGCGCTCTCGAGGTTAGCCGTGGTCCATCCCGAGCTCATCGGCTTCGGTCCCTTCTTCTCTTCCCAGCTCACCGTGGAGGAGCTCCAGTCCTCCCTCGTCGGCCGCGCGGTCGCGGATCGCGGCCGCAGCCTCCTCGTCCAGTTCCCGGACGGCGCCCACCCGGTCGTCGTCCCGGGCCGGCTGCGCGCCGAGGGCGTCCTCCCGGTGGTGGGCGACTTCGTCGTCGCGAGCCCAGGGCCCGCTCGCACCGTCACGCGCGTCCTCGAGCGCCGCACCTGGCTCTCCCGTAACGTCGCGGGCGGCGCGACCGCGGAGCAGGTGCTCGCCGCCAACGTGGACGTCGTGTTCGTCGTGCAGGGGCTCGACGAGGGCCCGAACCCGCGCCGCCTCGAGCGGACGCTCGCGGCGGTGCATGCGGGCGGCGCGGAGCCGGTGATCGTCCTCACGAAGCCGGACCAGGCGGAGGACCTCGCCGCTGCTCTCGCCGAGGCCCGCGCCGCCGCGCCCGCCGTCGAGGTCGAGGTCGCATCCGGGCTCACGGGCGAGGGCGTCGCCGCGCTCGCGGCGCGCCTGCGCCCGGACCGCACCGCCGTCCTCGTGGGCCCCTCCGGCGCGGGGAAGTCCACCCTCACGAACGCGCTCCTCGGCCGCGAGGCGCAGCGCACCGCTCCGGTGCGGGCCTCCGACGACCGCGGCATCCACACGACGTCGGGCCGCGAGCTCTTCCCGCTGCCCGGCGGCGGTGCGCTGGTGGACGGCCCGGGGATCCGCGAGCTGCGGCTCTGGGACGCGAGCGGGCTCGAGGCGACGTTCGAGGACCTCGCCGCGATCGCGGCGCGCTGCCGGTTCCGGGACTGCTCGCATGGCACCGAGCCGGGGTGCGCCGTCCGCGAGGCGACCGCCGACGGCCGCATCGACGCTGCGCGCGTCGAGAGTCACCGCAAGCTCGCGCTCGAGCTCGCGCGGCAGGCGGAGCGGCGCGAGGGCGGCGCGGCGCGGGCGGAGCGCGAGCGGTGGAAGGCGGTGTCGAAGGAGCTGCGCCGTCTGTCGCGCGAGCGGAGGCGCTGAGGGTGTGGGCTTGCTCCGGTTCGCCGGCCTGCGGACGAGCGAACTTCGCCTCCGCGGCCGAGTTCCGCGCGCTGCTCTCGGCCAACCTTCAAGCGCGCGACTCCCACGAGCGCTGCTCCTTGCAGGCGATTAACGCGACGACTCCGGCAGCGAGGCGTGCAAAGCGCAACGTCAGGGCGAGTCCTGGTCGGTCGGCTCGGCGGCGAGGAGTACGCGCACGTCCTGAACCTCGACCAGCGCCTCGTGCCCCGCTAGCTCGGGGTGCTTCTCGGAGCCCTGGATGAAGACGTGGAAGAACTTGAAGTCCATGAAGTCATACGAGCCGAAGTCGAAGAAGGCGATGAACCGGAGGTCATCGGTTGGGCCGAGCCTCTGGACTTGATGGTCCCAGTACGTCTGCGCAGGCTTCGTCCTGCTGACGTGGGCGGGAACCTCCGGGCTCGTCGGCACGACCTTGAGAATGGGGAGCGGCTTCGCGGCGCCCGGGGCGAGTCTCACCTTCTCCGGGGTGTCGTCGCCCGTGTAGCGCAATACGAGGGCAGCGAAGAGTTCATCCTGGATGGCTTCCCATCGGTCCAGGAGGAAGCCGTCGGGGACCGCGCCGTCGGAGTCGTCCTCACGGAGGAAGGAGTTCCATAGGTGGCGAGCGGCCTCCCGGTACTTGAGGAGGTGGAGCGTGAGGTCGATGCTGGCGGTGTCCTGGGCGGCGCGTTGGGTCACGGGCTCACCACCGACCGTTGGTCGAGATGATGGCGTTGGGACCGCCGTGGCGGTTGAGGAACTGTAAGCCGTCCGTCGTCCGGTTCGGCTCCGCGAATGGCTCAAGGAGCCCGGCGACCTCCTCCCAGCCGCTCTGACTCAAGAACCAGTCGAATCGGCTCCCTGCTCCCTTACGTACGCCGAGGTCCCGGAGAGTGGCGTGCGCGACGAGGGACAGACCATCCACCGCCTCGACCCCGGGCAGTCGATGCAACTCGACTGGGCCGCTGGAAGTACGCAGCAAGGCTGCAGAGAACGCCGCGACCGCCTGCGCCCGGTTGCAGGTGATCAGGATGAGTGGAGTGTCCTGCGAGCCCTCGGAGATAAACTGCAAGCGCATGCGGTCATCATCCTGCCCCATTTCACGCGCAGCGCGATGGAGACCAAGTCCCGGAGGCCAACTGAGACCAAGCCCAGATCCGGCAAAGCCTCCAGTTTCCGGGGGCTTCGAGCGGAGGCGCCGAGAATCGGCTGGGCGACGGGTCTCGAGGCGCAATTCGGGAGGGGGAACGGCCAACGCGCGCGTGACGAACAACGCGCGAGGCCATTCAAGGCGTCCCGGGCGTGCGCGCACCTGCCGTCGCACGCGTCCAGCGCTCGACGGTGATGGCTGCGAACAGCACCGGAATCGCGAGAACTGGCGCCAGCGCGACGGTCCCGACCCATCCGATGAAGAGCGCTTTCAAAGCGACGTCGAGTCCCGAGTCCGAGGGTGGGAAGAGTGAGGGCGAACCGTGGGTCACCTCGTAGACCGACCCCACCAGCGTCAACCAGGGCCCCGTGATCACACTCAGCGCCGCGAAGAACGTCAGCCAAAGCAGGATGGCGCGCACGAACGGTCGCGCTCGCAGCTTGTCGCCAAGAATCCCGACGAGCCCCCCGGCCATGCCCGAGACTGGAAGAACGAGCACGGCCCACATCAGGATCTCGGCGAAGCGCGGCGACAGCAGCTTCGCTCCTGCACGAATGCCGGTCGGCAGTACGCTCTCGTTCGTTCCAGAGACGTGAAGGATCAACGTGGTGATCGCCGTGAGGATCGTTGCCCACATCATGGCGGCCAGCGACCCACGCAAAGCGGCTTTCCTCTTCGTCATGACTCGTGACCTGCCCCTGTGTAAGCGTCCACCCGACGCCGGCGCCTCGACCCGGGCCGCTCGTGGAGTTTTGTCACCTTGCGTGATGTGACATCATCGCAGAGTGGAGGCACGACATGGAACGGACCCGCGCCACCCTGCTCTTCATGGCCTTCCTGCTCGCCGGATGTAGCGGCGGCGGCGACGCGGTCGGCCCTGGGGGCGGTGGCGGCGGCGGCGGTGGAGGCGTCTCCACGCTCACCCTCTCGGTCGACGGCGGGGGCGTGGCGACCTCCGACGTCACCACCGGCGTCGACGCGGGCGGCACCGCGTTCGTCGTTGCCGCGGCGGGCGACGCGACGATCCGCCTCGGGTTCCTGGGAACGACACCCGGTACTTTCGCGAGCGGCTCGACGGCCGGTGGCACCGTCACGTACCTCGACCGCGCGGGAGCCGTGTTCGACGCCGCCGACGGGGTGTCGGGCTCCTCGTACACGATCACCGTGACCGGCCACTCCGGGGGCCGCGTGAGCGGGAGCTTCGCTGCGACGGTCGTCGCCTGGAACGGCGCCGCGCATGAGGTCTCGGGGGCGTTCGACGCGGTCACCCCCGGCGTGGTGCCGGGCAGGCCGTACGCGGGCAGGTACATCGGGATCTTCAAGGCGACGTACGCCGTCTGCACCAGCAGCCCTTGCGGCCCGGAACAATCGAGGGGGTTCCGCGTCATCCTCGAGCTCGACTACGTCGGCCCGGGGTGGGAGATGCAGGAGTACGACGTCACCTACGCGAAGGTGTCCGATCCCTACTTCGGCTGCACCGGCGGCTGCTGGCCCTCCGCGGCGGGCGCCCTGGCCTACCTGCCCGATCCGCCCGGCGGCGTCTCGAGCGCCGCGGAGTGGATCGGCGTCGGGTTCCCGAACGGGAAAAAGCTCGAGACGAGCGGCGGGAGCGGCCGGATGCTGACGAGCAGCACGGGTGACTTCGTGAGCAGCGGAGCCTGCTCCAACGGCCTATGCTGGACCGGCTGGCAGTCGAGCCCGATCGACTGGTCCAAGGGCTGGGAGACGACGCTCCCCGTGGGCAGCTTGATGCACGCGCAGAGCTGGTGGCTCGCGAAGAGCGCGCTCTGATCTCGCGCTGCCGCCGCGCCGGGCACCATGGCGCGGGAACGGGGGGCTCACGCCGCCTCTGGTAGTCGCCGACAGGCCACGAGCGCCCACGATGCCCACGAGTCGTGGGCGTGTCTCGACCGGCGTCATAGGCGTTCCCGGGCTTCGCCACGGGCGGCGTGCTCCTCGGCGCCGGTACGGCGATGGTCTACCCGACGCTCCTCGCGGCGATCGGCGACGTTCGTGGGCGGTGTTAGCCGCCGCGTCGAGGTAAAGAGGCGGGCCCACGTCGGCACGAGCGTTCGACCGCGGAGCGCACCCATGTTCACACGAGGCGCGGCTGGTAGTGCGAGTACCCTCGTGCGGAACTAGCTCTCGGGCGCGCCACCAGGGCTGCGCCAAGGGAGTCCGTGCATGAACAACGCAGCCGTCCCGGGGACGCAGATGGAGCCGCTGGTGTCGGCTGCTTGGCTGGCCGGGCACCTGCGCGATCCAGACCTGCGTGTGTTCGATGCCACAGTTCAGGTCAGCCGGATGCTGTTTCTGCCGATGGTCCGCAGCGGCCGGCGTGATTGGCGGCGGGGACATATCCCTGGCAGTGCCTTCGCGGACCTCTTCGCCCTGGGGGATCCGCACGCATCGCGGCACTCGTTCACATTGCCGAGCGCCGAGTATTTTGCCGCCGCCGTCGGGAAGCTCGGGATCGGTAGCGAGCATCGCGTGATTCTCTATGACCGGCGGGAGAACATGTGGGCATGTCGGTTGTGGTGGATGTTGCGCTACTTCGGGCACGACAGGGCTGCCGTACTCGACGGCGGTTGGGCGGCATGGCGGGCGGCGGGTCAGTCGATTTGTCGCCTGGAGTGCGCGTACAGGCCGGCGACCTTCGTTGCCCATCCTCGACCCCAGCTCGCGGTGAGCAAGCGGGAGGTGCTCGACCTGATAGGCAACCCGCGCGTGTGCCTCGTCAACGCGCTGGGTCGTCGGCAACACCGTGGCGAGGTCAACGAATACGGCCGGCGGGGGCACATCCCCGGTTCGCGCAACGTCACCGCATGGGAGGTCCTAGACCGCGAGACTGGATGTTACAGACCCTTGCCGGAGCTTCGGGAGAAGCTCGGCGGCGTCCTCGAGGCGGAACGCGTCGTGACCTACTGCGGTGCCGGCGCTGCCGCGGCTAGCCTCGCGAACGTGGTTGTTCGGCTGGGGCATCCCAGCGTGGCGATCTACGAGGGAGGGCTGTACGAGTGGTGTCGTGATCGCTCTCTGCCGCTCGAGGTGGGTGGCTAGCCCGGCCTCTGCGCTGAGCGCGGGGGATCATTCCGGGGCTTCTGCGTGGAGGGGCCGGGAATCGAATCCGAACGCGGCTTCTCGGCGCTGGCGACGGGGTGGCGCGGCGAGGCGCGGCGCACCGTGCTCTTCGACGTCGGCCCGTCGGCGGACGCCTGGCTCGCCAACGCCCGGAGGCTCGCCGTCGACCTCGCCGTTTCACGCTACTACTCGAAGCGACCCGACGCGTCACGATTGCGGTCGTATCGTCGCGTGAGCGGAAACGGTGGCAACCAGGACTCGCGACGGATGATCCAGCTTTCGTAGGTTGGCGTCAGTTGGTCAGGAGCATCCAGGGATCCCAGGTTCACTTCGATTTCGTCTGCGCTGCGTCCGAAAATGGACGAGCCGCAGCGGGGACAAAAGAACCTTCCGGCGTAGTCGCGTGTTTCGCCATCGATCGTCACCGCATCCTGAGGGAACACCGCGGAAGCGTGAAAGAGGGCCCCGTGATGCTTGCGGCAGTCGAGACAGTGACAAAGGCCGACCCGGTATGGGAGTCCCGAGGCGACAATTCGGACGTTGCCACACAGGCAACCGCCGGTGAATCGGTCCATGCTGCGTCTCCTCTAAGAATCGAGAACGGCTCACCAGTCGTGTTCGCGCTGGCGCGGCCTGCACCGTAATCCGTTCGGGGCTCGGACCCAGGAAGGGCAGCCAGGCCGCCGCGCCAGCGATGCTGATCGCATTACCAGGTTCTAGGTGCGCCGGCGGAGGCGCACGCTTCCGGGCCAGCACCCCGAGGTGCATATCCAGTAGCAGCATCACGGCCCAGGGGCACAGACGATGGCGGCCGGCGTCACGACATCGGAGCGCGTCTCCACGTACTGCGCGCTGTGCGTCTCGCGCTGCGGCGCGATCGCGACCGTCGAGGAGGGGCGCTTCGTCCGCCTCGATCCCGACCCGTCGCATCCCACAGGCCAGGCGCTCTGCGCGAAGGGCCGGGCCGCGCCGGAGCTCGTCTATCACCGCGACCGCCTGAAATACCCGTTGAAGCGCACGCGTCCGAAGGGCGATCCCGACCCGGGCTGGCGGCGAATCGGCTGGGACGAAGCGCTGGAGCTCACCGCGTCGCGGCTCCGCGCGCTCGCCGCGGAGTCCGGGCCCGAAAGCGTCGCATTCAGCCTGGTCTCGCCCTCGACCTCGGCGTCGGACGACTCGATGGCCTGGGTCGAACGGCTGATGCGCACCTTCGGCAGCCCGAACCTCGTCGGCGCGATGGAGCTGTGCGGCTGGGGCCGGTACTTCGCGACGGGCTATACGTTCGGCGCGCCCGTGCCCGGACGGTACCTGCCCGACCTCGAGAACGCCGGCTGTATCCTCTTCTGGGGCTACAACCCCAACCACGCGCGGCTCAGCCATGCGACCGCGACCATCGCGGCGCAGAAGCGCGGGGCACGCCTCGTCGTGGTCGACCCCCGGCGCACCGAACCGGCTCGGCGGGCCGACGCGTGGCTGCAGGTGCGCCCGGGCACTGACGCCGCGCTCGCCCTGGGGATCGCTGGCGTGATGATCGAGCGTGGCTGGTTCGACGAGCCGTTCATACGTGAGTGGACGAACGGCCCGCTGCTCGTCCGCTCGGATACGGGCCGCCTCCTCACCGAGGCCGACCTCTCGGAGGGCGGGGACCCGGGACGCTACGTGGCTTGGGACCGGGCCGGCCGCCCCGCCATCTACGATCCCGCCCGTGGACGGTACGAGGTCGACTCCGCGGACCTCGCCCTGTTCGGCGAGCACGCGCTGGAGACGCCGACGGGCAGCGTGCGCTGCCGGACCGCCTTCGATCTCACGGCCGCGCGCTGCCGCGCCTATACGCCGGCGCGAGTGGAGTCGATCACCGGCGTCGAACGAGGTGAGGTCGAGCACGCAGCGCGGCTCCTGTGGGAGGCGAGGCCCCTCGCGTACTACGCGTGGAGCGGCGTCGAGATGCAGACGAACTCGACCCAGATCGCACGCGCGATCGCGCAGCTCTCCGTGCTGACGGGCAGCTTCGATGCACAGGGGGGCAACGTGCTCTTCCCCGCAGTCCCCACCCCCGGCGTCGGGATCGAGGGACCACCACCGCCGGAGCGCCCCGCCGTGGGGCTCGGCGTTGCGGAACGCCCGCTCGGCCCGGCGCGGTGGGGGTTCGCGACGACCGACGAGCTGTACCGCGGCATCATCGACCGGAAGCCCTACGCGGTGCGAGGCCTCGTCGGATTCGGCGCCAACCTCCTGCTGTCGCACGGCGACGTCCTGCGCGGGCGCGAGGCGCTGGCCGCGCTCGACTTCTACGTCCACGCGGACCTGTTCATGAACCCCACGTCGGAGCTCGCCGACGTCGTCCTGCCGGTGGCGAGCGGATTCGAGCGCGAGGCGCTCAAGCTCGGCTTCGAGGTGAGCCCCGAGGCGCAGTCATTGGTCCAGCTCCGCCGGCCCGTAGCCGCGCCCCCCGGCGAGGCTCGTTCCGATACCGAGATCGTCTTCGACCTCGCCGTCGGTCTCGGTCTCGGCGACCACTTCTGGGAGGGGAACATCGACGCGGCCTACCGCCACCAGCTGGCGCCCTCGGGCCTCTCGCTCGACTGGCTGCGCGACCACCCCGAGGGTGCGCGCGTCGCGCTCGAGACGCGCTACCGCAAGTTCGCCGACGAGGTCGACGGTGTCCCGCTGGGCTTCAACACGCCCACGCGCAAGATCGAGCTGTACTCGGAGACCCTGCTCGCACACGGCTATCCGCCGCTGCCGGAGTACCACGAGCCGCTGGTGGGTCCGGCGTCCCGTCCGGATCTCGTGGAGCGCTATCCGCTGATCCTCACGTGCACCAAGCACACCCTGTTCTGCGAGAGCCAGCACCGTGCGCTTCCCAGCCTGCGGCGCAAGGCGATGGACCCCGAGGTCGAGCTGCATCCCAGTGCCGCGGCGAAACGGGGGATCGCGGCTGGCGACTGGGTCAGCATCGAGACGCCCGACGGCAGCGTGCGGGCGCGGGCGCGGCTGAACGATGCCCTGCGGCCGAACGTGGTCTGCGGGCAGCACGGCTGGTGGCAGCCGTGCCCGGACGTGGGGGCGCCCGGCTACGAGCCGTTCAGTCCCGACGGCGCGAACTACAACCTCATGATCGGGAACGGGGCGATCGACCCGATCAGCGGGTCCGTGCCTCACCGAGCGTACCTCTGCGAGATCCGGTCGGCGGAGTATCCCAGAGACCGATGACCGCGCCGCGAGCGCTGGCGAGCTGCGATGCCAGGGCGGCTGCTCGGCGCTACTTGTCCCGATACGTGATGCGCCCGCGCGTGAGGTCGTACGGCGACAGCTCCACCTTCACGCGGTCGCCGGTGATGATGCGGATGTGGAACCGCTTCATCTTCCCCGACGGATACGCCAGCACGACCGGTCCCTGATCCAGCTTCACGCGGTACATGCCGCCGCTCGACTCCTCGATGCGGCCCTGCACCTCGATGCCTGCTTCCTTCTCGCTCAATCGCTCTCCAGTTCGGGTTCAGCTCACGACGTGAATCACCGAGAGTGTACGACCCGGTGTCGAGGTGCATGGCGCCTCGAACGCCCAAGTCCTCGAAGTCAGGCCCTCGGTAACACGGCCTTGCCACCGGTTTGCTACCGGACGAAAAAAGCTCCCGAGGACGGGAGCTTGAAGTGGAGGCGCCGGGAATCGAACCCGGGTCCGAAAGACTTCCAGTGACAGGTCCTACGCGCGTATCCCGGAGTGAATACGTGAACGGCAACCTCCGGGCCTGCAACCGCTCACGTTCTCGCCCTTTGATCTCGACCTCGGTAAGGCGGCTCGCCTCCCACCAAGGTCCAGCCGGAGCTGACGTTCACACCCGGTACCCGGCGCTTCCGGGGGAACGCACGGCCTATATTTAGGCCGCGAGAGCCATGGGCTCGTTCGCGTTTCTGCTTGGTCGGCTTTTTACGTGGCCTGCTGACCAACCACGGCGCGCACCAGTCGCCTTCCGTCCTCCGTCGAAACCAGTTCGCCCCCAAATCTGCGAACTGACGGTCCTTTTCATAAGACCGCCGCCGCGAGAGTCAAGCGGCGGCGGCATCCTAGCACGGAAGCGGACGGCGGCCCGGCGGCAGTAGAGCGAGCCGGGCGCTCGTCTCTCGGGACGGACCCTGCCGGCGCGCCCCTCAGCGGTGCTGGTACGTCCCGCAGTCCGCGTGCCCGCTGTGGCCGAGCACCACGATCGCCGAGGCGGAGCAGGTCATCGCGTCGTTGAACTTGCACTCCTCGATGTGGCAGGCGCCCACCATGCCGACGTCCTTGCGGGCGCTGTGACGCCCCTTGCTGTCCGCCATGAACGCGTCGCAGAGCGCGTGGTCGCTCCCGACGTTGATGGCGGGCGCGTGGCACATCTTGCCCGCGTTGTAGAAGCAGCTCGACACCTCGCAGGTCGAGATCACCGGCATCGCCGTTGCCATGTGTGCCTCCTCCGGGCGCGGGGAGGGATTGCGGCCGCGCCTTCGCCAGAGGCTAGTCACGTCGCTCGGGGCTGGCGTTGCGGCGAGGCCGGCGCTCGGCGGGCGCTCGCCCTGGGAGTCTCCGCGGCGCAGCCCCAAGCGGCCGAGGCCGCGCCCGCGTGCCTCGCGCACGGGCGGCGTAACGTTCCGGGGCGTCGCGGGTTCAGGTTCCGGGGCGGCGTCGGGGGCCGGCTCCAGGGAGCGTACATGAGCCGCAAGACCCTCATCCTCGTCGCCGCCGCGCTCGCGGTCCTCATCGCCGCGGGCGGGATCTGGCGCTGGCGGGCGGGGGTCGCGAACGGCGAGCCCAGGCTCGAGACGGCGCGGGTGGACCGCGGCCGCATCGTCGCGAAGGTCACCGCCACGGGCACGCTGTCGGCGCTCGTCACGGTCCAGGTCGGCAGCCAGGTCTCGGGGCGGGTCGCGGGACTCTTCGCCGACTTCAACACGCCGGTGAAGAAGGGCCAGATCATCGCCCGCATCGATCCGGCGCTCTTCCAGGCGGCGGTGGAGCAGGCACGCGCGAACACCGTCGCGGCGGAGGGGAACCTCGCGAAGGCGCGGGCGCAGGCGGCGGACGCGGACCGCCAGCTCCGGCGCGCGGAGGAGCTCGCGGCGAAGAACCTCATCGCCGGGGCGGATCTCGACACCGCGCGCGCCAACGCCGACGGCGCCCGCGCCGGCGTCCAGGCCGCGCAGGGGACCCTCGCGCAGACGCGCGCGGCGCTCCACCAGTCGGAGGTCAACCTCGCCTATACCCAGATCGCCTCGCCCACCGACGGCGTCGTCATCTCCCGCAACGTGGACGTCGGCCAGACCGTCGCCGCGTCGCTTCAGGCGCCGACGCTCTTCGTCATCGCAGAGGACCTCGCGAAGATGCAGGTGGACACGAACGTCGCCGAGGCGGACGTGGGGCGGCTCCGCGCGGGGATGACCTCGACGTTCACGGTGGACGCCTACCCCGGCGAGGTCTTCTCCGGGTCGGTGCGGCAGGTGCGGAACGCGCCGCAGACGGTGCAGAACGTCGTCACCTACGACGCGGTGGTGGACGTGCCGAACGGCGACCTGAAGCTCAAGCCGGGCATGACCGCGACGGTCACGTTCGTCTACGCGGAGAAGGACGACGTGGTGCGGCTCCCGAACGCCGCCCTCCGCTTTCGTCCGCCGCCGGGGTTCGGGCAGCCCGAGCGGGCGAACGGGGGCGCAAGCGGGAACGCCGCCGCGGCGACGCCGGGCGGCGCGGCCGGGCAGGGCGCGATCGGCAGCCGGGGCGCGGGCCCGGGTCGCGGCGGGGGGCGCGGCGCCGACCGGAGCGTGTGGGTCGTGCGCGACGGCCGGCCGGTGCAGGTGCCGGTGGTGCTCGGGGTCTCCGACGGCTCCCTGACCGAGCTCGTGAAGGGCGAGGTCCAGCCGGGCGACGAGCTCGTGACGGACGCGCAGGCGACGCGCAGCGGGAGCGCGCCGGGCGGCGGGTTCCCCGGCGGCGGCCGGCGCGGGCCGTTCTAGGAGCGCGCGTGGAAGCTCCTCCGCTCATCCGGCTCGAGGACGTCGCCCGGACCTACGTCATGGGGGACGTCGAGGTGCGCGCGCTCCAGGGCGTGACGCTCACCATCGAGGAGGGCGAGTTCGTGGCGGTCATGGGCGCGTCCGGCTCGGGCAAGTCGACGCTCATGAACCTCCTCGGCTGCCTCGACCGCCCGACGCGCGGCCGCTACCTGCTCGAGGGCCAGGACGTCTCGCGCCTCCCGAACGACGCGCTCGCCGCGATCCGCAACCGCACCCTCGGCTTCGTCTTCCAGAACTTCAACCTGCTCGCGCGCACGAGCGCGCTCGAGAACGTCGAGCTGCCGCTCCTCTACGCCGGGATCTCGACCGCCGAGCGGCACGCGCGCGCGAAGGAGGCGCTCGAGCGGGTCGGGCTCGCCGACCGCGCCGACCACCTGCCGAACCAGCTCTCCGGCGGGCAGCAGCAGCGCGTCGCCATCGCCCGCGCGCTCGTGAACCGGCCGCGCGTGCTGCTCGCCGACGAGCCCACCGGCAACCTCGACTCCCGCACGAGCGTGGAGGTGATGGCGCTCCTGCAGGAGCTCGGGCATGCCGGGATCACCGTCGTGCTCGTCACCCACGAGCACGACATCGCGGAGTACGCCGCGCGCGTCCTCGTCATGCGCGACGGGCGCGTGCTCTCGGACGAGCGGCGCATCCCGCGTCCGGCGGTGCCGCCGCCGCCGAGGCCGCACGAAGCGGTGGAGGGGAGGGTGGAGTCGTGAACCTCCTGCAGACGATCCGGATCGCGCTGCGGGCGCTGCGGCGCTCCAAGATGCGCTCGTTCCTCACCACGCTCGGCGTGGTCATCGGCGTGTCCGCCGTCATCGCGATGGTCGCCATCGGCGACGGCGCGAACGCGCGGGTGCAGAAGACCTTCGAGGCGATGGGCTCGAACATGCTCATCATCCTCCCGGGCGCCTCCACCTCGGGCGGCGCGTTCGGCGGGTTCGGCAGCCTGCCCACGATCACCTGGGACGACGTCCGCGCGATCCAGACCGAGCTCCCGGTGGTCCGCGGGGCGGCGCCGATCCTCCGCTCCGTCGCGTCGCTGATCTACGAGGACCTCAACTGGACCACCGCCGTCAACGGCACGACCCCGGACTACTTCGTCATCCGGAACTGGGCGGCGGTGAGGGGTGAGAACTTCAGCGCCTCCGACGTCGACGCGGGCACGAAGGTGCTCGTGCTCGGGAAGACCGTCGCCGACCGGCTCTTCGGGCCGGGAGCGGACCCGGTCGGCCACCAGGTCCGCGTGAAGAACGTGCCGTTCCAGGTGGTCGGAGTGCTCGAGGCGAAGGGGCAGTCGCCGGGCGGGCAGGACCTCGACGACGCGGTGTTCATGCCGTCCTCGACCTACCTCGCGAAGATCCAGGGCGGGCTCAAGAACGTCGTCTCGGGGGTGGTGTTCGTCGGCGCGGCGAGCCAGGCCGACACCGTGCGCGCCGAGTCCCAGATCCGCGCGCTGCTGCGCGACCGTCACCGGCTGCAGCCCGGCGCGGACGACGACTTCTCCATCCGCAACCTCGCCGAGGCGGCGAGCGCCCAGCAGGAGGGGGCGCGAACCCTCACGACGCTCCTCGCGGCGATCGCGGCGGTGTCCCTCCTCGTCGGCGGCATCGGGATCATGAACATCATGCTCGTGTCGGTCACCGAGCGGACGCGCGAGATCGGCGTGCGGATGGCGGTCGGCGCGCGCGCCCGCGACATCCTCCTGCAGTTCCTCGCGGAGGCGCTCACGCTGTCGATCGCGGGCGGCGTCATCGGCGTGGCGCTGGGGCTCGTCGTCGCGTGGCGGCTCGCGGTGAGCTTCGGCTGGCCCGTCCTCTTCCGCGCGGACATCGTGCTCATCGCGGTCGGGTTCAGCGGCCTCGTCGGCGTGGGCTTCGGCCTCTACCCGGCGTTCCGCGCGTCGCGGCTCGATCCGATCCAGGCGCTGAGGTTCGAATGAGACTCACCGTCGTCGCCCCGCTCCTCGCGGTCTTCGCGGTCCTCGCGGCGGCCCCCGCCCGCGCGCAGGAGGCCCGGCCCGCCTCGCCGCCGGCGACCCCCGGGCCAGCGGCGCCGCCTCCCGCGCCCGGCCCCGCCGTCGCGCCCCGCGACGTCATCACCCTCGACGAGGCGGTCCGCACCGCGCTCGAGCACCAGCCGCGGCTGCGCCAGGTGCGGGCCACGACCGATGCGGCCGGCGCTCGAACCGACCAGGCGCTCGCGCCGCTCCTGCCGCAGGTCGACCTCGAGGGCCAGGTCCAGCGGCGCGGGGGCTCGGGCTCGGCGTCCGGCGGGAGCGCGGCGAGCGGGCTCGGATTCACTACGGCCACGACGACCTGGAGCGCCGGCGCCTCCGCGCGGCAGGCGCTCGTCGACGTGCCTCAGCTCGAGCGCTGGCGCGCCGCCGGCGCGAGCGCCGAGGCGCAGCGGTCGACGGCGCGCGCGACCGAGCAGCAGATCGTGGCGCAGGCCCGGACCGCGTGGTTCGCCGCGCGGGCGGCGCGCGATCTCGTCGGCGTCGCGGAGGACACGCTCGCGAACCAGGAGGCGCACCTCCGCCAGGTGGAGGCCTTCGTGCAGGTGGGCACGCGCCCGGCCATCGACCTCGCCCAGGCCCGCGCCGACCGCGCCAACGCCCAGGTGGCGCTCATCCGCGCCGGGAACGACTACGTCGTCACGCGCGCGCAGCTCGTCCAGGCGATGGGGATCGATCGCGGGGCCGACTTCGACCTCGGCGACGGCGCGCTCCCGGCGGTTCCCGGCGAGGACGGGCCGGTCGATCCGCTCCTCGCGGAGGCGCTCGCGGCGCGGCCCGAGCTCGCCGCCCTCGGCAGCCAGGCGCGCTCGGACGTCCTCGCGCGCGACGCGGCGCGGGCCGGCTGGCTCCCCACGCTGTCGGCGGGCGCCGCGGTGACGGGGATCGGCCCGGCGCTCGACAACCTCGATCGAGGCTGGAACGCCACGCTGACGCTCGGCTGGTCGATCTTCCAGGGCGGGCTCACCCGCGCGCAGACTCGCGAGGCCGACGCGAACCTCGGGGCGACGGAGGCGCAGACGGACGTGCTCCGGCAGCAGGTCCGGGTCGAGGTCGAGCAGGCGCGCGCGGCGGTGCAGGCGGCGCGCGCGGCGCTGGACGCGGCCGGCGAGGCGCTCGTGAACGCCCGCGAGCGGCTCCGGCTCGCAGAGGGGCGCTACCAGGCCGGCGCGGGCAGCATCATCGAGCTCGGCGACGCCCAGGTGGCCGCGACGGCCGCGGCCGGACAGCGGGTCCAGGCCGAGCAGTCCGTGTCGAGCACGCGCGCGCAGCTCCTGCTCGCGCTCGGACGCGAGGTGCGCTGAGCGCGGCGGCAGGACGCCGCGGCGACCGCCTCGCGGCGGGGGACGCGCTACCTTTCGAGCGTGACGTCCGCTGCACAGCATCCCGAGACGGGCGTGCGAGCGCCCGCGGAGCCGGCGGTGGCCCGCTCGCCGCCGCGGCGGTGCGTCGTGGTGCTGAACGCGAGCGCGGGGAGCGCGGGCGGGGAGGATGTCGCCGAGCGGCTGCGGGCGGCGCTCTCGGCCGCGGGGGCCGAGGCGCAGATCCGGGCGAGCACGGGCGACCTCGGCGCGGTCGCGCGCGCTGCCGCCGAGGATCACGCGGTGGACGTGGTGGTCGCCGCGGGGGGCGACGGCACCGTGAGCGCGGTGGCGGGGGCGCTCGCCGGCTCCGACACGCCGCTCGGCGTCCTGCCGCTCGGGACCCTGAACCACTTCGCGAAGGACCTGGGGATCCCCGCGGACCTCGAGGGCGCCGCCCGCGTCATTGCCTCGGGCGCGCCTCGCCGGGTGGACGTCGCCGAGGTGAACGGCCGGGTCTTCGTCAACAACTCGTCGATCGGCGTCTACCCGCACGCGGTCCGCGAGCGCGAGCGCGCCCGTCGCCGCCTCGGGAGGTGGCTCGGCAAGGGGCTCGCGATGGCGTGGGCGGCGCTGCGCGTGCTCGTGCGGCTCCGCCCGCTGTCGGTGCGCATCCGCTGGTCTGGCGGAGCCGGGCCCCGCCGCACGCCGTTCGTCTTCGTCGGCAACAACCGCTACGACACGGCGCTCGTCGCGACCCAGCGGCGCGAGGCGCTCGACCGAGGCATCCTCGGAGTGTACGTCGCGACCGCCCCCACGCGTCTCGGCCTGCTCCGCCTCGCCGCGCGGGCGCTCGTGGACAAGGTCGATCCGGGCCGCGACGTCGAGGCGCTCGAGGTCGCGAGCCTCGCCATCGAGTCGCACCACCGCCGGCTCGCGGTCTCGGTGGACGGCGAGGTGATCGCGCTGCGCCCGCCCATCCGCTACCGGATCCGCCCCGGCGCGCTCCGGGTCCTCGCTCCGTGAGGACGGTCGCGCACCTGTCGGACCTCCACTTCGGGCGCGAGGAGCCGCGTGTCGTGGAGGCGCTCCTCGCCGATCTCGCCGACCTCCGCCCGACGGTCGTCGCGGTGAGCGGGGACCTCACCCAGCGCGCGCGCCCCGCGCAGTTCCGGGCCGCGCGCGCCTTCCTCGACCGGATCCCCGCGCCGCGGGTGGTCGTGCCGGGCAACCACGACGTGCCGCTCTACGACGTCGCGCGCCGCTTCCTCTCGCCGCTCGGGCGGTACACGCGCATCGTCACCCCGGACCTCTCGCCGGTGTACGCCGACGACGCGCTGTACGTGGCGGGCGTCTCGACCGCGCGCTCGCTGACCTGGAAGGAGGGACGGATCTCGCTCGCGCAGATCGAGGATCTGCGGCGCCGCTTCTGCGGCGAGGGGGCAGGCCGCCTGCACGTGCTCGTGGCGCACCACCCGTTCGCGGCGCCCGCGGACCGCCCGCGGCTGCGCCTCGTCGGCCGGAGCGGCCGGGCGCTTCGCGCGCTCGCGGAGTGCCACCTCGAGGTCCTCCTCACCGGTCACCTGCACCGGCTCGCGAACGGCGAGGTCGAGCACCCGGTGGAGCGGCTCGCGCGATCCATCCTCGCGTTCCACGCCGGCACCGCCACCTCGGTCCGCCTCCGCGACGAGCCCAACTCCTACAACTGGCTGGAGGTGGACGGCCCGCGGATCGTCCTCGCGGTGCGGAGCTTCGACGGCGGGGCCTTCCGGACGGTGCAGCGGCGCGTGTTCGAGCGCCGCGACGACGGCTGGCACTCCGCGGACGGCCGGGCGATCGAGACGCCCGCGCCGCTCCCCGTCACGGCGGCGGCGTCCGAGCCCTCGGCCAGCCCCTAGAACCCGGCGGCCATCTCGCGCGCCTTCTCGCGCGCGAGCGGCAGCGCGGCCTCGACCTCGGGCGACAGCGCCTCGCCGAACGCGAAGTCGCGGCCGGCGATGGTGACGAGCGCGCCGGGCGGGGCGTGGCCGAAGAGGGCGCGGGCGAGGCCGAGGATCTCCTCGGGCGTGAGCGAGTGGAGGATCGCCTCGCGGGCGGGACGCGGGACGAGCCGCGCGGCGCGCACGTCGCCGGGTGTCCCGGCCACCGATGCGTCGAGGAAGAGCACGCCGTCGACCGTCGCGACGGCCTCCGCGTGCTCGGGGAGGAGCTCCGGGACCTCGAGCACCTCGAGGCCCGGGACGAGCGCGTCGAGCCCGTGCGCAACGGCGAGCCCGGCGCCGTCGTCGGCGCGGATCGCGTGTCCCATCGCGAAGGCCAGGATCCTCAAGGCAGCCTCCCCACGAGCGACGAGGTCTAGCACGTCTCCCCCGATCCGTCGCGTCCAGCGGCAGGGGGCGCGGGCGGGGGAGCGTCAGAGCGACGGGTGCTCCCCTCCGAGGTGGAAGTGACAGCCCTGGCAGTCCATCTTCGAGCGGGTGTCCTCGAGCGAGCCGCCCTCCTCGTGACACCTGGCGCAGCCCGCTCCCGCCGAGGCGGAGGTCACCGGCAGCGGCCGCTTCGCCGCCTGCGCGTTGAGCAGCTCCGCCGCGCGGCGAGCGACGCTCGCGGTGAGGATTCCGCAGCGCTCCTTCCGCTCGGCGCTGAAGGACTTCTTCCCGGAGGTCTCGCACCAGCGGGACACGGAGGTGTGGCAGAGCGGCGATCCTGCGATGGACTGGACGTTCGGATGGGCGGCGGTCTTGAGCACGAGGTCGGGCAGCGGCTCGCGCTCGTACCAGCCGAACAGCGCGTCCACGAGCGGGCCCGGCTCCCTCGAGAGCAGCTCGAACGCTGCCGCGGAGCCGTTCAGCGCCCCGCAGATCGTCGCCCAGCCGTTCACACCTCCCGCGCCGTACTTCATGACGTCGAACGGGAAGCTCGCGTAGGGATCGCCGAGCTTGTCGGCGACCGAGCCGACGAGCGCGTCGAAGGCGCCGAACATGCAGTGACCCTGCTCATACGCGGAGAACGCGCGCGAGGCGACGCGATCCGGATCGAGCGTGACGTAGGGCCAGGGCACCGTGGCGAGCTTGCGGTGCGCGTCGGCCTTCGCGTGCTTCACCGCCGCGGCAGCGCTCGCGCCTCCGCCGAGGACCGCCGTGCCCGCGACGGCGCCGACCACCGTCGCGAACCGCCTGCGTCCCGTGACCTTGTCGAACATGGCGAGCCTCCGGGGCCCGCGGCGCGCGCGGCCCGCGCGTTCGCGGGACTCGGGCAGAGACTGTGCGTCCGTTCGCAGGGACGCCATCGGGCGGTGCGTCGCAGCCACACGCGGGCGGGGCGCGCCGGAGCGCGCTCGCGCGCGGCTCACCGCTCGCTCGGGGCGTCAGCGGGAGCGCCCGCCCTGGCCGTTGCGCTCGCCCCCCGTGGCGAACGCGCGCGCCGCGGCGCCGAGCTCGGCGAGCCGGGCGGCGACGCGGCCGTTGAACGAGTCCGGCGGGAACGCGCCCTTCGCGTCCGGTGCCCCGGCCGGAAGGCCCGAGAGGAGCTCCATGCCCTGGTCGATCGTCGCGACGGGGTACACCTGGAACCTTCCCTCCTCGATGGCGGCGAGGACCTCGTCGCGGAGGACGAGGTGCGGCACGTTCGAGGCCGGCACGAGGACGCCCTCGTCGCCGCGCAGCCCGCGCGCGCGGCACACCTCGAAGAACCCCTCCACCTTCTCGGTGACGCCCCCCACGGCCTGGACGTTGCCGAGCTGATCGACGGACCCCGTGACGGCGAGCGACTGGCGCAGCGGGACGCCCGAGATGGCCGAGAGCAGCGCGTACAGCTCCGCCGAGGAGGCGCTGTCGCCCTCCACCCCGCCGTACGACTGCTCGAACACGAGCGTGGCCGCGAGCGCGAGCGGCGCCGCCCCGCAGTAGCGCCCGCCCAGGAAGCCCGCCAGGATGAGCACGCCCTTGGAGTGAATGGGCCCGCCCAGCTCCACCTCGCGCTCGATGTCCAGCACCTCGCCGCGCCCGAGGCGCATCCGCGCGGTGATCCGGCTCGGGCGCCCGAAGGCGCGCCGGCCGGTCATCATCACGGAGAGGCCGTTCACCTGTCCGACGCGCGTCCCGGCCGTCTCGACGAGGAGCGTGCCGCGGCGGATCTCCTCGTCGACGCGGTCGCGGAGCCGTCCGGCGCGGCGCTCCTGCGCGTCGACCGCGGCGCGCACGTCGCGGGCCGTCACGGTGGCGCGGCCCTCGCCAGCGGCCGCGTGCGCCGCCTCGGCCACGAGATCGTGGATCGCGCCCGCATCGGCCGTGATCCGGGTCGAGTCGCCCGCGCGGCGCGTCGCCTCATGCAGGACGCGCTCGACCGCGCCGCGATCGAACGGCGGCAGCCCGTCGCGCCGGGCGATCGTCGCCACGAAGCGCGCGAAGTCGCGATCGAGCTCGGGATCGCGGGGGAGCTCGTCCTCGAAGTCCACCTCCACCTTGAAGAGCTGCGAGAACTCCGGGTCGAGGAGCGAGAGGAGCTGGTAGAGCACGCGGTCCCCGAGGAGCACCACCTTCACGTGCAAGGGGATCGGCTCGGGCTCGAGCGTCGAGGTGCCCATCACCCCGAGCAGCCGCTCCGGCGGGTCGATGCGGATCTCGCGCGCCCGGATCGCGCGCTTGAGCGCGTCCCAGGAGAACGGCTGCACGAGGAGCTTGCGGACGTCGAGCACGAGGTAGCCGCCGTTGGCGCGGTGGAGCGCGCCGGCCCGCACGAGGGTGAAGTCCGTGACGAGGGTGCCCATGTGCGCGTGGTGCTCCACGTGCCCCGAGAGATTCGAGAGCGACGGGAGGTCCTCGTGGACGACGGGCGCGCCGCCGTGCCCGGCGTGCTCGACGAGGAGGTTCGCGACGTATCGCCGGAGCACGGGCGTGTCCGCGAGGAGCTTGCGCAGGGCGGCAGGGAGCTCGACCGCGCCCTCGATGGCCGCGAACAGCTCGTGCACGCGCTCGACCAGGTCCTGCTGGACCGCGTCGAGGTGCTCGAGCACCGCCGGCACGTCCGCGTAGCGTCGCCGCAGCTCGTGGAGGAGCGCCGCGGCCGCGCGCACCGTCACGTCGTCGTTCACCTCCTTCACGCGCTCGCGATGCCGCCGCTCGAGGTCCGGCATCGTCCGCAGCACCTCCGCGAGCTGGTTCTGCAGCTCCCCGATGTCGTTCCGAAGGCGCTCCTGCACCTCCTCGGGCAAGGTATGGAACGCGTCCGGCCCGATGATCTCGCCCTCCTTCACGGGCGCGAACGCGAACCCGATCGGCCCGTGCAGCAGCGCGATGCCGCGCGCGTCGGCGCGGCGGCGGACCTCGTCGATCGGCTCCTCTCGCGCCTCGTCCCGCTCCTTCTCGAGGATCTGGACGCGGGCGCGGTAGTCGCGGCTCTCGAAGGCGGAGGGCAGGGCGTCGCGCAGCTCGGCGACGAGGCGATCCAGGTCCGCGCGCAGCTCGCGTCCGCGCCCGGGCGGCAGCTCGACGCGCCGGGGCCGGCGCGGATCGGCGAAGCCGTTCAGGTAGCACCAGTCCGAGGGCGTGGGCGCGTCGAGCGCGGCGCGGCCGAGCATGCGCATGACGAACGTGCGCTTCCCCGCGCCGGGCGGCCCCATCACGTAGGCGTTGTAGCCCTCGCCGGCGAGCGAGACGGCGAGGCGCAGCGCCTCGGTCGCGCGCGCCTGCCCGAGCGGTCCCTCCAGATCCTCGAGCTCGGCGGTCGTCTCGAACGCCATCTCGCGCGCGAAGCCGCGCGGCCGGAGGGACGCCGCGGACAGGGGGGCGTTCGGCATCACGCCCCCGCCCGGACGCGGAAGCGCTTCTCGAGCTCCCCGAGCTTCTCGACGATCCCGGTGTACTCGAGCTCGGACATCGGGAGCATCGCCGCGCCCACGAAGCCCTGCCGGCGGATGCGGATGGCGGCCTCCGCCACCTCGCGGCGCACGGTGTCCCAGAACGGATGGGCGAACGCGTCCACCGGGCCGGCGAGCTTGCCGTTGCGGACCGAGAACGCCGCGCAGGTGACGACCGGCGGCCCGTCGAAGAAGCTCACCGAGGACCCGAGCGTCACGGGCATGAGCGGCATCTGGTGCGAGCCGCGCATCCCGCCCGCGACCAGGTGGCCGAGGTGGAAGGGCGCGAGCACCTCGCCCGTGGCGGGGAAGTCCATCTGGCAGCGGACGAGCATGACCGGGTCGTCCTTGCCCGTGTACTTGCCGGCGATGTTGTGGAGGCGCGACGTCGCGACCGCGACCGCCTGCGCCCCGCTCGCCCGCGACCAGATCGACTCGACGACGAACCGCTCCGGGTCGCGGAGCAGCACGGCGAGGTCGTAGAGGCTCTCGGGCGCGTCGAGCTCGATGACGCGATCCTGCGTGGTGTGCTGCACGTCCATCACCACGAACCGGAACCCCTTCGTCATCCGCGGCGCGAGGAGGAGGCCCGGGGTGTTCATCGGGTCGGCGAAGGCGAGGTAGAGCGGGAGGTCGAACGCGCCGGGGTCGGTCTTGTCGGCGGCGAGGAGGAGGAACGGCTCGGCGGCGCGCTCCTCGAACTCCATCTCGGCGACGGCCGGCCCCATCCCGCGCACGTTCCCGCTGAAGGAGTCCTTGAGGAGATCCTGTCCGGCGCCGTAGAGCCCCTGCGCGCGCGCGACCTCCGTCCCGGCCACGAACGCATCCCAGGCCAGCCGGTGGATGCCCGCGTCTCCCGTGCCCTTCCGGTGGGTCATGAGGATCGCGATGTCGTCGCCCGTGTGGCCGACGTGGACGTCGAGGAGGAGCTCCCTCCCGGCCTCGCGCACGTGGCGCTCCACCGCTGCGACGAGCTCGGGGGAGGGCGCGAGGTGGCCTCCGATCGATCCGACGTCCGCCTTGATGACGCTGAGCGTGAGCTTCATGGCGACCTCCCGCGTCGCGTGCCCTGACGCCTTCGAGCCTCCCGCCGCGGCGGGAGGCCGGCAATGCCGGACGTTGGGTTCGCCCGCTGGGGGCCGCGCGCTGTGGCGCGGATGGCCCCCGCCCGCCGCCTCGCCCGCTTGGCGAGCGCATCGACGGCGAGCATGGCCGGCGCGCAGCCGGCGAGCCACGGCCACGCTCCCGCGGGGAGGGGAGCGGTCCCGAACACCGCCTGGAGGGGTGGCGCGTACACGATGGCCGCGAGGAGCAGCAGCTCCGCGAGGATCCCGGCGAGGAGGAGCGGCCCGGGACGGTGCGCGCGGAGGGCGGGCTCGCGCTCGGACCGGCAGGCGAGGACGTTACCCACCTGGCAGCAGACGATCGCGGCGAACGCAGCGGTGGTCGCCGTCCGCTCCGTGGCGGCGAGCGCGGCGGGCGCCGTGTGGGCGAGGAGCGCGGGCGTCGCGGCCTGGAGCTCCCCGAGCGAGAGGCCTGCGCCATGCCAGACGCCCGCGAAGGCGGCCATGCACGCCGCGGCCTCCGCGAGCCCGAGGACGCCGTAGGCGCGCAGGAGGACCGCCGCGTCGAGGAGCCGGCGCGCGCGCGGCCGCGGCGGCACGCGCATGGCGCCTGGCTCGGGCGGCTCCGCGCCGAGCGCGAGCGCGGGCAGCATGTCGGTGCCGAGATCGATCGCGAGGATCTGGAGGATCCCGAGCGCGGGCGGGATGCGCAGCGCCGCCATGGCGAGAAACGGGACGATCTCGGGGACGTTGGAGGTGAGCACGTAGGCGAGGAACTTGCGGGCGTTCGCGAAGGTCGCGCGGCCCTCCTCGATGGCCGCCACGAGGCTCGAGAAGTCGTCGTCGAGCAGCACCACGTCGGCCGCGGCGCGGGCGACGTCGGTCCCGCCCTGGCCCATCGCCACGCCGACGTGCGCGGCGTGCAGCGCGGGCGCGTCGTTCACGCCGTCGCCCGTGACCGCGACCACGCGGCCGAGCCGCTGGTATGCGCGGACGAGGCGCAGCTTCTGCTCGGGGATCGCGCGCGCGAAGACGAGCGGGGCGCCGGCGGAGAGGAGGTCCTCGACGGCGCGGTCGTCGAGCGCGTCCAGCGCCGGCCCCTCGACGACGCGCGCCCCGGCGCTCCACAGCCCCACCTCCTCCGCGATCGCGCGAGCGGTGAGGGCGTGGTCGCCGGTGACGACGGTGACCGTGACGCCGGCGCGGCGGCACGTGGCGAGCGCCTCGCTCACGCCGGGACGCGGCGGGTCCTCGAAGGCGAAGAGAGCGAGGAGGGTGAGGTCCCGCTCGACCGCCTCGAGCGGGAGCGCCGCGAGCTCGGCGCCGCCCGCGCGGAGCGAGACCGCGATCACGCGGAGCCCGCGGGCGGCGAGCCCGTCCTCGGCCGCGATGACGCGGGCCCGGGCGGCGTCGTCGAGCGGCCGGGCAGCGCCGCCGGCGAGCACGGCGGTGCAGCGCTCGAGCACGGCGCGTGGCGCGCCCTTCGTGATCGCAGCGCAGGGGGCGGCCGCGGCCGGTCCGAGCGCCGGTCCGGTCCGGACGAGGGCGGTCGCGCGGCGGCGGCGGGCGTCGAACGGCAGCTCAGCGACACGCGGGCACGCGCGCGCGAGCCCGTCAGGGTCGAGCCCGGCGGCGCGCGCGGCGTCGAGGAGCGCGCGGTCGATCGGGTCGCCGCGGTGCGCACCCGGGCCGCCCCGCGCGTCGCTCGCGAGCGCCGCCGCCGAGAGCGCAAGGGTCGCGTCGCCCCCGGAGCCGCCGCCCGGGAGCGGGAGCGACCCGTCCCAGGTCCAGAGCTCCCGCGCGGCGAGGACGTTCCGGGTGAGCGTCCCCGTCTTGTCGGTGCACACGACGTCGACCGCGCCGAGGGTCTCGACCGCCGAGAGCCGCCGCACCAGGGCGCGCCGGCGCGCCATCCGCTGGACGTTCGTCGCGAGCGTCACGGTGATGGTCGGCAGGAGCCCCTCGGGCACGTTCGCGACGAGGATGCCGATGGCGAAGAGGAGACTCTCGCCCGGCGCCGCGCCGAGGAGGGCGAGGAGCGCGAACACCGCGCCCCCCATTCCAACGGCGATCACCGTCACGACGCGGACGAGCCGTGCCACCTGCACCTCGAGCGTGGACGGCTGGCGGCGCGTCGCGGTGGCGAGCCGTGCGAGGCGCCCCAGCTCGGTGCCGGGGCCGGTTGCGAACACCAGCGCCCGCGCGCGGCCGCTCGCGACCGTGGCGCCGGCGGGCGCGAGGCAGGTCGCGTCCGCGATCGCCTGCCCGGGCGGACACGGCCGCGCGTCGCGCTCCACCGGCAGCGACTCGCCGGTGAGGAGCGACACGTCCAGCCGCAGGAGCGTCGCGGAGAGGACGCGAGCGTCCGCGGCCACGCGGTCGCCCTCCTCGAGCACGAGGACGTCGCCCGGGACCACCGCCGCGGCGGGGATCTCCACGGGCGCGCCCGCCCGCACGACCCGCGCGCGGCGCGGCACGAGGGACTCCAGCGCCTCGAGCGCCCGCTCCGCCCGGTGCTCCTGCCATGCGCCAAAGGCGCCGTTCACGAGCACGACGGCGAAGATCGCAGCCCAGCTCGGGCAGGCCGGCGACGAACGAGAGGGCGCCCGCCGCCCACAGGAGGAGCGCCATGAAGTGGGTGAGCTGCGCGACGATCCGCAGCGAGCCGGACAGCCTGGGCGCCGCCGGCAGCTCGTTCGGTCCGTGTGCGCGCAGGCGACGCGCCGCCTCCTCCGGCGCGAGGCCGTCCTCGCTCGAGCCGAGCGCGACGGCGGCGTCGGCGGCGACGAGCGCGGCGAGGGCGCCGGCATCCATGCTCCTCTCCCGGCGAAACTCTGCGCCGGCGTGCGCGCCCCGGCGCGCGCTCGGGTGGGCCGCGGCGCCGCTTCGCACGTCCGGCGCGGGCGTGCGGCGCTGCGAGCCTCGGGCAGCCTGACCCTGCCAGCGGGGCGACCCGACGCGGCGCGCGTGGCTCCTCGCGGGAGGCGTACGATCCCATCGGGCCGTCGTGGCCGACCCCGCCCAGGGAGGCGAGGAGGAGGCAGGCGATGAGCGAGTGGAAGAAGATCGGCTGCGCGGTGGACTTCTCGGACCCGGCGCGCCTCGCGCTGGCGGAGGCCGTGGAGCAGGCGCGGCGAACCGGCGCGGAGGTCGTGCTCGTTCACGTGCACGTGCCGCCGCCGGCGAACCCCTCCGACGTGATCATCTCCCCTGCCGAGATCGCACGGATGTCCGCCGACGAGATGGAGCGCACGCTCGCCGGCTGGCGGGCGGACGCGGAGAAGCTCCTCGGGCGGGCGGTGAGCACGGCGACGCTGGTCGGAGATCCGGCTGGTGAGATCGTGCGCTGGGCCCGCGAGCACGGACCGGATCTGCTCGTGCTCGGCACCCACGGCCGCAAGGGGATCCGCCGGTTCATCCTCGGCTCCGTCGCGGAGCGCGTGCTCCGCGAGGCACCCTGTCCCGTGCTCGTCGCGCGCGCGCGCGTCCCCGGCGAGGCGGGGGAGGTCGCCGCAGAGGCGGCGAACTACGCGTAGGGCCCGGACGCCGGCGCGCGCGGCAGCCCGGGCGGAGGGAGGTGACTGCGATGGTCGCTGCTCGCATCTGCTGCGCCATCGACTTCTCCGAGGCTTCGCTGCTCGCGCTCGTCGAGGCGGCCGAGCTCGCGCGCTGGAGCGGCGCCGAGCTGAGGCTCATTCACGTCCACGCGGTCCCGGAAGGCGAGGTGCGCCCCGAGGCGTTCGAGATGTCCGCCGTGGACCTGCACCGCGACGTGGCGGTCTGGCGGGCCGAGGCGGAGCGGAGGACCGGGGCGCTGGTGAACGCGGAGGTGGTCGCGGGCGATCCCGCGACGGAGATCCTGCGCCTCGCTCGACACTGCGACGCTGACCTCCTCGTCCTGGGTGCGCGAGGCCGGAGCGCGCCGGGAGGGCGCCGGCTCGGGTCGGTCGCCGCGCGCGTCGCGCGAGAGGCGCCGTGCCCGGTCATCGTGGTGCGCGCCCGCGTGCCGCTGCCGGACGAGGGCCCGGCCCGTCACGCTGCGTGAGCGGCGCGTGGCGTCACTGCCACGCGCCGCTGCGCGCGTACACGAGCACGAGCGGAACCTCGTCGAGGTAGGCGCCGGCCGACGGGCGCGCCGTCCGGAAGGCCGCCCAGATCCTGTACTCGTCGTCGCGGCTCGCACCGTCGAGCGCGACGACCGCGACGTCCGCGCCCTCGGGGCCGTCGGCGCGGAGGAGATCCGCGCGCAGCCGCCCGTCTCGCACCCAGGCGCTCAAGGCCTCCGGCCCGGTGGTCGGCCACCAGACCCGCGCGCCCGGCCGCGCCCGGGCGTTGAGCGTCTCGAGCACCGCGGCCGCCGCCTCGCCGCCCTCCTGGCGCCGGAGCCCCCGAGACGCCGCGCCGGGCGCACCCCCGGCGAGCTCGTTCCAGGCCGAAGTTCCCGCCGGGAACGCGTGGACGGTCTGGCGGAGCGCCGGCCAGAGGACGAGCACCGAGAGCGCCGCGAGGAGCGGCGCGCGGCGCGAGGACCACGCCGCCCCGGCGGCGGCGACGAGCGCGCGCGCGCCGAGCAGCGCGAGGAAGGGCATCGCGGGGAGCCACGGGCCGACGCCGGGCCCGAGCGGCGCGAGCCCGGCCGCGCGGGCCGCGAACGGGGCGACGGCGCAGAGGGCGAGGAGGAGCGCATCCCTCGCGTCGGTCTCGACGCCGCGGCGTCCGCCCGGGAGGAGCGCCTCGCGCACGGCTTCGGCGATCGCCAGGAGGAGCCCTCCCGCGGAGACCCAGAGGATCGCGGCGGGGACGGTGAGCGCGATGACGAGGAGCCCGTGACGACCGGCGGTCAGCGCGCCGGCGAGATGCCAGGTCGCCTCCGCCGCGGTACGCGCCGGAGAGAGCGCGGCGGCGAGACGCGCGGGCAGGTTCACCCAGAGCCACGGCCAGGCCGCGACGAGGATCGCCGGGCCGAGGAGCGCCATCGCGGCGACCGCGAGCGGACCGCCTCGCCGTCGCCTCGCAGTCGCGTCACCGGCGTCCGCGTCGCCGGCGTCCGCGCCGCCCGCCGCCCGCGGCGAGACGCGGGGTGCGAGGAGCGCGTGCAGCCCGAGCGCGGCGAGGAGGATCCAGGCGTCGGCGCGCGCAAGGAGCGTCGCGCCGAAGAGGAGGCCCGCCGCTGCCGCCGCGGTCCGCTGCTCCGCCGCGCCCGTCGCGCGAGCCGCGCGGCGATACGCCCAGGCCGACGCGAGCCAGAGGGCCGCCGCCGCGAGGTCGGGGGTGGCGACGAGGCCGGCGTGGAGGTGGCGCGGGACGAGCCAGAAGAGCAGGGGCGCGAGGACCGCCCCGCCCGCGCCCCCGAGGGCGTGACCGGCGAGGAGGAGGAGCGCGGAGAGCACTGCGGCGAGCGCCGCCGTGCCGAGCCGGAACGCGCGCACGTGACCGACGCCGAGCCGCGAGAAGAGCCCATGGGCGAGCCGCGCCGCCTCGTGCGCGAGCG
>NZ_JALCYY010000142.1 GCF_022690685.1 Anaeromyxobacter terrae | reverse complement strand
CCAACCTCCTCCGTTGCGGCGCGCGCACCGGCGGCGGGATCCTGAGGTCGTGCCGAGGCCGCGCGGCGTCCCCCCGACCCGGCGTCGCGGCACGCGGGCGCGGCCAGCGCGGCCGCACTCGCCCGCGCGGCCGGGAGGTCAGGGCCATGACGTGGCGGTCGCTCTTCGGTGCGCTGGTCCTCGTGTGCGGCGCCGGCGCCCTGCCCGTGCGCGCGGGTGCGGATGCCGCGCAGGCCGGAGTCTCGTTCGAGCTCTTCGAGGAGGGGCTCGCGCCGTACGGTGAGTGGGTGGTGGCGGGCAGCTACGGACGCGTATGGCGCCCAGTCGACGCCGGGCCCGACTGGCGCCCGTACGTCGACGGTGAGTGGGTCTGGACGGTCGAGGGCTGGTACTGGTCGAGCGACGAGCCGTGGGCGTGGGCGACCTATCACTACGGCCGCTGGCTCTTCGATCCGTGGCTGGGCTGGATCTGGGTGCCCGGCTACGCCTGGGCGCCGGCGTGGGTCGCCTGGCGCGTCGGGGGCGGCTTCATCGGATGGGCGCCGCTGCCCCCGGGGCTGGTGGCGTGGTGGGTGGACCCGGTGCCCATCGCGGTGACGTACTGGGTGTTCGTGCCGGGGCCTCGCTTCGTCGGCCATCCGGTCCGCCGCGCGATCGTGCCGCCCGCGCGCGTCCCGGAGGTCTTCCCCAGGACGCGTCCCGCACCTCCGCGCCGCGCCGGCGTCGCCGTGCCGGCCCCGCCGCGCGGCGGACCTCCGCTGCGCATGGTCGAGGGACAGGT
This sequence comes from Anaeromyxobacter terrae, assembly GCF_022690685.1. GTDB lineage: Bacteria > Myxococcota > Myxococcia > Myxococcales > Anaeromyxobacteraceae > Anaeromyxobacter > Anaeromyxobacter terrae. Next base: position 165 of record NZ_JALCYY010000142.1, on the reverse strand, counting down.
CGGACACCCGGTGAGGCCGGCGCCCATCATCGCGGTGCCCTCTCCGGCGGCTGCACGCGGCCGCAGCGGTGGGACCGTCCCGGCGTACCGGCCGGGCGGTACGGTCGCGCCTTCGCCGGTGCCCAGCAGGACGCGCGTCCCCGCGGCGCCAGCGGAGCGGCGACC
>NZ_JALCYY010000141.1 GCF_022690685.1 Anaeromyxobacter terrae | reverse complement strand
CTCCCTGCGCTGCTCGACGGGCCTTCCAGGCCCGCCTGCGCTGCTCGGTCGTCGTGTGCCCGGCTCGCCGACGCCATCGCGCGCCTCGTGACGCGACCAGATCAACCGGGCTCCGCGCGGCGGCCTCGTCAGCGGAGCTTCACGCACCGCCGCGCGCGGATCGCTCCCGGCCGAGCATCTCGGCGAGCGCGCGGACGAGGGGGTGGATCGCGAGATCCTCGCCGACCGCGCGGAGATCCGGCGCCGGGAGCGACGGGACGAGCTTCAGCGCGACCTCCGGCTCGGCGTAGGGGTTCCGCGCGAGGGCGCGGGCGACCGCAGGCCGGGTGCGCCAGCGGGACTCGAAGAGGAGCCGCAGCGTCTCCGGGCGGCACGGGCGGCGTGCGGCGATGCGGACCACGAACGGCTCGGTGAGCTGCGGGTTCCGCAAGAGCTCCACGACGACCGCCGGATCGCCCTCCGCCGCGAGGCGAGCGAGGAGATCGGGATCGCGCCGCCCGCGGGCGAACGCCTTCTTGTGGCCGAGCGAGAGCCCCGCGAGCCGCGGATCGGGGCGAGCGCGCGCGGCGGGGTAGGCGCGCAGCGGCGCGGGCGAGACGAGCAGGCTCGCGACCTCGTCGAGGCCGAGCTCGACGGCGGCGGCGTAGAGCTCGGCGCGCCACGCGTAGGGCAGCTCGGGATCCGGATCCGCGAGCACCTGGCCGACCGCGGCGATGGCGACGCGGGACCCGGGATCGGGCGCGCGGGCGAGCGCCGCGAGGAGCGCCGCGGCCACGGCGGGCTCCTCGGAGGCGAGCGCGCGGCCGGCGGCGCGGGCGCGGACCTCGCCCTCCTCGAGCGCACCGAGCCGGCGCGCGAGCCGCCGCGCCGCCAGGACCTCCGGCGCGGCCGCGTCCGTCACCGGCGGCGCTCCTCCTCGGGCGCGGCCGAGATGCGCAGCGCCGCGCCGGCGAGCTCCGGCGGGTACTCGTCGATGGCGACGAGGA
>NZ_JALCYY010000140.1 GCF_022690685.1 Anaeromyxobacter terrae | reverse complement strand
CTAGTGTCCTGAGTCGTAAGAAGCGTGACAGTTGGGCGCAATCGTGATCTACGGTCATGATGACGACCGGGATGAAGAACTCGCCTGTGCTCAAGCCCCTCGCGCTCACGGCGGAGGAGCGTGAGGCGCTCGAACGGTGGGCGCGGCGACCGAAGACGGCTCAGGGATTGGCCCAGCGTGCGCGGATCATCTTGGCCAGTGCCGAGGGGAAGAACAACACGCACGTCGGGATCGCGCTGCGGCTGAACCGCACCACGGTGATGCGGTGGCGGGCGCGCTTCATGATGAAGCGTCTCGACGGTCTGCTCGATGAGCCTCGGCCCGGAGCTCCTCGGACGATCGCAGACGAAGAGGTGGAGCGCGTCATCACCCGGACGCTCGAAACGAAGCCGCGCGATGCAACGCACTGGAGCACGCGGTCGATGGCGCGCGAGCTCGGCATGTCTCAAAGCGCGGTAAGCCGGATCTGGCGTGCGTTCAGCCTTCAACCGCATCGGTCCGAGACCTTCAAGCTCTCGACCGACCCGCTGTTCGTCGAAAAGGTCCGAGACATCGTCGGCCTCTACGTTTCGCCGCCGGAACGAGCAATGGTGCTCTGCGTCGACGAGAAATCGCAGATCCAGGCGCTCGACCGGACGCGGCCGCTCCTGCCGCTTCGACCCGGCCAGGTGGAGCGGCGTACGCACGACTACGTGCGCCACGGCACGACCTCGCTGTTCGCCGCGCTAGACGTGAAGACCGGGAAAGTGATCGGGGAGTGCCGTCGACGCCACCGTGCAGTCGAGTTCAGGCAGTTTCTGGACACCATCGAGGCCAGCGTCCCGAGCGGGCTTGAGGTGCACCTCGTGCTCGACAACCTCTCGACGCACAAGGCGCCGACGATACATCGCTGGCTCGCGAAGCGGCCCCACTTTCACCTGCACTTCACGCCGACGAGCTCGTCCTGGATCAACATGGTTGAGCGCTGGTTCGGGCTGCTGACGCAGCGACAGCTCCGGCGCGGCGTCCACCGCAGCACGCTTGCTCTCGAGGCGGCGATCGAGAGCTACATCGCCATCACGAACGACCAGCCCAAGCCCTTCGTATGGACCAAGTCCGCCGACGAGATCCTCGCCAGCGTTGCGCGTTTCTGCCGGCGGACTTCTGACTCAGGACACTAG
>NZ_JALCYY010000014.1 GCF_022690685.1 Anaeromyxobacter terrae | reverse complement strand
TCCCGGCGGGGAACGGTCGCGACCCCGCGAAGCGGGCGCGACCGTTCACGGGCCCCGCCGAGCAGGGGTGGGGCCCCGACGAGCTTCGCTCGGCGGGGCGGGGGCGCAGCCCCCGTTCAAATGGAGACGACATGACTCAGGCGACTGAAGCGGACGATCGCGCGCAGTACCTCTCCTTCTCCCTCGCGGGCGGCGAGTACGGCGTCGGCATCCTCAAGGTGAAGGAGATCCTCCAGTACGAGACGGTCACGCGCGTGCCGTCCACCCCGCGCTCCGTGCGCGGCGTCATCAACCTGCGCGGCCAGGTCGTCCCCGTCGTCGACCTCGCCGCCAAGTTCGGGCTGCCGGAGACCGAGGTCTCGCGCCTCACCTGCATCCTCATCGTCGAGGCGCGGCTCGACGGCCAGCCCGCGGTCGTGGGCGTCATGGCCGATGCGGTGCGCGAGGTCATCGAGCTCGGCCCCGCGGACGTCGAGCCGGCCCCGGCCTTCGGCACGGCGGTGAAGGTCGATTTCCTCCTCGGCATGGGCAAGGTCGGCAAGCGGTTCGTGCTCCTCCTCGACCTCGACCGCGTCATCTCGGCCGACGAGAAGGAGTTCGCGCGCGACGCCGCCGCCGGCGCGCTCGAGGGCGCGACCGACCCCGCCGTGGAGACCCCGGCCGCCGGCTCGGCGGAGGCCGCGTAGGTTGGTTCGCGTGACCGCGCGCGCGGAGCGTCGGATGCGCCCGGCCGCCGGCGCGGGGACCCTCCCCGCCGCCGTGGCGCCGGCCGTGACCGCGGTGAGCGACGGCGAGTTCGAGCTCTTCCAGCGGCTCATCCACGCCGAGGCGGGGATCTGGCTCGCGCCGGTGAAGAAGGCCCTCCTCGTCGGACGGCTCGCGCGCCGGCTGCGGGAGCTCGGCCTCGCGAGCTACCGCGCCTACTACGAGCGCGTGCGCGAGGACCCGGCCGAGAAGGTGCGGATGCTCGACGCGATCTGCACGAACGAGACGCACTTCTTCCGCGAGCCGCGCCACTTCGAGTTCCTCCAGGGGCGGGTGTTCCCCGCGCTGCGCGAGGAGGCGGAGGCCGGTCGGCGCCCGCGGCGGATCCGGGTGTGGAGCGCGGCGTGCTCGAGCGGCGAGGAGCCCTACTCGCTCGCGATGGCGCTGCTCGACGCGTTCCCCTCCGGCTGGGAGCTCGAGGTCCTCGCGACCGACCTCTCCACCAAGATCCTCGAGCGCGCCCGCGCCGCCGTCTGGCCGATCGACAAGGCGAGCGAGATCCCCGAGGCGTACCTCAAGGCCTTCATGCTCCGCGGCGTGGGCAGCCAGGAGGGGCTCATGAAGGCGGGCCCCGAGATCCGCCGGCTCGTGCGGTTCGATCGGCTGAACCTGAACGGCGACGCCTGGCCCGACGCGCGCTTCGAGCTCGTGTTCTGCCGGAACGTCCTCATCTACTTCGAGCGCAAGGCGAAGGAGCGCGTGGTGGAGCGGCTCGTCGACCGGCTGGAGCCGGGCGGACACCTGTTCCTCGGCCACGCCGAGAGCCTCGGCGGGCTCACCACCCGCGCGCGGGCGGCCATGCCGACCGTGTACACGGTGCCGCCCCCGGCGCGGAGCGCCTGATGCCCGCCCGCGTCCTCGTGGTCGACGACTCCGCCGTGGTGCGGCAGGCGCTGGCGCAGATCCTCGGCCGCGCGGGGCTCGCGGTCGCGACCGCTCACGACCCCATCATCGCGATGGAGAAGATGCGCCGGGAGCGCCCGGACGCGATCGTCCTCGACATCGAGATGCCGCGGATGGACGGGCTCACCTTCCTGCGCAAGGTGATGGCCGAGGATCCCATCCCGGTGGTGGTCTGCTCCGGGCTCGCCGGACCGGGCACCGAGATCGCGCTCCGGGCGCTCGAGGAGGGCGCGGTCGACCTCGTCGCGAAGCCGCGCCTCGGGGTGAAGGGGTTCCTCGAGGACTCGGCCGCGCGCCTCGTGCACGTCGTCCGCGCCGCGGTGCTCGCGCGCGTCTCCCGGCGGACGGCCGCTCCGCGCCCCGCGGCCAAGCTGTCCGCCGACGCGGTGATCCCGCCCAGGCCGGCGGCGCGCGGCGCGGCCGAGCGCGTCGTCGTCATCGGCGCCTCCACCGGCGGGACCGAGGCGCTCCGCCAGCTCCTCGAGGCGCTGCCCCCGGACGCTCCCGGCGTCGCGATCGTCCAGCACATGCCGGAGGTGTTCACCGCGCAGTTCGCGGCTCGCCTCGACCGGAGCTGCCGCATCGAGGTGAAGGAGGCCGCGCACGGCGACCGGCTCGGCCCGGGCCGGGCGCTCGTCGCGCCCGGCAACCGGCACCTGGCGCTGCGGCGCTCGAGCGCGCACTACTTCGTGGAGGTCCTCGACGGTCCGCCCGTGTCGCTGCACCGGCCGAGCGTGAACGTCCTGTTCCGCTCGGCGGCCCAGGCGGCCGGCGGCAACGCGGCCGGCGTGATCCTCACCGGCATGGGCGACGACGGCGCCGACGGCCTCGCCGAGCTCCGCGCCGCGGGTGCGCGCACGCTCGCGCAGGACGAGGCGAGCTGCGTCGTGTTCGGCATGCCGAAGGAGGCGATCGCCCGGGGCGCGGTCGAGCGGGTCCTCCCGCTCCCGGGCATCGCCCCCGCGCTGCTGGAGTGGTGGCGCTCGCCGCCGCGGCGGGTGCTCTAGTCCTCGACCTCGTCGAGCCAGGCCATCTGGATCGCCTCGAGGACCTTCTCATTCGACTTCTCGGGGTCGTCCGCGAAGCCGGGGAGCTCACGCACCCAGCGGTGCAGGTCGGTGAAGCGGACGGAGAGCGGCGCCACGCCGGGGTGCGTCTCGGCGAGGGCGATCGCGATCTCGTGCACGTCGGTCCATCTCACGCGTGACTCCTTGTCGGTCTAACGGGGGCTGCGCCCCCGCCCCGGCTCGCCGGGTCCCTGCACCACCGCGGGCGGCTTCGCCGCGATCGCGGTGGTGCCCCGGCGGGCTCGCGTCGCTCGCCTGTTCACGAATCACGGGGCTGCGCCCCCGCCCCGCCGAGCAAAGCTCGTCGGGGCCCCACCCCGCCAGCCAAGTCCCATGCGCCACCGCGCGCGACTTCGCCGCTGTCGCGGTGGCGCCCCGGCGGGCTCGCTTCGCTCGCCTGTTCGAATCATGGCCGGGGCCGGTCAGGAGGCGATCCGGTTCCCCGGGATCCGCACGACCACGTCCTCGTCCGCGACGCAGGCCTGGCAGCCGAGCCGCGAGTTCGGCGCGAGCCCGGCGGCCTCGTTCAGCTTGTCGTCCTCGCGGTCCTCGATCTCGGAGAGCGAGTCGAGCCCGGCCTCGATCCAGACGTGGCAGGTGGTGCAGGCGGCGACGCCGCCGCAGTTGTGGGCGAGCTCGACCCCGGCCTGCTCGGCGGCGTCCAGGATCGACGAGCCGCGGTGGACCTCCGCGCTCTTGCCCTCGGGCAGGAAGGTGACCTTCGGCATGCCTACGTCCCCTCGTCTTCGAGGTCGCCGTCCTTGGAGCCGGTCGCGCGCGGGTGCTCGACGATGCTCTCGGCGAACTCCTGCACGCGGTGGCCGGCCATCGCCTGGCGGATGTGCTTGTCCATCCGTCGCTCGGCGAACGCCTTCGACGCGGCGTCCACCGACTCGATCCACGCCTTGATGGCGAGGTAGTCCGTGCCCGCCATCGCGTCGCGCAGCCCGCGCATGCGCTCGTCGATCGCCGCCCGCTCGGCGTCGCTCAGCAGCCCGCCGTCGAGCCCGAAGGCCGACTCGAGCGAGCCGAGGATCCGGTCGCCCTCGACGCGCCACTCGACGAGGAAGCGCTGGGTCACGTCCTCCTCGGCGTGCTCGATGCTCTCGACGAGCATCTGCTCGACCTCCTCCTCGGTGAGGCCGTAGGTCGGCTTCACCTGGATCTTCTGCTCGATGCCGGTCGTGAGCTCGCGCGCGGAGACCTGGAGGATCCCGTCCGCGTCGACGGCGTAGGTGATCTCGACGCGCGCGATCCCCGCCGGCATGGGCGGGATCCCCTTCAGCGTGAAGCGCGCGAGCGAGCGGCAGTCGCGGGCGAGCTCGCGCTCCCCCTGCACGACGTGCACGACCATCCCGGTCTGACCGTCGGCGTAGGTCGTGAACTGCTGGGTGGCGCTCGCGGGGATGGTCGAGTTCCGCATGATGATCTTCTCGACCACCCCGCCCATCATCTCGACGCCGAGCGAGAGCGGGATGACGTCGAGGAGGAGCACGTCCTCGCGCCCGCCGCGGTCGAGCGCGTCGGCCTGCACCGCCGCGCCGAGCGCGACCACCGTGTCGGGGTCGAGGTCCGTGAGCGGCTCCTGCCCGAAGAGCCGCCTCACGTGACGCCGCACGAGCGGGGTCCGCGTCGCGCCGCCGACGAGGACGACCCCGTCCACCTTCACGACGTTCGCGTCGCGCAGCGCCGACTCGCACGGTCCGGTCGTGCGGTCCACCACCGGCTGGATGAGCGCCTCCAGCTCGGCGCGGGTGAGCCGCGCCCGCAGGCGGTGCCCCTCGGGGAGCTCCACGTCCGCCTCGACCACCTCGTGCGCGGTGAGCTCCTCGCGGATCTTCTGGGCCGCGGCCACCGCGCCGCGCAGCACGGCCGGCGACGGCGCGTCGTTCACGGGCGTGAGCCCCTCCTGCATGAGCTTCCGCGCCACGAGCCGATCGAAGTCGTCGCCGCCGAGGTGCGTGTCGCCCACCGTCGAGAGCACCTCGAAGACGCCGCCGTCGAGCCGCAGGATCGACACGTCGAACGTGCCGCCGCCGAGGTCGTACACGGCGAAGACGCCCCGCGAGCGCTTGTCGAGGCCGTACGCGAGCGCGGCCGCGGTGGGCTCGTTGAGGAGCCGGAGCACCTCGAGGCCGGCGAGCCGCCCCGCGTCCTTCGTCGCCTGGCGCTGCGCGTCGTCGAAGTAGGCGGGGACCGTGATGACGCAGCCGCCCGGCGCGCCGCCGAGCGCCTCAGCGGCGCTCCGCTTCAGCACGCGGAGGATCTCGGCGGAGACCTCGATGGGCGTGACCGCCCGCGTGCCGCCGTTCAGGACGAGCTTCACGACCGCGCCCGCCTCGTCGAAGCGGTAGATGCCGCGGTCCTCCGGGCGGATGTCGCCCGGGCCGCGGCCCATGAAGCGCTTCACCGAGAGGATCGTGTCGAGCGGCCGCTCCGGCGCCCGGCGCTTCGCGCCCGCGCCGACCTCCGGATCGCCGCCCGCGTCGTAGTACACCGCCGAGGGCAAGAGCCGGCTCCCGCCGTCCACCTCCAGCACCTGCGGGCGGTTCCGCTCGTCCACGTGGGCGACGAGCGAGTTCGTCGTACCGAGATCGATCCCGATCGCGCGCGGCATGGGGCTCCTCAGTGTCCGGCGGCGGCGGCGCCACGCTCGGCGTCCGCCACGATGTTGTCGTAGTACCGCGCGCGGGAGAGGCGCCGCGCGATCTCCACCGGCAGCTCGGAGAACCAGTGGTCGTCCTCGAACATGCCGCCGACCTCCGCCTCGATGCCCTCGAGCCGGGCGCGCGCCGCGCGCGCGATGCGCCGGAGCGCCTCGACGTCGCCGTCGGAGAGCGCGAGGGCGAGCGCCTCCCGCCACTCCAGCTGCTCCTCGAGGAACTCGGGGTCGGCGAAGGTCCTCCCCTCGGAGAACACGTCCGTCCCGGCGAGCTTCAGCAGGTAGGCGGCGCGCAGCCGCCAGTCCTTCAGGTAGCGGAAGGCGTCGTTGAGACGGGTCGCGCGCTCCAGGGAGAGCCGCCGCTCCCGCGGCTCGGCGCGCGCGAAGCGATCCGGGTGGAGCACGCGGGAGAGCTCGCGGAAGCGCCGCTCGAGGTCGGCCCGGTCGAGCGCGAACTCGCGCTGGAGCCCGAGGAGCGAGAAGTAGTCCTCGGTGCGCGCGACCGGCTGGATCTTGCGGCAACGCGGGCAGAAGAGCGTCCCGCTCTCCAGCTCCAGCTCGCAGCTCCAGCAGGTCGGGTGACGCATGCGCTCAGAAAAGCGGATTCCCGCTCGCCCGGGGAGATCCCGGCGCGGAGCGGGAACGCACTAGCACGGATCGACTAGATGGTGAACGACTCGCCGCAGCCGCAGGCGCTCTTCACGTTGGGATTGCGGAACACGAAGCCGCTCTGCATCAGCGTCTGCTGCCAGTCCACGACCGTGCCCGCGAGGAACACGGCGCTCTTCGGATCGACGAAGAGCCGCGCGCCGTCGCGCTCGATCACCTGATCGTGCTTCGAGGGCTCCGCGGCCCAGTCGATGACGTAGGAGAGGCCCGAGCAGCCGCCCCCCTTCACGCCCAGGCGCAGGCCGCCGTTCGGCGTCCCCTTCTCCGTCGAGAGGGCGCGGATCCGCACCGCCGCCTTCTCGCTCAAGTCTATGTTTCCTGCCATCCGTCGCGCCTCCCTAGATCCCCGACTTCAGGACGCCGCGCTCGAGCAGCGCGGCACGATCGCCCTGGACCGTGTCCGGCTTCACCGTCGGCGCGAGGCCGTGCTTCTTCTGCCAGTCGGCGACGGCCGCCTTGATGGCGTCCTCCGCGAGCACCGAGCAGTGGATCTTCACCGGCGGCAGGTTCAGCTCGTTCGCGACGTCGGTGTTCTTGATCGTCAGCGCCTCGTCGACGGTCTTGCCCTTCACCCACTCGGTCACGAGCGAGGAGGACGCGATCGCCGAGCCGCATCCGAACGTCTTGAACTTGGCGTCCTCGATGACGCCCTCGCCGTTCACCTTGATCTGCAGCTTCATCACGTCGCCGCAGGCGGGGGCGCCGACGAGCCCGGTCCCGACGTCCGGGTCGCCCTTGTCGAGCGAGCCGACGTTGCGGGGGTTCTCGTAGTGATCGAGGAGCTTTTCCGAGTACGACATCTTCGTTCCTTCGCTAGTGGGGGTTCGCCCACTCGATCTGGGACAGGTCGACGCCGTCCTTCACCATCTCGTAGAGCGGCGACATCTCGCGGAGCTTCTTGACCTTGGCGACCACGAGGCGGACGACGTGGTCCACCTCCTCCTCGGTGGTGAACCGCCCGAGGCCGAAGCGGATCGAGGAGTGCGCGAGGTCCTCCGAGATGCCCATCGCGCGCAGCACGTACGACGGCTCGAGCGAGGCGCTCGTGCAGGCCGACCCCGACGACACCGCCACGTCCTTGATGGCCATCATCAGCGCCTCGCCCTCGACATAGGCGAAGCTGACGTTCAGGTTGCCCGGGACGCGGTGCGCGAGGCTTCCGTTCACGGTCAGGAGATCGAGGCCCGCCTGGAGCCCCTTCCGGAGCCGCTCGCGGAGAGCGAGCACTCGCTCCGCCTCGGCGGCGCCCTCGAGCCGCGCGAGCTCGGCCGCCTTGCCCATGCCGACGATGCCCGGGACGTTCAGCGTGCCGGAGCGGAACCCGCGCTCGTGGCCGCCACCGTCCATCTGCGCGGTGAGCCGCACCCTGGGCTTCCGCCGGACGTACAGCGCGCCCATGCCCTTCGGCCCGTACATCTTGTGCGCGGAGATCGAGGCGAGGTCGACGTTCGCCGCCTCGACGTCGAAGGGGATCTTGCCGATGCCCTGCACCGCGTCGCAGTGGAAGAGCACGCCCGCGGCGCGCGTGATCCGCCCGATCTCGGCGATCGGGTGGACGACGCCCGTCTCGTTGTTGGCGTGCATGATCGAGACGAGGGTCGTGTCCTTGCGCAGCGCCGCCTGGAGCCGGGAGGGATCGAGCCGGCCGTCCTTCTCCACGTCGAGGAACGTCACCTCGAAGCCCTGCCGCTCGAGCGCGTGCATCGAGTCGAGCACCGCCTTGTGCTCGGTCTTGCAGGTGACGAGGTGCTTGCCCTTCGACTGGTAGAACTGCGCGACCCCCTTCACCGCGAGGTTGTCGGACTCGGTCGCACCGCTCGTCCAGACGATCTCCTTGGCGGAGGCGCCGATGAGCTTCGCCACCTCCTCGCGCGCCGACTCGACCGCCTCCTCGGCGTGCCAGCCGAACACGTGGCTCTTGGAGGCGGCGTTTCCGAACTGCTCGGAGAAGTATGGGAGCATCGCCTCGAGCACCCGGCGATCGACCGGGGTCGTGGCGTGGTAGTCCATGTAGATGGGAATCTTCATTGCACCCGAGGGCTCTTAACCAGCAGGGGAAGGCCACGCCGGACGTCGACGGGCGGGGTCGAGTATAAGGAAATCAGCCACCCGGTCAAGCGTGCACCGCGAGCAAACGCCGGGCGACACAGCAGAATTTCGTTATCCTTTCCCCAAGGGACACATGCGCCTTCTCACCCGGATCCTCCTTGCGGCGCTGACCTTCGCCGCGGTCGCGTGGCTGCCCGAGCTCGTCGGTCTGGGCCCGGCCGGGGCTCAGAGCGACCTCCAGCTCGGCACCCTGCTCGCCGAGGGCTCGATCGTCGCGTTCGCCGTGGCCTTCGTGGGGGGCGTCGCGACCAGCCTCACCCCCTGCGTCTACCCGCTGATCCCGATCACCGTCTCCATCTTCGGGGCCCGCAAGGCGGGCACCCGGGCGGAGGCGATGACCCTCTCCGGCCTGTACGTCCTCGGGATCGCCGCGATGTACTCCGCGCTCGGCGTGGGCGCGGCCCTCACCGGCAAGGCGTTCGGGAGCGTGATGCAGAACCCGTGGGTGATCGGGTTCGTCGCGATCGTGCTCGCCGCCATGGCCGCCTCGATGTTCGGCGCGTTCGAGCTGCAGCTCCCCTCGTCGTTGCAGGCGCGGCTCTCCGGCGTCGGCGGCGCGGGGCGCGCCGGCGCGTTCGCGATGGGGCTCGTCTCCGGGATCATCGCCGCGCCGTGCACGGGCCCGGTCCTCGCGGCCGCGCTCACGTTCGTCGCCGCCAAGGGCTCGGTCGCGTTCGGGCTCGGCATCATGTTCACGTACGCCCTGGGGATGGGGCTGCTCTTCTTCCTCATCGGCGCGTTCTCCATCTCGCTGCCGAAGAGCGGCGCCTGGATGGAGACGGTGAAGTCGATCTTCGGCGTCGCGCTCCTCGCCGCGGCCGGCATCTTCCTGAAGGACGCCTTCCCGCAGGTGAAGCCGGTCTTCTCGGCCGCCCGCGAGGCGGCGTTCGTGGCAGCGGCGCTCGCCGCGCTCGGCGTCGCCCTCGGCGCGCTGCACGGGAGCTTCCACGGCCCGGCGGGCGAGCGGCTCGCGAAGGGGCTGGGGGTCGCGCTGCTCGTGGGCGGGATCGTCTACGCCGCGGGCGCCGCCGGCGCGCGGGAGCGAGCGCGCTCGGCCGCGGCGTTCGCGTGGCTCCACTCCGAGGAGGAGGCGATCGCGCTCGCGAAGGCATCAGGCCGCCCGGTCATCATCGACTTCTGGGCCGACTGGTGCACCGCCTGCAAGGAGCTCGACAAGATCGCGTGGGCAGACCCGCGCGTGCGCGAGGAGGCGAGCCGGTTCGTCGCGGTGAAGCTCGACGGGACCGACGGCTCGGACGCGTTCCAGGCGCTCTCGGAGAAGTACGGGATCGTGGGGATGCCGACCGTGATCTTCATCGACCCGCGCGGCCGGGAGGTGCCCGAGCGCGTCACCGGCGCGATCGCCGCGGAGGAGATGGTGGGCAGGCTGCGCGGGGTGGACAGGGCCTGCGAGGGCGCGCCGGCCGCCCCGAGGACGGCGGGCGCGCTCGCCTGCGCCGCGCGCTGGTAGCGCGACGGCGCAGGCGCTCCGGGCATCACAGCGTTGTTCGCTTGGGTAGAGCCCGTCGCGAGGTGCACGATGGCGTCGCCGAGGCGGGCACACGAGGACCGAGCAGCGCAGGCGTGCCTGTAAGGCACGTCGAGCAGCGCAGGGACGAGTCTGCCCGCCGCAGGCAGCCAGCGTGCGCCGCAGCAGGGATCAACCCAAGCGGACAGCGCTCAGGGCACGCAGGCCGCGCGGTCGTCGACGCACGCCCCGGACACGCACGAGAGCGGGCCGCACTGCGCGGGGTCGGTGCACGCTCCGCCCGCCGCGACGTACCCGCGGCAGGTCCCCGCGTCGCACCAGGAGGCGGCGCAGCCGTCGGTCCAGAGGCTCACGGCGCAGGGCTGGCCGGGGCCGGGATCCGCCTCGCACCGCCCGCTCGTGGCGCAGTGCGATCCAGGTCCGCAGAGCGCCGTCGTGCCGCAGGCGTCACCGACCCCGACGAGCGGCACGCAGAGCGCGTCGACCGGACCGGCCGCCATGCAGATCGAGCCTGCGACGCAGGCCTCCGCCCCCCCCGTACAGCTGCCGGTCGAGGTCTTCGCGCGGCAGGTGCCGGCGTCGCACCAGAGCCCGACGTCGCACCCGAAGGCGCCGCAGGGCTGGCCCGCGCCCGCGTAGATCGGCGCGGCGCAGCGCGCGGGGACCTGGGCCGCGTCGCAGGCGAGGCCGGGCCCGCAGCCCGAGGGATCGGCGTCGCACGCCTCCCCCGCAGCGAGCCACGCGACGCAGGTGCCGCTGCAGTCGGCCGTCCACGCCGTGCACCGGCCGCCCGCGCACTCCTCCGACACCGCGCAGGCGCTCCCGGACGACGTGTGGCCCGCGAAGACGGACGCGCAGGAGGGTGCGCCCGGATCGTCCCAGAACCAGAGCTGATCGCAGCTCGCGGTCTGCATCTCGGCCAGGCACCGCGCCGCCTGCGCGGCGTCATAGGAGAGCCGGCCGGCGTCCGCGAACGCTTGCTGGGCGCGACAGTACGAGGCATCGAGCTCGGCCGCGGCGGCGGCCGGCGTCACGTGGTAGCAGGACTGGAACTTGCCCGCGTAGACGGACAGCATCGAGTCGCAGAACGCCGCGATGGTGGAGGTGTCGAGCGGCGACGCCGGCGGGTCGACCTTCGGATCGGAACAGCCGGCGAGCGCGGCCGCGAGCGCGGCGAGCGCGATGCGCTTCCTCATGGTGACCCCCTCCACCCGGCGAAGCGCCGGGGTCGATGTCACCAAAAGAGAACATCCCTCGCTGCGGCCGTCCAGTCGAACGCCGCCACGACGGCGTGCGGCGCGCCCGCCCTGCGACCTCCGCCTACAGGACCTGGTAGCCCGCGAGCACCAGGAACTGGAGATCGGCCATGCCGTCGCGGAGCGGCGCGTCGCCGGCGCCGACGCGGAAGCCGATCGCGGCGCGGACGCCGACCGTGAGCTCGTCGTAGAGCGGGGTCTCGTAGGAGGCGGCGGCGCGCGGCGTGAACAGCACGCCGGCGTCGTAGCGGGTGGTCACCGTGACGGGCGTCTCGCCGGAGAGCGAGATGACGCCGCCGATCGCGCGCTTGGAGAGGACGAGCGCGGGCGCGAGCTCGACGCCGCGGTCCTTGTGGTTCTCGTCGTGGATCCACTCGCCGCCGAAGTTCGCGTACCAGGCCAGGCCGACCCGGCCGGCGAGATCGAAGCCGCCCGCGGTGCCGAGCGGGCGGCGATAGAAGCCGCCGAGGCGCAGCTCCGTCTTCGCCCAGTCGAGATCGGCGAACGCGCCGAGGTCGTCCTGCGGCGTGAGCCCCTGCGCCCAGGCGATCCCGAGCGACGACCAGCCGGCCCAGGCGAGCGTGGCCGACCCGCCGCCGAGCGGCTCCGCGGAGAGGAGCGAGAGGGTGCGGGGAGGCCGCGTCGCCGTGCCCGGCGCAGGCGAGGCGGCGTGCGGCGCCGTGGGAGACGGGCGCGCCGGCTCGGCCTGGGGCGGCGGCTGCTCCTGCCCGGGTGGCGTCTCGTAGGGCCAGTCGTCCGCGGGCGGGGGCTGCTTGCCGGCGGGGGCGCCCTGCGCGGAGGCTGTCGCGAGCACGAGGTGGAGAGCAAAGAGCGAGGCGAGCATGCGGTTCCTCCGGAGGGCGCATTCTAGCGAGAAGCGCGGCAGGGACGGAACGGATGGGCGGCCGGGGGATTCCCGGTTGACACCCCGTCGGCGCGCAGCATATGAGGTGGCCCCCAAAGCCCAGGTGGCGGAACTGGTAGACGCACCAGATTCAGGGTCTGGCGGCCTCAAAACCGTGGAGGTTCGAATCCTCTCCTGGGCACTCGGGCCGGCGGGACACGCTCCCGCCGGCCCGTTTCCGTTCCAGCCCCCCGGCTATTGACGTTCGCCGCGCGTCTGCATAGATATGCAGACCCATGCATGTTCATCCGGTATCGGTGGTCGGGGCCTCCGGCTACACCGGCCTCGAGCTGACGCGGCTCCTCGCCCGCCACGCGCACGCCCGCGTCGCGGCGCTGTACTCCGATCGCTGGGCCGACGAGCCCGCCGGGGCGCGGCTCCCGCTCTCGGGTGAGCTCGCCGCGCTGCGCTACCGCCCGCTCTCCGAGGCCGCGCGCGCCGACGGCGAGATCGTCTTCCTGGCGACGCCCTCGGAGGTGTCGGCGGACCTCGCGCCGAAGCTCCTCGCCCGCGGCGCCAGGGTCGTGGATCTCTCCGGCGCGTTCCGGCTCGAGGACCCCGCCGCCTATCCGGCCTGGTACGGGTTCTCTCACCCCGCGCCCGAGCTCCTCGCGGAGGCGCGCTACGGCCTCCCCGAGCTCGCGCGGGCCACCCTCCCCGGGGCCCGGCTCGTCACGAACCCAGGCTGCTACGCGACCTCGATCGCGCTCGCGGTGGCGCCGCTCGTGAAGGCGCGGCTCGTGGCGCCGGAAGGGATCGTCGTCACCGGCCTCTCCGGCGTGTCCGGCGCCGGCCGCAAGGCGAGCGAGGACTACAGCTTCGTCGAGGTCGCGGACGACCTGCGCGCCTACCGCCTCGGCCGCCACCAGCACGTCCCCGAGATCGAGCAGACGGTGCTGCGCCACGCCGGCGCCTGCGGGCCCATCGCGTTCACGCCGGTGCTCGTCCCCATCCGCCGCGGGATCCTCTCCTCCGTCGCGCTCCGGCTCGCGGGCGGCGCGCGGCAGGCCGATCTCGAGGGTGCGCTCCGCGCCGCCTACGCGGAGGAGCCCTTCGTGAAGGTGCTCGCCGCGGACAAGGTCATGGTGAAGGACGTGCTCCACACGAACCGCGCCCACGTCGGCGTCGCGGTCGACGCGCGCGCCGGGGTCGCGCTCGCCACCGCCGCCATCGACAACCTCGTGAAGGGCGCCGCCGGCCAGGCCGTGCAGGCGATGAACGCCGCGATGGGCTGGCCGGAGACGGCCGGGCTCGAGCTGCTCGGAGGCTGACGTGAGGATCCCGAAGGGCTTCCGGTTCGGCGGCGTCGCGTGCGGGCTCAAGCCCCAGCGGCGCGATCTCGCCCTCGTCGTGTCGGATCATCCCGCCGCCGCGGCCGGCGTCTTCACCATCAACAAGGCCGCCGCCGCGCCGATCCAGGACGCGCGCCCGCGCGTCCCCGCCGAGGGGATCCGCGCCATCGTGGCGAACTCCGGGAACGCGAACGCGCTCACCGGGCCCGCCGGCCTCGACGACGTCGCGGTGATCCGGAGCGCGGTCGCGGACGCGCTCGGCGTGCAGAAGCGCGCCGTGCTCACCGCCTCCACCGGCGTCATCGGCGCGCGGCTCCCGGCGATGAAGATCGTGACCGCCCTGCCCGCGCTCGTGGATCAGCTCGGCGATCACCCCGACCTCGCCGCCGAGGCGATCATGACCACCGACACGCGGCCGAAGATGGCCGCGCGCGAGGTGACGCTCGGCGGGAAGGCCGCGGTCGTGTCGGCGATCTGCAAGGGCTCGGGGATGCTCGCGCCGCAGCTCGCGACGACGATGTGCCTCGTCACGACCGACGCCGCCGTGACGCCGAAGGCCCTGCAGGAGGCGCTCTCCCGCGCGGTCCAGAAGACGCTCAACATGGTCACCGTGGACGGCGAGATGTCCACGAACGACTGCGTGATCGCGCTCGCGAACGGGCTCGCCGGGAACCCCCGCATCGCCGAGCCGGGCCCCGACCTCACGGTGCTCGAGACCGCGCTCGGCGATCTGCTCGGGGAGATGGGCCGCGCCATGGCCGCCGACGGCGAGGGCGCGACGAAGCTCGTGGAGGTGGTGGTCTCCGGGGCGCCCGGCGACGAGGCCGCCCGCGACTGCGCCCGCTCCATCGCGTCGTCGCCCCTCGTGAAGGCCGCGCTCTTCGGCGCGGATCCGAACTGGGGACGGATCCTCTCCACCGTCGGCGCCCGCGCCGGGGCGGCGGGCTACCCCATCGATCCGTTCAAGGCGCGCGTGTCCCTGCAGGGCATCGCCGTCTTCGGCGGCGGCGCGCCCATCGAGTTCGACCGGGAGAACCTCCGCACGCGCCTGCGCGAGAGCCGGATCGACGTGCTCGTGGAGCTCGCCGACGGAGAGGCGCGCGCGACCGCGTGGGGCTGCGATCTCTCCTACGACTACGTGAAGATCAACGCCGACTACACCTCGCTCATCATCCAGAAGCCGGACGGCGGCATCGCGAAGGACGACCGGGTCTCGAACTACAGCCCCGCCTTCAAGCGCGCGCTCCTCGCCGAGGCGCTCAAGTACATCGCCGCCTTCTCCGGCCAGATCGCCGTCATCAAGTACGGCGGCGCGGCGATGGTGAAGGACAGCCTCAAGGAGGCGTTCGCCGAGGACGTGTACCTCCTCAAGAAGGTGGGGCTGAAGCCCGTCGTGGTCCACGGCGGCGCGCCCGAGATCACGGCGACGCTCGAGAAGCTCGGCGAGCGGAGCGAGTTCGTGGACGGGATGCGGGTGACCGACGCCCAGAGCCTGCCCGTCGTGGAGATGGTCCTCACCGGCAAGGTGAACCAGGAGCTCGTCGCGCTCCTCAACGCGCGGAACGCGGGCGCGGTCGGCCTGTCGGGCAAGGACGGGCGGCTCCTCCGCGCCAAGAAGGCGACCCACGAGTCCGGGCGCGACCTCGGGCAGGTCGGCGAGGTGGTGGAGGTGAACCGGGAGTTCCTCCGCATGCTCCTCGACGGCGGGTACGTCCCCGTCATCTCGCCCATCGGCCTCTCCGACGAGGGCGGCAGCCTGTCGATCAACGCCGACGAGGTCGCCAGCGCGGTCGCGGTGGCGCTCGGGGCGAAGAAGCTCATCTACCTCACCGACGTCCCCGGCATCCTCGAGTCCTCCCCGGACGGCGCGCTCGTGCGCCAGCTCGACACCCTCGATCTCGCGCGCCGGGTGCAGGCCGGCGCCGTGACCGGCGGGATGAAGTGGAAGGCCCAGTCGATCCTCGCCGCGCTCGCGGGCGGCGTGGAGCGCGTCCACGTGCTGGACGGGCGCCAGCCGCACACCGTCATCGCCGAGCTCTTCACCGACCGCGGGGTGGGCTCCCTCGTGACCGCCACATGAACACGCAGCGCCGCCGCCGGGACGCCGTCGCCCGCCTGCTCCGCGGGCGCCGGATCGGCACGCAGGAGGAGCTCCTCGACGCGCTGCGCGCCGCGGGGATCGAGGCGACGCAGGCGACCCTGTCGCGCGACCTCGCCCAGCTCGGCGCCCGCCGCGTGTCACGCCCGGAGGGCGGCACCGTCTACGAGCTCCCCGACGGCGCCGGCGGCTCGGACGGCCTCGGGACGCTCCGCGGCCTCGTCTCCGAGGTGACCTCGAACGCCTCGCTCGTGGTCATCCGCACCCACCCCGGCAGCGCGCCCGCGATCGCCCGCGCGATCGATCTCGCCGAGCTGCCCGAGGTGCTCGGCACCATCGCCGGCGACGACACGATCTTCGTCGCGCCGGCGGGCGAGCTCCGCCCCCGCCGGCTCGCCGCCCGGCTCGGCGAGCTGCTCGGTGCCCCCGTCTCGAGCGGCGGCGGCGCGGCCGCGTAGGCGCGGCGCCGCGCCTCGCGCCCGCTCGGCGCACGGTCCTCCCCCCGCTCCCCCGAATCTCCTCGCCTCGTCGCGAGCGGACGGAGCCTACGTTTGCGGCGGAGGGATCCGACGTGGCGACCTTGCTCTGCGAGAACTGCGGCGTGCGGCCGGCGGCGATCGAGCTGCGGCGGCGGATGGACGGCGGGCGGGAGGCGGCGGTGCGGCTCTGCCATCACTGCGCGAGCGCGATGGCCGGCGGGGGCCGGCTCGGCTCCCTGGAGAGCCTGATGGAGGGGCTGTTCGGGCCACGCCTGCGCGGGCGCGAGGGCATGCTCGGCCGCCTGTCGGAGATGGCGCAGCGGGTGCTCCAGCGCGCGGCGCAGGAGGCGCTCGCGTGGGGCCAGCCGCGCGTGGGGGTGGACTTCCTCCTGCTCGCGCTCCTGCACGAGGTCCCCGAGCTGCGCGAGGCGCTCCGGGTCTCCGGGGTCGCGGTGGAGGAGTACGAGGCCCGGCTCGAGCAGGCGATCCCGCGCAGCGCGCCGCGCGAGGCGGAGCAGGTCGGGCTCTCGTCCGGCATGAAGCGCGTCCTGCAGGTCGCGCGCGTGCAGGCGGCGCAGCGGGGCCACGACTTCATCGGCCCGGAGCACCTCCTCGCGGCGATCGTCATCGACGGCGAGAGCTTCGCGGCGCAGTTCCTCCGCGACATCGATCCCCAGGCCCTCGAGGCGCGGCTCCAGGGCGGCGCGCCCGAGGGGGCAGCCGCGGCCCCGCCGCGGGGGAGCGATCTGCCGCCGAACCTCGCCCGCTTCTCGCGCGACCTCTCCGCGCTCGCCAGGGCCGGCGAGCTCGACCCGGTGATCGGGCGCGAGGCCGAGGTGGAGCGGGTCATCCGCGTCCTCTCCCGCAAGACGAAGAACAACCCCGTGCTGGTGGGCGAGCCCGGCGTCGGCAAGACCGCCATCGCCGAGGGGCTCGCCCAGCGCATCTCCGCGGGCGACGTGCCGGAGGTGCTGCGGGACAAGCGCGTCCTCGCGCTCGACCTCGGCGGGATGCTCGCCGGAACGCGCTTCCGCGGCGACTTCGAGCAGCGGCTCACCGGCCTCATGGACGAGATCCGCAAGCTCAAGGGGAAGATCATCCTCTTCATCGACGAGATCCACACCGTGGTCGGCGCGGGCGGCGCGGAGGGGGCGATGGACGCCTCGAACCTCCTGAAGCCCGCGCTCGCCCGCGGCGAGCTCCAGGCGCTCGGCGCGACCACGCTCGACGAGTACCGCAAGCACATCGAGAAGGACGCCGCGCTCGAGCGGCGCTTCCAGCCGGTGCTCGTCTCCGAGCCGACCCCGGCGCAGACGCTCGAGATCCTGCGTGGCCTGCGCGACCCGTACGAGGCCCACCACCGCGTCAAGATCACCGACGCGGCGCTCGACGCAGCCGTGGACCTCTCGGACCGGTACGTCACCGATCGCTTCCTGCCGGACAAGGCGATCGACCTCATGGACGAGGCCGCCGCCATGGTGCGGCTCTCCGCGGCGAGCGGCCCGGACCGGCTCTCCCAGCTCGAGGGTCGCGTCGCGCAGCGCGAGAAGGACAAGGCCGAGGCCGTCGCCGCGGAGCGCTACGCCGAGGCGGCGGAGGTCAAGAAGGAGCTCGAGGGGCTCAAGGCGGAGCTCGACGAGATGCGCAAGGGCTGGCGCGAGCAGCGCTCCACCCAGGAGCCGTCGGTCGACCCCGAGGACGTGGCGCGCGTCGTCGCGGAGTGGACCGGGATCCCCGCCGAGAAGCTGCGCATGGAGGAGATGCAGCGGCTGCTCGAGATGGAGCGCGCGCTCGAGAAGCGCGTCGTGGGGCAAGAGGAGGCGATCCGCGCCGTGTCCGAGGCGGTCCGCCGGGCGCGCACCGGCCTCAAGGATCCCAACCGGCCGATCGGGACGTTCCTCTTCCTCGGCCCGACCGGCGTCGGGAAGACCGAGACGGCCCGCGCCCTCGCCGAGTACCTCTTCAACGACGAGGGGGCGATGATCCGCTTCGACATGTCGGAGTTCCAGGAGCGGCACACCGTCTCCCGGCTCGTGGGCGCGCCCCCGGGCTACGTCGGGTACGAGGAGGCGGGGAAGCTCACCGAGGCGGTGCGGCGGCGGCCGTACTCGGTCCTGCTCTTCGACGAGATCGAGAAGGCGCACCCCGACGTCTTCAACGTGCTCCTCCAGCTCATGGACGACGGCCGGCTCACCGACGCGAAGGGGCGCACGGTGAGCTTCAAGAACGCGATCGTCGTGCTCACCTCCAACGTCGGCGCCGACGCGCTCGCCTACCGCACGACCGTCGGGTTCATGCGGAGCGACGACCAGGCGGCGCGCGACATGCGCGACCAGGCGATGGAGGCGCTCAGGGGCGCATTCCGGCCGGAGTTCCTGAACCGCATCGACGAGATCGTCGTCTTCCACCCGCTCACGCGCGAGCAGATGAGCGGGATCGTCGAGCGCCTCCTCGAGGTGACGCGCCGCAAGCTCCACGGCCAGGCCATCTCGCTCGAGGTGACGCCCGCCGCGATCGACGGGCTCGTCGAGCGCGGGTTCGAGCCGCGCTTCGGCGCGCGTCCGCTCCGGCGCGCCATCCAGCGCGAGCTCGAGACGCCGATCTCGCGGATGATGCTCCGCGGCGAGGTGACGGAGGGCGCGCGCGTGCGGGTGGACTTCGCGGAGGGCGCCTTCCGCTTCGCGGCCGAGCTGCGGGCCGCTCCGCCGCCCGCGGAGCCGGCGGGGCCGCCGCCCTAGCCCCCCAGGCGCGCCCACTCCGCGTTGGAGCGGAGCACGCAGTCCTCGATGGCGAGGCCGGCGAAGTAGTTGCCGGTCACGGCGAGCTTCTGCCCGGCGAGGGCGCGATCGATCTCCGCCACGAGCTCGGCGTGGCCGAGCACGGGAGAGGGCAGGACGACCCGCTGCTCCACGACGTCCGCGAGCTCGGCCGCCGGTACGCGCAGCACCTGGGAGACGCGCGCGAGCCGCTCGTCGCGCGAGAGGCCCGGCTTGAAGTGGAAGGCGAAGCCGCGGAAGCGGGGATCCGGGAACGGATCGCGCGTCACGCAGGAGTGGAAGACGTCGTCGATGGGCACGAGGAACGCGCACTCCGGCATCCAGCACTTCTCGCGCGGCAGCACCACGCCCACGCTCTCGACGGCGACCGTCCGCACCCGCGCGATCGCGCTCGCGAGCGCGGGGAAGTCGTCGCGGAGGAGGGAGGGCGCCTGGTCGACCGTGGCCGCGACCGCGGCGATGGGCGCGTCGAAGCTGCGCCCGTCCGCGGCCGTCACGACGAAGCCGGCGCCGGCGCGCGCGACCTTCGTCACGCGGACGCCCTTCTCCACCGCGACGCCCGGCGCGGCCGCCGCCGCGTCGCACACCGACTGCAGGCCGCCCTCGAAGCCGAAGCTCCTCACGAACTCCGGCCGGCGCGGCCGCTTCTTGAACAGCGACCCGGCCCCCTCGACGGGGAAGCCGTCGGCCTTCTGCGAGGGGACCGCGGCGAAGAACGGGGAGAAGAGCCGCTCGTAGTTCCGGTGACCGAGGAGCTTCGAGTAGTACGACCCGACCGTCTCGCCGTCCTTCTTGCGCAGGAAGTTGAGGGGGAAGTGGACGGCCGCCTCGAGCCAGTTCAGCTGGAGCAGGATCCTGGGCGGCGTGAGCCAGCGGTACTCGCCGTTCCGGAGCAGCCCGAAGTGACCCCGCGCCGGTCCGCGCTCCTTGACCTTCCCGGCCATCCCGGTGCCGACCGCGATGTCGAGCAGCGCGCCGTAGCTGTTGTAGGCGGTGTGGGCGCCCATCTCGAACCAGTAGCCGTCCGGCCTCCGGGCCGAGTGGAGGCAGCCGCCTACACGCGCCTCGCGCTCGAGCACGACAACCTTGCGGCCCGCCTGGGCCGCCTTCCACGCGAGCCCGAGCCCGCTCACCCCGCCGCCCACCACGATGACGTCCGCCGTCGCCATGCGCCTCGTGCTCCGTAACCTCGGGTGAAGACTGCCGGCGCGGGGCCGGCGAGCGGGGGAAGCGTCGCAGAGAACGCCGCAGCGCGCCAGAGGCGGGTTCGCCGCACCTGCGGCAGGCGCACACGCCGCTTCCGTGACGTTGGCCGGGTCCGCGGCCTCGGGTTACAAGGCCTACATGCGACTCCGCATCGGTTTCCTAGGGCTCGGGACGATGGGAGAGCCCATCGCGAACAACCTCCGGAAGGCCGGCCACGACCTCACGGTGTGGAACCGGACGCCCTCGAAGGCCGACCACATCGTCTCGAAGGGCGGCAAGCTCGCGAGGTCGCCGCGCGAGTGCGCGACGGGACGCGACCTCGTCCTCTGCTGCGTCACGGACGAGCGCGCGCTCGACGCGGTGCTCGAGGGACCGGACGGCGCCCTCGCGGCGCTGCGCGAGGGCGACGTCCTCGTCGACCTGAGCACCGCCGGCGTCCGCGCCGCACGCTCGGTCGCCGAGCGGGTGAGCGCGCGGGGCGCCCGGTTCGTCGCGTGCCCGGTGCTGGGATCGCGGACCGCGGCCGAGCAGGCCCAGCTCGTCCTCGTGGTCGGCGGCCCGGCGGCGGCGCGCGAGCGGGCCCGTCCGGCGCTGCACGCGGTGTCGGCCCGCCTGTTCGAGGTCGACGACCCCGCGCAGGCCGCGCTCCTGAAGCTCTGCGTGAACGCCATCGGCGGCGCGATGATCACGGGCTTCGGCGAGGCGCTCGCGCTCGGCCGGGCGGGCGGCATCCCCGTCCCGCGGCTCGTGGAGGTGCTCCAGGCCTCGTCGTTCCACTCGCCCCTCTACCTCATGAAGGGCGAGCTCGTGGAGCGGAAGGACTTCGCGCCGCGGTTCTCGATCGCCCTCGCCGAGAAGGACCAGCGCCTCGCGCAGGAGGCCGCCGCCGACCTCGGCGCGAAGGTGCCGCTGAACGAGACGGTGCGCCGCCTCTTCGCCAGCGCCGCAGAGAGCGGGCGCGGCGACGAGGACATCGCGGCGATCGCGGAGCTGTTCTTCGAGTGGGCGGGGAAGAAGTAGCGCCGCGCCGGTTCGCCCGACGCAGGCCGAGGAGTCCCGGCGCACGAGCCTCGAGCCGAGCCGGGCGCAAGAGGAGCGAGCAGCGCAGGCGTACTGCTTCCGTACGCCGAGCAGCGCAGCGACGAGTCCGCCCGGCGCAGGCCGAGGATCGTGCGCCGGCTAGGCCAGCGCCTCGCCGACCACCCTCACCAGATCATCCAGGTGGAACGGCTTCTTCACGTAGCCCGCCGGGCGACCGATCCGCTCGACCTCGCGCGCGACCTCGTCCGGCGGGGTGGCCGACACGAACAGGACCTTCGGGCAGCGCTCTCCGAGCGCCTCGCGGAGCGCGTGGAACAGCGCCGCGCCGTCCATGCCCGGCATGCGGAAGTCCACGAGGGCGAGATCGGGCGGCTGCTCTCGGGCGAGGGCCAGCGCTTCGAGGGAGCTGGAGGTGGACACGGCGGCGTGTCCCATCCGGCGCACGGCGAGCTCCAGCGCACGGCGGACGATGTCGGTGTCGTCGACGATGAGAACCCGGGCCACGGCACCTCCGCGAGAGCAGCGGCGGGCCGGGATGCGGCTCGCGTGCCGCAGGGAAGTACCCGTATCTCGGCTGGCGCGAGGTGGTCTTGCGGAACCCAGGGTGCGCGCCCTGCCCCGGCCAGCCTCGCCCCCGCTGTTCGGACGTTCATCCGTAGCGGGCGAGCGTCCGCCGCACTGCGTCCACGAAGTGCCGCCGCGCCGAGGCCGGCGCGATCACCTCGGCGTCGCCGCCGAGCGAGAGCGCGTACCGGGTGGCGTACTCGTCGCTCGTCCCGGCGAGCTCGACGACGGCCCCGCCCTTCTCGGCGCGCTCCACGAGCCGCACCCCGGGCCGGGCGAGCGCCCACGCGGCGGCGAGCGGCCCGAGCCGGATCTGCACCGGCTCCCCCTGCGCCTCCGAGAAGAGCCGCGCCCGCGCGAGCTCCGACTCGCTCGGCGGATCGAAGCGCTCGTCGGAGACGGTGCACTCGCGGATCCGGTCGAGCCGGAACGCGAGCGCCTTCCCGCGAGCGGAGTCGTGGCCGTAGAGGTACCAGTGGCCGAACCGCTGGGCGAGCGTGTAGGGGCGGACGACGCGCTCGGTCTCCGCGTCCCGCGAGGCGGAGTGGTAGGCGAGCCGCACCGCGCGGCGCTCGGCGATCGCGCGCTGGAGCCGGCCGAGCACCGAGTCGCGCGCGGGCGGCGCGCCGGCGTAGATGCGGCCGACGAGCTCGTCGAAGCTCGCGCGGCGGTCGCGCGGCACCGACTCGCGGAGCGCCTTCACGGCGCGCTCGCGCCCCTCGCCGCCGAGCGCCTGCGCCGCGGCGGCGAGCGCGGCGGCCTCGCTCTCGGTGAAGCGCGGAGGGCGCGAGAAGCTCTGGTGGAGCGCCACGTAGACGCGGTCCCCCTCGACGTACAGGTCGAGGAAGTCGTCGGGGGCGAACGGCGGCGAGCCGACCTCGAGGAGGAAGTCGAGGTCCTCGAGCAGCTCGCGCTCGGTGCAGCCGCAGCGGCGCGCGAGCTCCTTCACCGGGATCCCCGGGTGGCGCACCGCGTACGGCACGAGGAACAGGACGCGCCGGAGCCGGTCGCGGGGGTCGGGCCGCGGCGCGGCGGCGGCGGCCTTCCGCGCGGAGGCCTTCGCGGCCGGCTTCGTCGACGCGGCCTTGGGCGACGCGGCCTTCGGCGACGCGCGCCGCGACGGGGCGGCGCCGGACGCACGGACCGCCGGCGCCGCGGGCTCTGCCTTGCGCCTCTTCGCCGCGGTCACGCGAGCCCCCGCTCGAGGCCGGCGAGCACCGCCCGCGCCTTCTCGCGCAGGCCCTTCGGCTGGAGCAGCTCGGCGCGATCTCCGAGCGCGAGCACGTGCCGGAGCAGCCCCTCCTCGTTCGTGGCGTCGACCTCGACGAAGGTCGCGCCGCCGTCCTCGGCGAGCTTCGCGCGCGGGCCGAACGAGGCGATCACCTCGGCCGGCACGGGCGGGTCGAGCCGGATCCGGCAGCGGACCGCGCCGTGGACGTCGTACTCCCAGATCTCGCGCGTCGCGAAGTCGGCGAGCGAGAAGTCCTTGCGCGGCGCGAAGTCCGGGGTGCGGGGCGCCGACGGGTTCATGGCGAGGGAGACGATGCGCTTCAGGTGGAACGTGCGGATCGCCTGGCGCAGGTGGCAGAACCCCGCGAGGAACCATGCGCCGCCGCGCTGGAACAGGCCGTAAGGGTCGACGTCGCGCTCGGTCGTGTGGCGCCGCTCGGCGCCGAGGTACACGACGTGAACGCGCTTCCGGTGCGCGACCGCGCGCGAGAGCTCCTCGACGCGCGCGCCGACGTCCACGGGGTCGCCCTCCTCGGGCGCGGAGAGCTGACGCGTCGCGAGGGCCGCGGCCTCGGACGCGCCCGGCGCGCGCGCGGCGAAGGAGAGCTTGTTGAGGGCGTGCGCGAGGTCGCGCGCGTAGGGGAACGTGCCGCTCGCGAGCGCCGCCGAGCCGGCGAGGTAGAGGAGCGCGAGGTCCTCGGGCGGCAGCTTGAGGTCGGGCAGGTAGAACTCGTCC
This sequence comes from Anaeromyxobacter terrae, assembly GCF_022690685.1. Taxonomy (GTDB): domain Bacteria; phylum Myxococcota; class Myxococcia; order Myxococcales; family Anaeromyxobacteraceae; genus Anaeromyxobacter; species Anaeromyxobacter terrae. The sequence goes on along the minus strand of NZ_JALCYY010000014.1, from coordinate 84,468 downwards.
CGCTCGATGAGGTAGCCGGCGGGGAGGTCCTCGTCGCCCGCGGCGTAGCGGACCGGGATCCCGAGCTCGAGCAGATCGGCCTTGTCCCGCTCGAACTTGCGGATCGCGGCCTCGCCCTTCCCGCCATAGTCCTCGGGGAACTGCTCCTGGATCTCGCGCCAGGAGACGGGCTCGGCGGCCTTGAGCAGGAACGCCGCGAGGTCGAGGAGCCGCTGGTCCTTCTGCATCGGAGGGCTGAACCTAGGCCCACGCCGCCGGGGCCGTCAACGTGTGATAGGATCGCCCGCCCAAACGCGCTGGGGGCGCTCATGGCAGGCCTCGGCCTCGGTCCACCCGACTTCGGGATGTTCGAGCTCGACGATCCCGACGCGCGGTCCGCCGCGCTGGAGGGAAAGCTCCAGCCGAAGCTCGTCGAGCTCGGGCACCACTGCCTCTCCGGCCTCTCCCGGGTCGCCGGCCGGGAGCTCTTCGTCCACCCGGGCAAGGTCGTCCACCGCAAGGGCGTCGCGCCCGACGAGGCGCTCGTCACGTTCTGCGAGAGCCCGAAGGGCTACCGCGGCCTGCCCTACCTCGCGGTGGTCGCGACACGCGAGCACCTGCACGCGCGGGTCGGGGTGAAGGGGGACTCGGCGAGGCGCGCCGCGATGCAGGGCGCGCTCGTTCGCGAGGCGCCGAACCTCGCGCGGAAGGGCAAGCCGTTCCGCAAGCTGCGCAGCTTCCGGGACTGGAACTTCGAGGAGCTGCCCGAGCTCGCGCCGGCGCACACGGTGGCCTTCTGGCTGGAGCTCGCGGAGGACCTCACCCCGGGCGCGGCGGGGCTGGACGTCGGGATCACCTGGACGAGCGAGGAGGCGCGGAGCCTGTCGCTCGGCGATCTTCTCGGCGTGTTCCGCGATCTCGCGCCGGTGTTCAAGCTGCTCGCGAACGCGAGCGCGAGCGTGAACCCGACCGCGGGCGGCGAGGCGCAGCCCGCCTGACGGCGCCGTCCGCCCGGGGACGCCGCGGGGCTACGCGGCGTTCCCGCCGGCGGGCTCGCTCCCCTCGCCCTTCCCCTTGGCGCTCTCGGCGAGGCGGCGCTCCTCTCGCGCGGCCTGCCGCACCGCCTCGACGAGCTCGTCGTGCTCCTTGCGGAGCGTGTCGTGGGGGCGGCGCCGCTCGGCGTCGCGATCGGCGGCGCGCTCGAGCTCGCCCTTCTGCACCATGTAGACGCGCTTCTCGGTCTCGAGCCGCCCGCGGATGGCCTTGAGATCGCGCTCCAGCTCGGCGACGCGCTTGCGGGCCTCCGCGAGCTTCGACTCGGCCTTGTCGGCGCGATCCTTCTCGGCGGCGAGGCGTCCGTCGTCGGCGGCGGGCGCGGCGGCCGGAGCGGGCGTCGGGGCCGGCGCGGGAACGGGGGGCGCCTCGACCGGGCGACTCCGCGCGCGCTCGAGCTGGGCCGCGACCTTCTGCAGCTCGCCCTCGACCGCGCGGGCCCGCTCCGCCTGGTGCTCCGCCTCGGCGCGCGCCTCGGCGAGCCGCGCCCCGAGCTTGTCGATCTCCTCGCGCAGCGCCGGGGCGCCGCCCGCGCGCCGCGCGGCCTCCTGCTGCTCGAAGGCCTTCTTCTTCGCGCGCTCGAGATCGCCGCGCAGCGCCGTGGCCTCCTCGCGCGCCTTCTTCGCCTCGGCGCGCACGTCCTGGGCGGCCTTGCGCGCCGCCTCCGCGTCCGCCTCCAGCTTCGCGCGATCACCGGCGCGCGCGGCGAGCTCGGCGCGGGCACCGCGGGCGGAGAGGAAGAAGGCGACGGCTGCGAGGACGCCGACGAGGGCGACGAAGGCGAAGAGTCCGGTCATGGCGGATGTGCTCCGGTGGAGGACCCCGGTAACTAACAGACCTTCCAGCGTCTTGGAAGGAGCGCGGCGGGCGTGCGCCCGGCCGCCGCGCTCCGCTCCGCCGGAGGTTAGGAACGATTCGGCGGGGCCGCACCTCCGGACCGCGCTAGGATCCCCGCCCCTCGAATGCACCGCGTCGCGACCCGCATCTTCCTCACCTTCGCAGTGGCCCTCGCCGCCTTCGGCGCGGTCGCGGTGTTCGCCATCGTCCGGCTGCACGACGCGCGGCGCGACCTCCGGCTCCTCTCCTCCGGCTACCTGCCGCTCACCCGCATCGCGGCGCAGCTTGAGACGAAGGACTGGGTCGCCGCCCGCGCCCTCGAGGCGCGCGGCCTCGATCGCGCCGCGCGCCAGGCCTACCTCCCGGTCGCGCGGGCGCACTTCCCCGCGCTCGTCCGCGAGAAGATCGAGGAGGCGAACCGCGTCATCGCCGACGCGCGGCTCCTCGCCCGCGAGGACGACGCGCGCTTCCTCGACGACGTGCAGGGGCGGCTCGCTGCGCTCGGGGCCCGCTGGTCGGAGTACGACACGCAGGCGCGCGCGCTGTTCGACGCGCTCGAGGCGGGCGAGGGGCAGGATCCGCGGACGACGGGCGCGTTCGAGGCGCGCGCGCAGGAGGTCCGCCAGCTCGAGAAGGGGCTCTCGCTCGACGTGAAGCTCCTCCAGGTCGCGCTCGAGAGCCAGATCGGCGATCGCGTCCGATCGGCCGAGCGCGCCGAGGGCCGCACGGTCGCGCTCATCGTCCTCTACTCGCTCGGCGCGCTCGCGATCGGCGTGGGCGCCGCCCTGCTCTCGCAGCGGCTCCTGGCGCCCATCCAGACGCTCACCGAGGGCGTGAAGGCGGTCGCGGCGGGCGATCTCACGCGCAAGGTGGACGTCGCGAGCAAGGACGAGATCGGCCTGCTCGCCGGCGAGTTCAACGCCATGGCGGCCTCGCTCGGCCGGCAGCGCGACGAGCTCCGGCGGGCCGAGCGGCTCGCCGCCGTGGGCCGCATCTCGGCGCAGATCACGCACGAGATCCGCAACCCGCTGAACGCGATCGGGCTCAACGCCGAGCTCCTCGCCGAGGAGCTCGCGGAGCTGCCCGCCCCCCGCGAGGCGACGCAGCTCGTGGCGGCCATCTCGCGCGAGGTCGACCGCCTGAATGGCGTCGCCGAGGAGTACCTGCGGTTCGCGCGCCTGCCGAAGCCGGCGTTCGAGCGCCAGGACCTGAACGAGATCCTGGCCGGCCTGCTCGACTTCCTCGCCCCCGAGCTGTCGGCCGCGCGGATCGAGCTCCAGCGCGACCTCGCGCCCGGCCTGCCCGCCGTCCAGGCGGACGAGGGCCAGCTCCGCGCGGTCTTCCTGAACCTGCTCCGCAACAGCCGGGAGGCCATGCCCTCGGGTGGGGTCGTGACGGTGCGCACCCGCCGCGCGGGGGACGCGATCGAGGCGGAGGTCGCGGATACGGGCGGGGGCATCCCCCCAGGGGATCTGACGCGCATCTTCGAGGCGTTCTACTCGACGAAGGAACGCGGTACCGGTCTCGGTCTCGCCTTCACCCGGCAGGTGGTCGAGGAGCACGGAGGCTCGATCCGCTGCGACAGCGCGGTCGGTCGAGGGACGACGTTCGCCGTCCGCCTGCCGGCGGCGGCGGACGAGCAGATTGCAGGACCCACGGAGGTCGTGAGTACGAGATGAGGCAGCCGAGGCACGAGATCCGGCGGAAGCGGCGAAAGCTCCTCCCGCAGAAGGCCGACGCGATGATCCGCGCCGGCGATCCCCGCCAGCGCGTCGCGGCGCGGCCCAGGCGGCCGCGCGAGAACTGGGGCGAGGTGCACCGGTCCGTGCTGTCGAACGGGCTTCGTGTCCTCACGGCGCGCGCGCCGGGCCTCCACTCCGCCATGATCGCGCTCTACGTGCGCGCCGGCTCACGACACGAGACCGCCGCGCGGAACGGCGTCTCGCACTTCCTCGAGCACCTGTTCTTCCGCGGCTCCGTCGCCTGGCCGGACACGGTCGCGATGAACGCCGCGGTGGAGAGCGCCGGCGGGAGCCTGAACGGCATCACCGCGCGCGACCACGGCTGCTACTACACGCCGATCCACCCGGACGAGGTCGGCACCGGGCTCGCCATCCTCGGCGACCTCATCCGCCGGCCGCTCCTCAAGGAGATGGACGTCGAGCGCGAGGTGATCCTCGAGGAGATCCTCGACGAGGTGGACGCGGACGGGCGGGACATCGACCCGGACAACCTCTCGAAGCGCATCGTCTTCGGCGATCACCCGCTCGGCTACAAGATCGCGGGCACGCCGGAGATCGTCCGGCGCATCTCGCGAAGCGACGTGCGGGCGCACCACCAGCGCTTCTACAGCGGGTCGAACCTCGTCCTCGCGGTGGCCGGTCCGGTGCGGGCGAGCGACGTGGAGGAGCTCGCCGAGGAGCACCTCGGGCGCCTGCCGCGCGGCAAGGCGAGCACCGACCTCGCCCCGCCGCCCTGGCCGGGCGGGCCGCGCCTCGAGCTCGTCGACCACGACGACGCCCAGGCCGAGTTCTCGGTCTCCTTCCCCTGCCCGCCGGAGCGCCACCCGGATTACCCCGTCCACCTCTGCATCCGGCGCGTCCTCGACGACGGGCTCTCCTCGCGGCTGCCGTTCGAGATCGTCGAGCGGCGCGGGCTCGCCTACTCGCTGCACGCCGGGATCGACACCTTCGCCGACGCCGGCATGACCGTCGTCGACGGCGCGTGCGCGCCGCGCAAGCTCCCGCGCGTCCTCGAGGAGGTCCTGCGGGTCCTCGGCCAGCTCGCCGAGCAGCCGATGCCCGAGGAGGAGCTGCTGCGCGTCCAGCGGCGCCACCGCATGACCCTCGCCTTCTCCCTCGACAGCGCGGCCGACCTCGCCGGCTGGTACGGCGCGGGCGAGGTGCTCTCGGCGCCGGAGAGCTTCGAGGAGCGCTGCCGGCGCGTGGAGCGGGTCACGCCCGCGGACGTCCAGCGCGTCGCCGCCGAGACGTTCCGGCGGCGGAACCTCGTCGCGGTCGTGGTCGGGCCCTCCGGCCGGCGAGACCGCACCGCCCTGTCGCGCCTGGTCACCACGACGACCGCCATCCCCACTTAGAGTGAGGAGCCGGCCCCGCACGCCGCTCCTCTCGGGGCGGTCGTGATGTCCATCAACCGTGGGCGTGTCAGCGGCTCCGCTCGCTCGTACCCTCCGTCAGAGGACCGCGCGACCATGGCGCGCGGGGGGAGACTCCATGGCGCTCCGCTGGACGTCGACGCTGTCGATCGGCGTGACCGAACTGGACGCGCAGCACGAGGAGCTGTTTCGCCGCTTCGACCGGCTCCTCGACGCCATGCTCGCGCACGATCGCAGCGAGGCGTCACACCTCATCGCGTTCCTCCAGCACTACGTCCGCGATCACTTCGCCGCCGAGGAGCGGCTCATGCGCGAGGTGGCGTACCCGGACGCGGCGCTGCACGCGGCCGAGCACGTCGCCTTCGCCGCCGAGATCGACGCGCTCGCGCACCTGCTCGCGCTGGAGGGGGCGAGCGCCCGGCTCGTCCTCCGGCTGGAGCGCGAGGTGACCGGCTGGCTGCACGACCACGTCTACTCGACCGACCACGCGCTCGCCCGCTTCGTCCTCGCGCGGCGGGGCGAGGTGCCCCTCGCCAGCGAGAGCGCCAGCGCCGCCCGCGAGCGGCGCACGCCCGAGGCGTGATCCCGTGGCCGCCCGCCGGGACGGGTGCTAACGTCCTCGGCTCCATGGCGGACTTCATCGCGCGCGCCGTCGAGCGGCTCCGGCAGGATCCCGGCTTCAGCCGGAACCGCTACTTCCACGCGCTCTCCTCGCCGGAGGGGAAGCGCGCCCTCCGGATCCACCGCCACCTCCGCTCGCTCGAGCGCGATCTCTCGGCGGGCGCCGCCGCGACCGTGGCCCGCGACGCGGAGCGGGTCCGCCTCGTCCTGCGCGGGAAGCGCTCGTCCCGGACGGCGTGGCTCACGCGCGCGGAGTTCCGGCTCCTGTGCACGAGCCCGATCGTCCGCGCGGCGCTCGGCGACGCGTTGCTGGAAGCCGATCTTCCCTGACCGGGGCTGCGCCGCCGCCCCGGCGCGCTCGCTTCGCTCGCCTGGTCAACGGTGAACGGCCGCTGGAAGCGCGCGCCGCGGTCAGCGCGCGGCGCCGTCCGGGAGCTCGAGCTCGCCCGCGAGGTACGGCGCGACGCGACCGGCGAGCACCACCGCGTCGTCGCGAACCTCGCACTCGAGCACGCCGCCGCGGCGCGACACCTGGTGGGCGAGCAGCCGGCACCGGCCGAGCCGAGCGGCCCAGTAGGGCGCGAGCGTGCAGTGCGCCGAGCCGGTCACGGGGTCCTCCGGAAGACCGGCCTGCGGCGCGAAGTAGCGCGAGACGAAGTCTGCCCCGCGGCTCCCCGGCGCCGTGATCGCGAGCCCTTCCGCGTCGAGCGCAGCCACCGCCGCGAGCTCGGGCGTCGCGGCGCGCACCGCGTCCTCGCTCTCGAGGACCGCGACGAGGTCCCGCGCGCGGAGCGTCGCGAGCGGGCGGCGACCGAGCGCGCGGAGGAGCAGCTCGGGCGGCTCGATCGGCACGGCCGGGCGGCGCGGGAGCGTCATGACGAGGCGACCGACCTCGCCAAGCGCGACGCCGAGCGGGCCGCTCCGCGAGCGGAACGTCACCGCGGCGCGGCCGGGCTCGAGCCGCGCGAGCACGACGAAGCCGGCGGCGAGCGTCGCGTGGCCGCAGAGGTCCACCTCGACCTCCGGCGTGAACCAGCGGATCGCGTACCCGTCGCCCTCCCGGACGAGGAAGGCGGTCTCGGAGAGGGCGTTCTCGGCGGCGATCGCGCGGAGCGTCTCGTCCGGGAGCCAGGCGTCGAGGGCGCACACCGCGGCCGGGTTCCCGGCGAACACGCGGTCGGCGAACGCGTCCACCTGCCAGATCGGGATCCGCATCGCGCCCCGCTCAGTACGTCGCCGCGCGAGCACCCGCGCCGGCGAGGAGCGCGCGCAGCCCCTCCGCGGCGTCGCTCCCCTCGAACGCGAACCCGCCCGGCGCCTGGCGGAGCGACTCCGGCACCGTGGCCGCCGGCGGCCCGCACACCACCACCGGGAGACGGAGCACGTTCGCGAGCTCGGCGAGGAGGGGCGCGTCCTCGTCGGCGGGGAGCAGGATGAGCGCGCCGACGGCGCCCGCGGCGAAGGGCCGCCAGAGCGGGCGCTGCGCGCGGTCGCCGGGGAGCTCGGTCAGATCCACGCGCACGCCCTCGCCGAGCGTGACCCGGCCGAGCGTGCCGAAGCCGGCCGGTGCCTCGACCTCGGCGTGGAACCCGGGGACGGTCTGGAAGCGCTGGAGCGCCGCGCGGCGCGCGAGCGGGCCGCCGCCGGCGAGGACGACCTTGCCGACCGCCTGCGCGCCGGAGGAGCGGCCGCGGGCGATGCGCGCGCGGAGCGCGTGGAGCTCGGCGGGGCCGAGGAGCGGCGCGGCCTCCTCGGCGGCCGGCCCGGCGAGGCGGCGCGCGTAGCCGTGGTCGAGGAGCGCGACGAGCGCGCGGACCGTCTCGAGGTCCGAGGCGCGGCAGCGATCGACCACGTCCTGGAAGCGGCGCGGCCCGGCGAGGAGCGCGACCACCTCCTCGGTGACCGGGTGCAGGCCGGCGGGGATCTCGCTCGCGTGGACGGCGAGCTCGACGAGGTCGCCGGGCGCCGGGAGCGCGGGCAGGAGCCGCGCGAGCTCGTCGGCCTGCCGGAGGCCCTCGAGCACGAGCTCCTCGACGCGCCGGTCGATCCGCTGCGGGCCGGCGAGCGCGCCCGGCACGAACGCGAACTGCCCCTCGCGCCGGGTGAGGAGCCTCCACAGCGCCTTCTCGCCCACCGCCGCGCCCATCGAGGCGTCCACGACGCGCCCCTCGGAGAGCGCGATCTCGGCGCGCTCCCCCTCGCGCTCCACGGTGAGCCGGCCGGTCTTGCGGTTCCCGGCGAGGACCTGGAGGAGGTCGGCGATGGGGATCTGCGCGAGGTTCCCCTCGATCTCGCGGCTCTCGCCGGAGACGGCCCGGGCGGCGTCGGCGCGCCGGAAGATCTGCTCGATCCGGGCGAGGACCTCGTCGAGGTTGAAGGGCTTCTTCAGGAACGTGCCGAGCCGCGCGCGCTCGGGATCGACGGTCTCGCCGGTGAGCACGACCGGGATCCGCTCGGTGCGCGGGTTCGTGCGGAGGATGCGCACGAAGGTGCGCGGGTCGAGGAGCCCCGCGCGCTCGTCGAGGAGGACGAGGTCCGGGAAGCGGAGGATCGCGATCTGGAGGGCGCGCGAGGCGTCGCGGGCGGCGTGGACCTGGTAGCCACGCTGGCGCAGCGCCGGCGCGAGGGCGCGCACCGTGGCGGCGTCGGGATCGGCGATGAGGATCTTGCGGCCGGGAGCCATCGCGATTGAGCCTCGCTACAGGGGCTGCAGGTCGTAGAGGTGCTGGAGCTTCGCGACGAGCGCGTCGACGAGCGGCGCGTCCGAGGTGTGGAACACGCGGCCGCCGGGGCCGGCGAGCAGCGCGTAGGCGGAGTGCTCGGAGAGGAAGAGCACGAAGGCGTGATCGGCGAAGCGCTTGTCGCCGTCGAGGTAGACCTCGGTGACGAGCGGGTGCAGGACCGGCGCCGCGTCGCGGCCGCGCGGGCCGAGCAGGTACACGCGCGCGGACGGGTCGCCGGCGCGCGCGGCGGCGTCGCCGGCCGGGAGCGCCTGCACCAGCGCCGAGAGCCCGCGCCCGCCCTGCCCGCCGACGTAGAGCATCCCGCGCGCCCGCGGATCGCGCGCGATCTCGCGGGCGGCCTCGCGCTGGGCGGCGGCGAGGAGGTCGCCGTCGGCGCGCGCCCGCGCCGAGGGGGAGCTCTCCGGGATGGGGCCGGCGCCGGAGAGGAGCAGATCGGCGAGCTCCCAGAAGGCGGCCGGGTCGAGGTCGTCGAGGTGCAGGCGGCGGACGAGCGAGCCGCGCTGCTCCTGGATGCGCGCGCGCGCCCAGTGGAGCAGCTCGTCGAAGTCCTCCCCGTCCTTCGGGAACGTCGCGGCGCCCATGGAGAGGAGCACCGGGCAGCGCTCCTCGACGCGCTGGATCGCGTCCTCGCGGCGGACCTCCTCGACCGCGCGGCGCAGGAACATGAGCGCGCCGAAGTGGTCGGTCTCGGGGAGGAGGACGTAGTACTCGCTCTCGGAGACCTTCGCGAGGATGTCGGCGTCGCGGCCGACGCGCGTCACCGCCGCGACGAGGTCCCGCACCGCGCGGCGGTACGGCTCGCGCCCCGCCTCCTTGCGCATCTGCTCGGCGTTGTCGAGCGAGAGGACCACGAGCGAGAACGACCGCGCGTAGCGGCGGGCCTTGTAGAACTCCTTGCCCGCGTAGTCCACGAAGTAGGCGAGGTTGTAGGCGCCGGTCTCGCGGTCGCGCAGCCCCACCCGCTCCACCGCCTGGAAGCGCCGCGCGTTCTTCACCGCGATGGCGGTGAAGTCGGCGATGGTGGCGGCGGCCTGGTGCTGCTCCGCGCCGAAGCTGCCGGCCGCGCGGTCGGAGAGGAGCGCCACGCCGACCGGCTCGTCGTCCGCGACGAGCGGCACGAGGACCGCCTCCCCCGCCCCGAACGGCGCCTCGAACGGCGCGCCGCCGCGCAGCGGCTCGGCCCACTCCGCGCCGCCCGGGTCGATCCGCGCCGGCAGCGCCGCGCGGTCGACGACGCCGCGGTAGGCGCGGAGCTGGAGGCCGCCGCGCTCGTCGGCGGTCCACAGCGCCGCCCCCTGCGCGTCGGTGACGCGCGCGAGCACCGAGAGCGCGACGTCCTGCAGCCGCTCGCCGTCGAGCGTCGAGAGGATCTGCAGCCCCTGCCGGTAGAGCGCCTGGGCGCGGGTGAGGTCGAGGTTCTCGGAGACGAGCTGCGAGTGCTCGCGCCGGAGCTGTGCGCGGCCGAGCGCGCGCTCCGCGACGAGGACGAGCTCCCCCGGCTCGACCGGCTTCGTGAGGAAGTCCGCGCAGCCGGCCTTCATCGCCTCGACCGCGAGCCGCACGTCCTCGCGCCCGGTCACCGCCACCGCCTCGAGCTCGGGGTCGCGCCGCTTCGCCTCGCGGACGAGGGCGACGCCGTCCATGCCGGGCATCACGATGTCGGTGACCACGAGCTCGAAGCGCTCCTCGGCGAGGAGCGCCAGCGCCTCCTCGGCGGAGGAGGCCGTGCGCGTCGCGTGCCCCGCGTCGGCGAGCGCGCGGCCGAACAGCTCGAGGAAGAGCCGCTCGTCGTCGACGACCAGGATCCTGCCCGTCGCCATTCCTAGAGATCCGCCTCGCCGGCGAACACCCGCTCGGCCGGGCCGCGCATCGTCACGCGCGTGAGGTCCTCGCCGACCGTGATCTCGAGCGCGCCGCCCGGGAGCCGCACCTCCACCGGCGTCCGGACCGGGGCCGCGCCCGCGCGCACCGCCGCGACCGCCGCGGCGCACGCGCCCGTCCCGCACGCGTCGGTGAGCCCCGCGCCGCGCTCCCAGACCACGAGGTCGATCCCGCCGCCATGGCGCGGGCGCGCGAACCCGACGTTCACGCCGCCCGCCACCGCCCGCTCGATCGCCGGCCCGATGGCGGCCGCGCGCTCGCGGGTGGGAGCGTCGAAGAGGACGGCGTGCGGGTTCCCCATCGAGACGCGAGCGGCGCGGAGGGTCTCGCCCTCCACCCGGAACTCCTCGTCCCCGAGGACCCGCGCAGGCCCCATCTCGACCGAGACGCTCGAGGGGACGCCGGCCGCGTCGCGGTGCACGGCGCAGCGCTTCGGGCCGGAGTCGGTGTCGATGACGAGCTCGCCCGAGAGGCCGCGCGTCTCGGCGAGGTGCCGCGCGACGCAGCGGATCCCGTTCCCGCACATGGCCGCGACCGAGCCGTCGGAGTTGTAGATGTGCATCGTCGCGACGGCGCCCGTCGTCCGGGGCGGCAGGACGGTGAGCACGCCGTCGGCGCCGATGCCGCGGCGCCGGTCGCAGAGGCGCCGGGCGCGGTCGGGATCCATCAGGGGCCCGTCCACGACGATGAAGTCGTTCCCGAGCCCGTGGTACTTCACGAAGGAGAGCGGCACGGAGCGCATCATAGCTCGCCTGCCGCTCCGCGCCTCCCCCGTGCCCGTCCCACCGCGCGCCTACCTGCCCGATCTCCTGCTCGCCGGCGGCGAGCTGCGCGCCGGCGCGGCGCTCACCGTCCGGGACGGCGCGGTCGTGGCGGTCGGCGAGCCGCCGCCGGAGGCCGAGCTCGTCCGGCTCCCGCGCCGGCTCCTCCTCCCCGGCCTCGTCTCCGCCCACGGGCACTCCTTCCAGCGGGCCATCCGCGGGCGGACGGAGCGGCGCGGCGCGGGGCGCGAGGACTTCTGGAGCTGGCGCGCCGCGATGTACGCCGCCGCGAACCGGCTCGGCCCCGACGACCTCGAGGCGGTCGCGCGGATGGCGTTCCACGAGCTCGCGCGCGCCGGGGTGACGGCCGTGGGCGAGTTCCACTACCTGCACCGCGACCCGCACGGCCGCCCGTACGCCGAGCCGGCCGAGCTCGCCCTGCGGGTCGTGCGCGCCGCGCGCGACGTCGGCCTCCGGGTCGTCCTCCTGCGCGCCGCGTACGCGCGCGCCGGCCACGGGCTCCCGGCCGACCCGCTCCAGCGCCGCTTCGTCGAGCCGAGCGTGGACGCCTACCTCGCCGGCCTCGACGAGCTCGCCTCGGCGCTCCAGGGCGATCCCCTCGCGACGGTCGGCGTCGCCCCCCACAGCGTCCGCGCCTGCCCCGAGCCGTGGCTCGCGGCGCTCGCCGCGGAGGCGCGGCGGCGGCGGCTCCCGCTCCACGTCCACGCCGCCGAGCAGCCGGCGGAGGTGGAGGCCTGCCGCGCCGAGCACGGCCTCTCCCCGGTCGCCCTCCTCGCCCGCGCGGGCGCGCTCCACCCGGGCGCGACGCTCGTGCACGCGATCCAACTCGACGACGCCGACGTGAGGGCCATCGGCGCCGCGGGCGCGACCGTGTGCGCGTGCCCCCTCACCGAGCGGAACCTCGGCGACGGGGTGGTCCCCGCCGACCGGCTCGTCGCGGCGGGCGCGCGGCTCGCGCTCGGCGCGGACTCGCTCGCCGAGGTCGACCTGCTGGGCGAGGCGCGCGCGCTCGAGCTCCAGCTCCGGCTCGTGCGCGGGGAGCGGAACGTGCTCGACGATCCCCCCGGGACGCTCGCGGCGCGGCTCCTCGGCGCCGCGACCTCGGGCGGCATGCGCGCGCTCGGGCGGCGCGGCGGGACGCTCGCGCCGGGCGAGCCAGCCGACTTCGTCGCGGTCGATCTCGACGACCCGTCGATCGCCGGCGCGGCGCCCGAGGCGCTCCTCCCCACCGTGGTCTTCGCGCTCGCGCGCACCGCCATCCGCGAGGTGCACGTCGCGGGCGAGGCTGTGATCGCGGACGGCGCCGCGGCTCCCGGCCGGGTGCCGGCGGAGCGGATCCTCGCGGATTTCCGCGCGGCGATGGGCCGGCTCTGGGGTGCCGCCTGACGCGGTGACGAGAAGACGGCGCGCCGGCCGCAGGTCGTCTAGGCTCCTCGCCATGGACCTCGTCCCGCTCCTCCGCTCCCTCATCGCCGTCGACTCGACCTCCACGCGGTCGAACCTGCCGATGCTCGACCTGCTCGAGCGCGAGGCCCGCGCGCTCGGCTTCGAGACGCGCCGCCAGGCCTGGCTCGACGCGAACGGCGTCGAGAAGGGCAACCTCGTCTGCCGGCGCGGGCCGGAGGCGGGCGGCGGGCTCGCGCTCGTCGGCCACTCGGACTGCGTGCCGTTCGATCCGGCGTGGGGCGAGGCGCTCCTCGGCGTGGAGCGCGACGGGCGGATCTACGGGCGGGGGGCGGCCGACACGAAGGGCTTCCTCGCCGCGGCGCTCGTCGCCGCCTCGCGCGCCGCGCCCGGACGGCGCCCGCTCTCGCTCCTCTTCACCGCCGACGAGGAGATCGGCTGCCTGGGCGCGAAGCGGCTCCTCGCCGAGGGCCGCGTCCACCCGCGCCACGCGATCGTGGGCGAGCCGACCTCGCTCACGCCGGTGCGCGCGCACAAGGGCTACTGCGCGGTCGAGGTGGTGTTCACCGGCGTCGAGGGCCACAGCGCCTACCCGGAGGTCGGCGCCTCCGCCATCCACGCCGCCGGGCGGCTCTTCCCGGAGCTCGAGAAGATCGGCGAGGCGCTGCGCGCCGAGGTGGACGGCGCGTTCTCGCCGCCGCACACCACCTGGAACGTCGGGGTCATCCAGGGCGGCAAGGCGCGCAACATCATCGCGGGCGAGTGCCGCTTCACCTACGAGTGGCGGCCGATCCCGGGCCAGGATCCGCGCAAGGCCCTCCGCCTCGTCGAGGACGCCTGCGCGCGGGTCGCGCAGGCGAACGGCGGCAAGGTGCAGGTCCAGGTGACGCCGCTCCGCACCGACGCCGCCGCGGTCACGCCGGCGGAGGCCGAGATCGTGCGCTTCCTCGAGTCGGAGAGCGGGAACCGCCCGACGACGGTGCCGTTCGGGACCGAGCTGCCCGAGGTGATCGGCCTCGGCGCCGAGGCGTGCGTCTTCGGCCCTGGCGACATCCGCGTGGCGCACCGGACCGGCGAGTACGTGGAGATCGCGCAGCTCGAGCAGGCGGCGGGGATCCTGACGCGCGCGATCGAGCGGTTCTGCGGGTAGGCGCTGTCGCGGACCATCCCCAGCCACACCGCGCGCAGCGCGCCGCCGCTCACGTGGCGCCCAGGCGGCGCGCCACGGAGACCTCGCGAGGGTCCGTGAGCGGGATGCCGGCGCTACGGCACGACCACGGCGACCGCGTCCAGCTCCAGCTTCGCCTTGTCGATGGCCCGGGCGACGATCTCGCGGTGCTGGCGCAGGAGCCCGAGCGCCGCCTCGATGCGGGCGCGCGGGGCGCCGCCCTGGAAAGCGGACTCGATGAGCCGCTCCTCCTCGGAGTCGGCGTGGAAGGCGAGCAGCTCGTGGGCCTCCTCGCGGCGGCGGGCGAGGAGCTCGAGCGCCTCCCGCTCGGCGGCCTCGCGCGCCGCCTGGAGGAGCGCCGCCGGCGCGGCGCCGACCTTCGCGTCCTGCACGTCGGCGATCTCGTCCTCGAGCCGCTGCGCGCCGCCCGGGACGTGCTTGTGGACGCCCTCGAGGTCGACGAGCACGGACACGGGGGAGAGGTCGAGGTAGCGCGACGCCTGGCGGGAGGCGACGCGCGCGCCCGGGGCGAGGTCGGCGCTCGAGGCGAGGCGCGGCTCGAAGCGCGCGTAGAGCCCGCCGCGGCGCGGCGCCCACTCGCGCTTCAGGGCGGCGGAGCGGCCCGCCTCGCCGTCGCGGACGAGCCCGACGAGCGCCTCGACGAGCTTGTGCCCGGTCGCGAACCACTGCAGCTCGTCGCGCGCGACCGCCGTCTCGCGCCAGAACGAGCCGAGGTAGGTGACCGGCTCCTCGGGCATCTCCATCCCGGGGAGCGCCTCGATGCGCATCCCGGAGCCGAGGGTGAAGGCGACCTCGAACGGGTGGACGTTCTGATCGGTGTCGACCTCCATCCCGATCCGCTGGCCGACGTCGGTCGCGAGGTCCTCGAGCTCCTCCTCGAGCCAGCGCGAGAGCGTGACGAGCGCCTGCTCCACGGCCTCGCCCGAGGCCTTCGCCCCGGTGATGCCGTCCGGGACCTCCTCGCCCATGCGCCCGAACGCGTTCGTGACGAGGCGCGAGAGCTCGGGGAGCGAGGCGGAGCGGATGTCGAGGAGCGGGTCGCCCTCGTGCTGCGCCCTGCGGGCGGAGGCGACGCGCTCGGCGAGGTCCTTGCGGAACGCCTCGCGCGTGCGCTCGGTGCGCTTGCGGCGGAGCGCGTCGAGCTCCTCCGGCAACGAGGCGAGCACCGCGTCGAGGCCGCCCACCGGCTCCTCGAAGATGCCGATCTCCTTCTCGTAGAGGTCGGCGAGGAACGCCTCCTCGCCCGGCTCGACCACGAGGTGGATCTCGACCGGCCGGTGCTGGCCGAGCCGGTCGAGGCGGCCGATGCGCTGCTCGAGCACGAGCGGCGACTCGGGGAGGTCGGCGCAGACGAGCTGGCTCGCGAACTGAAAGTTGCGGCCCTCGCCGCCGGACTCGCCGGAGAGGAGGACCATCGGCCCCTCGGGATCGCGGAAGCGCGCGACGAGCCGGTCGCGCCCCTCGAGCGAGGGCGCGTCGTCGTAGAGGAGCGCCTCGAGCCCGGCGACGCCGATGCCGGCCTGCAGCTCGCGGAGCTCGCCGACGTCGTGGCCGAAGACGAGGACCTTCTCGCCGCCCTTCGCGAGCCGCGCGCAGAGCTCGACGAGCGCGGCGCGCTTCTCGCCCTCACCGACGTCCGTGCGGCGCAGCACGCGGGCGGTGAAGGCGCCGACCTTCACGCGCCGGTTGCGGATGAGGCGGGCGGAGAGGCTGTAGGTATCGGCGAGGTGGGAGAGGATCGCGAGGCGGTCCAGCGGCTCCTCGCGGGTGAAGACCTCGTCGCCGGGGGAGAGCTCGCGGAGCTGCGCGAGCGCCTCCTCGGGGGAGCCGCCGGCGAGCAGCTTCCGCGCGACGTCCGCGTACGCGTCGTGCTGCTCGAGCCGGACGAGGAACTCGTCGAGCGTGGTCGAGGGGACCGGCTCGACGAGCGAGAGGAGCCGGAAGTACTCGCGCGGATCGAGGCGCACCGGCGTGGCGGTGAGGAGGAGCACGCCGTAGGAGGCGCGGCAGAGCGGGGCGACGGCGGCGTGGAGCGCGTCGTCGGCGAGGTGGTGGGCCTCGTCCACGACGAGGAGGTCGAACGGGATCTCGGCGGCGACGTCGACGAGCTCCGGGTCGTCGCGGAGCGCCTCGAAGGAGACGATCGCGTGGGGCGAGCGCGCGAGCGCCGCCTCGGCCCCCCCGAGCGCGGCGATCCGCTCCGGCGTGAGCAGCGTGAAGAGCGCGTTGAACTTGTGGAACAGCTCGGCGAGCCACTGGAAGGCGAGGTGCTCGGGGACGACGACGAGGACGCGCTCGGCGATCCCGAGCTGGCGCATGCCGGCGAAGACGAGGCCCGCCTCGACGGTCTTGCCGAGGCCGACCTCGTCGGCGAGCACGAAGCGCGGCAGCCGATCCGAGAGGATGCGGCCGGCGGCGCCGACCTGGTGCGGGAGGACGTGGACGCGCGACGAGAGCAGCGCGCCGAGCGAGTCGGCGCGGCGGAGCGCCTCGAGCCGGTCGACGCGGGTGCGCAGCGCGAATGCGGCGGCGGAGGCGTGCTCGCCGGCGGCGAGGGCGTCAAGCGGACCCCCGGCCCCCGCCTTCTCGAGCGGGGTGTCGGCCGGGACCTCGGTGAGCGCGGGGTCGCGGCCGGAGACGACCGTCACGCCCTCGCGGCCGGCGAAGCGGACCGCCAGGCGCCGCCCCTCGTCGGCGATCTGGACGATCACCCCTACGCCCCAGCCGCGCTGCGCGCGGTGGATCACCTTCGTCCCCGTTTTCCAGGCCATCCGTGGCGCCCCCTTACCATCCGTACCCAGGCTGGTCCAGCCCGACCACCTCCCGGCGGAGGCCGCGCGGCGGCTCGTCCCAGGCGCGTGGCACACCGTTGACACGCGGGTCTGCTCAAGCTAGAAACCCGACCGCTTTCGCGCCTTGGGCGGATAGCTCAGGGGTAGAGCGTCGCCCTTACAAGGCGAGGGTCACAGGTTCGAAGCCTGTTCCGCCCATCCAAGTGTTCGACTTGGGGTGTTAGTTAAGTCGGTTATAACGCCGGCCTGTCACGCCGGAGGCCAGGGGTTCGAGTCCCCTACACCCCGCCACCTCTCGAGGCCGGGATCCTGAACAAGGGTCCCGGCCTTGGTGTTTCTGGGAGGTGGGACTACGGGCTGCCTGCGGCGGCGCCGATTGCCCCTGCTCCCGTCCCGCCCCGTCAGCAGAGCTCACCGGCCGCGAAGAGCCGGCCCGGGGGCTGGCCGGTGACGGCACGGAACTCGCGGATGAAGTGCGACTGATCGTAGTAGCCGGCCTCGTACGGCACGCTCGACAGCGTCGCTCCCCGGCGGTGGACCTCCACGGCGTGGCGCAGGCGCAGGAGCGAGGCGAGCTGCCGGGGCGACGCGCCGACGACCCGCCGAAAGCGCTTCTCCAGGGAGTCGTGGGAGAGGCCCAGGCGCCGCGCGAGCTCGCCGACGCGCACGTGGCCGCGACGGGCCCGGATCTCCCCGACCGCGGCCTGGACGACCCCGTCCGGCGCGCCCGGCCTCCACCGTGAGACGAGGAACGCCTCCAGGACTGCGAGGCGCTCGGCAGCAGAGGTCGCCTCGGCGAGCCGCGCCGCGGCGCGCTCCACCTCGTCGCGGGGCACGAGCGCGTCCATGGGCAGCGTCTCGCCGCGGAGCTCGTGCAGGGGCACGTCGAGGAACGGCGCGGCTCCCCCCTCGCGGAACTTCACGAGCACCACGCCGCCCCCCGCCGAAGTGCGGACGCGGCGGCTGGTCCCGTGCAGGCCGGTGACCGTCGCGTCGGGGAGACGGCGCGCGGCCGCCCCCTCGATCAGGGCCGCCGAGCCGCCGTAGCGGAGGCCGACCACGATCCCGGGCTCGGGGAGCAGTGTGCGCGTCGCCTCCTCGCGCGCCTCGACGATCTCGAGGGCGTGGACGAACGGCGCGAGGCGCGCGCTAGGCTGGAAGGACCGCACCTGCACCCTCGCGTCTTTGCCGGCGCGCGGGCCCGCGCGCAAGGCAATGAGTTCGTACAAGCGGCGCCCGAGCGAGGCCCCTAGGTCACGTGCCGCGAACGTCCACCGCGTGCTCGTCGCACCGGAGGGCTCCATCAACCCGCGACACCCGATGAGGCCATCGCCATGACCCCGCTGACAACCGCGCTCGACGACCCCCGGCTGCGCTTCCGCATCGACTGCTTCAGCGTACCCGCCGCCTCTCGGGGCGAGTTCGAGGAGGCCACCCGGCGCAACCTGGACTTCATCTCGACCCTCCCCGGCTTCCGCGGTCACCTCGTCTTCCGGAAGACGGGCGGGCCGACCGCCTTCGACGTGGTGACGCTCGCGGTCTGGGAGAGCCAGGAGGCGATCGACCGGGCAGCGACTGCGGTGCGTGCCCACTACGAGCGGATCGGGTTCGACCGTGCCGCCTCGCTGGAGCGGTGGCAGGTCCGGTCCGAGCTCGGCGGTTACGAGCTCCTGCGCGGTCCCTGAGGCTCCCCCGCGCGCCAGCGCGGAAGAACCTCGAGCGGAACCTCGGGGACTCTGGGTCGGGGACTCCCCCCCTCCAGGCCGCGCACGCTCGGGGCTCGCAGCGCCGGCCATCCCTGAGCTTCACGTCGTCCGCTCGAGCTCCGCCGCGAGCCGGTCGAAGTTCTGCTCGTTGGCCGGGACGACGAACGGCTTCATCCTCGCGCAGTCCTCAGCGGTCTCGTGCCACATGCGCCAGGTGACGCGGGTCGCGCCGCCGCTCTGCTCGTCCAGCGTGATCGTCATCTCGAGCGGGTGGCCTCCCGACAGGTGGCGGAAGACGATGCGCCCCGGCTCCTCCACCGCGAGGAAGACGCTCTCGTTCGGATGGTCGACGCCGTCGGGCCCGTGCATGACGAAGCGCCAGGTGCCGCCCGGGCGCAGGTCGAACACCTCGAAGGTGCTGCTGAAGCCCTGCGGCCCCCACCAGCGCGCCAGGCGGGACGGGTCACGAAACGCCTCGAACACGCGCTGGGGCGGAGCCGCGAACGTGCGCGAGCTCACGATCTCGTGCTCCGAGGCCTCGCCGCCCCGGCCCTCTCGTCGAACGGACATGGTCTCCTCCGGCAGAAAGGTGCTCGCCGCCTACCGCTTCACGAATCGGTCGGCGATCGCGCCGAGCACGTACCCCCAGCCCTCCGCGTGCATGCGGCCCATCTCGTCGTCCTGCGCCGGGGTCGCCGGGATGGTGCGCTTCACGGTCAGCTCGGTGGTCTTGATCTCGTTCATGATCGCTTCGTCTTCTCCGCTGCCCCGGCTCCCGTACCCCGTGGACGTGCACGACGACGAAGTCACCCTCGGCGAATCACACGATCGCTCGAACCACGCCCCCGTCCACGCGCAGGGCCGCGCCGTTGGTGGCGCTGGCGGGCGTGCTGGCGACGTACACGATCAGGTGGGCCGCCTCCTCGGGGGTGGCGAAGCGCTGGAGCAGCGACGTCGGCCGCGCCGTCGCGAAGAACTGCCGCTCCATCTCCTGCTCGCCGATTCCCCGCTCCTGCGCGAGCTGACGCACGAACTCGCCGACGCCCTCGGAGCGCGTCGGGCCCGGGAGGACGGCGTTCACCGTCACCTCCGTGCCCCGCGTGCGCTCGGCGAGCCCGCGCGCCACCGCGAGCTGCGCGGTCTTGGAGACCCCGTAGTGGATCATCTCCTCCGGGATCTGGAGCGCCGACTCGCTCGACACGAAGACGATCCGGCCCCAGCTCCTCGCGAGCATCCGCGGGAAGTGGTGGCGCGCGAGACGCACGCCGCTCATCACGTTCGTCTCGAACATCCGCATCCAGCCCTCGTCCGTGATCTGCTCGAAGGGCACCGGCTCGAAGACGCCCGCGTTGTTCACGAGCACGTCGACGTCGGGGACCGCGCGGACGAGCGCATCCACCCCGGCGGCGACCGACACGTCCGCGGCGACACCTCGCACGCGCGCCTGCGGTTCCGCGCGGAGGATGGCTTGCACCGCCTCCTTCACGCGGGCCTCGGTGCGGCCGTTCACGATCACCTCGGCCCCTTCGCGCGCGAACTCCTGCGCCGCCGCACGGCCGATGCCGGCGGTCGACCCGGTGACCAACACCCTCTTTCCAGCGAGTCCGAGATCCATGGTGTCTCTCCTCCGATCTCTGTAATCCGCGGCGGCGCCGGCGTCGGCGAGCACCTCACCTTCACAGCTCCTTCCCGACGTCACAGCGCTCGTTCCGGAGGCGGAGACGGCGCTGATCGCGCTGCACGGCGTTGCGCCCCAGCGCCGAGGGCACCTCCGCCGGCCCAGCGAGCAACCGCAACGACGTGGATAGCGGGGCGGACGAGCGCGGCGTCGCCGTCGACGTCGCGGGCCGGCTGGAGGACGTCGTCGAGGCGGCGCTGGTTCGCTGAAGCTACCGCTCGCGCCGGACGGGGCGGGATCGCCGTGACGCAGGAGTCGCTCCGTTCGCGTTGGCGAGCTCGAAGCTGTGGCGGTCCGAATGGTGCGCCGATTCGGCGTCACGGCCACGAGCGCGGCGAGCTGAACTCGCGTCAAGCCGCCGTTCGCCGGTCCAACCCGTGATCGCCGAATGCAGCGGGGAGCGCTTCGTGTTCGGGGCGCTCGACATCCTGCGCGATCAAGGCCCCGGCAACCGCGCGTAGGTCACGCCATCCCAGGTGAGGACCTGGCAGGCCGGGTCGAAGACTCCGGCGAAGGTCCTGCCGCCCGCCTGGCCCGTCACGGTCAGTCCAGAGCACGTGTACGTACCGGACTCGGTGACGTCCGAGTGGTCGTAGACGAAGCTCCCGCTCGCGAAGCTCACGGCCCAGCTTCCAAGCACAGGGCCATCCGGCCCGAGACCGACCTCATGCTGCTCGATCGACCTGAACGCGGCGTTCTCGATCGCTGCGCAGGCGTCCGCGAAGGGTCCTCCCGTGCAGGCCGCGTCGGCCGCGGGGCTTCCGTCGGTGTGCGTCGCGGCGCGACCACAGGCGACGGCAAGAAGCAGGAGTACGAGTAGAGCTCGCATGACTCAGGGTAAACGAAAGGCGCGAGCCCCGTCTATTCCCAGCAAGATCTCGGCGGAACGACGCGGCGGCTTCGAAGAGTGTGTCGCAGATGTCAGCGTCCGGGAAGGCCCAGGAATGGAGCGGGGGACGCAACCACCGGGAGTCTGAGGCGTTCTCGAAGCTCGGCATGACACACCGTCAGAGATCCTCGCGACCGGCCGCCGACAGCGGTGCGCGTGCTTCGTGCGACAGCGGATTACTCTGGGTCCGGGGTCGGCGCCGGTCGGTTACGCCCGCCCCACCTTGCACATCGCCTCGAGCGACCGCTCCGACGTCCGACCCGCGACGCGCTCAGGTCCGGACCGACGCCGGGCCGGACTCCCTCGTCGGGACGAGCGAGAGGAGCGCCACCGCGGCGCCGACGATCAGGTCGTTCCAGAACGACGCGACCGACGGATGCGGGAGGGCGAACGCCGCGATGAACACCCACGCCCCAGCGAGCGTGTCCACCCAGCGCGCGAGCGGCGCGCCCATCGCGAGGAGGGCGAACCCGAAGATCACGACTCCCATGATCCATGTGTTCGTGAAGCCCGCGCCGGTGCGGGGCAGCAGGAACGCGGAGACGAACAGCCATGCGCCCAGTGTGAGGTTGATCAACCGAGGCAAGGAGGACGCTCCGAGAGAGAATGTCGCGCCGAACTCTCCGGGCGCGCGGGTATTTGCTGTGGTTGCCATGACTCGATCCTCGGCTTGATCCTCCCGCGAGCCCACCCCGACGCAAGCGGCGGGCGCGCCTTCTGCTCCCGCGTCGAGAGAGGACGGTCGCGCGGCAGGACCGTGCGTGGTCGCGAGCCCGAGCGCACCCCTCCACGCCCGCTCAGGCGCCGGCCGCGCTGCGGGGCGGGCGTGACGGTGAGGGTCCCTCTCGGCCCCGGTACGCGGCGAGCGGTGCAGGCGCCCCGCGGTGCGCGACCGAGCCGACAGATCACCGCGGGTTCGCGCCCGCCGCCCTGCACATCGCCTCGAGCGACCGCTCCACGTCCTCTTCGGTGGTCGCCCACGAGCAGACGCTGATCCGCATGGCGGTGTGGCCCTGCCAGACGGTGCCGCCGCACCAGCAGGTGCCGTCCGCCTGGATCGCCGCGATCACCCGCCGCGTGCGCTCCGGATCGCCGAACGACACGAGCACCTGGTTCAGCGTGACGTCGTTCAGCACCCGGTAACCCGCCGCGGCGAGCCCGTCGGCGAAGCGGCGCGCCTGACGGCAGCTCCGCTCCAGGAGGTCCGCGAGCCCGCTACGCCCGAGCGCGCGCAGCGCAGCCCAGACCTCCACTCCGCGCGCCCGGCGCGACAGCTCCGGGGTGTAGTCGGCCGGATCGCGATGGGTGCCGCCCGCGGGCAGGTAGGCCGCGGTCATGCCCATGGCGGCGCGCAGGGGAGCGCCGTCGCGGACGAGCGCGAGCCCGCTGTCGTACGGCACGTTCAGCCACTTGTGCGCGTCGGTCGCCCAGGAGTCCGCGCCCTCGATCCCGCTCGCGAGCGCCGCGCGGTTCGGGGCGGCGCGGGCCCACAGGCCGAAGGCGCCGTCCACGTGCACCCACGCGCCGGCGTCGTGGGCGCGCGGCACGAGCTCGGCGAAGGGGTCGAACGCGCCGGAGTTCACGTTGCCCGCCTGGAGGCAGACGATCGTCGGCCCGGAGAGCCGGGGCAGCGCCTCGGGGCGCATCCGACCTTGCCCGTCCACGGGGACGACGACGACCCGGTCGCGCCCGAGGCCCAGCATCGCGAGGGCCTTCATCACGCTGACGTGCGCCTCGGCGCCGACGACGACCGTGATCTCCGGCGCGCCGAAGAGGCCCTGCGACTCGACCTCCCAGCCCGCCCGCGCCAGCACCGCGTGGCGCGCGGCGGCGAGCGCGGTCAGGTTCGCCACCGTCGCGCCGGTCACGAACCCGCCCGCCGTCCCGGGCGGCAACCCGAGCGCCTCGACGACCCAGCGCAGCGCGACGTCCTCCAGCACGGCCGTTCCGGGCGTCACGTCGCGACGGGCCGAGTTCTGGTCCCACGCCGTCGCGAGGATGTTCGCGGCCACCGTCACCGGCAGCGCCCCGCCGATCACGAACCCGAAGAAGCGCGACCCGGCCATGGCCATGGTGGCCGGCGACACGAGCGCGTCGAGCTCCGCGAGCACGGTCCTCGGGTCGCTCGGCTCCGCGGGCAGCGCGCGGTCCAGGGCGGCGAGCCGCTCCACCGCTTCCGGGGACGGTGCTACCGAGCGGGTCCGTAGCTCCCGGAGGTACGCCGAGGCACGCGCGGTTGCGTCCTGCAGGAGCACGGTCACGTCGTCACGATCCACGGTCCCCTCCTCGCGCGCCCGCACGCGCGGGCCGCCTGCGCGGGCCCCGAGTGAAGGCACGACGGATTGAAGCGCTGACATGGTCGCGAGCGTCCGCCTCGTCAACGGGATGCCGGGGCTGGGCGGATGCGGGCTTCGGGACGTCCGTCAGCTCGAAGCTCTCGGGGCGCCGAAGGCGTCAGAAGCTGCGCACGCAGGGTGACACGTCTTGCTCTTCGCCACGGGCGCGGCAACGGCCTGCGAGGGGTTCCGCGGCAAAGGCCTTCACAGCATCTCGAGCGGCTGCTCCTCCTCCGGTTGCGGGAAGGCGCCGTCGAGCTCGGCGAGGTCCTCTCCGGTCAGGCGGAGGTCGAGCGCGGCGCGGTTCTCCTCGACGTGCGCAGGGGTGCCCGCCTTCGGGATGGCGCTCACACCGCCCAGCCTCAGGACCCAGGCCAGGGCGATCTGGGCCGGCGTCGCGCCGTGCCGCTCGGCGACGCTGGCGAGGGCGGGGTTGTCGCGGAGTACCCGTCCCTGCTCGAAGGGCGAGTACGCCATGACGGGAATGCCCCGCGCGCGGCACCAGGGCAGCAGATCGAGCTCGATGCCGCGGCGGGAGAGGTTGTAGAGCACCTGGTCGGCCTCGACGCGCGGCCCGCCGGGCAGGCCGAACAGCTCCTCCAGGTCCGGCACGTCGAAGTTGCTGACGCCCCAGTGACGGATCTTCCCGGCGTCGACGAGCTCATGGAAGGCCTCGAGGGTCTCCTCGAGAGGGAAGGAGCCGCGCCAGTGCAGGAGGTACAGATCGATCCGGTCCGTCCCGAGGCGTCGCAGGCTGCCCTCGCACGCGGCGATCGTGCCGGCGCGCGAGGCGTTCGTCGGGAGCACCTTGCTCACCAGGAAGACCTCGTCGCGCCGCCCGGCGATGGCCTCGCCGACGAGCTTCTCGGCGCCTCCGTCGGCGTACAGCTCCGCCGTGTCGATGAGCGTGAGGCCGAGGTCGATCCCGAGCTCGAGCGCGGCCAGCTCCGTTTCCCGGCGCGTCGGATCCTCTGCCATGAACCAGGTGCCGAGCCCCAGGGCGGGAATTCGCTCGCCGAGCGGGAGCACGACCGTACGCACGCCGGACGCTGACATCGCTGGCATGCCGAGACGATTTGGCCGCCCGCCCTGCGACGCAAGCAAGGACGAGGACCCCCGCGCCCCGGGGCGGGGGGGTCGCGCCTTCCTATGGGGTCCGGGCTCGCGCGCGCGGCGCGCGCCGCGGCGCGGCGTGCGCTGGGGAAGTAGTCGGTCGGGACCTTACGCCCGAGCCTCGCGGATACGGGCGGAACGGCGCGTTCGCCGGCACGTCCGCCTGATTGACCACCAGTGGTCTCCACCCGCGAGCCGGTCCCTCCGCCGGCGCTGCGTTCGCTCCATGATCGCAGGGGAACGCCCGCGCGAGCCCGACGCGGGCATCCGCCGCCCCTCTGGCTCCCGGTCGTGGTTGCTGCGGTCACAGCGCCGAGAACGTCCGACCTCCACCGCCATCCCGACCGCTCGCACAGTGAACGGCGATGGTACACTCGCCGTGGTTGCCGGCCCGTCGCGGTGCGTTTCGCGGGCGGCCTCGGGAGAGGACCACACATGTCGCTCGCGCTCGCGCTTCGCCGTTCCTCGTCGCTGGCCGTGCTGGTCGCGGTGCTCGACGCGTGCAGCGGTGGAGGAGGTGGAACTGTCGGCGGGGGCGGGGGCGGTTCGGCCCTGACGGTCACGCCCGGCTCCGTGAGCTTCTCGGCCGTGGAGAACGCATCGACGACCCCCGGTTCCAGGTCATTCCAAATCACGGTGAACCACCCGGACGCGTACTACGTCGCCGCCGGGTACCCGCAGGGAACCACGGAGCCCACCTGGCTCTCGAAGTCGCTTTATGGCTCGGGGAACAGCTGGACCCTCAGCACGTCCGTCACCACCACCGCGCTCGCCGCGGGCACCTACTCCGCGACGCTGCGCGTGGGCGTGGCGCGCCAGGATCAGACGATCATCGAGATGAAGGACGTGCAGGTGACGTACACGGTGCAACCGGGAATCTCCGCCTGGCCTTCGACCGAGCAGTTCGCCTACGTGCTCGGGTCCAGCACGATGCCTTCCACGCAGACCATCGTCGTGAGCGGCACGACCGGGGTGAGCTGGACGGCGTCGCCGAGCGAGAGCTGGGTGTCGCTGACCGCCGAGAGCGGCACCGTCCCCTCCAACACGCGGATGTCCGTGAACCCCGCCGGGCTCGGACCCGGGACGCATACCGCGACGGTGACCTTCACCGGGGGCGGGGTGACGTCGATCGTGGGCGTGACCCTGACGATCACCGCCCCCGCGCTGACCGCGACGCCGGCGGGAACCATCGCGCTGGGAGGCGCGAGCGGGCACGACCTGAGCGGGAAGGACGTGCAGCTCAGCCTGTCGACCGGCACCCGCGCGTTCGGCTGGACCGCGACGGGCGCGCCCACCTGGCTCCGGCTCTCCTCCTCCTCGGGATCGGTTTCGGGCACCGCCGTGCCGGTCACGCTCTCGCCCGACCTCGCGGGTCTCGCCGCGGGCACGTACACCGGCGCCGTGACCTTCACCGCCAACGTAGACGGCAGCGACGTCTCGACGTCGGTCCCCGTGAGCTTGACGCTCGACGCGCACAAGCTCTTCGCGAGCGACGGCGGCGTCGCCTTCTCGAGCGTGCCCGGGCTGTCCCGGCTGACGCGCGCGCTGCGGATCCGCAGCAATCGCGGTCTCACCACGACGTGGAACGCCACCACCGACGCTCCCACCTGGCTCACCGTGACCTCCTCGGGCACCACCGACGACGCCCTCGTGCTGACCGCGAATCCGGCGGGCCTCGCGGCGGACACGCTCCACCGAGCCGTGGTCTCGATCACCTCGCAGGACCCTACGGTCGTCGGCACCGAGACGGTCCAGGTCGCCCTCTGGATCGGCTCCAGCACGCCGGCGGCCTCGACGTCCCTGGCTGCCATCTACGCGGAGATCGCCGCCGATCCCATGAGGCCTTACGCCTACGTCCACAACCGCGGCACCGACGTCGTCGTGTACAACGTCTACACGGGCACGCAGGTCGCCACCATCGCCCGTATCGGGACGAAGCTCGGCCAGATGACGGTGAGCAGCGACGGCGCGCAACTCTTCGTCATCGATGACACGAGCAAGACCATCGTCCCGGTGGATCTCGGGACGCGTACGGTGGGCGCCCCGTGGGCGCTCGAGATCCCCACCTACACGAGCGAGCCGAACTCGTTCGTGGCGTACGCGCGCGTGCAGGGGGTCGGCGTCGTCTTCGCGAACGACCACCACGTCTACGACGCGGCGACCGGGTCGCGGTACGCGACCACGGCGTTCAGCGGGTCGGTCCTGGCGGCGAGCCGGGACGGCTCGAGGTTGTGCGGGATCACACGGTCGTCCAGCCCCTACACGCTGAAGTGCTACGCCGTCGACGTGAGCGGCCTCACCGGAGAGATCTTGCTCGGGGCGGCGAAGTCGCCGAGCGACGCGGGCAGCAACGGGCGGGACGTCGCGATCGACGAGGACGGGTCGCGCGTCTATGTCGCCTCCGGAGCGCCTTACGCTTTCGCGGAGTTCGACGCGACGGCGAGCGGAGCCACGATGCCGATGGTGAAGTATCTCTCCGGTTCCGCGTATCCCGTCGCCGTGGAGGTCGGGTCCGAGGGCCGCATCTATTGCGGCGCCGACAACCCCTCCGGAACCAACGACGTCTGGATCTACGACGCCGCCGGAAGCTTGCAGTCGGCGTACACGGTCACCCATCTCACCGACCGCGGGATCGCCGTCTCCGGCGACGGGCTACGCATGCTGACGCTCACGAGCACCGCGCTGAAGCTCTTCACCGTCGGGCCGTAGGTCTCCCTCACGGCACGCCCTCGCTCCGCACCGGGGTCGACGGTGCGAGCGAACGCGTCACGCGGCGCGGCCGGGGGGAGGCGTCGGCCCGCGAGTCGGCCCGCGCTGGACGGGCGCGTTGGCGCTCGCCCGGGTCGCGGCGACGGCGCTCGACACGGAGACCGCGCCGAGCAGGACGACCGTGCTCGTCAGGGCGGCCTGGACGACCAGCGCCTCGACGAGCGCCACGGTGCAGACGGCCCACACGCCCATCAGCAGCGCGAGGAGTGCGAGCTCGCGGGTGAGGAGCGCATCCGCGACGGTGCGGCGACGGATCTCCGTGATCCCGTTGGAACGGTGACGGACTCGATAGCGCACGGGGCCTCAACACGCCGCCGCCCGCGGGATTCCCGCTCGAAGCGGTGCCCGAGGACGGGGTCGCGCAGCACCATATCCGCCGCGAGCCCGACCTTCATCCTCGCGCCCCTTCTCGCCCGGAAGAGGCTGTCGGCGGGCCGCATCGAAGGCGGGAGGGCAGGCAGGCGCCAGGCTGTCATGCCGCCTCGTCGGCACGCGCCGGGCGATCTGCGCTAGTAGCACTGCAGCAGGAGCCAGGCCCGATCGAACCGGCGCGCCAGCACGTCCTCGTCTCTCGCGAGCACGTACAGCCGCCCCGCGTCGCCCCACTCGAAGCGGACGGCGGGATCCGAGTCGAGCTGCAAGAGGAGCCGCCAGTCCGCGGGCCGCACCTCGGGCGCGTGCGGCCGGGCGGCCTGGAGCTGCGCCGGGGAGCCGGTCGGGAACTCGGACGCCGCGAGCGCGGCCTCCTCGCGAGCTTCCGACTGGATCCAACCCGCGAACCCGCGGACCCGGTGGTCGGGTTCGCCCCAGAGCGCGCAGGCGTGCTCGACGTAGGCTTCGTCGGCGGCGTCGTCGCCGAAGCGGCCCCCGGGAAGCTCGTCGGCCGCGGGGAGCACGCGCACCGGCGCGGGCGTCAGGCGGCGACTCGGGAACACCGTCGCGCCCGCGGGTGCGGCGCGCGGCGGGGCGCCGGCGGGGACGTGCAGGAGCGAGAAGCGCTCGCGATCGGCGGGCTCGAGGCCCCAGGGCATGGCCTCCGCGTCGTAGAACAGCAGGAGGAGGCCCTCGTCCGGGAGCCCGGCCGCGGCCTCCGGTGCGCGCGCGTGGAGCGCGGCGAGATCCAGCTCGGCCAGGAACGACAGCGGCCGGTCCGGCGCCGCGGGCCACGGCACGTCGTCCGGGAGGTGGGGCGCGCCGCCGAGCTGCGCGGGCGCGGCGTCGGCCCCGCCCTGCTCTCGCCGCGCGACGTCGGCCGGCGCAGGCGCGAGCGGCTCGAGCCTCGCCGCAGGCGCGAGGAGCCCCTCGAGCTGCGCCCGGTGCGGCTCGAGCCGCGCGGGGAGCGGCACGGCGGTGCCGGCGAGAGGCGGGCCCGGCGGCGGCACCGGCGGCCTCGCCCGCGTGCGGTCGCGGCGCTCGATCCACCAGAGCAGCGCGCGCGCGATCAGGATGACGGCGAGAAGCGCGACCAGGACGTCGGCGGCGAAGCGGACCATGCCGCGAGGATGCCACGCCTGTGACCGCTTGACGGCGATCAGCGCAAGATCGCCGCACCGCGGCGCTCGCGTCGCGGTGCCGCCACGACCGTTACGCGGCCCCGCTGTGCGACATGTCGTCATTCCGCCAGTGAATCCGCCCATGTTGCCGCGCAATCGCGCCGTCGGACCGGCCATTGCACTGTCAGGCAACATGCGAACGATCGCGCTCGGAACCGTGTCGCTGATGCTCCTCTCCGCGTGTACCCCGGACGCGGGCCTTGGGACACCTCCAGTAAACGCCGAGGTCCACCCGCTCGCCGGGAGCTACCAGGTCGTCTCCCAGTTCAGCGTTCCGGCCGCAGCGGCGGCCCCCGGCCCGCTCGGCGACGCGCTGGGCCTCGTTCACGGCCTCGCGGTGAACCCGGCCGGCGCGCTCCTCGATCTCGCCGAGGACGCGGGCGTCCCCGCGCTCGGGACGATCCGCTCGGTCCTCCCCGACGCGCTCCAGGGCGAGCTGGAAGGCTGGATGAACGCATTCCTCGAGACCGCCACGGTCGGCGGGAGCACGCCGCACGACGACCTCGTCGCGCTCGACGCGCTCATCCGCTCCGTGCTGCTCGACTGGGAGCTGCGCTCGGAGCTGGAGCTCCTGACGCCGGCGCCCGGCAGGCACACGCCGAAGGCGATCGCCTTCCACGCGACGGGCGAGCCCCTGGTGATCCCGGTCGACGCAACCGCTCCCGTCGCCGCCGCGACGGGCGTGTACGCGAACGTGTCCTGGGTCGAGGGGCAGGATGGCCCCGCGAAGCTCTCCGTCGGCGACCACGCGATGGGCGTCCCGTTCGGCCGCTACGCGCGCCAGGCGCTCGCGATCCTGCTCGAGGCGCAGTACGGCGTGCCGGACGTGCGCGCCGTGCTCGCCGGCGCCGTGGACTGCGCCGCGATGGCCGAGAGCGTGGGCGCGCGCTGCGTCGGGTTCGTCTGCGTCGGGCACGAGACCGAGCTCGCCGCGGTGTGCGAGGGGGGCCTCGACGAGGCGGCCGCGCAGGTCGAGGCCCGCATCCTCGCGCTCGACTACAAGGCGATCCACCTGCAGGCCGGCACCGCGACCGCCGAGGGCGTCGCGGTCGACCCGGCCAGCGAGATCGCGACGGCGGAGCGGTTCGCGGGCGGCGTATGGACCGCGAGCGTCGATCTCGGCCAGGGCGAGGAGGAGGCGAGCGCGACGTTCGTCGCCGCTCGCTAGAGGGCGCCATGCGATCCGCCGCTGCCTTGCTGCTCCTCGCCGCCGCCTGCCAGCTCCCCGCCACCGGACCGGAGGAGACCGACCAGACCGGTCCGGCCGGCCTCGCCTGGTGCGTGGGCGCGCCCTTCACGCCCGCCCCGGCGAAGGGGTTCGCCTACGACACGAACGCGCTGCTCGCCGCGCTCGGCTCGCCCGGCCATTCGATGCAGGACGTCGTCGCCGTCGACGGCGCCTCGATCGTCGTGCACGGCAAGTTCGCCTACGGCACGGTCTCCAAGGATCTCGAGGGCGAGCGCGTCCGCGTTTACCTCGACGACTGCAGCGGCTGGCGCGCGCTGGGCGAGGCGACCACCGACTCGGACGGGCGGATCGCGGTCGCGGTCGGCGCGCTCCCGGCGGGCGTCTACGACGTCCGGCTCGAGGTGCTCGGCGACGCGAGCGTCGCGCCGGGGCGTATCTGGGTGCTGCCGCGCGGCGCGCGCCTCGCGGTGACCGACATCGACGGCACGCTCACGACGAGCGACGAGGAGCTCGTCCAGGACGTCCTCACCGACCTGTTCGCGCCGATCTTCACCGGCAACGACGTGCCGGAGGCGTACCCGGGCGCGGCGGCGCTCACGCGCGCGCTGTCGGGCCGCGGCTACGTCCTCGTCTACCTGACGGGCCGGCCGTACTGGCTCGCCGCGAAGACGCGCGCCTGGCTCGCGGCGGGCGACTTCGCGCCCGGCGCGCTGCACACCACGGACTCGAACACGGAGGCGCTCCCGACCGAGGCGGGCGTGGGCGCCTACAAGCTCGCGTTCCTCGAGGGGCTGCGCGCGCAGGGGTTCGTGCTCGAGGAGGCGTACGGCAACGCGACCACCGACGTGTACGCCTACGCCGGCGCCGGCGTCCCCGCGGAGCGCACCTGGATCATCGGCCCGAACGGCGGCGCGGGCGGGACGAACGCCGTCGCGGGCTCGTGGGAGGCGCGCGCGGCCGAGGTCCGGGCGCTGCCCGCCGTCGAGCAGCCGTTCACGCCGTGACGATCGAGACCGCGGCTGCAGGTGAGCGACCGAGGTAGATCACCGAGCGGAATCCGCTCCCGCCACGCGCGGCGCAGGCTCGGCCGGCGCGCCCGCGGGCGGCCGCAGGGCCGATCTGGCGGGCGAACGTGGTGGGGGCGCGGTAGATCTGCGGGCTTCGATGAGCGCCCCCGTCCGCCGCCTCCTCTGGCTCCTCGCCGGCACCGCCGGCCTCACCGTCGCGAACCTGTACTACAGCCAGCCGCTCCTCCCGATGATCGCGGCCGAGCTGCACGTCGCGCCCGGCACCGCCGGGCTCGTCTCGACCGCCACGCAGATCGGGTACGCCGTCGGCATGCTGCTCCTCGTCCCGCTGGGCGACGGGCACGAGCGGCGACGGCTCATCGTGGCGATGACCGGCGCGGTCAGCGCGGCGCTCGTCGGTGTCGCGGTCGCGCCGGGTCTCGGCGCGCTGCTCGCCGCGAGCTTCCTCCTCGGCGCCACGACCATCGTCCCGCAGCTCGTCGTCCCGTACGCCGTCGCCGTCGCCGATCCCGCCGCGCGGGGGCGCTCGGTCGGACTCGTGATGAGCGGGCTCCTCGTCGGGATCCTCCTCTCGCGCACGGTGAGCGGCGTGCTCGGGGCGCACATCGGCTGGCGTGCGACGTACGCGGGCGCCGCGGGGACGATGCTGCTCCTCGCGATCGCGCTCCGGTTCGTGCTCCCGGCGCAGGAGCCGCCCTCCCGCGCGCGCTGGGCGGACCTCCTCGCCTCGCTGCCGCGCCTCGTGCGCGAGGAGCCCCTGCTCCGGCGGCACGCGCTCCTCGGCGCGCTCGCGTTCGCCGCGTTCAGCGTGTTCTGGACCACCCTCGCCTTCCACCTCGCGCGCCCGCCGCTCGGCTACGGCAGCAGCGTCGCCGGGCTGTTCGGCGTCGTCGGCGTCTCCGGCGCGATCGCCGCGCCGGTCGCGGGGCGCCTCGCCGACCGCCACGGCTCGCGCATCGTGAACCTCGGCGCGATCGTCGCGGTGCTCGCCTCGTTCGGCGTGCTCGCGCTCGGACGGGCGAGCCTCGCCGGGCTCGCCGCCGGCGTCGTGCTCCTCGACTTCGGCGCGCAGGCGAACCACATCTCGAACCAGACCATCGTGCTCGGCCTCTCGGCCGAGAAGCGCAACCGCATCAACACCGTCTACATGGTGACCTACTTCGCGGGCGGCGCCGCCGGCTCGACGGCCGGCGCGTGGGCGTGGAGCGCCGGGGGCTGGTCCGCGGTGTGCGCCGCCGGGGCGGTGTTCTCGGCCCTCGCGATCGTCGCGTGGGCGACGGTGGGGCACCGAGAGGCGGTGGAGGCCTCCGCTGCGGTGGCGCGCGGCTAGCTCAACGGCTCGGCGCCGTGGCGGAGCGACGCGCGCCGCGCGCGTCCTGACCTCTCCAGCCCCCTGCCCTTCCCGGCGCGTGGACGCCCTTCCGCGGTCGTGCTCGACTCCCGCCATGCCGGCCGAATGGGTGGCCATCGGGTCCGTCGCGGCGCTCCTCGCCGTGCACCTCACGGCGGAGGCGCGCGGAGCGCCGGCCCTGAGGGCGCTCGGGAAGGTCGGAGCATCGGCGGCGCTCGTGGCCCTCGCGCTCGCCCTCGGCGTCGAGGGCGCGTTCGAGCGCGGGATCCTCGCGGGCCTGGTCCTCTCCGTGCTGGGCGACGCGCTCCTCCTCTCGCGACGGCGGCTCGCGTTCCTCGGTGGGCTCGTCGCGTTCCTGCTCGCGCACGTCGCCTATGCCGCGGCCTTCGCGCGCGTGACCCACCCATCGCTCGCGCTCGCGCTCGTCGTCCTCGCGGCGACGGGCACGGCGCTCCGCTGGCTCTGGGCTGGACTCGGCGATCTGCGCATCCCGGTCGTCGCCTACTGCGCCGTCATCTCCGCGATGCTCTGGCTCGCGCTCGGCGTCGAGCGCCCCGCGGTCCGCGCCGGCGCGCTGCTCTTCTACCTCTCGGACCTGCTCGTCGCGCGCGACCGGTTCGTGAAGCCGGGGATGTCGAACCGCGTCGTCGGGCTGCCGCTCTACTACGCCGGGCAGCTGCTCCTCGCGCTCGCGGTCGGGTAGCCCGTCGCCGCGAGCTTCAGGTCATGGGCGCGCCCGATCCTTCGCCTTCCTCGGCGTGGGCGGCCTCGCCTTCCCTCACGTTGTCGCCCGGAGCTACGAGCCCCTGGTCCTCGTGCGCGAACTCCGAGCTCTCGTCGCGAACCCTCCGTTCTGCGATCGCGGTGTGGCCCTCGCGCTCGAGCCGGAGCTCCCCACGCGTGACGGACAGGTACGCAGCTCCGTCCCGCACCTCGCTCACGAGGTCGATCGGGACCAGATGGTCCTTCAGGAAGGACACCCCGCTCTCGACGAGGATCCCGGCCGGCTCGAGCCGGATGATCGTCCCGAGCTCCACGCCGTCGCGCGCGCGGAGCGTCATGTTCTCGCTCAGCTCTCCGATATGGACCATGGTTCCTCCCGGTCCCACCACCCGCAGCTTGCGCGCCCCGAAGCCTCTCCGAAAGCGACGCGCCCTCGCTCGCACGCGTGGTCCGCGGCCCACACCCGCCGGCTCGAGCGGTGGGCATGCGGGCATGCAGGATCCCGAGCAGTGCGTTGCGGCCCCGAGGTCGCCTACCTCGTCCCGGCCACCGCCTTCAGCGCCTTCTCGATCGCCTCGGGCGCGCAGCGGATGTTCATGAAGCTGTGCGAGCCCATCATCTTGAGGTCCGGGAAGTTCACCGCGATCCGGAAGCGGGCGTAGAGCGCGCGAACGTCACCGTCCGTGACGAGGATCTCGTACGGCAGGTGGCCGGTGGAGCGGATCGCCTTGAAGTCGATCTCGCTCATGATGCGCGCGTCGCCCGAGCAGCCGTCGGCGAGCGCCACGCCGAACACCGTCTGCCTGCCGTCTGGGAGGTCGATCCGGTAGACCTTGCTCGATCCGCCGCGCCGCTCGGCGAGTCCGGCCTCGACCGCCTTGACCGCCTCGTCATGGCTCGCGAACTGGCCGAGCTTCGACGGCTCGTCGAAGTACTCCATGCCGACCATGTAGTGGTACTTGCGAAGGTCCTTCGCGCTCCTTCCCTCGGACGGCCCGTACTCCTCCATCCGCCCCAGCGCGCCCTCGAGAGCTGCCGCGACCCGAGCGAGGTCGCCGGGGAGGCGATAGGCCGCCGCCATGTACGACGGGTTCGTGTAGGCGACCTGGACCTCCTCGCCCATCTTCGTGATCGTGACGCGCTGGGCCGCGGCGTAGCCGCCGGCGGGGGTCCTGGACGCCTCGGTCTTCAGGGTCTCGTTCGTCACCGCCAGCACGAGGGCGCCGGGATAGGGCGCGTAGCTCCCGGCGATCTCGAAGCCCGCGGCCTGGAGCTTCTGCCTGGCCGTCTTCGCCGCACCGTCCACGTCTCCGGAGCCACGCGAGGCGAGCACGAAGGGCTTCATCGCGGGGTCGGCTGCGAGGGCCGAGGTGGCGAGGAGGAGGTAGCCGAGGGCGAGTCTCATCTTCATGGCGGTTCCTTTCGCGGCGGTGCCGCGCGACCGGGCGATCGAGCCTGAGAGCCCGGGCTCGCCGTGAGGATTCTGGACAGGATGTCGCACGGGGCGGCGTTGCCGCCGTCACGCGCTCGCGTCGCCGCGCGCCCGCCTCTTCGTGATCCTCATTCCTGGAATTCGTCGGTCCCCGAAAGGAGACCGGGCCGCCGTGTCGATCTCGCGGAGCGTCGTTCGACGTCCCCTTAGACCCGGGAGCTCGACCCCGGCCCACCGAAGGAGAGACGGCGATGCGCTACATGATCATGCACAAGGTGAACGCGAGCACCGAGGCGGGCGTCCTCCCCAGCCCGGAGCTCATGGCTGGGATGGGGAAGCTCGTCCAGGACGCGGCGAAGGCCGGCGTGTTCCGCAACGGGGAGGGGCTCCGGCCGAGCTCGACGCGCGTGCGCCTCAACTTCTCCCGGGGCCAGCGCACCCTGACGAAGGGCCCGCTCGTCGGCTCGAACGAGCTCGTCGCCGGCTTCGCGCTCATGAAGGTGCAGTCGATGGACGAGGCCATCGAGTGGGCTACGCGCTTCGCCCGGATCGTGGGAGACGTGGAGATCGACGTGGGGCCGGTGACCGAGCCCTGGGATCTCGGGGTGATGCCGAAGCCGACGGACGCGCCCCTGCGCGTCCTCGCCGTGCACAAGGCGGACGAGAGCTCGGAGGCGGGCGCTCCGCCCAGCCCGCAGATGATGGCCGACATGGCGAAGCTCGTGGAGGACATGTCGAAGGCCGGCGTGCTCCTCGCGACCGAGGGGCTGATGCCCAGCTCCACGGGGTGGCGCCTCCGGTACCGCGGCGGCAAGCGCACGGTGATCGACGGCCCCTTCGCCGAGTCGAAGGAGCTCATCGCCGGCTTCGTCATCTTGGACGTGAAGACGAAGGACGACGTCTTCTACTGGGCCCAGCGCTTCGCGGACGTCGTGGGCGACGTCGAGATGGACGTCCGCCCGCTGTTCGACGTCGAGCACTCCGCGCCGGAGCGGGGGATCGCATGAGCGCGAGCGCCGCCCCTGCCGAGCTCGCGGCAGCGCCCGCGCGCGCCGCGCGCCACGCCTCGCGGAAGGGGCTCTGGGCCGGACGGTCCCTGAGCGCCTTCGCCGCGCTGTTCCTCGCCCTCGACGGCGTCATCAAGCTGCTCGTGCCGGAGCCGGTCGTGGAGTCCATGGCCCGGCTCGGCTATCCGGTCGGCCTCGCCCGCGGGATCGGCGCGCTCGAGCTCGCCCTCCTCGCCGTCTACCTCGCGCCAAGGACCTCGGTGCTCGGCGCGATCCTGCTGACGGGCTATCTGGGCGGCGCCGTCTCCACCCACGTGCGCGTCGGCGACCCGCTCGTGAGCCACGTCCTCTTCCCGGTCTACGTGGGCGCGCTGCTGTGGGGAGGGCTGTTCCTGCGCGAGGCCCGGCTGCGGGCGCTCGTCCCTTCGCGCAGGGATCTGACGTGATGCCGCCGCGAACGAGCTCGCCGTGATCCACGGCGACCTGCGGGATGAGCGTCGACCCGCCGGGACGTGAGACGACGCGGCCGCCGGCTCTTCACTGGGTGTCGACTTCCCTGCCCGGCGAGTCGAGCCTCCGCTCGATCCGCCTGTCGGGGACGAGCCAGACGATCGCGACGAGGACGTAGAGCGCGTACGACATCCACGGATGGACGAACGCGAGCCCGATCGCGAGCGCGTAGACGATCGGCGAGCTCTTCCCCTTCCAGTCGCTCCCGATCGCGCGGGCGAGCGTCGAGCCGGGCCCCTCGTGCGCGAGGATCGAGCCCTGCAAGAGGTAGTAGGCGATCGCGGCCGAGAGCAGCACGCAGCCGTACACCGCCGCCGGCCACGGTTCGTTCGGGCTCTCTCCGACCCAGTGCGTGGTGAACGGCACGAGCGAGAGCCAGAACAAGAGGTGCAGGTTCGCCCAGAGGATGCGCCCGCTCACGCGGTGCGTCGCGTGGAGCATGTGGTGGTGGTTGTTCCAGTAGAGCCCGACGTACACGAAGCTGAGCACGTAGCTCAGGAACACCGGCAGGAGCGGCCGCAGCGCGGCGAGGTCGTGACCTCCCTCCGGGACGCGCAGCTCGAGCACCATGATCGTGATGACGATCGCGAGCACGCCGTCGCTGAAGGCTTCGAGCCGGGTCTTTCCCATGGCCCGACACTAATCGGCCGCGCGGCTCGGCGCGTTCCGTCGGAAACGGGGAGCGGGCCCCCTCACGCGGCGAGCGGCAGGTGGGATTCGATCGCCACGGCCTCGACCCCGACCAGCTCCGCCGCGTCGCGAGCCGACAGCATCCTGCGCTCGACGAGGACGCGGCCGGCGAGGGCGCGCGCCTCGCGAGCGCGGACCGCGTCGCTCATCAACAGCGAGGCGTGCAGCGCGAGGCGCGCCTCCACGGGCACGGCGGGATCGACGAGCAGCATCGGGACGAGGGACCAGGTGTTCATCGCACGCTCCTGGTCAGTTACTTAAATCGAAATCTGTCGATTTCAACCGGAACGGCCGTGGCTCGAGGGCACGGCCGCTACGCTCACAGGCTGCGCGCCTTTCGTTCCGCGGGCTTGGGGCGGCCCGCGCCCGAGAGGGTCCGCGCCCGCAGCGCGTCGAGGTACGCCTCCATCACGTCGCGCCGGAAGCGGTAGTAGGTGAAGTGGCCGTCCCGCCGCCGCTCGAGGAGCTGCGCGTTCGCGAGCTCCTTCAGGTGGTGCGACACCGTGGACTGGCAGAGCGCGGCCGACTCGACGATCGCCGAGCACGGGAGCTCGCCGGCGGCGGACGCGCGCTCCAGGATCTCGCAGCGCTGAGGATCCGCGAGCGCCCTGGCGATGGTGCAGAACTCTTCGTCGGTGAGCCCGACCGGCATGGTGACCGCCCCCCGAGGGCATCGATAACCGTCGATGATTCTCGAGTCAAGGCGCACCTCCGGCGGCGCCGGTGTAGGTGACGGAGCGCTGCTGAAAGGCTCGCGAGGCGCGCCGGCCCGTCGTTAGGTATCCGGGCATGACCACCCGTGCCCTGGCCGCGACCGCCGCGCGTCTCGAGACCCCGCTCTACACCGCGCTGCGCGCCGTCGCCGGCGCGATGTTCATGTTCCACGGCGCCCAGAAGATCCTCGGCTGGCTCGCCGCCGGGCCCGGCCCCGCGGCCGGCACGCAGCTCTGGTTCGGCGGGATCATCGAGCTCGCCGCCGGGACGCTCATCGCGCTCGGGCTCTTCACGCGCGCCGCGGCGTTCCTCGCCTCGGGCACGATGGCCGTCGCCTATCTCCAGTTCCACTGGAAGCTCGCCCTCTCCGGCTTCGCGTGGCTGCCCGCGGTGAACAAGGGCGAGCTCGCCGCCCTGTACTGCTTCCTCTTCCTCTACGTGACGGCGCGCGGGCCGGGGGCGATCTCGGTCGACGCGCTGCGCGGTGGGCCGCGCGGACATTGACGCGCTCCCGCCCTGTGGCTCGTTCCCCCGACGTGGCGAACGCGCACCGCGCGTGCGCAGGGCTCACGTGAGCGCACGTATCCTCCGGGACCACACGGCGCCGCCGAAGCATCGGAGATCCCTCGGGAGCATCGCGACGGCGCGGCCCTGGCACGTTCGGTGAACAGCGGGGCGCAGCGGTCCTACCCTCACGAGGAGAGATCCCCATGCGCAAGCTGCTCCCTGCCCTGTTTGCCCTCACGCTGCTCGCAGTCCCGTTCGCCTCTCACGCCCAGGTCTCGCTCGGCCTCCGGCTCGGGTACGCCCCCGCGCTCGGCGACGCCGCGAAGGACTCGAAGATGTCGGACGGCATCAAGAGCCAGATCCCCATCCAGCTCGACGCCACCTACGCGCTCACCCCTAGCTTCGCCCTCGGCGGGTACGTCTCGTACGGCTTCGGCCAGACCGGCGACCAGTTCAAGCAGATCTGCGATCAGGTCGACTGCTCCACGCGCGTCGTCCGGGCGGGCGTGCAGGGGATCTACACCTTCGCTCCCATGGGGCAGCTCAGGCCGTTCGCCGGCGTGGGCGCCGGGTACGAGTGGGGCAGCCTGAGCGCGGAGTCCGGCGGCCAGAAGGTCTCCGTCTCGTTCCGCGGGTTCGAGCTCCTGAACCTCACCGGCGGCGCCGACTACGTGGTGAACCCGCAGTTCGCGATCGGGCCGTACCTCGGGCTCAGCCTCGCGCGCTACTCGAACACCTCGATCGACGACGGCTCCGGCATCACCATGTCCGGCGAGATCGACCAGAAGGCGATGCACGAGTGGCTGCAGTTCGGCATCCGCGGGCGGTTCGACCTTTAAAGCTCCGCTCCCTCTCCCCCCGGCGCGCCGGGGGGAGAGGGCCTCGACGCGGGGCTGCCGCGCCCCTCGCCCTTCGCTACAATCGCCAGCACCGGAGGTGACATGCACAAGAGCAGGCTCTGCGCGGTGACGATCGACTGCAAGGACGGCGACCTCGACGTGGCCTCGCGCTTCTGGTCGGGCGCGCTCGGCCGTCCCGAACGCGAGCGCGAGGGGAACTACGTGACGCTCGAGGACCGGGACCGGCTCATCGTGCTCCTCCAGCGGGTCGACCACCCGAGCCGCGTCCACCTCGACATCGAGTCCAGCGACGTCGAGGCCGAGGTACGCCGGCTCGAAGCGCTCGGGGCGAAGCGGGTCGCCCAGGTGCGGACGTGGTGGGTGATGGAGGCCCCCACCGGCCAGCGCTTCTGCGTCTGCCGCGAGCAGCGCGGCCCCCTCGGCGACGACGCCAACACCTGGCCGTGAGGCGGGCGAGGGCCGCGGGCGCCGGTCCGCGGGCTCACCCCGTGAGCTCCCAGTAGAAGCGCTTGTTGTCCTTCCCCTTGTTGTCGAACCTCGCGACGCGCGCGCGGCCGATCTCCTCCGTCGAGTGCACGTGCGTCCCGCCGCACGCCTGCGCGTCGAAGCCCTCCAGCTCGACGATCCGCACGCGGCCGTCCACCACGGGCGGGAGGACGTTCAGGGTCCGGACGAGCTCGGGACG
The DNA here is from genome assembly GCF_022690685.1 of Anaeromyxobacter terrae. Taxonomy (GTDB): domain Bacteria; phylum Myxococcota; class Myxococcia; order Myxococcales; family Anaeromyxobacteraceae; genus Anaeromyxobacter; species Anaeromyxobacter terrae. The sequence continues at coordinate 45,331 of NZ_JALCYY010000014.1, read as the reverse complement.
CGCCCGGAACTCCTCCTCGCCGATGATCGCCGAGGTGACGCGCAGGCCCCGCTCGATCACCGCGTTAACTCGCGCCTCGAGCTCGCCGATCTGCTCGCGCGCGAACGACGGCAGCCTGAAGTCGATGCGTGAGCGGTCCGCGCCGAGCTGGACGCCGGTGATGATCCCGCCGAACGCCTCGCGCGCCACCGTGTTCACCACGTGCATGAGGCCATGGTGGCGCATGAGCGCGTAACGCCACGGCCAGTCCAGGATCCCCCGGACCCGCTGGCCCGGCGCGAGCTCGCGGCCGACCGCGTGCCAGATCCGGCCGGCGTCGTCCTCGTGAACCGCGGCGACCGGCAGGGTCTCGCCGCCCTCGCCGCCCATGGCGAGCGCGCCGCGGTCCGGCGGCTGGCCGCCGCCGCCCGGGAAGAAGGCCGTCCGCGACAGAGTGCAGGCGCCGCCGGCGCTCTCCTGCACCTCGGCCTCGAACTCGCGGAGGTAGGCGTCCTCCAGATAGAGCCTCGTCGTCATCGGTTCCCTCCTCGAGCCGCCCATGTCCTCGCGCAAGATTACCGCCCCCGCGCGGTGTTAGATGGGCACCCTCGAAACCGGCTCGAGAGACGCCGAGGAGCCCCATGCCCGCATCGAAGACCGCCAGCCGCGACGCCTTTGCCTCGAACCTCGGCGCCTTCGCCGCCACCGTCGGCTCCGCCATCGGGCTCGGCAACATCTGGAAGTTCCCCTACCTCACCGGCTCGAACGGCGGCGCCGCCTTCGTGCTCACCTACCTGCTCGCAGTGGCGCTCGTCGGGATTCCCGTGATGGCCGTGGAGCACGTCATCGGCCGGAAAATGCGCCTCGACGCCGTCCGCGCCTATGGCCGGGTGGTCCCGGGCCAGCCGTTCTGGGCGGCGATCGGCTGGGCAGGCCTCGTCTCGGCGGTCCTCATCATGGCGTTCTACACGGACGTCGCCGGCTGGGTGTTCGCCTACGTGTTCAAGTCGGCGGGTGCGTTCGTCTCCGGCAAGCCGCTCACGCCCGAGACCTTCGGCGCCCTGGCGGGCGGGACCTGGGAGCCCATCTTCTGGCAGGCCGCCGTCCTCGCGCTCACGACGGTCATCATCGCGTCCGGCGTCTCGCAGGGCATCGAGAAGGTCACGAAGACCCTCATGCCGCTCCTCTTCGCCCTCCTCCTCGTCTGCGATCTCCGCGCCCTCACGCTCCCCGGCGCCTTCGCCGGCGTCTCGTACCTGTTCAGCCCGGACCCCTCCAAGATCACGGCGAGCGTCCTGCTCTCGGCGCTCGGCCTCGCCTTCTTCAAGCTGTCGCTCGGCATGGGAACGATGACGACCTACGGGTCGTACATGCCGGACCAGACCCGGATCGTCCCGAACGCGACGCGGGTGGCGCTCGCCGACACCCTCGTGTCGCTGCTCGCGGGGCTCGCCATCTTCCCGGCGGTGTTCGCCCTCGGCGGCACGCCGGCGGGTGGCCCGGGGCTCCTCTTCAACACCATCCCGCTCGTCTTCGCCCAGATGCCGCTCGGCGGGCTCTTCACCGCGATCTTCTTCGTCCTCGCAGCGATCGCGACCATCGGCGCGATGGTGAGCCTCATGGAGGTCCCGGTCGCCTTCTTCGTCGAGAAGGGTCACGTGCGCCGCCCGGTCGCCGCCGTCATCACCGGCGGCGCGATGTTCGCGCTCGGGACCCTCGCGACCCTCTCCCAGGGCCCGGTCCTCGCGGACGTGAAACTCTTCGGCAAGAACTTCTTCGATCTCTTCGACTTCCTGTCCTCGAACGTGCTCCTCCCGGTGGGCGGCCTCGCCATCGCGATCGTCGGCGGCTGGCTCGTCTCGAGGAAGGCCTTCATGGACGAGCTGAACAAGGGCCACGCGTCGGCGAGCTGGTACGACCGGACGTTCTACGCGTTCATCCGGTTCGTCGCGCCGGGGCTCATCCTGCTCATCCTCCTCAACAGCCTCGGCGTGATCCGGCTGGCGTAGCCCCGCGTTCGAAGACGACCCATCTCGGACCCTTCGAGGGACACCACTCAGATCTCGGAACCGGTCCCCCGATGGCGGGAACGGTCCGCGTGAGGCGCGACAGCAAGAAGGGGAGCGAATTCGACGATTGCTGTCGGCGCTGGGCCGCAGGAGCTCGCGCCGCGGCGGTGAACCGGCCCATCCGACTCCGCGCGCGAGTGAATAGCCGCGGGACGCGGTCGTCTGTAGCTCGAGACGCCGAGGCCATTCGGGCCCGCCGTTCCTCGCTGGCCCTTTCCGGGATCGAGCGCCGGCGGTGAACGGTGGTTTACTCGCGGTCTCTTTAGGCCCCGGCTGGGCCGCTCTGGCGGCCGCGCCTGGTTCACCCAGGGAGCGATGCCGCTCCCGCACTCGAGAGGACACGTAGATGACGAAGAGGATCGCAGTCACGATCGCTTTCGCGGCGCTGGTCGGCTTCGCTGTTCCTGCTCGCGCCCAGGCTCCGGCCGCGGGGGAGCACCTCGGGACGGCCAAGGCGAAGGCGCAGGAGACCGGCGCCCAGGCCGAGACGAAGTCGAGCGCCGCGGCCACGAAGGCCGACGCGCAGAGCGAGGCCGCCGCGAAGAAGGCCGAGGAGAAGAGCGAGTCCGCGGCGACGGAGGCCAAGGAGCAGGCCGCCGAGGCGAAGGCCAAGGGGCACGAGCAGGCCACCACCGCGAAGGCGAAGGCGAAGACCAGCAAGGCGAAGGGCGTCTCCAAGGCGAAGACCGGCAAGGCGAAGGGCGAGGCGACCGCCGCGGAGACCAAGGCGAAGGGCGAGGAGAAGGCCAAGGCCGCGCAGGAGCGGATGGAGACGGAGCCGGCGCCCACGCCTGCGCCGCCTGCGCCCGCCCCGGCGCCCGCGCCCGCGAAGCCGTAGCCCCGCCGAGCTCTTCGCAGGAACCGACGACCCGGCCTCTCGCCGGGTCGTCGGCGTTTCTCGCCCCGTGCGCCGGGGCCGTCAGGGCGCCGCAGGCGTGCCCGCGCGATCCGGGGCAGCCATCGCGGGCCCGCGGTCGACGAGCTCCGCGCCCAGCAGTGCGCGCGCAGCGTCGGTGGCCTCATGCGTCCCCGCCAGCGCGAGGACGTCACCGGCACGGAGGACCTCGGCCGCCGCCGGGATCATCACGGGGCCGGCCGCCCGCGAGATCGCGAGCACCGTGGCGCCGGTTCGCCCGCGGATGGCGAGCTCGGACAGGGTCTGCCCGGACGCAGCGCTCTCGGCGCCGAGCCGCACCACCACCGGCTCGCCCAGCCCGGGGAACATCGCGCGCACGGCGGAGAGGGCGTCCCCAGAGTGGCCCTCGCCGCTCGGCACCGCCTGCTTGGCGAGCGCCTCGACGATCACCTGCGCGCCGGCGCGGACGTGGCCCTGGAGCTCGGTGGCGCTCCGCCAGAACCCGACCCCGAACACGAGGAGCGCGCCGAGGAGGAGCAGCGCCCCGGGGGCCCCGCTCGGCAGGAACGGCTGCGTGAGCGCCACCACCGGCAGGAGCGCGAGCAGCGTCGCGCCGAGCTGGAACGAGGCGACGAGCGCGCGGCGAGGCGCCTGCGCGAGATCGAGCCGTCCGGCGCCGCTCTCGGGCAGGGCGATCGCGGCGAGCGTGAGGCCCAGGCGCCGGGCGTTCACGACGAGCCCTACGCCGAACGGGAGCGCGAGGAGCGAGATCGCGACGACCACGACGAGGTGCGCGAGCGTCGCCCCCATGCCGAGGTGCCCGACGAGCGCGCGAGCCGCCGACCCCGCCGCGAAGGACCCGCCGATCACGATCGCGACGAGGAGCCCGGCGTCGAGGAGCATCGCGCGCACGACGCGGCGGACCCGCGCGCCGGCGGACTGCCGGCGGGGCGAGGTGCGGAGCTGCTCGATCCAGCTCCCGTACAGCGACAGCACGGTCTGCACGGAGTGCGGCAGCTTGCGATCGAGCCAGGCCGCGGTGCCGCCGGAGGCGCCGATGAGCCAGGGGGTGGTGAGGGTGGTCACCGCCGAGACCGCCACCGCGAGGGGGTAGAGGAAGTCGCGGGTCGCGCCGAGCGAGGAGCCGAGGGCGGCGAGGATGAAGGAGAACTCGCCGATCTGCGCGAGGCTCATGCCCGCCTGGACGGAGGTGCGGACGCTGCTCCCCGTGAAGACCGCGCCCAGCGCGACCGCGGCGGACTTCCCCAGCACGACGAGGGGGATGAAGACCACGATCGCGACCCAGTTCTCGGCGACGAGGGCCGGGTCGATGAGCATGCCGACCGAGACGAAGAAGATCGCCGCGAACAGGTCGCGCACCGGCCGGACGAGCTCCTCGACGGAGTGCGCCTCGCCGGACTCCGCGACGAGCGAGCCCGCGATGAACGCCCCGAGGGCCACGGAGTAGCCGGCCGCGAGCGCGAGGTAGGAGATGCCGAAGCAGAGCGCGAGGCTCGTCACGAGGAGCGTCTCGGGGCGGCCGAGCCGGTGCACGTAGCGGATCGCGCGGGGCACGACGAGCATGCCGGCAGCGAGGAGGGCCGCCAGGAAGGCGCCGAGCTTTCCGAGCGTGAGGCCGAGCGCGCCGGGCGAGAGCCCCGCGCCGGTCGCGACCGCGGTGAGCACGGCCATGAAGAGGATCGCGAACAGGTCCTCGACGAGGAGCACCCCGACGACGAGGTCCCTCAGCCGGCCGCGCACCTTCAGGTCGTCGAACGCCTTCGCGATGATGGTCGTGCTGGACATCGCGACGATGGCGCCCGCGAAGACGCTCTCCATCGCGGACCAGCCGAACGCGCGCCCCGCGAGGAAGCCGAGCCAGACCATGATGCTCGACTGGACCAGCGCCGTGACCCCGGAGGTGGGGCCGACCTCCACGAGCTTGCGCAGGCTGAACTCGAGCCCCAGGCCGAACATGAGCAGGATGACGCCCAGCTCCGAGAGGGTCTGGACGACGTCCACGTCGGCCACGAGCGGCACCGGCACGTGCGGGCCGACGATGAGGCCGGCGAGGATGTAGCCGAGCACCACTGGCTGCCGGAGCCGCTGGAAGAGGACCGTCGTGATCGCCGCGACCGCGAGGACGATCACGAGCGCATGAAGGAAGACGTGGGCTCCGGACACGCCGGGACACCTCCTGCAGGTGAGTGGTCGAGGGAGCCAACTTACCGATGGCGGGCCCGGCCGTCGGTCGGAAATCGCCTCGCGCGCGAGAAATCCGCGCGCGAGCGTCTCTGCCGGGGCCCTCGCGCGCGCTCAGCGGCTCCTGCAGCGGAGCGGAGCCCCGCGCCGCGCGAGCGCGCCAGCGCGCGGGAGGTGCCAGCTCGCGCAGACCCGTGGTAACGACTTCGGTATGCACACGAACCGACCCGAGACCCCGCCGGCCCACGACGCGGGGCACCTCGCGAACCGCGTCACGCTGCTCACGCTCGCGAGCCTCTGCTGCCTCCTGCTGGGCGCGCTGTCGATGCCCCTCACCTTCCAGAGCACTGAGCGCACCACGCCGCGCGTCCTCTCGGGCACGCCGGTCGCCGCGGGCGTGGGCGCGGCCGTGCTGGCGCGCGGCGCACGCGCGAGGCTCCGCGCGGCGCGCGAGCAGGAGGAGACCGCGGCCTCCGCCGCCGAGCCCGGCGACCCGGGGCGGAGGAACTCGCGCACCAGCTGACGAGACCGCCAGGAGGCGGTCGGCTCGTCAGCCAGGCTGTCGTGCTGTGACGGGAGGGGCCCCGACGACGGCGACCAGCCGTCGTCGCAGGCCCCGCCAGAATCCTTCAGCGCGCCGCCGCCTCCTGGCCGGGCTTGATGAGGACCTTGGTGTAGCCGGGCTCGCGCCGATCGAACTTCCGGTACGCGTCGGGCGCCTCGCTGAGCGGGATGCGCCGAGACACGATGAAGCTGGGCTTCGCCCGGCCGGCGATGATGAGGTCGCGCAGCACCAGGCTGTAGTTCTTCACCGGCGTCTGCCCCATTCCGACCTGGAGCCCCTTCTCCCACAGCTTGCCCCACGGCAGGGTGTAGGCGCCCTGCTTCGCGGCCTTGTCCTTGCCGCCCGGATCCTCGGGCAGGAAGACGCCGATGATGCCGAGGGCGCCGGTGGGGTTCACGACCTCGACGAGCTGCTCGGTCACCGAGGTCGCGTGCTCCTTGCTCGGGTCCGCGAAGTCCTTGGCCTGGTAGCCGACCGCGTCGATGCCGCACATGACGCCCGCCATCTTCTCCTCGCCCCGGCGCATGGCGCCGCGCACGAGGGGGTTCGCGAGGCGCAGGTTGCGGATCTGCTCGGCCGGCGGCCCCTTGCGGAAGTCGATCGCGATGGCGCCGATCTTTTGCGCCTTCTCGAGCCGCTCCGGGATCGCGTCGACGACGTACACCTCGGCGGCGCCGCGCAGCATGGAGCTGTACGCGGCGAGCAGACCCACCGGGCCGGCGCCGAAGATCGCGACGGTGGAGCCGGGCTGCACCTTCGCCATCTCCGCGGCGTGGTAGCCGGTCGGGAAGATGTCGGAGAGGAGCAGGAAGTCGTCCTCGAGCTCGTCGCCCGGCTTGCCCGGCAGCTTGATGCAGTTCGCCTCGCCCCATGGGACGCGCAGGAGCTCCGCCTGGCCGCCCTTGTACGGGCCCATCCCCACGTAGCCGTACGCCGCGCCGGCCGCCTCGTCGTTCGTCACGAGGCACGCGCTCGTGTAGCCGCGCGAGCAGTTGAAGCAGGTGCCGCAGGCGATGTTGAAGGGCAGGACCACCCGGTCACCCTTCTGCAGCTGCTGCACCGCGGCCCCCACCTCCTCGATGACGCCCATGTTCTCGTGGCCCATGACCACGCCCGGCTCGGCGGCGGTGCGCCCCTCGTACATGTGCAGATCGCTGCCGCAGATACCGGCGGTGCTGATCCGTACGAGCACGTCCGTCGCGCTCTCGATCCGCGGGTCCTCCACCTGCTCGACGGACACCTTCCCCGGCCCCTTCCACACCACTGCTCGCATGTGTGACCTCCTGGAAGACCGGAAATTCGGCACGCGCCGCGCGGGCGGCACCGGGCCGGGAGCCGTCCGGCCCCACGCCGCCGCGCTCTCGTCCGGCACGTCCGCCCGCCGGCCTCGGCCTCCTCGCCGCCCCGGGAGCGCGCGTTCCGCGGCGTCGTGCCACACCCGAGGCGACGAGCCCAGGCGGAGTGACCGAGCGGCCTACCGTCGACGTTGGGGAGTGCCCAGCAAGACCGGCTCGCGTCCTCGTGCCGCGCCGAGAATCCAGCGCGATGGGGATCGCTGCGCGCATACCCGGGCTGCGCGACTGGGAAGATCAGGTGAAGTGTCAGGCGGGTTGCCCGGTCGCCACGGACGCGGGGCGCTACGTCCAGCTCGTCGCGGAGGGCCGCTACGAGGAGGGGTACCTCGTCGCGCGCGCCCCGAACCCGTTCGCCTCGGTGTGTGGCCGCGTCTGCGCCGCGCCGTGCGAGGAGGCGTGCCGGCGGGGGAGCGTGGATCGTCCCATCACGATCCGCGCGCTCAAGCGGACGCTGTGCGAGCGCTACGGCGTCGAGTCGATGCACCCGGAGACGCAGGCCCGGCTGCGCACGGAGCCGATGCGCGAGGGGAATCGCTACGCCGGGCACCTGCCGGTCGAGCGTGTCGGGCAGACTCCGGCGGCGCGGCGGCCCAAGGTCGCGGTGATCGGCGCGGGCGCGGCGGGGCTCTCGGCGGCGCACGACCTCGCCCTCCTCGACTACGACGTCACGGTCTTCGAGGCCTCGGCCGAGCCGGGCGGGATGATGCGCTACGGCATCCCGGAGTACCGGCTCCCGCGCAGCCTGATCCAGGCGGAGATCGACGCGATCCTCTCGCTCGGCGTCACGCTCCGGCTGGAGACGCCGCTCACGCCGGAGCGCGGCCTCGCGGCGCTCCGGTCAGACGGGTTCGAGGCGGTCTTCCTCGCGGTGGGCGTGCAGAAGGGGCGCGATCTCCAGCTGCCGGGGGTCGAGCTCGACGGCGTCGTGAAGGCCATCGACTACCTGCTCAACGCGAACCAGGGGTTCCGGCTCGATCTCGGGCGGCGCGTGGTGGTGATCGGCGGCGGGTTCGTGGCGTTCGACGCCGCGCGCACCGCGCTGCGTGTGAGCCGGGAGGAGGAGCTCCGGGCGCTCTCGGGCGAGACCGGCGGCGAGGCCGACGCGCGGCTCAAGGAGGCGCTCGACTCCGCGCGCGAGGCGCTGCGCGGCGGCGCCACGGAGGTCACCATCGTCTCCCTCGAGGCGTTCGAGGAGATGCCCGTCCTGCGCACCACGCAGGGCCACGAGGAGTTCGAGGAGGCGCAGCGCGAAGGCGTCCGGTTCCTGCCCCGGCGCGGCCCGCGCCGGTTCCTCGGCGAGGGCGGCAAGCTCCGGGCGGTGGAGCTGCGCAAGGTCCTCTCCGTGTTCGACGCGAGCGGCCGCTTCGCGCCCCGCTACGACGACGCCGACGTCATGCCGCTCGAGGCCGATGGCTGCATCCTCGCCATCGGGCAGCGGGCGGACCTGTCGTTCCTGCACCCGGAGGACGGCGTCGAGCTCACGCCCGGCGGCACGATCCGCGTGGACCAGGGCACCCTCGCCACGTCCGCGCCGGGAGTGTTCGCGGGCGGCGACGTCGCCTTCGGGCCGCGGAACCTCATCGAGGGCATCGCGAACGGCAAGCGCGCGGCGCGGTCGATCCACCGGTTCCTCGCCGGGGAGCGCGCCAGGCTCGAGACGCGGCTCGACGTCGAGAAGATCCCGACGCGCGAGTACCGGATGATCCCCGGCTACGAGCTCCTCGACCGCCAGGCGCCGCCGACCCTGCCGGTGGACCGGCGCACCGGCATCGCCGAGGTCGAGGTCGGTTTCTCGGAGCTCGAGGCGCGCCAGCAGGGGGCGCGCTGTCTCGTCTGCCACGTGCAGACCATCTACGACCCGGAGAAGTGCGTCCTCTGCAGCCGCTGCGTCGACGTCTGCCCGGAGTACTGCCTCGCGCTCGTGCCGCTCGACGAGGTGGAGCTGCCCGAGGCGGAGCGCGCCGCGGTGGTGGCGCTCGCCGCGGCGGAGGGGCTGCCGCTCTCCGCGATGCTGAAGGACGACACCGCCTGCATCCGCTGTGGGCTCTGCGCCATCCGCTGCCCCACGGACGCGATGACGATGGAGCGCTTCACGTTCACGGAGCGGTGGACCGCGGCGGCCGCGCCGGAGGGGACGCCATGACCTCGGATCGCAGGGAGTTCCTGAAGAAGCTCGGGATCGGCGTGGGGCTCGCCTCCGTCGCCGGCCAGGGGCTCGCGTCGCTCCGCTCGCTCGTCCCGAACGTCTCCTACGACGCGCCCACGGTCGTGAAGCTCGGGATCCCCGCCGAGTTCCCGGAGGGGATGAAGTTCCTCCCGGAGCAGCGGCTGTTCGTGTTCCGCGAGGGCAACGTCTTCCACGCGATCTCGGCGGTGTGCACCCACCTCGGCTGCACCGTCCGCGCGGAGGCGCTCTCCTCCCCGGTCATGAAGAAGGTCGGCGGCGCCGAGCTCAGGCTCACGCACCGGTTCCTCTGCCCGTGCCACGGCTCGCAGTACACCGGCGACGGCCAGAACGTGGCCGGGCCGGCGCCGCGGCCGCTCGAGTGGTGGGCGCTCTCGGTCGCCCCCGACGACGGGCAGCTCGTCGTGGATCTCGCGAAGCCGGTGGAGCGCAGCTTCCGCCTCACGACCGCCTGAGGAGGCGCCATGGCCGTCCTGCCGACCGTCCCGCCCGAAGCGCCCCGCCCCGCGCCAGGCGTCCACCTGCGCCGCCTGTGGAGCGTGCGCCCCGCCTCCGATCGCGAGGCGGGCGACGCGATCGTCGCGAACTTCATCCTCCACTGGTTCCCGGCGCGCTCGCTCAAGGAGTCGATGGAGTGGCGCTACTCGCTCTGGCTCGGGACCATCTCGACCGCGCTCCTCGCGCTCCTCGTCGCGTCCGGGATCCCCCTCCTGTTCCTGCACATCCCCTCGGTCGAGCGCGCCTACGGGTCCGTGAAGGACATCGAGAACGTCGTCACGTTCGGCTCCTGGATCCGGGCGGTGCACCGGCTCGGCGCGCACCTCATGGTGGCGGTCGTCTTCCTGCACCTCGCGCGGGTCTTCCTCACCGGCGCGTACAAGAACGGCGTCGGCCGCGGCCAGAACCGCGAGTGGAACTGGGTCATCGGCGTCGTGATGTTCCTCCTCACCCTGTTCCTGTCCTTCACCGGGTACCTGCTCCCGTGGGACCAGCTCGCCTACTGGGCGGTGACGGTCGGCACCAACATCGCGTCGGCGGTGCCGCTCGTCGGGGCGCAGATGCGCGAGCTCCTCCTCGGGGGACGCGCCATCGACCAGCCGACGCTCACGCGCTTCCACGTCCTGCACGTGATCGTGCTGCCGGGCGTGCTCGGGGTGCTGTTCGCCTACCACATGTGGCGCATCCGCAAGGACGGCGGGCTCGCGCGCGCCGACCACGCGACGCGCCTGCCCGCGCCGGCGGAGGTCCCCGCCGAGCGCACGCGCACGAAGACCTACTCGCTGCTCGGCGTCGCGCGCGGGCAGGGGCCGCTCATCCGCGCCTCGTCCGTCGAGCGGCCGGAGACCACGGTCAGCTCGGTCCCGGACCTCACCCGCCGCGTCGCCCTCGTCATGCTCGGCACCGTCGCGGTGATCTCGATCCTGGCGGTGTTCGTCCCGTCGCCGCTCGAGGAGCCGGCGAACGCGCTCGTCACGCCGAACCCGGCGAAGGCCCCCTGGTACTTCCTCTGGCTGCAGGAGATCGTCACCGACACGACGATCCGGATCGGCTCCTTCACCGTGAACGGGGCGCTCGTCGGCGGCGTCATCCTGCCCGGCCTGCTCGTCGCGCTCCTCGTCGTCTGGCCGTGGCTCGATCGCAGCCCGGCCGCGGCGGCGGGGCGGTGGTTCCCCCGGAGCCGCCGCACCCAGAACGCCGTGTTCCTCGTCATCGTCGCGATCGTGATCCTCCTCACCATCGTCGGCACCTTCTCGCGCGGCCCCTACTGGCACCTCTACTGGCCGTGGCAGGCCTGGCCAGAGATGCCGACCCGGTTCTAGGCCATGGAACCCGTCACCCCATCGCCGTTCGCCTCCCGTGACCGCCTCGTCTTCGCGATCGTGGGCGTGCTCCTCGTCGTCTCCACGGTCCTGTTCGTCTGGAGCGATCGGGCGAAGGACTGGCGCTGGTACCAGGCCGAGTTCCGCAAGCGCGTCGAGGAGAAGTTCGGCGCGGAGAAGGCGCAGGGCGTCCACGACGGGCTCGTCCAGATCTGGGCCCCGGAGCTGCGCCGCGCCGATCGCTGCATCACCTGCCACCAGGCCGGGCCGTGGAAGGGCTTCGAGGACGCGGAGGAGCCGTTCCGGACGCACCCGCCGGAGATCATCCGGATCCACCCGGTCCAGCGCTTCGGCTGCACCGCCTGCCACGGCGGCCAGGGCTACGCCATCGACGCGGACGAGGCGCACGGGCCGGCGCCGCACTGGGAGGAGCCGGTGCTCGGGCCCTACCTCGGCGAGGCGTACTCGCTCGCCTGGGAGGACAAGGGCGCGCTCATCCAGATCAACTGCAACCTGTGCCACCGCTACGAGCGCGAGACCAAGGGCGCCGACGCGGTGAACCTCGCGAAGAAGCTCGTGCGCGACAAGGGCTGCCGGGCGTGCCACGTCGTGAACGGGCGCGGCGGCACGATCGGCCCCGACCTGACCTACGTCGGCGACAAGGCGCCCGAGCAGTACGACCACTCGCGCCTGCTCGGCCAGAAGACGGCCTTCGCCTGGCACGTGGCGCACCTCAAGGAGCCGAAGGCGATCGTGCCCGAGACGGTGATGCCGAACTTCGGGTTCACGACGCGCGAGGTGCAGGCGCTCGCGATGCTGGTCACGTCGTGGCGGCGCACGTCGCTGCCGGCGTCCTACGCCCCCGGCGCGCCGCGGAGCGAGCCGCAGACGCCGCAGGAGGTGGCGGAGGAGGAGCGGATGCGCACCGGGCCGGGCGCGTGGTTCGTGAAGACCGGCTGCTTCGTCTGCCACAGCATCTCGTCGCTGGGCGTGAGGAGCCCCGCGCAGATCGGCCCCGACCTGTCGATCGCCGTCGAGGACGTGCAGAAGCGCTTCGGCCGCACCCTCGACGACTTCCTCGCGGCGCCGACCGGCACGATGGCGGTGGTGCTCTCCCGCCAGATCGTGCTCACGCCCGAGGAGAAGAAGGTCGCGATCGCGAAGCTCCGCGAGGCGTTCGCCGCCTGGCAGCAGGAGCGCGCGAAGAAAGAGGAGCCCGCCGCGAAGCCCAGGGAGCCGGGCGGCGAGCCCGCGAACACGAGGAGGACGCCATGACGTTGCAGGGGAAGAGGCGCGTCGCGATCGCTGCGGCCGCGCTGGCGATGATCTCGGTCGCGGGCTGCGCGCCGTCGAAGCCGAAGGGCGGGCGCCGCGCGCCAGCCGCCGCCTCGGACGTGGCGGTGGCCGCGCAGAAGACCTACGTCGCGCCCGGCGATCTCGACGAGTACTACATGTTCTCGTCGGGCGGGCACTCCGGGCAGGTGTTCGTCTACGGGCTGCCCTCGATGCGCCACCTCGGCACCATCCCGGTGTTCACGCCTTACCCGGGGACGGGCTACGGGTACGACGACGACACGCGGAAGATGCTCGGGGCGTACACCTGGGGTGACGCCCACCACCCGGCGCTCTCCGAGACGAAGGGCGACTACGACGGCCGCTGGCTGTTCATCAACGACATGAACGGCCGGGTCGCGCGCATCGACCTGCGCGACTTCAAGACGAAGCAGATCCTCGGGCCCATCCCGAACGTCTCCGGGAACCACGGCTCGTCCTTCGTCACGCCGAACACCGAGTACGCGATGATGTCGTCGCGCTTCTCGGTCCCGATCCCGCTCGGCACCTACGCGCCGATCGAGAAGTACGCGACGGACTACAAGGGCGTCGTCGTCGGCGTGAAGATCGATCCCAAGTCGGGCGAGATGTCGCTCGGCTGGGAGATCGTGACGCCGCCGTTCGACTGGGACCTCGGCGACGCCGGCAAGGGCGTGTCCGACGGCTGGATGTTCTTCACCTGCTACAACTCCGAGCGGGGCACGGGGAAGCTCGAGGTGACCGCCTCGCAGCGCGACCGCGACTACATCGCCGCGGTGGACTGGCGGCTCGCCGAGAAGTCCATCGCCGAGGGCAAGGGCAAGATGATCGGCGGCGTGCGCGTGCTCGACCCGCGCGAGGTCCCCGGCCTCATCTACCTCATGCCCTGCGGGAAGTCGCCGCACGGCGTGGACGTGTCTCCCGACGGCAAGTGGATCATCGGCTCGGGCAAGCTCCAGGGCGTCACCACCGCCTTCAACTTCGAGAAGGTGCAGACGGCGATCCGCAACAAGGACTTCATCGGCGACGAGGACGGGATCCCGGTGCTCAAGTACGAGTCGATCAAGGACGCCGAGGTGCCGGTGGGCCTCGGCCCGCTGCACACGCAGTTCGGCCCGGACGGCTTCGCCTACACCTCGCTGTTCGTGGACAGCGCCATCGCGAAGTGGAAGCTCGGCACGTGGGAGGTCGTCGACAAGATCCCGGTCTCGTACTCGGTCGGCCACCTCGCCGCCGCCGAGGGTGACACGGTGAGCCCGGACGGCAAGTACGTCGTGTCCCTGAACAAGCTCTCCCACGGGCGCCACCTGTCCCTCGGCCCCTCCCAGCCCGAGTCGTCGCAGCTCATCGACATCACCGAGGAGAAGATGAAGCTGCTCTACGACGCCTTCACCGAGCCCGAGCCGCACTACGCGCAGATCATCAAGGCGGACAAGGTGAAGCCGATCGAGGTCTATCCGAAGGAGGAGAACAAGCACCCCCTCGCGACCTGGGACGTGAAGGAGGCGGGCCCGAAGCGCGAGGGCGACCGGGTCGTCGTGCGCACCGTGGTGGTCCGCTCGACCATCACGCCCACGAGCGTCGAGGTGAACCAGGGCGACACCGTCACGTTCGCCATCACCAACATCGAGCAGACCACCGACGAGCTCCACGGGTTCGGGCTCCTCGGCTACGACCGGAACCTGGTCGTCGATCCCGGCGAGACGAAGACCGTCACCATCAAGGCCGACAAGCCCGGCGTGTTCCCCTACTACTGCACGAACTTCTGCTCGGCGCTCCACCAGGAGATGCAGGGTTATCTCATCGTGAAGCCGCGCGCGGGAGGCGACGAGAAGGGCCGCAAGCACGGCGAGGAGCACGACTGACGACGGAGGGGGCGATGCGATCGGAGCTGGTGATGGCGGCGCCGCGGGGGCGGCTGCGCGGCTACATCGTGAGGAGCCATCGGGTGCTGGACTCCCCGATCAGCGCCGCGCCGCGGGCGCTCCTCGTGCTCGCGGCGGCGCTGCTCGTCGTCGCCCTCACGCAGTCGCTGTGGGACATGACGATGTTCGCGCCGCAGTACCAGGACGGCCTGCGGCTCCACATCCACGCCTCGCGCCTCGTGGGCGGCAACGGCGGCCAGGATCTGAAGGAGATCAACCTCCTCAACCACTACATCGGCATGCACGATCTCGCGCAGGAGAGCTTCAAGGAGTTCCTGTGGATGCCGTTCGTCTTCGGCGCGCTCGCGCTCCTGCTCCTCCGCGCGGCGGTGTTCGGCACGGTCGGGAACGTGCTCGACGTGACCGTCCTGTCGCTGTACGTCGGCGCGTTCTCCCTGTGGTCGTTCGCGAAGACGATGTGGGCGTACGGCCACGAGCTCGCGCCGACCGCGCCCGTGAAGGTCCCGCCGTTCATGCCGCCGGTGTTCGGGTCGAAGCAGCTCGCGAACTTCGAGGTGTACTCGTACCCGGGGATTGGCACGTGGGCGATCATCGTCGCCGCCGTCGCGATGGCGGTCGCGTTCGTCCTCGCCGTCCGCGGCGCTCGCCGCGAGCTCGCCGCCGAGCAGGCATGACGGCGGCGCCGCTCGTCGAGGGGCTCCTCGTGGCGCTCCTCGCGGCGCAGGCCGCGGGCGACATGCCCAGCGTCGCGCCGGGGCAGCTCGAGGGCCGGCCACCCCCCGGCGAGGCCTCCCCGCTCCAGGCGCGCGTCGACGCAGCGCCTGCGGGCGCGACCGTCGAGGTCGGGCCGGGGACGTACGACGGCGACCTCGTGATCGACCGCCCGCTCCGGCTCGCCGGGCGCGGGCGGCCGCTGCTGCGCGGCTCCGGCAAGGGGAGCGTGGTGCGGATCCGGGCGGCGGGGGTGACGGTCGAGGGGCTCGACGTGGACGGGCGCGGCGGCGGTGATCTCGGCCGCGACAGCTCGGGCATCCACGTCTCCGCCCCGGGGGCCGTGGTGCGCGACAACCGGATCGCGAACGCGCTCTTCGGCGTGTACCTGCGGGAGGCGCCCGGCGCGCGCGTCGAGGGGAACGTGGTGCGCGGCATCCGCGGGAAGGATCCGGGCGAGAAGGGCTCGGGCATCCACGTCTGGAACACGGACGGGTTCACGCTCGTGGGGAACGACATCGCCGACTGCCGCGACGGTCTCTACATCCAGTCCTCGCCGCACGGCACGATCCGCGGCAACTCGGTCCGCGACCTGCGCTACGCGATCCACTTCATGTACTCGGACGACAACGTCTTCGAGGACAACCTCTTCGAGCGCTCGGACGCCGGCGGCGTGCTCATGTACTCGCGGCGGCTCGTCTTCCGGCGGAACCGCTTCCTCCACAACCGCGGCTTCGCCTCGGTGGGCCTGCTCCTCAAGGCCTGCGACGACTCGCTCGCCGAGGACAACCTCCTCGCGGACAACGCGCGCGGCGTCTTCCTCGAGGGCTCCTACCGCAACCTCCTGCGCAGGAACGTCGTGGCCGAGTCGGACACCGCCCTCGTGGTGTACGACTCGTGCGGCGAGAACCGGATCGAGGGGAACGCCTTCATCGCGAACCTCACCTCCCTCACGCTCGTGGGCCGCCGGACCGACACCGTCCTCGACGGCAACTACTGGTCGGACAACGACGAGCCCGACCTCGACGGCGACGGCGTCTCCGATCGGCCGTTCGTGCTCGGGAGCCTGTTCGATCACCTGCGCGGCAACCTCACCGCCGCCGATCTGCTCGCCCAGAGCCTCGCCGCCGCGGCGCTGGGGGTGGCCGAGCGCGCGTTCCCGGTGCTCGCGCCCGCCGAGGTCGCCGACCGGCGGCCCCTCGCGCGCCCGCCCCCGCTCCCCGCCGTCCCCCGCCCCTCGCCGCGGCCGCGGAGACCCGATCCGTTCGGGCTCGCGGGCTCGCTCGCGGCGCTCGCCGCGGGCGGGGCGCTGCTCGCCGGCGCGCGACCTCGGCGGCCCGCGGAGGCGGCGTGATCCGCTTCGACGGGTTCGGCAAGCGGTATGGCCGCCAGCGGGCGGTCTCGCGCGTCGACCTCGCGGTGCGCCGCGGCGAGGTCGTGGCGCTCCTCGGCCCGAACGGCTCCGGGAAGAGCACTTGCCTCAAGGCCGCGGCCGGGCTCGTCCGGCCGACCGACGGCAGCGTGGAGGTGGGCGAGCCGCTCCGCTCCGCGGCGCTGCCCGAGGCCCGGCGCGGAGTCTCGTTCCTCCCGCAGAAGGTCGCGTTCCCGGAGGCGCTCAGCGGGCGCGAGGTGGTCGAGTTCTACCGGCGGCTGCGGGGCGCCGCGCCCGGGCGCACCGAGGCGGCGCTCGGGATGGCCGCGCTCGAGGGCGCGGCGGACCGTCCGGTGGGGACCTACTCCGGCGGCATGGTCCAGCGGCTCGGGCTCGCCGTGGTGGCGCTGGCCGACGCGCCCATCCTCCTGCTCGACGAGCCCACCTCCTCCCTCGACCGCGCCGGCCTCGCGGCCGCCCACGCGCTCGCCGACCGCGGCCGCAGCGAGGGGCGCGCGGTGCTCTTCAGCACGCACCAGCTCGCCGACGTCGAGCGGCTCGCCGATCGGGTGGCGGTGCTCGTGGACGGGGCGCTCGTGGGGGACCTCGATCGCGCCGAGCTCGCGGATCGCCTCGCCCGGCGCGGGGTGCTGCGCCTGCGCGTCGCGCGCGCTCCGGCCACGCTCGCCGCCGCGCTCGCGCGCATCGCGCCCGGCGCCGCGCTCCACGACGACGAGATCGTGGTGATCGGGCCCGCCGCGGTGCGCGCCGCCGCGCTCGAGGCCGTGCGCGCGAGCGGCGCCGAGCTGCGCGGGCTCTCCTCGGAGGAGGGGAGGCTCGATCTCCTCTACGACGAGCTCGTCGGCGCCGCCGAGCGCGCCGGGCCGGAGGTTCGCGCATGACGTGCTCCCTCTCTCGCGCGCTCCCCGCGGTCGCGCTCCTCTTTGCCCTCGCCTGCCGGTCCGGGCCGCCCGCCCCCGCGCCGCTCGACACGCGCCACGACGCCTGCGCGTTCTGCCGGATGGCGGTCTCGGACCGCCACTTCGCCGCGCAGCTCGTGGCGCCCGGCGAGGAGCCGCTGTTCTTCGACGACCTCGGCTGCCTCGCCCGCCACCTCGCGGCGTCCCGCCCGCGCGCGCGGGCGGTGGCGTGGGTCGCCGATCACCGCACGGGCGAGTGGGTCCGGACCGCGCGCGCCGTGTACACGCGGAGCCCGCGCCTCGAGACGCCCATGGGCTCCCACCTCGTCGCCCACGCGGACGCCGCCTCGCGCGACGCGGATCCCGCCGCGCAGGGCGGCGTCCCGGCCAGCGCGGCGGAGATCTTCGGCCCCGCCGGGCCACCGGACGGCAGATGAGCGCGCCGACCCGGCTCGCCGCCCTCGCCCTCGTGGCGCGCCAGGAGATCGCGCTCGCGGTCCGCTCGCGCTGGACCGCCATCTTCGCGGCGGTGTTCGCGCTGCTCGCCGTGGGGGTCGCCGCGAGCGGCTACATCCTCTCGGGCGGCAGCGGCTTCGAGGACTTCGCGCGCACCAGCGTGTCGCTCGTGCAGCTCGTGGTGCTGGTGGTGCCGCTCGCGGCGCTCGTGATGGGGGTGCTCGCCGTCGCGCCGGAGCGGGGCACCGCCGAGCTCCTCTTCTCGCAGCCCATCGGGCGGGGCGTCGTCCTCCTCGGGCAGCTCGCCGGCCTCTTCGTCGCGCTCTCGGCCGCCGAGCTCATCGGCTTCGGCGCGGCGGGGCTCGTCGTGTTCCTGAACGCCGGGGAGGAGGGCGCGGGCGCGTACTTCCTCCTCGTGCTGGGCGCGATCCTCCTCACCGCGGTGTTCCTCGCGATCGCGGCGCTCGTCGGCGCCGGGGCGGTGGGGCGCAAGCGGGTCCGGGCGCTCGCGCTCGCGCTCGTCGTCTGGTTCGCCGCGACGGTGCTCGTCGACGTCGCGGCCCTGGGCATCGCCACGCTGCTCCGCTCGACCGCGGCGTCGCGCCTCCTCGTCGCCTCGGTCGTCCTGAACCCGGCGAGCGCGATCCGGGTCGGGTCGCTCCTCGCCGTCCAGGGCACGGCTGCCTTCGGCGCCGCGTCGCTCGCGCTCCTGCGCCTCACCGGCGGCCCGGTGGGCGCGGCGCTGCTCCTCGGGGCCTCGGTGCTCGCGTGGATCGTCCTGCCCGTCGCGGCCGCGATCCGACGGCTCGGGCACATCGACCTGTGAGGTGGGAGGGGGTGCGCTCCGTGCCGCCCCGACCCCACGCCGGCCAGCGTCCCGTGAACGCGTCACGGGTCACAGCGTCGCAGCGGCGTTAGAAGGGGGCGATGGTCAGACCAGCGAGGGAGCGCGGGTTGCCGCTCCGGTTCCGGGACCTGAAGCTCCGGACGAAGCTCCTCGTCGTCCTCACCGCCCTCAACCTGCTCGTCACCGCGGCGTTCGTCGCCCTCGCGCAGCGCACGCAGGAGGCGCAGATCCGCGCCGCCCTGGACGACAAGCTGCTCACCTGCGCGCGCGCGGCGGCGCTCTTCCTCGCGCCGTTCCACGACGGGATCCGCGACGCGAGCTCGGTCTCCCGCGCGGACCACCTCGCGCTGCAGCGCCGCCTGTCGGCCCTCGTCGAGGAGAGCGGGCTCGCCTACGTCTACACCGTCGTGGTGCGCGACGGCTCGGGCGCGTTCACGTCCTCGAGCGCCACGCGCGAGGAGCTGGAGAAGGGCACCGGGCCGGCGTTCTTCCAGAGGACGGCGCACCCGAGCCCCGGGCTCCGCGCGGCGTGGGCGGACCACCAGGTCCACTTCGACACCTACGTCGACCCAACCGACTCGTTGCGCTCGGTGTACGTACCGCTCCGCTCGCCCGCGGGGACCGAGTTCTTCCTGGGCGTGGACGTGCACACCGAGACGCTGGACGCCGCGCTCCGCGACGCGCTCCTCCGCTCGCTCGGCCTCGGCGCGCTGGTGCTCGCGGTGGGGCTCGTCGTCTCCGCGCTGCTCGTCCGGACCGTGACGGCGCGCCTCGCCCGGCTCGGCGAGGCGCTCGACGCCGTCGCCGCCGGACGGCTCGACCTCGCGGTCGAGGACGACGGGGCGGACGAGGTCGGGCGGCTGCTCGAGGCGCTGCGCCGGATGCTCGCGGCGTTGCGCGAGGTGGTGGCGCGCGCGCAGGCGGCGGCGGAGGGCGTCGCGGCGGGGAGCGGCCAGCTCGCGCAGAGCTCGGCGGAGCTCTCGCACGGCTCCTCCGAGCAGGCGGCGTCCGCCGAGCGCGCCGCCGCGGCGATGCGGGAGATCGCGGCGCTCGCGCAAAGGACCGCGGAGGCGGCGGCCCGCACCGGCGCGGCCGCGACCACCGCGGCGCGCGACGCCCGCGCCGGGGGCGAGGCGGTCGGGCGGGCGGTCGCCGCGATGAAGGAGATCGGCGAGCGGATCTCGATCGTCGAGGAGATCGCCTACCAGACCAACCTCCTCGCGCTGAACGCCGCCATCGAGGCCGCGCGCGCGGGCGAGCACGGCCGCGGCTTCACCGTCGTGGCTGCCGAGGTCCGGCGCCTCGCCGAGCGGAGCCGGCGCGCAGCCGGCGAGATCGGGGCGCTCGCAGGGACGAGCGTCGCGGTCGCCGAGGAGGCGGGGAGCGCCCTCGCCAAGATCGTCCCCGGCGTGGAGCGGACCGCCGGCCTCGTCCGGGAGATCACCGGGGCGACCCACGGTCAGGGTGCGAGCGCCGAGGAGGTGAGCGGCTCGCTCGCGGACCTGGAGCGGATCGTCGGCCGGAACGCGGCGGCGGCCGAGGAGATGGCCTCCACCGCGGAGGAGCTCGCCGGCCAGGCGAAGTCGCTCCGCGCCGCGATCGCCTTCTTCCAGGTCGAGGCGGACGGCGGCGCGGCGCGCCGCGAGCTGCCGCCGCGGTCGCGCGCGGCCGCCTGAGCCGGGGCTACAGCGCGAGGGACAGCCAGCCCTCCGACTCGAGCCGCAGGGCCTCGACGATGCCGTTCGGCACGACGCCGACGCCGGCCTGCAGCCGTGACGGCTCTATCCCCTTCTTCTCGAGCGTGAGGCCGCAGGCGACGAGCTGGACGCCGGCCGCGGTCGCCTTCGCGACCTGGCCTTCCGCGGGGCTGCCGCGCAGGAGCGCCTCGAGCGCGCCACCGCAGGCGATGACGCGCACCTCGCGCGCCGGGAGGCCACGGCCGGCGAGCATCTGCCCGGCGGTGGTGAGCACCGGGTCGAGCTGCTGGGCCCCCTGCACGAGCAGCACGACCCGCCGCTCGGCCGGCGGCTCGGCCGCCCGCGCCGTCGAGGCCGGCGCGAGGCCTCCCGCGGCGAGGAGGAGCGCCGCCGCGATGGCCGCGCCCGCAGCGCCGGCGCGCAGACGCCAGCGCCGGGAGAGGAGCGCGTCGAGCGCGAACGCGCCCGCGCCCGAGAGCGCGAGGTGCAGGAGCAGGCCCGCGATGGCGACGTTCTTGAGGAGTGGCCCATTCGTCTCGGCGCCGAGCTGCACGGTGACGGTGATCGGCACGAGCACGGCGAGGAGGCCGAGCGCGGCAGCGCGCGTGAACAGGCCGGTGAAGAGCGCGAGCCCGCCGGCGAGGAGCGCGACGCCCGAGAGGACGACCAGCGTGCGTGCGGGAGCGAGCGCGAGGGCGAGGTCCGCGTGCGGCGCCGCGGCGAGCCGCGCCGCGACGCGGCCTGAGGCGACGAGGTGCTTCACCCCTGCGCCGACGAAGATGGGCGTCGCGAGGAGCCGGAGGACGAGGAGGGAGAGATCGGCGCGCGAGGTCGGTTGCATGGCGCCTGGGACACGCCGAGGCGGGCGCCGAGTTCCCACCGTTCCCTTCGGGTGTCGGCCTCGCAAGGACGCTCGGCGCGATCGCCGGCGTTCCACCGACGGGGCGTCCCGCCGCGCGGGCCTGACGCCGCCCCGCCTCCCACCTTAAGCCTCGGGACGACCTCCGCGGGCGCCCCCCCAGGGACTCGCGCGAGGCCGCCGGGTGCGAAGGGAGAGACCGCATGGCAGGCCAGGCGAACGCGCTCGTCGCGCGGCTCGGGATCGAGCACCCCATCATCCAGGCGCCGCTCGGCGGCGTGCCCACGAACGCGCTCGTGGCGGAGGTCTCCGAGGCGGGCGCGCTCGGCAGCCTCGGCGCCGCATACCTCACGCCCGAGCAGCTCGAGGACGCGATCGGCGAGATCCGCTCGAGGACGGCGAGGCCATTCGCGGTGAACCTGTTCGCCGGCGGGTGGGACGCGCGCGCGAGCGGAGACGCGCAGCGCATGCTCGAGCTCCTCGCGCCGATCCATGCGAGGCTGGGGATCCCCCCGCCCACGGTCCCGTCGCTGCCGGAGGATCCGTTCGAGGCCCAGCTCGCGATCGTGCTCGACGCACGCCCCGCGGCGTTCAGCTTCACCTTCGGCATCCCCTCGGCGGACGCCCTGCGGCGCCTCCGCGAGCGCGGGATCTTCACGATGGGGACCGCCACCTCCGCCGAGGAGTCGCGGCTGCTCGAGGAGGCCGGCGTCGACGCCGTCGTCGCGCAGGGCGCCGAGGCCGGCGGGCACCGGGGAACGTTCGCGGGGCCCTTCGAGGCGGCGCTCGTCCCCACCGCGCAGCTCGTCCGCGAGAGCGTCTCCACCGTGCGCCTCCCGGTGATCGCGTCGGGAGGGCTCATGGACGGTCGCGACATCGCGGCGATGCTGCGCCTCGGAGCCTCCGCCGCTCAGCTCGGCACCGCGTTCCTCGTGACGCCGGAGGGCGGCACGTCCGAGCCCTACAAGCGGGCGCTCCTCGCCGCGCGCGCCGACACCACCGCGCTCACCCGCGCGTTCTCGGGGCGGCCGGCGCGCGGGCTCGTGAACGACTTCATGCGTCTCGTGGGGGCGGACCCGGGCGCGATCCTCCCCTACCCGCTCCAGAACGCGCTCACGCGCCCGATGCGCACCGCGGCGGCGCGCGCGGGAGACGCCGAGCTCCTGTCGCTCTGGGCCGGGCAGGGCGTCGCGCGAGCGCGCGCGCTGCCGGCGCGGGAGCTCGTCCGGCGCCTCGTCGAGGAGCTGGGGGCGTGAGGCCGGCGCACGCGAGTCCCCGCGCGAGCGATCGCGGTTCGTGCTAAGCCCGCCGCGATGCTCGCCGAGATCCTGAACGCCTTGCGCTGCCCGCTCTGCGCGGCGGCGCTCGCCGAGGTCGCCGCCGGGAGCGGCCGGGCGCTGCGCTGTCCCGCGGGGCACAGCTTCGACCTCGCCCGGCAGGGCTACGTGAGCCTCGACACCGGCCGCCGCGCGCACGCGGGCGACACCGCCGAGATGATCGCCGCCCGCGCGGCGTTCCTCGCCGCGGGGCACTACGCTTTCGTGACGGACGCGCTCGTCGCGGCCGCGCGGGAGGCCTGGGCCGGCGGGGGTGACGCCGCGAGGCTCGTCCTCGACGCGGGCGCCGGCACCGGGCACCACCTCGCCGCCGTGCTCGACGCGCTCCCCGACGCCTCGGGCCTCGCGCTCGACGTCTCGAAGCCGGCGCTGCGCCGCGCCGCGCGCGCTCACCCCCGGGCGGCGGCCGCGCTGTGCGACACGTGGGCCGGCCTGCCGATCGCCGGCGGTGCGGCCCGGCTCGTCCTCGACGTCTTCGCGCCGCGCAACGGTCCCGAGTTCCACCGCGTGCTCTCGGAGGACGGCGCGCTCCTCGTCGTCACGCCCGCGCCCGAGCACCTCGGCGCGCTCGTGGACGCCCTGAGCCTCCTCGCGGTGGACCCCGAGAAGGCCGACCGCGTCGAGGCGAGCCTCGGGGAGCGCTTCGTGCTCGCCGGGGAGACGCACGCCGCGCGCGTGCTCACCCTCGGGCACGCCGAGGTGCGGACGCTCGTGGGCATGGGGCCGAGCGCGTGGCACGCCGACGCCGGCGCGCTCGCCGCCCGGATCGCCGCGCTCCCCGAGCCGGTGCGGGTCACCGCGGCGGTCCGTGTCGGCACCTACCGGCCGCGCGCAGGCTGAGCACCGTCCGCGGCGGCCCGGGCGGGCCCCCGGTGCGCCGCCCGGCATGGCGGCGCCCGTGAGGCGGCGCGCTGCTTGTCGTGCACGCCCCGGGCACCAGATTTCTCCGGGGGGAGATCTCGTGAGCTCGATGACCGCTGTCGCGAAGGACGTTGCGCTCGTCCCGGTGCGGGCCTCGCTCGGGGCGACGATGATTTACCACGGCCTGCAGAAGCTGCGCGGCGAGGGGCCGAAGCAGACCGGGGAGATGTTCGAGGGGCTCGGCTTCAAGCCCGGGACGACCTGGGCCGCGCTCACCGGCCTCGCGGAGGTGTTCGGTGGCGCGACCGCGATCCTCGGGATCGGCACCCGGCTCGGCGCGCTCGCGATCCTCGGCACGCAGGCGGTCGCCGTCGCGAAGGTGCACGCGCCGAAGGGCTTCTCGAACGTGAACGGCGGGTTCGAGTTCAACCTCGCCCTCATGGGGATCGCCGCCGCGCTGCTCACCGCCGGCCCGGGTCGCTTCTCGACGCACGAGCTCGTCGAGCGGAGCGTCGCGCGCAGCTGGCGCGGATGGGCCCTCGCCCCGCGGCGCCAGTCCCGGGCGCTCGGCCTCGTGAAGCTGCTGAAGTAGCGCGGCAGGCAGGCGGAGCGGCAGCGCTACGACCCGGGCTCGCCGCGCCCGCACAGCGCGGCGTTCGCCGCGAGGCCGACCCCGACCGACGCTGCGCAGACCGCCACCACCGCGCCCCACCCGCCCGCCTGCCAGGCGAGGCCGGGGAGCGCCGAGCCGAGCGTCCCGCCCGCGTAGTAGAAGGCGAGATAGAGCGCGCTCGCGCCGCCCTTGGCGGTCCGCGCCGAGGCGTTCACGAAGGCCGGCACCACCGCCTGCGCGGTGAACGTGCCGAGCACGAGCACGACGAGGCCTACCACCACGAGCGGCAGGGGCCGCGCGAGCGCGAGCGCCATCCCGAGCGCCTCCCCGGCGAGGCCGATGCCGATGAGCCGCCACGGCGGCACGCGACCGGAGAGCCTGCCCGCGAGCGGCGAGGCCACGACGCCCGCCGCGTACACGACGTACACGCTCGAGACCGCCGCGGTGGAGAGCCCGTACGGCGGCGCGGACAGGTGGTACGGCAGGTAGGTGAAGATCCCGATCCAGCCGAAGAAGAGCGAGAGGCCGACGAGGTAGGCGCCTGCGAGGCGCGGATCGCGGAGGTGGCGCAGCATCCCGGCGTACGCCGCGACGACCCCGCGCCCCACCACGCGCGCGCCCGGCGCGAGCCCCCGAGCGAGCACCGCCGCCGCGGCGAGGGTGAGCGCCGCGAACGCCACGAACGCGGCGCGCCAGCCGAGGTGCGCGGCGATGGCGCCCGATCCCACGCGCCCGACGAGCCCGCCCACCACGGACGCGGCGATGATGCCGGCCACCACCCGCCCGAGCTCCGCGGGGGAGAAGCGGTCGCCCGCGTAGGCCACCGAGACGGCGGTCATCCCGGGCACGAACGCGCCCTGCAGCGCGCGCAGACCGACGAGCGCGCCGAAGGAGGGGGCCGCGGCGCAGGCGAGGGTCGCGAGCGAGAGGACCGCCGTCGCGCTCGCCATCACGCGCCGCCGCCCGAGCGCGTCGGAGAGCGGGCCGTACACGCTCGAGGCGGCCGCGACGGCGAGGACGACCGCCGAGACGGTGAGCCCCGCGCGCGCCGGGCCCACGCCGAACTCCCGCGAGAGCAGCGGGAGGATCGGCTGCGTCACGTACATGTCGGCGTAGGCCGCGACCGTCCCGACGTACAGCGCCACGCGCTCGCGATCCATCGCGCGCACGATACCGCAGCGGCGGCCTTCGGGCCGATGCACCGCGGGCTCGGCTCACGAGGACGGCGAGCCCCTCACCGCACCCGGAAGCTCGCGAGCGCCGCGTCGAACGTGGCGAGGTCCTGCTCGAAGTAGTGGCGGGCCGGCGCGACGTAGGCGATCTGCCAGGCGTGGCCGTCGATCAGCACGCCGCAGAGGGCGACCCGCACCTTGAGGCCGAAGGCGTCCTTGAACGCGACGGTGGTCCGGAACCCGGCCGCGCCTGCGATGCTCGCGGGGCGCGTCTCGAGGACCTTGAGCCCGTTCACCGAACCGTCGCTGCGCAGGTCGTCGAGGAGGACCTCGGCGAGCTCGCTGGGCCGCATCCCCTTCGTCACCGTCTTCTTCGTGTGCGGGAGCGGCTTGCCCGGATCGACCCGCCGGATCTTGATCGCCTGCAGGTTGAAGCCGTCGCGCGTCGCGACGAGCCCGTCGTCGACGTGGTTGAGCTTCATCCAGTCGTCCGGCAGCGCCATCGAGATGCGCGGGCCGAACCAGTTGCCGGAGTCGTACTTGCCGCCCACCTCGCGCCAGGGCGCCTCGTCGTGGATGCAGCCCGCCGCGAGCGCGGCGAGGCAGGCGAGCGTCGCGAGCCGGATCCTCATCGTGCCCTCCCCTCGAGCGCCGCGAGGTCGCCCTCGATCCAGGCGCGATCCACCGCGGCCGGGCTGAGGGCGAGGTAGGCCCTGAGCGCCGCCCGCGCGCCCTCCCGGTCGTTGCTCCGCGCGAGCGCGAGGCCGAGGCCGCGCTGCGCCTCGGGGCAGCGCGGGTCGAGCTCGACCGCGCGGCGGTACGCGGCGAGCGCGGCCCCGGGAGCGCCGTCCCCGCCACGCTGCCGCGCGACGTCGCCGAGGAGCGCGTACGCCTGTGCGCCGCCCGGCCGGAGCGCGAGGTAGGCCTTCGCGCCCCGCTCGGCGGGCCCGAACCGGCCGGCGGCGAGGTCGAGGCGGGCGCTCGCCAGGACGACCTCGCGCACCGCGGCGAGGTAGCGCTCCCGCCCGAGGTCCCCGCCGCGCCGGCCCGCATAGCGGGTGCGGAGGAGCGCGCGGTAGCTCTCGATCCGCTCCTCCAGCCGGGGGTGCGTGGCGAAGACGAACGGCTCCTCGATCTCCTCCTCCTTCACCCACGCGGCGAGGTGCTCGAACGGGCGCGTCGCCTCGCCGACGTCCCAGCCGCCCGCAGCGGCGAACGCGAGCCCCTCCTCGTCCGCCTCGCGCTCGAGGTCGCGCGAGTAGCCGGTCACGGCCGCCAGGGTGCCGACCGCGCCGAGCCCGAACGGCAGCCCGGACGCGAGCGCGGCGCCCTCCTTGAACGTGCGGTACTCGACGATCGCGTGGCGGTTCACGGCGTGGACGAGCTCGTGGCCGATCACGATCGCGAGCTGCGCCTCGTTCTCGAGCCGCGCGAGGAGCCCCATCGTCACGAACACGCCGCCGTCGGGCGAGACGAACGCGGAGAGGCCGGGCGCCTCGATGACGCGCACTCGCACGTCGAGCCGGTCGAGCGCGGCGCGCGGGGTGAGCCGCCGGGCGAC
Source organism: Anaeromyxobacter terrae (assembly GCF_022690685.1). Classification (GTDB taxonomy): domain Bacteria; phylum Myxococcota; class Myxococcia; order Myxococcales; family Anaeromyxobacteraceae; genus Anaeromyxobacter; species Anaeromyxobacter terrae. Next base: position 18,697 of record NZ_JALCYY010000014.1, on the reverse strand, counting down.
GCCGAGCAGGTAGCGCTCCAGCCCGGCGTCGGCGAGCACGGCACCGCTCTTCTTCGCCCGGGCGTCCATCTCCTCGGCCTCGTGCCAGAGCCGCCGCTCGTCGCGCTCCGGCGCGAAGCCCGGGGCGGTGATCGGCGGGAGGCGCGCCGCGCGCGGGGGCGCGATCGCGCAGGCGGAGACGAGCGCGGCCGCGGCGATCGCCCCGAGGACGCGCGCGGTCACTGGATGGCCCCCGGCAGCTCCGAGAGGAGCTTCTCGACGGAGGCGCGGACGTCGGCGTCCTCGCGCAGGTCGATCCCCGCGCCGCCCCACACGTCGAACCAGACCACGTTGCCCTCCCGGTCGACGAGCCCGAGCGTGAGGAGCGCCATCGCGCGCATCCCGGCGAACACGGAGAGCTTCCGGCCGTCGGAGCCGACGCTGTCCTGGCCCGCCGCGACGAGCAGCACGTCGGCGCCGGCGCGGTCGAGGATCCGGCCGATGGGGCCGACCGAGTACTCGAACCGCTCAGTCTTGTACGGGAACGCGTACGGCGGATACGTGTAGAGCCAGATCGCCTCGGCGACCTCGGCGTAGAGCAGCCGGACGTCGTCGAGCTCCTCGTCGGTCTTCCAGCTCATCACCTTGGGCCGGAGCCCGCGCGCCGCGAGGCCGTCGGAGAGGGCCTTCACGACGTTCCGCGCCCCCTGCTCCGTCCACTCCTCGTGCACCTCCTCGACGCCCCCCGGCGCGACCTCGAGGATCCGGATCGCCGGGAGCACGCCCACGGTCTTCACGCCCTTGCGCCAGGTCTCGGCGCCGGGCCGGGCGCGGTGGTAGGGCATGCAGCCCGCGGCGGCCACGAGCAACGTCACCCACAGCAAGCGTCTCGACAAGGCTCCCTCCCGGACGGCGCGCAGCGTAGCGGACGCAGCGTGTCGGTCGCGAGGGTGACCGGGTGGGACCGTTCCACACGGAACGTCAAACGAGGCTGGCTTCACCTGCCGTCGATATCGCCGTCCGCTCGCCGGCGCGAGGCAGGCGGCCGCTGCGTTCCTGGGCGCCGCGGGTCGGCTCCTCCGCGCCCGGCGTGGTCCCCGCGCGGTAGGCTCCCGACCCACCCCCGCCGCCGAGGCCAGATGACCCGCACCCCCGCCGCGCTCCCGCTCCTCTCGCTCGCCGCAGCGCTCGCCGCGACGCCGTTCCCCGCCGACGCCTGGTCCGCGCAGGGCCACCGCGTCGCCGCGGCGATCGCCGAGGAGCGGCTCACGCCGGCGGCGCGGCGGCTCGTGCGGGAGCTCCTCGGCGCGACCCCCATGTCCGACGTCGCCGGCTGGGCCGACGCTCAGCGCGATCCCGCCACGCGGCCCTGGCACTACGTGAACATCCCGCCCGAAGCGGCCGGCTACGAGCGCGAGCGCGACTGTCCGAGGGACGCGTGCGTCGTCGCGGCGCTGGAGCGCGCGATCGCCGAGCTCTCCGGCGGAGACGCCGCGGTTCGCAGGGCGGACGCGTTCCGCTGGCTCGTGCACCTCGTGGCGGACCTCCACCAGCCGCTGCACGCGGACGGGCGCGAGCGGGGCGGGACCGAGCTCGAGACGCGGCGCGCGCGCGGCGGGAGGAAGACGCGGAGCCTCCACCGCGTATGGGACGAGGACGTGCTCCAGCCGATCCTCTACCGCCGCGGCGCGATCGCCGCGGGCCGCGCCCTCGCGCGCGAGGTCAGCGCCGGCGACGCCGCGCGCGCGGCCGCCGAGCTCTCGCCCGCCGCGTGGGCGAACGAGTCGCACGCCCTCGCGAGGGCGCTGTACGCGGAGCTCGGGCCGCCCCCGCGAGGCGGCCGGGTCCTGGTCCTCCCGGACGCGTACGCCGCAATGCAGCGGGCGCAGGTCGAGGCGCAGCTCCAGAAGGCGGGCGTGCGGCTCGCGGCGCTGCTCGACCGGATCGCCGTGGCGCGGGAGGCCCGCGCCAGGCCGCGCTGAGCGGCGCTCCAGCTACCCGAGCCACTGCGGGTTCTGCGCCGTCCCGTCGTACTGCTCGGTGGTCTTGTAGAGCTCGTTCGCGCCGTCCTGCCCCGCCGGCGCGCTGCGGGCGAGCAGCGCGTTCACGCCGTCCTCGGTGAGGGGGCGGAACCCCCGCGTGACGCGCAGCGCCTGCTCGACGCGCTCGACGGAGTCGCAGCCGGTGACGACCACGCTCGCGGGGAGGCTCATCGCGTAGCCGAGGCACTCCTCCGCGGAGGCGATCCCCTGCATCACGATCCGCGCGTCGGCCAGCGGCTTCATGCCGATGACGCCGATGTTCTTCTCGACGAGCACGGGCAGGACGTTCCTCTCGAAGCTGTCGTGGTGCGCGTCGAGGACGTTGAGCGGCATCTGGACGGTGTCGAACGTGAAGCGGTGCGCGTCCGCCTGGCGCAGCATCTCGAGGTGCCAGCGGGGCGACTTGTGGCCGGTGAACCCGATGTAGCGGATCTTGCCGGCCTGGCGCGCGGCGACGAGCGCCTCGACCGCGCCGCCCTGCGCGAAGCAGCGCTCCGGATCGGTCGGGCGGATCACCTCGTGGATCTGCATGAGGTCCACCCGGTCGGTCCGCAGGCGCTGGAGCGACTCGTCGATCTGGCGCGCCGCGGTCGCGGCGTCTCGCCCGTCGATCTTGGACATGAGGAAGACCTTCTCGCGGTAGCCGCCCTGGAGCGCCTTCCCCATCCGCCGCTCGCTCTCGCCGTCGTTGTAGTCCCAGCAGTTGTCGAGGAAGGTGATCCCGCCGTCGATGGCGGTGCGGACGATGCGGAGGCTCTCCTCCTCCGTCTCCTGCATTCCCATGTGGAAGCCGCCCAGGCCGACGAGCGACACCGCCACGCCCGTACGACCGAGCTTCCGCTGCGGGAGCGCACCGCCCGCCGCCGGGACGCTCTCGTGCGTCCCACCCTGCCCCGTCCGGCCGCCGCACGCGGCGAGCGGCACGAGCGTCATCGCGGCCGCCAGCTCCAGGAACTCTCGGCGCGTCATCGTGGCGTCCCCCCTCGCCGGAACGATGGGCGCGGAGCGGACGCGATGGGAGGCTGAACCCGGGAGCCTGGCCGCGGGGCCTTCGCGCCGTCCTGGCGAGCGCTCGCGCGCCGAGCTCGCTCCGCTCGCGTCGCGCTCGGCCCATCGGAACGGCTCGGCGGAGCGCGCCGCGGCCTCGGCCGCCGTCACACTTCACCTACGGTGTCTACCCCGTTCGCCCCGGACCCCCTGCCAGCGCGTTCACGTGGGAGGCGCGCGTCCTGCGCGTACAGCACGAACCGTGAATTCCAGGGCGGCAGCATCCCACGCGCGGGGGACGCTCGAACGCGGGGATGCCGGCGGCGGGCGCAAGACGCCCACGCGCGCCGACATGAATGCGCGTTCACCGGAGCGGCGCCGACCGGGAGAGGGTCGCGCGCGCGCCGAGGGATCGACTCACCGTCAGCGGCGGCGGCGGGCGCGGCTCGCGCGGACGGGCACCGTCACGCGCGCGCGGAGCCGTGCCGGCCCGGACCCGCGCGTCAGCACGGCCAGGGCGCCGAGGAGCCCGAGGATCGACAGGGCGAGGAGCACGGCCAGGGACGTCGTCACACACACCTCCGGTGGGGGGACCGTGCGATCGAACCCGCGGCGCTCGGCCGTCATTCCCCCTCCTGCAGCGGCCGGGGCCGCCCAGCCGGGAGAGCATGCGAGCGCCCGGCGGCAATGGAAGAGGCCCGGCGCCTCGCGGCATCCGGGCCTCTCGAGCAGTCTGGACGCCCGCGCGGGCTGCCGGGCGAGGTGAAGTGGAGCTACGGCGCCGGACGGTACGTCGCGGTCTGCGCGTCCGCGCGGGACGCTTGACCGGCGGTGAACTGGAACATGCAGACGTCGTCCGTGTAGTCCATGAAGTTCGTGATCGGATCCGCGCCCGGATAGCGCTTCCCGTTGCAGGTGTCGCGGCCCGTCGGGCAGCCGTACGCCGCCGAGCGCTCCGCGTTCGTGTCGGAGACGCTGTCCCCGCCGGCGCACCCGCCCTGGAACGTGTGGTAGAGGCCGAGCCAGTGGCCGACCTCGTGCGTGCCGGTGTCGCCCTCGTCGTACGGCGCGGCGCCACCGCCGGGGAGCGAGGAGAAGAGGACGACCACGCCGTCCATCTTCGGGCTCGAGGCGTAGTTCCACGGGAACGTCGCCCAGCCGAGGAGCCCGCCGCCCGGGTTGCACGTGTAGACGTTCAGCGTTCCCGCGCCGCCGGTGTGGAGCGCGGTCTTCATCTGAGACTCGACCGAGGAGACGTCGCACGAGCCGAACCACGTCGCGTTCGTCGTACGGGTGACGCCGGCGAGCGTGAAGGTGAACGCCGTCGGCGCGCCGCCGGAGCGGCCCGCGTAGGCGTCGTTCAGCACCTGGAGCTGCGCGTCGATGAGGGACTGGGGGACGTCGCCGTTCGCGAGCCCGGCGCCCTGGTTCACGACGTGGAACCAGACCGGGACGACGACCGAGCCAGCGGTGCGCGCCGCGGCGAGCTCCGCGTTGGAGGTCCGCAGCGCCGCGTCCACCTCGCGGGAGACGCGCGCCAGCTCCGTCGCGCTCGGCGTCTCGGTGCCACAGGTGCGGATCTGGTGATTCGCCGCGAGCGCCTGATCGGAGGCGGCGAGGTTCGGGTCGGTGCGGGAGCCCTCGCAGGCGGTGAGGGCAATTGCCGCGAGCGCGGCGGCGGACAGGGCACGGGGTGAGGGCAAGCACGCCTCCTCGGAATGGGAGGGGCCATCGTAGAGGTCGATATCGCGGTGGGTCAACGCGCCCCACCCCGACAGGGCGGGGCACACGCGACCCGTCGAGCGCTCCATGTATGAGTGAGTGCGTGCGCGCGACCCACGCAGCGAGCACGGCGTGGACGCACGGACGGGTGCTCGCCGCCCCGCGGAGCTTTCGGAGATGAAGCCGCCTCAGCGGCGCGCGATCGGCGCGACGTGCGCGGCGAGGCGCCGATCCGCGTCGTTCATGTGCGCGGCGAGGGCGGCGCGGAGATCGAGCGCGGCGGTGGTGGCGAGCTGCTCGTCTCCGCTCGCGAACGCGCGCTGCAGCTCGCGCATCTGCTCGAGGAACGCGCCGTGCTCGCCCGCGTGGGCGTCGCGGTCGGGGAAGGCGCTCGACTCCATGAGCAGCTCCTCGCTGCCGAAGTGCACCACGCTGTAGGAGAGGAGCTGGTCGGCGAGGCGCCGCGCCATCCAGGGGCGGCCCTGCTCGATCGCGTCCACGAACGCGCTCGCGAGCCCGATCTGCAGGTGATGGTCGTGATCCATCGCCTCGTGCCCGACCTCGAGCCGGTCGTTCCAGGCGTGCGTCTCCTTCATGACTCCTCCGCGTGTGCCGTTCGTGATCCGCTCGGCCTCCCATTCCCAGCGGGCGAGCGGGCCTCAACGCCCGCGGGGGGTGTCGGCGCAGCGCCTCAGTGGAGCGGCGGGGCGCCAGGGCCCTCCCCGTATGCCGCCGCGGCCGCCTCCGCCGGCGCGCCGCGCTCGAGCGCAGCGCGATCCCAGCCCCCGAGCTCGGCGCCCGCCTCGTAGGCGGTCTCGAGGAACTCGCGGAGCCGCGCGTCCGGATCGGCGTCGGCGCAGACCGCCGCGTAGGGAAGGAGGAACTCGTGCAGCGCCTGATCGTAGCGGGCCTCGCGCGGGCGGATCGGCGCGTCGGCGAAGCCCGGCGGCTCGGGCGCGGCGTACGCGTAGAACGCCGCGTCCTCGAACCCCCCGCCGCCCGGCCAGAAGCCGAACGACATCACCTCGTGCGAGTAGGCCTCCCGCGTGATCCGGTCCGCGCCCGGCCGCTCCGGCGCTCGCCGGCCGGAGAAGAACGTGAGCGCGAGATCGAAGCTCCCCCAGAAGAAGTGCACGGGGCTCGCCTTGCCGAGGAAGCGCGCCCGGAAGTCGCAGAGGACCCGGGTCGTCGCGAGGAGCACGCGCCAGAAGCGCTGCGCCCACTCCGGATCGTACGATGCGTGGACGTGATCCTTCTCGAAGGGGATGGGATCGGGCACCTCCACCGGCGTCGTGCGGACGGGCACGTCGATGGCGAGGTCGTGGAGCATCCCCATGAGCCGCGCGTGGAACCGCGACACCGGCTGCGCCACGAGCGGCATCGCGCCGAAGGTGCCGTCGCTCGTCGTGACCTCGAGCTGGTGGTCGAGGAGATCGAGGGAGATCTCGAAGCCGGTCGCGCCGTGGAACATGAGCGAGGTCGTCAGCCCGTGCGCCGTCGGATAGAGCGGCACGTTCCACCAGTGGTTCACGAGCGGCGTCGACGCCAGGCGCACCTTGCCGATGACCTGCGTCCACATGTGCAGCGTCGCGCGCGTGTCGCTCCAGCGCGAAAGCGGCAGCTCCGGCCACGCGATCCGATCTCGCATGCTCCCCTCCCCACGCCCGCGGCGCGTCGTACCCCTGAAGCTGCGCAGCGCAACAGGGCATTCGCCAGCGCCAGGTGGAGCGGCCGAAGCCAGCGATCGAGCGAGCCACGAGCGGCAGGAGTCGAGGAGGCGAGTGGTCTACCGCTCCACCGCTCGCCAGCCTCAGCTGACCCGCGAGCCACTTCGTCCATTGGAACGGCCGTGCCCGCAGGGAGGGGCCCCGGCGCGAAGCGACGGGGAGGGGCGCAGCCCCTCCCGGCGGGGAGCCTGCGTGCCCCCGCGTCAGCGGGAGCGCGCAGGCTCACGGGACCCGCCGAGCGGGGGTGGGGCCCCGGCGACGGCGGTCAGCCGTCGACGGGGCGGGGGACGCAGTCCCCCGTCACTAACTCGGATTCGGCACGTCGATATGCACCTCGACCCGCCGGTTCTTCGCCCGCCCTTCCTTCGTGGCGTTGTCGGCGATGGGCTTCGACTCGCCGTAGCCGGCCACCGTGATCTGCTCCTCGCGAACGCCGCGGGACACGAGCACCGTGCGGACCGAGTCGGCGCGCTTGCGCGAGAGCGCCTCGTTCGTCGCGTTCGAGCCGGACGAATCGGTGTGGCCGTCGATCTGGATCCGGTCGTCGGAGTACTTCGCCAGGATGTCGCCCACCTGCGTGATCTGGGCGACGGCCTCGGCCTTCAGGTCGGCGCTGCCCGTGTCGAACAGGATGTCGTTCTTCATGTTCACGAGGATCCCGTTCTCGGTGCGCTTCGCCTCGGCGACCTTCTCGAGCTCCTTGTGCTGCTTGTCGAGGTAGAGCCCGACCGAGCCGCCGGCGAGCGCGCCGACGCCCGCGCCGATGAGGGCGCCCTTCTTGCCGCCCGCGAGCGCGCCGACGCCCGCGCCGAGGAGCGCGCCCGCGCCGCCGCCGATGGCCGTGCGCTTTCCGGCGGTGCCGCAGCCGATGAGGGTGACGAGGGTCGCAAGCGCGACGACCCGGGTGGACCGAACGTGCATTTCCGTTTCTCCTGTTCTCCCGTGCGACCGAGCCAGCGCTCGGGACGAGCGCAGCCCCCCGGCCGCACGCACGAGGCGCGGCATTGTACCCGGTCGCCTCCCGGGAGGTAACGGCGAGGGGGGCTGTGGCTAGCCGCCCAGGCCGGCGGGCAGGGCGGCAGGCGTCTCGGCAGTGACCTCGACGCGGCCCGGCGCGAGGCTCGCCGCGGCGAGGAGGACGAGCGCGATCCAGATCAGGTCGGCGAGGAGGAGGTGCACGAGCTGCAGCCAGACGGGCGCCGCCAGGGCGACGTTCACGACGCCCGCGAGGAGCTCGACCGCCACCAGCCCGACGAGCCCGAGCGCGGCGCGGCGGACGCGCGCGTCGGGGCGCAGCCGGAGGGCGAGCCGCGCCACGAGGAGCAGCACCCCGGCGGTGGCGATCGCCGCGAACGGGTGGAGCACGCGAAGGCGCAGGAGCACGTGCGCCTCGGTGGAGAGCTCCTGGCGCAGCCCCTCGACGAAGCTCGTCGCCGGGAAGAGCGTGTCGCCGAGCGCGGCCACCGCGCCGGTCACGCCGGCGAGGAGCACCGACGCGAACCCGAGCCATAGCCCGCCCGCGATCGCGCCCCGCCCCGCGAAGCGCATCCCGCCGGGCTGCGCGCTCCAGTCGGCGGTCAGCGCGAGCGCGCCGAGCAGCAGGAAGGTGTTCGCGAGGTGGACCCCCATCACCCAGCCGCGGGCGAACGAGGTGTCCTTCGCCACCCAGCCGAAGAGGACCAGCCCCGCGCCGACGAGCGCCTCGAGGATCATGAGCCCGAGCGACGCCCACGCCGCCTTCCGGACCGGGTGACCCGCGGGAAACGCGCGGACGGCGGCGACCACCAGCGCGACGACGAGGAGGAGCGCCACGCCGCTCATCGCGCGGTGGGTGAACTCGATCACGGTCTCGACGGCGGGCGCGCGCGGCACCACCTGGCCGTTGCACATGGGCCAGTGCTTGCCGCAGCCCGCGCCCGACCCGGTCGCGCGCACGAAGGCGCCCCAGGCGACGACGAGCAGGTTGTAGGTGAGGACCGCCCAGGCGAACCGGGTGAACGAGCGCATGCGGGAGAGAAAACACCGGCCCTGGCGCGGATCAACGGCATGGCACCGCAGCCCCCACCGGGGGGCGGGAGGCGCTCCGGTCAGTTGCGGACGACGAGGGCGAGCCCGGCGCCGCCGGGGACGGCGAGCGGCACGATCGCCGCCCGCGGGGCGCGGACCGCGCGGCCCGCGTCGTCGAGGGGCGACGCACGGTGCCGGACCACCCACCGCCCGACGTAGAACCCCATCGCCGAGCCCCACAGCGAGTCCGACAGGAAGTGGCGGTGATCGATGACGTGGAACGCGACCAGCGTGCCGGCGGCGCCGTAGCCGAGCGCCTGCACCCAGCCCCGAGGCTGGAAGTACGAGAGACCCGCGGTGGTGAGGCTGAAGATCGTGGCGGCGTGGCCGGACGGGGTGCCCGCCGGGTAGACGCGCAGCGCGTTCGCCGGACCCTTGATGTCGCCGCTCTGGTCACCGTCCCAGGGCCCGTCGCGCCCGAGCGCGAACTTGAAGGTGAGGTGGTAGATCTGCGAGACGGCGAGCGCCTCGCCCATGAGCGAGCAGCCCTGCGCGACCCGTTCGTTGCCGTTCGCGACCGCCCACGCCCAGGTCCCGAGGCCGCCCGCCGCGATCCCGCTCCAGAGGAGCGGCTGCATCCAGTCGGTCCAGACGGTGGGCAGGCGCGGATCGAGCTCGCGGTGGATCCAGCGATCGAGCTGCGCGTCGCGCGGGTTGGCGAGCGGGAACATCAGCACGCCGACCGCGCCCGACCACAGGGCGAGCTCCGCCCACTCGCCCGCGCTCCAGCGCGGCGCGTTCGCGGGGATGGCGACGACGTCGTGCAGCACCCGCTTCAGGACGGGCATCTCGGCCCAGCGGAAGCGCGGGCCGAGGTACACCCCCTCGTCCTCCCCGGCGCGGGAGCCCGCGGGCGCCGCCGCGGCGACCGCGACGGCGAGGACGAGCGCGAGGCGGCGCACGACGGCGGCCTCGCGAGACGCGGTGATCACTGGCAGGTCGGAGTGCCGGTCGTGCACGCGGGCGGCGCGGGGAGGCACGCGTCGAACTCCGCGCCGGCGCAGGGGACGGCGGTGAACGGGCCGCGCAGGAAGCCCCCCTGCCCGTCGGCGAAGGTGAGGTCGAGCTCGCCGCTCACCGCCGAGGCGGAGAGGGCGTCGATGCGGATCGTGCCCGTCGCGGCCGGCGGGTTCGCGTCCGGGACGCAGCTCGCGTCGGTCCGGTCGCCCTGGAACACCGCGGCGCGGATGGGATCGAGGGGGTTCGTGGGCACCGCCTGCGTGATGTCGGCGTAGACGGTGTACGAGCCGGTCGTGAGCGGCTGCGCCGCTCCGCCGAGCCTGGCGGTCGCGACGAGCCCCCACACGAACGGGAAGCTCTTCTTGCCGGCGCACGCGTCCGTGGCGAGCGCGCACACGCCGCTCTGCGCGCCGAAGCCGAGGATCAGGGCGCTGTTCCCGAACGCGACGGTCGTCCCGGAGAAGGTGAAGCTGCAGGAGTCGCTCGACCTCGGCCCGGAGAAGACCATCTCGGACGGATCGAACGTCTGGCCGTAGAGCTTCCCGGTCAGCGCCGGGCTCTTCTTGTCGCTGCCGCCGCCGCAGGCGGCGAGGGCGAGCGCGACGGAGAGTGCGAGGAGCTTCTTCATGGTGACCTCGTGCGAGTCGGGAGCACGAGCGCACCACCGCCCGAACCTTCCGTCAACGAGCCGATTCGAGGTCTCCCGCTCGGGGTGCGGCGCCGCGTGGGAGCGGCACCGGCCCGCCGCGGCGCTATGCGTTCACCCGGAGGCCGACCATGCGCTTCCCTCATGCAGTCGCGTTGCTCGCGTCCGCCGCGCTCGCCGGCTGCCCCGACAACGTGAAGACCCCGTTCGACCCCAAGGACGGCTACCAGCCGATCGAGCCCTCCACCGCCGCGTTCCCTCCGCCGGAAGGGGACGACCGGCACCCCGAGGCGATCCAGATCGTGGCCGGCTGGCGCGAGGGTCGCCTCGCCTTCGCGCACGGCGCGGCGTACCTGCACGCGTCGCTGCCGCAGGTGCTCGAGGCGCTGCGCGACCCGCGCGTGAGTCGCATCCACGGGACGGACAGCTGGTACGCGACACCGAACGTCGAGCCGGACTACCCCATCTCCTTCTCGATCCGCTACGCCGCCGGCCCCGCCATCTACAAGGGGCGCTGGACGATCGTGTACCGCGGCGGGCCGCTCCTCGGCACGATGGAGGCGCCCGAGCAGATCGGGTTCCGCTACCAGAAGGTCGACGGGATCGAGGACATCCGCGTGCAGTCGGGCTCGCTCGTCGCCTACGACGCCGGCGACGGCGTCACCGCGCTCGAGGTGGTCTGCCACCTCGACACCTCCAGCCGCGCCGACCAGGGACCCGACAACGTGTACGGGACGGTGAACGACTGGTGGGTGGACCTCCGCGCCAAGGTGCGCGGTGAGCCGGTGCCCTGACGTCGCGCCGGCGCGTCAGTCCAGCGTGTCGATGAGGGCGATGAGGTCGTCGATGTCGATCGGCTTCACCAGGTGCGCGCGGAAGCCGGCCTCGGAGGCGCGGCGCCGGTCCTCGGCGCCGCCGTAGCCGGTGAGCGCGACGAGCCGAGTCGCAGGCGCGATCTCGCGCAGGCGCTGCGCCACCTCGTACCCGTCGATCTCGGGGAGCCCGATGTCGACGAGCGCGATCTCCGGGGGCGCCGCGCGGGCGAGCTCGAGGGCGGCGCGCCCGCCATCGGCCTCGCGCACCCCGTGGCCGCGGCGGCGGAGGAGCTCGCCGAGCGTCTCGCGGATGTCGGCGATGTCCTCGACGATGAGGATGTCGCGCGGCGCCGTGGGCTCGGCGGCGGGGGGCGCGGGCGACGTCGGACGAGCCGGCGTTGGGACCGCGGTGTCGGCGGCGAGCGCGGGGAGCCGCACCGTGAAGGTCGAGCCTCGCGCCGGGCCGGGGCTCTCCACGCCCACCCTGCCGCCGTGCATCTCGACGAGGCTCTTCACGAGCGAGAGTCCGATGCCGAGGCCGCCGCGGGAGCGGTCCATGCCCTGCTCGGCCTGCACGAACGGCTCGAAGATGCCGGTCGCGAGCTCGGGCGCGATGCCGATGCCGTCGTCCTGGACGGAGAGGACGGCCTCGTCCCCCGCCCGCGCGAGGGCGACGCGCAGGTGCCCGCCGGGATCGGTGTACTTCGCGGCGTTCGCGACGAGGTTCTCGACCACCTGCGCGAGGCGCACCGTGTCCCCCTCCACGAGGAGCGGCCCGTCCGGCAGGGACACCCCGAGGGCGTGGCGCCGCGACATGACGAGCTCCTGCATCGTCTGCACGGCGTCCCGCACCACCTGGACGAGATCGACGACGTCCTTGCGCAGGCGGACCTTCCCGCTCCGGATGCGAGACACGTCGAGCAGATCGTCGACGAGCCGCGCCATGTGCCGCACCTGCCGCCCCGCCGCCTGGAGCGCGCGCTCCCGGACGCGCGCGTCGGCGCCGTACTCCTGGAGGAGACGCACCGCGTTCGAGACGGGCGCGAGCGGGTTGCGGAGCTCGTGCGCGAGCATGGCGAGGAACTGGTCCTTGCGATGGTCGGCCTCGCGCAGCTCCGCGTTGCGGCCCTGCAGCTCGGCGATGAGTCGATCGCGATCGAGCGCCATCGCGATGGCGTAGCCGACGAGCTCGAGCGTGGCGGGATCGTCCGGATCGCACGCGTCCCGCTCGGCGGAGCCGAAGGCGAGCGTGGCGATCACCTTCCCGCCCGCGAGGCACGGCCGCGCCACACAGCAGGCTGCGCCGAGCGCGGCTGCGACGGGCGGCAGCGGCTCTCCCCGCCCCGACACCCACGGCGCGAGGCCGCCGAGGATCGCCTCGGCAGAGTCGAGCGACGCCACGCGCTCCGCCGCGTCGTCTTGCGCGCCGCCCGCGGCGACGAGCGACAGCCGGCCGTCCGGGCCGGCGACGTGCACCGCCCAGCGCTCGAGGCCGAGCTGCGTGGCGACGCGCTCGCAGATCGCCGGGAGCCGCTCGCGCACGTTCTCGGTCGAGAGCAGGTCGCTCCGGACGCCGGAGAGGATCTTGAGGCGCTCGTTCGCCTTGTGGAGCGTCTCCACGAGCCGCCGATCCCGCTCCATCTCGCGCCGGAGCGCCTCCTCCTCCCAGCGGCGCCGCGCCTCGGCCACGTTCCGGGCGAGCTCGCGCTCGTGCGCGGCGCGGAGAAGCTCCGAGTTGCGGCGCAACACCTCGTTCTTCCGGTGCGCCTCGATGAAGAACGCGACCTTCGCGCGGAGCGCCTGCTCCGGCACGGGCGTGGTGAGGAAGTCGACCGCGCCGAGGGCGTAGCCGCGCTCGAGCAGCCGCACGTCGGAGCTCGCGGTGAGGAAGATGATGGGCGTGTGGCGGGTGCGCTCGCGCGCGCGCACGAGCTTCGCCATCTCGAGCCCCGACATCCCGGGGAGATTGACGTCGAGGAGGATGAGCGCGACCTCGCGGGTGAGGAGGATGCGCAGCGCCTCCTCGGCGGTGGAGGCCTCCACGATTCGCGCGCCGGAGCGGGAGAGGAGCGCGCGCGTCACCTCGAGGTTCCGCGGGTCGTCGTCGACGGCGAGGACGTCGATGGGCTGCGGCTCGCCGATCGCGACCGGGCGCTCGGGGTCGGGGCGCGGCCGCTCCTCGCGCGTGGTGTTGCGCTCGGGGCTCGCGCGCGCCGAGGCCTCGGAGCGCTCGTCGAACGGGTGTTCCGCGGGCGAAGGGGGCGAGTTCTCCATCTCCGACCTGGATATGCGCGAGGCGCCGGCGCCGCGCGTGCTGCGGAGGGGCACCACGCGAGGGATCCCTCAGATAGACCGCTGGAGCTTCGCGCGAACAGGGCCCCTGCTGGGGAGACGGCCGGGCTGGCGGGGAGGAGGAGCGGGGCGCCGACGACGCCGCCGCCGAGGTCGCCCGGCCATGAACGAAGAAAGACCCGGGACCGAGGTCCCGGGTCTCCCCCTCCGCGCCGCAGCCTGCCGGCGGGTCGACGTCCGACGAGGCTAGAAGTTCAGCGTCGCCGTGACCGAGTCGGCGTAGTCGGCCGCGACCTCCGCCGTCGGCTGGCCGGCGGGGATCTCGGCGTAGATCGTGAGCGTCGCGGGGCTCATGTTGGCCGCGGTCTTCGTGACGTAGGTCGTCTCGTTCCACGGCGTCGCGGGCGAGGCCGTGTCCGAGTAGAGGTCGTAGCTGAGCACGGCGCTCGTCGTGGGGCTCTTGAGCTGCCGCTGCGATCCCGCCGCGTTCGAGCCGAGCCCGAGCTTCAGGTCGTAGGTCGTACCCTTCGTGCACTGCAGCGTGACGCTGCCGGTCGCGGTCTTCGCAGCCGACGCATGGGTGACCACCGGGTCGTACGCGCCGAAGGCGATGTCCGAGCTGCTCGTGATCTTGCAGCTCTGCGGAACCTGCGCGCTCACGTTGATGGTCGCGGTGGCGGTCCCGGCGCGGGCGGCCGTGGACGAGAGGACGGCGGCGAGCGCGAGCGAGAGGCGGAGGGCGGTGCGGTTCATATGATTCCTTGGCGAGGGTTCGGCGCCGGATCCTGCACGCGCGCCGGATGATCGCCAGCTTAGCGCCGCGCGGATCGCGAGGAAGCCCACGCGGACGTGACGCGGAAACGTGCGCCACCGGCGGCCGAGGTGAGTGAACGGGCGCCGCGCCCGCACGCGATATCGTGAGCGTGGAGCGTGAGGCCGCCTCGCCGACGCGACTGCGCGTGTCCCGACGGGCAGCGCGGGCGACGCTCAGAACTCGACCGTCACGACGACCGTGTCGGCGTACGCGCCCGCGGGCACGTCCTGGCCGGCGAAGGCGCGGGCGAAGATGGACACCTGCTTCCCCTTCCTGCTGTCGAACGGTCCCGTGGACGTCCCGCCCGTCCCGTCGCCCCACACCCGCGTGCGCTGCGCGTCGAGGTAGAGGTTGTACCCGAGCGCAGCTCCGCCCGGCCCGCGCAGCGCGCGCGGCGAGAAGGTGCCCGCCTGGCCCGTCCCGATCGTCACCGTGGCGACCTGGCCGATCGGGCAGTCCAGCGTGAGCGTTCCGACGGAGTCGAGCGGCACGGGCGAGAAGGGATCGTAGGCGCCGAACGCGATGGCGCTCCCCGCGCTCACGGTACAGGTGGGCCCGGAGGCCGGGGGCTGGATCGCGACGGCCGTGTGCGCGCCGGACGCCGCGCACATCGCCGCCACGGCGAGCGCCGCGTGACGCGCGGCGGTGAGACGCTGTGAGAGCGGCCGTTTCATTGCTGGTGCGAGATTGCGCGTATTAGACTCCGGCGCCACCGACCTCGCCAGTCCACGTCCCAATGCGACCGCTCCTCCGCGCCGCCCGCGCCCTCCTCGTCCTCGCCGCGCTCGCGCCCACGGCCGCCCGTGCCGGCGATCTCGACGTCTCGCCCGTGAACGTGGAGCTGTCAGGCGGCGCCCGCACCGCGCTCATGTCGCTCAGGAACGGCGGCGGCGCGCCGGCGCGCTACCAGATCCGCGCGTACCGGTGGGCGCAGAAGCCGGACGGCGCGATGGACCTCTCCCCCACGCGCGAGCTCGCCGTCTTCCCGCCGCTCCTCGAGCTCGCCGCGGGCGAGGCGCGCTCCCTGCGCATCGGGACCGACGTCGCTCCGGCGGCGGCCGAGCGCACCTGGCGCATCTTCATCGAGGAGCTGCCCCGCGCCGAGAGCGCAGAGGACGCCGCGCACGTGCGGGTGCTGACGCGCATCGGCGTGCCCGTCTTCCTCGCCCCGACCGCCCGCGTCGAGCGCGGCGAGCTCGCCTTCCTCGGCCGGGACGGGTCGCGCGTCCGCTTCGCGCTGCGCAACCCGGGTACGGTCCGCCTGCGACCGAGGTCGGTCAGCCTCGCGCTCGTCGCGGCCGACGGCGCGCGGCTGTTCGAGAGGTCGCTCGAGGCCTGGTACGTGCTCGCCGGCGGCGAGCGGGTGTACGAGGTCGAGGTCCCGGCGGAGGCGTGCGCGCGGGCCGCCACCGTCGTCGCTTCGGCCGCGCTGGAGCGCGGCGCGATCGAAGCGCGCGCCCCGGGCGCGTGCCGTGACCCGTAGCCGCCTCGCCCGCGTCCTCGCGTTCGTCGCCGCCGCGTCCGCCGCGGCGGCGGTGGCGGCGATCTCGACTTCGACGGTGGCCCCGACCCCGACCGCGACCCCGACCGCGACCCCGACCGCGACCCCGACCCCGACCGCGACCGCGACCGCGACCCCGACCGCGACCCCGACCGCGACCCCGACCGCGACCCCGACCGCGACCTCGACCGCGACCTCGACCCAGATCGCGACCGCGACCCCCACCCCCAGCTCCCCCCTCCCCCCCACCGCCCTCGCCCTCTCGGCCACGGAGCAGCTCGACGCGGCCCCGCCCCCGCACCCCGCCGCGGCCGAGCAGGACCTGTCCGCCGCCGAGGGCGATCTCCGGCCGGCCTTCCTCCAGCTCTTCGTGAACGGCGTGCCGGCCGACACCGCCCTCGTCCTCGTGGCGCCGCAGGACATCTGGATCGCGCCCGCCGATCTCTCTCGCGCGGGCCTCGCCGGGTTCGGGGGCGCCCGCCGCGAGCTCGACGGCCGCGCGGTCGTGTCGCTCCGCTCGCTCGCGCCCGGCGTGCGCTTCGACCTCGACGAGCGCGCGCTCGCGATCCGGCTCGAGGTCGCCCAGCCGCTCCTCGGTCGCGGCGCGCTCGACCTGCGCGCCTCGAGCCGCCCCGCCGGGCTCGAGACGGGAGACGCGCCGAGCGCGTTCCTCAACTACGCGGGGCGCGCCACCACGGAGGAGGACGTGTCGGGCTTCCTCGAGGCGGGCGTGTCGCGCGGCCCGGCGCTCCTCGCCGGGTCGGTCTCGGCCACGCGGGCGGCGGGCGCGGTGCGCGGGCTCACGACGCTCACCGTGGATCGCCCGGAGCGGCTCCTGCGCCTGACGGCGGGCGACGCGCTCGTCCCGCCCGACGCGCTCTCCGGCGCGCCGCTCCTCGGCGGCGTCGGCCTCGCGCGGGACGTGTCGCTCGACCCCTACCTCGCGCGCACGCCACTCCCGGGCGCCACCGCCTTCGCCGCCACGCCCTCCACCGTCGACGTCTACGTGAACGGCGCGCTCGCGCGCACGCTCACGGTCGCCCCGGGCACCTACGACCTCTCCAACCTGCCGGTCACCGCGGGCGCGAACGACGTCCGGATCGTGGTGCGCGACGCGTTCGGGCGCACGCAGGCGATCGAGGCGGCGCACTACCAGGCGCAGGGGCTGCTCGCCCGCGGCCTCGACGAGCCCGGGCTGTGGCTCGGCGCGGTGCGGGAGCGCTTCGGCACGGCGAGCTTCGCCTACGGCGATCCCGTCCTCGTCGCGCGGCAGCGGCGCGGCCTCACGGACTGGCTCACCGGCGGCGGCCGGCTGGAGCTCGGGCCCCGGGTGCAGCAGGCCGGCGCCTCCGCCGCGCTCGGCCTCGGCTCGAGCGAGCTCGAGCTCGCCGGAGCCGCGAGCGCCGACGACCGCACCCCCGGCGCCGCCGCGTTCGTCGCCTGGCGCCACGCCGCGCGCCGCTTCGCGCTCGGCGCGGACGCCTCGCTCCTCTCGAGCCGGTACGCGAACTCCACGCTCGCCGCGAGCGCCGATCGCGCGCTGTGGCGCGCGAGCGCCCACGTCGCGGCGCCCCTCGGCGGCCGCGCGAGCGTGCAGCTCCAGTGGGTGGGCGCGGAGCAGCGCGACGCGGGCGCGAGCCAGCGGCTCGAGGCGCGCACCTCCCTGCGCATCCGCGCCGGCGCCTGGCTCCTCGCGTCCGCCTCGCTCACGAAGGATCGCGCCGCGGAGCCGGCCGCGGCGTTCTTCGCGCAGCTCGTCCTCTCCGCGCCGGGCGGCGGGACGTTCGACGCGGGCGTCCGCTCCGAGCGCGCGGGCACGAGCGCGAGCAGCGGGCTCCAGCGGTCGGTCCCGGTCGGCCCGGGCGTCGGCTACCGGCTCCGCGCCGACTCCGGCGCCGGCGGCTCCGTGAGCGGCCTCTTGCAGGCGCAGCCCGAGTTCGGGCGCTACGAGCTCGGCTACGACCGCGCGGACGGGTCCGACGTCGGCTCGGCCTCGGCGTCGGGTGCGCTCGTGCTCCTCGGAGGCCGGCTCTTCGCCACGCGCCCGGTCGAGCAGGGCTTCGCCCTCGTGCGCGTCCCGGGGGTCGCCGGCGTCCGCGCCTACCTCGACCGCCGCCCGGTCGGGCGCACCGACGCGCACGGCGACCTGCTCGTCCCGGGGCTCTTGCCCTACTACGGCAACCGGCTCGGGATCGAGGACGCGGACGTGCCGCAGAGCTACCGCGTCGGCCTCACGGAGCATGTCGTCGCCGCGCGGCCTCGCGGGGCGGCGCTCGTGCGCTTCGACGTCGCGCGGCTCCGCGCGGTCGAGGGCTGGCTCCGGATCGCGCGGCGCGACCGCGCCGACGTCCCGGCGTACGGGACGTTCGAGGTGGACGTGCCCGGCGGCACGCGCCGCTCGCCGGTCGGCGCCGACGGCGCCTTCTGGCTCGAGGACGTCCCCGCCGGCGCGCACGCTGCGCGGATCTACTGGAAGGGCGAGCTGTGCGAGCTGCCGCTCGAGATCCCGCAGAGTGGCACGGGCGTGCTCGAGCTCGGCACCCTCACCTGCGGGGCGCGCGAGCCGCTGCTCTGAGGGTGAGGCGCTACCGCAGGCCCGCGACGAGGATCACGAGCGTCACCGCGGACGAGCCGACGATGGCCCAGCCGAGCGGGCGCAGGCGCTTCGGCGAGAACCGCGCGAGGCAGATCACGATCGAGAGGAGCGCGGTCGGGAGCGTCGCCCAGGCGAGCGCCGCGGGGAGGCCGGCGGCGGAGAGCAGCACCGCGACGCCGGCGAGCGCGGCGGCGAGCGCGGCGTGGAGCCTGCCGGGATCGTCCGCGCCCTTCGAGCGAGCGCGGGCGAGGATGACGCGCACGCCGAGGGTCGCCGCCGCGAAGGCCAGGATCCACGCGAGCGCGGCCGCGAGCGCGTCCTCCGCGGGCGCGTGGCCCGCGAGGGCGACGGCCCACCCGGCCGAGGAGAGCGCGGCGGCCACGACGATCTCGCCGAACGTCGTCTTCTCGAGCCGCCGCCAGACGAGGAGCGCCACGAGGGCGGCGAGCGCCGCGGGGAGCGCGAGGGCCGCCCGCGCCGCGGCGGGCGCGAGCGCGATGCCGACCGCGCCGGTGACGGCGGCGAGGCCGCCCGTGGCGGCGAGCCAGC
>NZ_JALCYY010000139.1 GCF_022690685.1 Anaeromyxobacter terrae | reverse complement strand
TCCCGCGCTGCGGGCGATCGCCGCGCGGCGGGCCGCGACGCGGGCCGGGGCCGCCGGACGGCGCACCACGGCCGGCGCCGGCGACGGACTTCTCCTCCGCGACGCGCTGCCAGAGCGGTCGCGCGTCGCGCTGCGGCGCGGGCGCGAGCCGCTCCTCCTGCGGCGCCTCGATCTTCTCGCCGGGTTGCGGAGGCTTCACGTGGCCCTTGCGGATCACCACCGGGCCCTGGGATTCGGGCTTCTTCTCCTCGGACATGGCGGGCGTCTTATAGCAGAGCCCCCGCGATCCGCGTATGAGTGGCCGGATGCCCGATCGCCGCGTGGTCGTCTTCCTCTCGCACGCCGACCCTGGCGCCCTCCGCCTCGCCGGCTCTTGCGCCCTCGCCGCGGCGGCGATGGGGGATCGGGTGGACGTCTACCTGTTCGGGCAGGCGGTCCCGGCAGTCGTCGCTGCGCACGACGCGGAGCCCGACGAGCCGGGCGCGCTCCTCCACCAGGCCCGCGGCGCCGGCGCCTGCCGCCTCGTCGCGTGCAGCGCGAGCGTGGTGGAGGAGAAGGTACCGCTCGACGCGGCCGAGCAGGCGCTCGACGCGGTCGTCGGCTGGCCGACCGTCATCGAGTGGAGTCGCGGAGTCGTCGACCGGTTCTTCTTTTGAGCCCCCAGAAGGCGCGTGAGACGGGAGGCGAGGCGGGCACCCGCAACGACGCGCGCCGAGGCGCACTGCCAAGGTGCCGCTGTGCGCGGCTCGAGGAGCGCCGCGGGCGCAAGGAGCGAGGGCGCCCGCCGCAGGCCCCTTATCGTTCGCTGTAGGCGGGACCGAGCGGGGGGCCCCTCCAATGCCGCGCAGTACCCCGGAAGAGACCGCCGCTCCTGCGCGTTCGTCTCTTTTGCTTCCCCCTCCGGAGTCCCCATGGTCAGCCTGTCGATCGATCCGCCGCCGTCGTCGCGCCAGCCCCGTTCCTCGCGGGGCGGCCTCATCGGCATCCTCTTCGGTATCGCCCTCCTCCTCGCGCTCGCGGGCGGGTTCTGGCTCGGTCGAGCCACCGCACCGGGTGGGAGCCTCTCCGCGGTCCCAGCGGCGGCCAGCGCCGCTCCCTCCGGCGTCGACCCGGTAGCCGGCAAGGCGCCAGCGCCCGCCGTGGCCGCCCCCGCGGCCCCCGGCGCGTCCGCCGCGGCCGTGCCTGCGCCGGC
>NZ_JALCYY010000138.1 GCF_022690685.1 Anaeromyxobacter terrae | reverse complement strand
GGTCGGCGACGGGCCCCCGCACATCAAATCAACCCGTGCGCCACCATCGCCTTCGCGACCTTGATGAAGCCCGCGATGTTCGCGCCGACGACGTAGTTGCCCTTGGCGCCGAACTCCTCGGCCGTCTCGAAGCAGGTCTGGTGGATGTTCTTCATGATGTTGGCGAGCCGCTTCTCCGTGTACTCGAAGGTCCACGAGTCGCGGGACGCGTTCTGCTGCATCTCGAGCGCGGAGGTGGCGACGCCGCCCGCGTTCGCGGCCTTGCCCGGGCCGTAGGCGATGCCGGCCTGGAGGAACACCTGGATGCCCTCCGGCGTGGTCGGCATGTTCGCGCCCTCGCCGACGGCGATGCAGCCGTTCTTGACGAGCAGGGCGGCGTCCTTGCCGTTGATCTCGTTCTGCGTCGCGGACGGCATCGCCACCTGGCAGGGGATCTCCCAGATGTTGCCGCCGTCCACGTAGCGCGCGTGCTTGCGGTACTCGACGTAGTCCTTGATGCGCCGGCGCTCGCGCTCCTTGAGCTGCTTCACGAGCTCGAGGTCGATGCCCTTCTCGTCGAAGATGTAGCCGTTCGAGTCGGAGCAGGCGACGACCTTGCCGCCGAGCTGGTGGATCTTCTCGACCGTGTAGATCGCGACGTTGCCGGAGCCGGAGACGACGCAGCGCTTGCCGTCGAACGAGTCCTTGCGGACCTTGAGCATCTCCTCGACGAAGAAGGTGGCGCCGTAGCCCGTCGCCTCAGTGCGCACGAGCGAGCCGCCGTAGTCGAGCCCCTTGCCGGTGAGGACGCCCGCCTCGTACCTCGAGGTGAGCCGCTTGAACTGCCCGTACAGGTAGCCGATCTCGCGGCCGCCCACGCCGATGTCGCCGGCGGGGACGTCGGTGTGCTCGCCGATGTAGCGCCAGAGCTCGGTCATGAAGCTCTGGCAGAAGCGCATGATCTCGTCGTCCGACTTGCCCTTCGGATCGAAGTCCGAGCCGCCCTTGCCGCCGCCGATGGGCAGGCCGGTGAGCGCGTTCTTGAAGATCTGCTCGAACCCCAGGAACTTGATGATCCCGAGGTAGACCGACGGGTGGAAGCGGAGCCCGCCCTTGTACGGGCCGAGCGCGCTGTTGTACTGGACGCGGAACCCGCGGTTGACGTGGACCTCGCCCTTGTCGTCCTGCCACGGCACGCGGAAGATGATCTGCCGCTCGGGCTCGATGATCCGCTCGATGATCTTGCGCTCGCGGAACTCGGGGTACTTCGCCAGGACCGGGCCGACCGACTCGAGGACCTCCCGCGCTGCCTGGTGGAACTCCACCTCGCCCGGGTTGCGGCGCAGCACGTCCTGGTAGATCGTCTCCAGCTTCTCGTCCTTCATGACCATCTGACTGCTCCTTGGGTTTTGGGCGCGATCCCTCTGCCCCTGTGAAGCGCGAGAGCATGCCGGACCGGCGCCGTCCCTCGCCACGGACGCAGCGTACGTGTCGGACGGAAGGTGCGTCCGGGGGCGGGCGCACGCCGCCCCGGCCGTCTCCGGCCGAAGGCGATGCGGCAGCGCGCCGCACTCGCAGGGAGGGACGCAGTCCCTCCCGGCGGGGAACGGTCGCGAACCCGCGCAGCGGGCGCGACCGTT
>NZ_JALCYY010000137.1 GCF_022690685.1 Anaeromyxobacter terrae | reverse complement strand
GCTCCCGAACCCGAGCCCGGCCTCACCGCGGCGCGGACCGAGCGGGAGGCGCTCCGCGCCGCCGCGCGGCTCGGGAGTCCGGGCGCCGCGGCGCTCCAGGGGACGCCGCTCGCGTCGCGGGCGGAAGCCGCGCTCGCCGCCGGCGCGGTCGAGGCGTCGCGCCTCGCGGCGCTGCGCGGTCGCCGGCCGGCTCCGCACGCGGGGGCGATCGGGGGACCGGTCGCCGCCTTCCTCCGCGCCGCGCTCCCCGCCGAGTGGTCGCCCACGCAGCTCGAGACGTACGCGCGCTGTCCGTTCCGCCTGTTCCTCCAGCTCGGGGCGCGCCTGCCGGACCCGGCGACGGGCGACCTCGACCAGGAGCCGCGCGACGAGGGGAGCCTCCTGCACGCGGCGCTCGAGCGATTCGTCGGGGCGCGGCTCGCGCGCGGCGCGTGGCCGCCCGCCGGGGACGCGGCCGACGTGGCCGAGGCGCACGCCGCGGCGGAGGCGATGTTCGCGAGGTTCGAGGCGGAGGGCCGGACCGGGGATCCGGCGGTCTGGTCGGCGCGCCGCGAGGCGGTGCTCGCGCGGCTCGCGCGCGCCGTGCACGCGGAGGCGCGCGATCACGATGGCCTCGTGCCGGCCCTCCTCGAGCACCGCTTCGGCGGAAGATCGGAGCGGCCACCGCTCGAGGTTCGCGCCGGCGGAGAGGCGGTGCTCTTGCAGGGGCGGATCGACCGCGTCGACGCGTCCGGGGAGCGGCTCCTGGTGGTCGACTACAAGAACGCGCGCCACGCGACCGGCTACGCCGAGCTGCTCGACCCGGAGGCGATGGGCGTCACGAGCTTCCAGGTGCCGGCGTACCTCGTCGCCGCCGCGCGCGACCTGCCGGGCCGCGGGCGCCTCGAGGCCGCGTACGCGCTCCTCCGCAAGGCGGCGCGCACGGAGCCGTTCGCGACCGACGCCGCCGATCCGCTGCTCGCGGTGGACGCCCCGGAGGGCGGTCTCGTGGCGCGAGCTGGCGCGGAGACGCCCGGGGCCGGGGGTGGGCCGCGCGGGTTCGCGGCGGGCGTGGTGGACGTCGTGCGGCGGATCCGGGCGGGCGAGTTCCCCATCGCCCCGCGCACCTGCGAAGGCTGCCCGTACGGCGCGGTGTGCCGCGCCGAGGGCAGCGCGGGCGAGGCGGACGACACGGGGAGCGCCTCGTGAGCGGCCGGATCGTGTTCGGGCCGGCCGCGACGGCGCTCTTCCGGCTCGAGGCGCCGACCGCCGTGTCCGCCGGCGCGGGCTCCGGGAAGACCACCGCGCTCGTCGAGCTGTGCGCGCGGCTCCTCTCCGGCGAGGCGCTCGGGACGCCCTGCGCGCCCGCCGAGATCGCCGCCATCACCTTCACCGAGAAGGCCGCCGAGGAGCTCGCGCAGCGGCTGCGCGGCGCGGTGGCGGAGCGCGCGCGCGCGGCGTCCGCGGGAGCGGTGGGCTCGGCCGACGCGCAGGCGTGGCTCGACCGGCTCCACGGGCTCGACCGGCTCTCGGCCGGCACGATCCACGGGTTCTGCGGGAGGCTCCTCAGGGAGCACGCCCCCGAGGCCGGACTCGACCCGGAGTTCTCCATCGCCGACGAGGACCGCGCGTCGTCGTGGCTCGCCGGGTCGGCCCGCGCGGCCACCATCGCCGCGCTCGACGCCGGCCGGCCAGCCGCGCGGACGCTCGCCGCAGGGCTCGGCGCGGCGGGCGCGCG
>NZ_JALCYY010000136.1 GCF_022690685.1 Anaeromyxobacter terrae | reverse complement strand
CGCCGGAGCGCGCCTCGCGCGGCGGCTCCCGCGGTTCGGGGCGGCGCTCGGGGCGCTGGGCGCGGGGCTCGCGGGGGTGGGGAGCCCGGCCCGCCTCGGGCTCGCGCTCCTCGTCGCCGTGGCGCCCGCGCTCACCGCCGCCGCCGCGTACACGATCCCGCTCGCGGCCTTCGGCGTCGACGCGGGGATCGCCGGCGGGGCGGTCCTCGTCGCGGTGATCACCTTCGGTCAGCTCACGCCGGGCCTGCCGGTCGGCACCGGCGTCTACTGGAGCCTCGCCGCGTGGGCCGCGCGCAGGCTCGGGGCGGCGCCGGACGACGCGGCCGCGCTCGCGGTGCTCACGCACGCGGCGATGATCGGGGCGAGCCTCGCGGTGGGCGGGGTCTCCGCCCTCGCCCGCCGCGGCGCGCTGCGCGAGCTGCTCCGCCGGCGGCGCGACGTCGCGGCGCTCGCGGACGGCGCCCCGGCGCCTGCCGACGGCCGCTCACGCTCGCCTACATCGGCGTAATCGCACGGAATCGGCCGCCCCGTCCCTCGGACCCGGCAATGGATCCGCCCAGATCCCGGTGCTACGCTCCGTGCGCGATGGAACTCAACGAGATCCTGCAGGTCGCGCTCCGCGGCGGCGCCTCGGACATCCACCTCAAGGCGGGGCTGCCGCCGATGTTCCGGGTGGACGGCGCCCTCCTGCCGCTGAAGGACGCGCGCCGCCTCCCGCCCGAGGAGATCGGGCGGATGGCCGTCGGGATCATGAACGACTACCAGAAGGAGAAGTTCAAGCAGACGAACGAGGTGGACCTCGCCTACGGCGTGCCCGGCCTCGGCCGCTTCCGCGTGAACGTCTTCCAGCAGCGCGGGACGATCGGCGTCGTGCTGCGCGTCATCCCCTTCAAGATCCAGACGATCGAGCAGCTCATGCTGCCGAAGGTGCTGGAGAAGATCGCCGCGGAGCAGCGCGGCCTCGTCCTCGTCACCGGCACGACCGGCTCCGGCAAGTCCACCTCGCTCGCGGCGATGATCGACCACATCAACGCCACCGAGACCTGCCACATCATGACGATCGAGGATCCGATCGAGTTCCTCATCCGCGACAAGCGCTCGATCGTGAACCAGCGCGAGGTGGGCGTCGACACCATGAGCTTCGGCCAGGCGCTGAAGAGCGCGCTGCGCCAGGACCCCGACGTCATCCTCGTCGGAGAGATGCGGGATCTCGAGACGATCGAGACGGCGCTCACCGCGGCGGAGACCGGCCATCTCGTCATGTCGACGCTCCACACGCTCGACGCGACCGAGACCATCAACCGCATCATCTCGGCGTTCCCGCCCTACCAGCAGAAGCAGGTCCGCCTGCAGCTCGGGTCGGTCCTGCGCGGCGTCATCAGCCAGCGGCTCGTGCCGCGCGCCGACGGCAAGGGGCGCGTGCCCGCGATCGAGGTGCTCCTCGCCACCGCCCGCGTCCGCGAGCTCATCGAGGACAAGGACCGGACGAAGGAGATCCCGGACGCGATCGCCCAGGGACACGTGTCCTACGGGATGCAGACGTTCGACCAGTCGCTCATGTCCCTGCTCAAGGCCGGCCTCATCAGCTACGAGGAGGCGCTCCGCCAGGCGACGAACCCCGACGACTTCGCGCTGCGCGTCTCGGGCGTGTCGGGCACGAGCGACTCGAAGTGGGACTCGTTCGAGAAGGCCGACGCGGGAGGCGCGCCGGCCCCGGCCGCCGCCCCGCGCGCCGGCGCGCCC
>NZ_JALCYY010000135.1 GCF_022690685.1 Anaeromyxobacter terrae | reverse complement strand
GAGGCCCGGGGGCCCGAGGCGGGGACCGGCCCGGCGCCGCGCGCGCCCGAGCCGCCCCCGGCGCCCGAGCTCGCGATGCCGGACGAGGGCTCCTTCGCGGACATGCTCG
Organism: Anaeromyxobacter terrae; assembly: GCF_022690685.1. Lineage (GTDB taxonomy): Bacteria > Myxococcota > Myxococcia > Myxococcales > Anaeromyxobacteraceae > Anaeromyxobacter > Anaeromyxobacter terrae. Next base: position 1,637 of record NZ_JALCYY010000135.1, on the reverse strand, counting down.
CGTCGTCCGAGAGCGCGGCCCCGCGCCGGCGCTTCCAGGTGGGCGAGAAGGTCGCCGGCAAGATCATCCAGCTCGGCCACGACGTGGCGTTCCTGGAGCTCGGGTCGGGCGTCGCCGAGGCGATGATCGAGGTCGCCGAGCTCATGGACGCGGAGGGGAACGTCACCGCGCGCGAGGGCGACATCCTCGACGCGGTGGTCATCCACGCCGACGACCGGGGCGTCATCGTCTCGAAGGGGCACGCGCGCGCCACGCGGGATCACGCGCGCGAGGCGGTCATCGAGGCGGCCCAGACCGGCCTGCCGGTCGAGGGGCTCGTCAAGGCGGCGAACAAGGGCGGGCTCGAGGTGGAGGTCCACGGCGTCCGCGCCTTCTGCCCGATGTCGCAGATCGACGTGCGCTTCGTGGGCGACCCCGCGACGTTCGTCGGCCAGAAGCTCCTCTTCAAGGTGCAGCGCGCCGACGCGCGCGACTGCGTGCTCTCCCGCCGGGCGCTCCTCGAGGAAGAGCGCGCCGAGAAGGCGCGCGCCACCCGCGAGCGGCTCGCGCCCGGGGCGGTCTTCGAGGGCGTCGTGACGAGCGTGCAGGATTACGGCGCGTTCGTGGACATCGGCGGGGTCGAGGGGCTCGTCCACGTCTCCGAGCTCGCCTGGGATCGCGTCTCGAAGCCGCAGGACCTCCTCAAGTCGGGCGACGCCGTGCAGGTCCAGGTGCTCCGCATCGACGAGGACCCGAAGAAGGGCGAGCGCATCGGCCTCTCGGTGAAGTCCCTCGCGCCGAGGCCGGAGCCGGTCGCGGCGCCCGCGAGCGAGCGGCCGGCCCGGCCCGCCCCGCCGCCGCCCCCGAAGGCGGGCGACGTCGTCGAGGTGACGGTCGACAAGATCGAGAGCTTCGGCGTGTTCGTTCGCTTCGCCGGAGGCCGCGGCCTCGTGCCCGCGAGCGAGACGGGCACGCCGCGCGGCTCCGATCTCCGCAAGTCGTTCAAGGTCGGCGACGGCTTCCGCGCTCTCGTGCTCGCCATCGACGAGCAGCATCGCATCCGCCTGTCGAAGACCGGCGCCGAGGACGCGGCGGAGCGCGCCGAGGCGGCGGAGTACCTCCAGAAGTCGCCCCGCCCCTCGGGCAAGGGCTTCGGCACGCTCGGCGACCTGCTCCGGCAGAGGCTCGAGAAGAAGTAGGCGGAGACATCTCGGCCGCGCACGCGCCCGCTCTCCCCGGCAGCGTCGGGGGAGCGGGCGTCGTTCGTTTCGGTCGGGGTCGGGATCGGGGTCGTTCTGGCCGACACCGGCGCGGTTGACGTCACCGTGGCGCGCCGCCTGGACGGGACCTCACGTCCTCGGCGGGCCACGATGGACGGGGACAAGGTACGGGGGGCGGTGCCGTCCGCCAGAAGCCGCCGGCAACGCGGGGCTGCGGGCGGGAGCTGCGCATGGGCGAGGGCGCCGTGGCCAACCGCGTTGCATTGCGGTCCGTGGGTCGGGCGGTGCCTACCGCGTCCAGTGGCCCGCCTGCGGGCGCGAGGTCCCGCCACGTGGGGCGGCGCGCTGCGGGCGGGGTGGGTGGAGGGCTCGGCGTCGGTCGTTGCGGTCGAGGTCGGGGTCGGGGTCGGGGTCGGGGTCGGGGTCGGGGACGTGGTC
>NZ_JALCYY010000134.1 GCF_022690685.1 Anaeromyxobacter terrae | reverse complement strand
CGGCGGACGGCGCGACGCGCGGGGCCACGGGCGGCGCGTCCGGGCCGGTGCGCGGGCCGGGGCGCGGAGCCGAGGGTGCGGCGGGAGGGGCGGCGGGCCTCGCGACGGCGCTGATGCCGTGCTTCTCGAGCGCCTGCCGGACCTCCGGATCGTCGGGAGCGACCTCGGCGGCGCGGCGCAGCGTGGCCTCGCCCGCCTCCCGCTCGCCGAGACGGAGGTGCAGGCCGCCGGCCATGCGCAGCGCCGCCGCGAAGGTCGGGAAGGCAGCGAGGACGCCCTGGAGCTCCTCCAGCGCCTTCCGGTCCTTCCCCTGGTCGGCGTAGACGCGGGCGAGCAGGACGCGCGCCGCAGGGTCGTCCGGGTGGGCCTTCACGCCCTTCTTGCAGACGACCATCGCCTCCATGTACCGGCCCATGGCCAGATAGGCCTCGGTCAGCGGCCGGTAGGCGTCGGACGCGGGATCCGCAGCGAACGCGTGCTCGAGGGCGGAGAGCTCGGCGGGCGTGAGTTGCTTGGCGGTATTGGGCATGGGGCGGGTCGGGTCTAGCAAGGGGACCCGGGGGAGTCAAACGGAGCTTGACACGACCCGGGGCCAGCCGCTATGAAGCGCGTCCTCGACGGCGACGAGGGTTTTTGTGGGGCTGTAGCTCAGCTGGGAGAGCGCTAGAATCGCACTCTAGAGGTCATCGGTTCGATCCCGTTCAGCTCCACCATTCAGAGGGCCCGGCGGAAACGCCGGGCCCTCTTCCTTTTCCGCACATCATCCGCGTCCTCCCGACCGGCGCGCACCCGCGTCTTCGCCTGCGGTGCCGCCCACGAGGTGGAGCGTGCGCGTCGGGAACGCGAACGACGTCCCCGCCCGCTCCACCACCTCCATGAACCCGAGGAGCAGCTCCTGGCGGATGGTGGTGAACTCGCCGAAGTCCGCGGTCTGGAACCAGGCCACCACCTCCACGTTGAGGCCCGACTCGGCGAGCGCCGTGAAGCGGACGGAGACGGCGTCCGGCCAGATCTTCGGGTGCGCCCGGAGGAGGCCCTCGATCCCGGCGAGCACCTCGCGCAGCTGCGCCGCCGTCGTCGAGTAGACGAGGCCCAGGTTCGCGAGCAGCCGGATGCGGTCGCGCGGGGCGAACGTCTCGGTGCGCAGGTCGGCGAGCTTGCCGTTCGGGATCGTCACGATCGTCCGGTCGAGCGTCCGGATGCGCGTGGAGCGCATCCCGATGTTCTCCACGGTCCCGAGGACGTCCTCGACCTTGACGAAGTCGCCCGTCCGGAACGGCTGGTCGACGCCGATGGAGAGCGAGCCGAAGAGGTTCTCGACCGTCTTCTGGGCGGCGAGGGCGAGCGCGATGCCGCCGATGCCGAGGCCAGCGAGGAGGCTCGCGACCTGGAACCCGAGCTCGTTCATGACCGCGACGACGCCCAGCGCGAGCAGCACCGCCTTCGAGACCTTGCGTCCGACCGGCAGCATCCCGGCGAGGCTCGGGCTGGCCCGCGTCCAGGGCGCCGCCGCCATGACGGCGAAGGCGACGTTCACCGAGCGGAAGCCGGCCCAGAAGAGGGTCAGGTAGGTCGCGGCGCGAAGCAGGTGGTGCAGGACGAGCTCCGGGCCCTCCGGGAGCGCGAGCCAGGACTGGAGGACCGTCACGATCGCGACCGCCCACAGCGCCGTGAGCGGCGCGGCCACGCGCTCGAGGAGCACGTCGTCCCAGGTCGTGCGGGTGCGCGCGGCGAGGTGGCCGAGGATGCGGCGGGTGAGCCAGCCGAGCAAGGACCCGAGCACGATCGCGAGGGCGAGGAACGCGGGGAGCGCGAGCCACTGCCACCAGAGCAGGCCGCGCGGGCCCTCGGCGAGCAGCGGCGCCGGGAGGTGCTCCTCGAAGAAGGGACGGGCCGCCTCGCGCTCGACCGCGGCGCGCGCGGCCTGGGCGGCTCGCTCGGCGCGGGCGGCGCGCTC
>NZ_JALCYY010000133.1 GCF_022690685.1 Anaeromyxobacter terrae | reverse complement strand
GGTCGAGGTCGAGGTCGAGGTCGAGGTCGAGGTCGAGGTCGAGGTCGAGGTCGAGGTCGAGGTCGAGGTCGAGGTCGGGGTCGCGGTCGCGAGGTCGCGGTCGCGAGGTCGGGGTCGAGGGCGGGCTCCGGTCGCGGTCGCGGTCGGGGTCGGGGTCGCGGTCGCGAGGTCGCGGTCGCGAGGTCGGGGTCGAGGGCGGGCTCCGGTCGCGGTCGAGGGCGAGAGCGCGCTGCCGTACCCTGAGACGCCGACGGCCGCTCCCGCGCGTCGCGGGGCGGCCGTCGAGAAGCCGAACGCCTGGCTCAGGTCAGGACTGCGGACCTTCCCCTCCCCCGAGCGCCTCGTCCTCTCCGACGCCCTGGAGATCGAGCGCGATCGCGAGGAGGTAGAGCGCGAGCGAGGAGGTGCCGAAGAGCTGGCCGAGGCTCATCGCGAGGACGAGCAGGAGCGGCGACGGCCAGAACAGGCCGGCGACCATGAGGGCCAGGGCGACGAGGGTGAGGACGGCGGAGACGGTGACGAGACGGCGGACGGTGATCCGGGAGAGACCGATCACGGCGCTACTCCTTCTTCTCGCCTGCGGCGGACGCAGTGGGGGCGCGGCCGTTGCCGCCGTGGTTGAACGAGCGCGGGTGGACCTGGGCGCCGCCGTGGCAGTCGATGCAGCTCGCCTCGCCCTTGCGGATCTCCTCGACCATCCCGGCGTGATCCTCGCGGGCGAGCCAGTTCGGCGCGGTCGTCGAGTGGCAGCGGACGCAGCTGCCGTTCTTGAAGGGCTTGTAGAGGTGAATGCGCGGGCCCTTCTCGCCGTAGGGGCCCGAGCTCGCGTACTCGGTGATGTAGTAGTAGAGGTGCTTGAGCCCGTTCACCTTCGTCGTCATCGCGCCGAACATGGCGTAGTCGGCGTGGCACGTGTAGCAGCTCTCGCCGCCGAAGGTCGCGTTGCGGCTGTGGATGGCCGCGAGGCTGTTCGACTTCGGGTCCGCCGCGTCCTCGGTGTACGGGAGCATCACGTGGCACGAGCTGCAGAACTCGCGCTTCAGCGTGTACTCGAACCCGGCCACGTTGCCGGTGAGCGCGACGCCGATCGGCATCACGCCGAGCCCGAAGAGCAGCAGGACCTTCGTGAGGCGCCCGAGCGGCGGCCGCTTCACGAGGTACCAGACGATGATGACGGCAGCGATGGCCGCGGCTGCGACCGCCGTCAGCTTGAGGAGTTGCTCGAGCGAGTTGATCTCTTGCACGGTCGGACTTGCTAGCATGTGGGTACGGGCACTTCAAGGCGGAACCGCGTCAATTTGCCACGCATCCGCGGGCCGCCCTCCGCCTCCGGCCTCGCTCGGATTCAAGGGTGCGCGCGCGCGACGATCACGCACCGCCGCGAACTCCTTGCCTTTCCGCCGCGCCTGCACTAGATACGGCGGCTCGCAAGCGCGGTTAGCTCAGCTGGATAGAGCGTCGGCCTCCGGAGCCGAAGGCCACAGGTTCGAATCCTGTACCGCGCGCCACTCACGAGAGGCCCGTCCCCGCGGCAGTCCCTGCCAGGTGACGGGCCTCTCGCTTTTCTGGTGCACCCTCAATCGACGGGCGCGTTCCGCTCGGTGACGGCGGGCTCCCGCGTCGCGGCGCCGCGGAGCTCCAGCGCCGCTCCCGCGGGCCTGCCCTCGCCGCTCTCCGAAGCCGCTCCGTCGAGCGAGGCGCCCGGTGCGGCGTCCGCGGCGGCGACGGGCCGCGCGGCGCTCGCACCTTCGCCGTCGCCCGCGGCTCGCTCCGCGAACGGACCCCCGGGTGGCGTGCCCGCGGAGGCGTCCGCCGGCTGAGCGACGTCGCCTGGATCTGCCGCGCCCGGGGCGAGCGGCTCGGCGGACGTCGGGGGCGCTGCCTCCACGGCGGGCGCGGGCCCCGGAGACGCGACGCCTGCGACGTCGCCGTCCCTCGCGGCCTTCAGGTCACCTGCTCCGCCCGAGGCCGCGACTGGCCCGCTCTCGGACGTCTCGCCGGGCGCGGCGATGCCACCGGCGGCCCCGCCTTCCTCGCGCGGCGGCTCGGCGATCCCGCCGGGGCGGTC
>NZ_JALCYY010000132.1 GCF_022690685.1 Anaeromyxobacter terrae | reverse complement strand
CGACGTCGGCCCGCCGGAGGCCGCGCCCGAGCGGCCCGCCGAGACGGACGCGGCCCGCGCGCGACTCGTCGCCACCGCCGAGGCCATCGCCCTCGCCGGCCCGCAGGCGGCGAGCGCGGGCGCGCGCGATCTCGTGGAGGGGGTCCGACGCGCGCTCGACGCGCTCGCGCCGTCCGACCGCCAGGGCGAGATCGACGCCGCCGCCCTCGGCCGGCTCCTCGCGCTCGCCGCCGCCGGGAAGGGGAAGCGCCTCGGGAAGGGCGACGGTCCGCTCCGCGAGCTGAAGGACGCGCTCGCGGCGGCGTCCGAGGCGCTCGCGCCGCTCGCCGCCGAGGCGCTCGCCGCGGACGCTAAGGCGGAGCTCTGCCGGCTCGTCGCCGACGCCGAGGCCCGCTACGCAGCGCGGAAGCGCGCCGCCCGCGCCGTGGACTTCGACGACCTCCTCGTCCTCGCGCGCGACCTCCTGCGCCGCGACGCGGCCCTGCGCTCGGAGCTCCGGGCCCGCTACCGCGCGCTCCTCGTGGACGAGTACCAGGACGTGAACGGCGTGCAGCAGGAGCTGTTCGAGCTGCTGGCGGGCCCCGGCACCCCGCGCGGTCCGATCCTCGTCGCGGTGGGCGACCTCAAGCAGTCCATCTACCGCTTCCGCGGCGCCGACGTCGCGGTGTTCGCGCGGCTCGTCCGCCGGCTCGACGCGGGCGAGGGACGCGTGCTCTACCTCTCGGACAACCACCGCTCCGCGCCTGCGGTGGTCGATCTCGTGAACGAGGTGTTCGCGCGCTGCATGCGCCCGCCCGACGGCGCGTCGCCGCGCGACGACGAGATCCGCTTCTCGGACGCCGATCGGCTCGTCCCGCACCGTCCCGAGGGCTCCCGCCCCGCCTGCGAGCTCCTCGAGGACGCGGGGGAGGGAAACGCCGCGGAGCGGCGCCGCCGCGAGGCGGACGCGATCGCCCGCCGCATCGAGGCGGTGGTCGCGGGGACCGCGGGCGTCGCGGTGCGGGAGCGCGGCGACGGCCCCGGAGGCGGCGAGCGTGTCCGCTGCCCGCGGCTGGGCGACGTGGCGATCCTCTTCCGCCGGCTCACTCAGATCGGCGAGTACGAGCGGGCGCTGCGGGCCGCCGGGATCCCCTACCGGCTCGCGCGCGGCGGCGGCTTCTACCAGGCGCCGGAGGTGCGCGATCTCGGGGAGCTCCTCGCGACGCTCGCCGATCCCGCGGACGCGATCGGCTGGGCGGCGGTGCTCCGCTCGCCCATGTGCGGCGTGTCGGACTCGACGCTCCTCCTCGCCGCGCGCGCCGGCCTCGGCTGGATCGCGCGCGCCCACGCCGGAGGGCTCCCCGACGAGATCCTTCGAGCCCTCTCGGCGGACGGCGCCGGTGCGCTCGCGCCCGGGGCGGCGGAGCAGGCGGTCCGCGGGGTCCCTGCGGAGGACTGGGCGCGGCTCGCGCGACTCCTCGAGGTCTGGCGCGAGCTCCACGCGCTCCGGGATCGGCTCGCGCCGGACGCGCTCCTCGGCCGCGCGGTCGAGCGGCTCGACCTCGACGCGGCGCTCCTCGCCGGACCCGACGGCGAGCGGCGGGCGATGAACGTCGCGAAGGCCGTCGCCCTCGCCGCGCGCTTCGCCGCGGACGGCGGGACGGCCGCGGAGCTCGCGCGCCACCTGCGCGCCCAGGCTGCGCGGCCGCCGCGCGAGCCGGAGGCGGAGGTCGAGTCCGGCGACGCGGTGGCCATCCTCACCGTGCACCAGGCGAAGGGGCTCGAGTGGCCGGTCGTGTTCGTGCCGGACCTCGGCGCGCGCGCGCGGAGCGACGCCCGCCGGGCGCTCCTCGATCCGGCGGGGCGCGTCTGCGCGATGCGCTACGACGCGGCCGCGGAGCGGTTCGACGAGACGGCCTCCGTGCGCGACGCGCGCGACCACGAGCGGCGCGCGTCGGCGGCCGAGTCGCGCCGGCTCCTCTACGTCGCGATGACCCGCGCGCGCGATCACCTCGTCCTCTCCGGCGAGGCCTCGAACGGCGCGGAGAGCTGGCGCGGGCTCGTGGAGGCGGCGGTCGCGGCGCGCCCGGAGCTGGCGCGGCGGATCCCGATCGCGGAGGCGGGGACCGCCGCGGCGGGCCCCCCGATCGCCGGGGCGGGCCTCGCCGCAGCGCCGCTCGC
>NZ_JALCYY010000131.1 GCF_022690685.1 Anaeromyxobacter terrae | reverse complement strand
CGCGCCGCCCGTGGCCCCGCGCGTCGCGCCGTCCGCCGCGCGCCCCGCCACGGCGACCGCCCGCGCGCCCGCGACCGCGTCGCGCCCGGCCGCGCCGCTGTTCGAGGAGGACGTCCCGGTCCCGACCCCGACGCCCGTCCCCGCGACGCGCACCCGCGGTGCGGCGTACGCCCAGGAGCTCGCGGACAAGTACGCGACGCAGGAGTTCCAGCTCTCGCCTGGCGCGGCGCCGCGGAAGCGTGCGAAGCGCGGCACGTTCGTGACCACCGTCACCCTGTTCACGGTGCTCGCGCTGGCGCTCGGCGGCTGGGTGATCTTCAACCGCGCGCGGAAGGAGCGGATCGAGGCGATCGACCGGCTCCTCAAGGACACGCTGCCGCTGCTCGACAAGGACGCGCACGCGGCCTACGTCGAGGCCGCGAACAAGCTCCAGCAGATCCTCGACCGCGACGACAAGTCGATCGCCGGCCACGCGTTCCTCGCCTACGTCGACGCGCTCCGCGCGGGCGAGCACGGCGAGGGCGACGCGATCCGCGCCGAGGCAGTGAAGCACGTCGAGGCGGCGCGCCAGCTCGGGCAGCGCCACTCGCACCTCGTCGCGGCGGAGGCGTACCTGAAGCTGTACGGCGGGGACCCCGCCGGCGCGAAGGAGGTCGTGAACGCCGTCCTCCAGGGTGGCGACGGCAATCAGAGCCCGTTCCTGCAGGGCGTGCTCGGCGCGATCCTGCTCCGCGAGGGAGACCTCGACGGCGCCCGCGACGTGCTCGGCAAGGCGCAGAAGGCGAGCCCGGGCGACGTGCGCATCGCGTACCTGCTCGGCGAGCAGTTCCGCCGGCGCGGGGAGGGCTACGAACTCTCGGCGACCGGCTTCTACGACTACGCCCTCCGCATCCAGAAGGATCACCTCTGGTCGATCCTCGGGAAGGCGGAGGTGCTCGTCGCCCGCGGTCAGCTGGAGGAGGGCGGGAAGGCGGCGGAGCTCGTCCTCACGCCGCAGGCGGCCGCCTCGCGGCCGCAGCAGGCGCTCGCGTACGCCCTCCGCGGCGCGGTGCTGGCGGGGACGGGCAAGGCGTCGGAGGCAGCGGCCGCGGAGGCCGAGGCGGCGAAGCTCGATCCGGCGAGCCCCGAGATCCCCCACCTCGTCGGCCAGCGGAAGCTCCGCGAGGGCGACGCCGCCGGCGCGGTGGAGGCCCTCCAGCGCGCCGTGTCGATCGACCCGAAGCGCGTGTCGCTCTACGCCGATCTCGTCCGCGCGCAGCTCGCGCGCGAGGGCGGCGCGCAGCAGGCCCTCGAGACCCTGAAGCGCGCGGTCGCCCGCGTCGGCGAGAGCCCGCGCCTCGCGCTCCTGCTCGGCGACGCCTACCGCGCGGCCGGCGACGCGGACCTCGCGCGCGGGCAGTACGAGAAGGCGATCCAGCTCGGCCGTCCTTTCCCCGACGCGCGCGTCTCGCTCGCGAAGCTCCACCGCGCGAAGGACAACATCCCCGGCGCGCTCGTCGAGCTCACGCAGGCGATCGACGAGTACGGCCAGGGCGGCGCGGGCGGTGCGGCGGTGGCGTACGTGGAGATGGCCGAGGCGGAGCGGGCCCGCGGCGCGAAGCGCGAGGTGCTCGCCGAGCTGTACGAGAAGGCGCTCGAGCGCGATCCGGCGAGCTGCGAGGCCCTGTGGGGCGCTGGCAAGCTCGAGGCGGACGTGCAGCGGACCGATCGCGCCAAGCAGCGGCTCGGCGCGTACGCGAAGCTCTGCCCGCGCAGCCCGCACGCGAGCGAGGCGGGGCAGCTCTCGAAGTAGCCACCTCCGGGCCCCGGTTCCTCTCGCCCCGTCCGCGCGAAGCGGGCGGGGCGAATGCATTCTGGGGGGGCGGGGGCGTCGGGGACGTCGCGGTCGGGGTCGAGGTCGAGGTCGAGGTCGTTCTGGCCGAAACTGCCGCGGCTGACGTCACCTTGGCGCGCCGCCTGGACGGGACCTCACGTCCTCGGCGGGCCACGATGGACGGGGACAAGGTACGGGGGGCGGTGCCGTCCGCCAGACGCCGCCGGCAACGCGGGGCTGCGGGCGGGGGCTGCACGTGGGCGACGTCGCCGAGGCCAACCGCGTTGCATTGCGGTCCGTGGGTCGGGGCGATGCCTACCGAGTCCAGTGGCCCGCCTGCGGGCGCGAGGTCCCGCCACGTAGGGCGGCGCGCTGCGGGCGGGGGAGGTGGAGGGCTCGGCGTCGGT
>NZ_JALCYY010000130.1 GCF_022690685.1 Anaeromyxobacter terrae | reverse complement strand
GGCCTCCCGCGCCGCCGCGCGCGTCTGCTCGGACGCGCGCCGCTCCTCCGCGAGCCGCGCCCGCTCGTCGTCGAGCGCGCGGAGCGCCTGCCCGAGCGCGCCGCCCTGGCCGGTGAGCGCCGCGCGCGCCCGCTCCACGACGGGGGCGGGCAGCCCCACGCGGGCGGCGACCTCGATCGCGGACGAGCTGCCGGGGGTGCCGAGGTGCAGCTGGTAGGTGGGCGCGAGCCGCTCCGCGTCGAAGCCGACGCGCGCGTTCGCGTAGCGCCGGTCGGTGAGCGCGAGCGCCTTCAGCTCGTCGAGGTGCGTCGTCACGAGCACGGCCGCGCCGCGCTCGACGAGCGACTCCAGGATCGCCGCCGCGAGCGCCGCGCCCTCGCGCGGGTCGGTGTCGGCGGCGATCTCGTCCACCAGGATGAGCGACCCCGGCACCGCGCCGGCCAGCATCTCCTTCACCGCGGCGAGGTGCGCGGTGAACGTGGAGAGGTCCTTCGTGAGATCCCCGCGCTCGTCGACCGCCGCCTTCACCTCGAGGAAGAACGGGAGCCGGGAGCCGGCGGCGGTCGCGACCGGCAGGCCGGCGCGGAGCATGAGCGCCGACAGGCCCACCGCGGTGATGGCGACGGTCTTCCCGCCGCCGTTCGGGCCGGAGACGATGAGCGCGCGGGCGGGCGGGTCGAGCCGCACGTGGCTCGCGACGACCTTCTTGCCCTGCAGCACGAGGAGCGGGTGGCGCAGCGAGAGGAGCTCGAAGCCCGCGCCGGCGGGGAGCACCTCGGGCGCGTGGGCGTCGAGGTCGGAGGCGAGCAGCGCCGACCCCTCGAGCACGTCCAGCGCGGCGAGGGTCTCGAGGTCGCGAGCGAGCGCGCCCGAGCCGGCCATGAGCGCCCCGGTGAGCTCCCGGAGGATGCGCTGCTCCTCCTCGGCCGCCACGGCGTTCGAGATCGAGAGCTCGTTCCCGAGCTCGACCATCGAGTCCGGCTCGACGAAGAGCGTCTGGCCGGACTGGGAGGCGTTGTGGACGATGCCCGGCACGGCGGAGCGGGCGCTCGCGAGCACGGGCAGCACGTAGCGCTCGTTGCGGATGGTGAAGTAGGTGTCGCGCAGGTGGCGCTGCATCTCGGCGTCGGCGAGGAGCGCCTCCACCTGGACCTTGAGCGCGCGGTGCAGCCCGCGGGCCCGCTCGCGGGCCTGGGCGAGCTCGGGGCTGGCGCGGTCGGAGATCGTGCCGGACGGCTCGATGGCGCGCTCGATGCGATCGGCGAGCGCCGCCGAGGGCGAGAGCGGCTCCGCGAGGGCCCACAGGCGCGGGGTCTCCGCCGCGCGCGCCTCGAGGAGCCCGCGCGTCCGCTCGGCGGCGCGGGCGAGCGCGGCGCACTCGCGCAGCGCGAGCGGCTCGAGCACCCCTCCCTTGCTCGCCCGCTCGAGGTGCCCGGCGACGTCGCCGACGCCGCCGAGCGGGAGCGCGAGCCCGACCTCCGACAAACGCCGCGCCTCTCCCACCCGCAGGAGCGCCTCGCGCGCGTCGTCCGCGGTCGGCTGGAAGGGGAGGTCGAGGGCGCGGCTCCGGCCGGCGGGGAGCCGGCAGCGCGCGGCCAGGGCTGAGAGGACCTCGGGCCAGCCGAGCTCCCGTTGAGTGCGGTCGGTCATCGGACGCCGCTCCACTTACCCGTTCCAGGGCCGGTGCGCCACCGGCCGGATTATGGACGCGGCCCCGTGGTTATATGCCGGCGTGAAGCGCCTGCCTCTCGCCCACTCCCTCGCGCTCGGCGCCGTGCTCGCCGCCTGCGCCTCCGCGCCGTCCCTCCCGACCGCGCCGCTCGCGCTGCGCGCGGTACCCCCCGCGGCGCCGGTCCCCGGCTCCGACGCGCTCCTCGCCGAGGCCCTCGCCCTGCGCGCGGCGGGCGATCTCGCAGAGGCGCGGCGCAGGCTCGAGGACGCGCTCGCCGCGGCCCCCGGCCGCGACGACGTCCGCGTCGAGCTCGCCGAGCTGCTCGTCGCGGACGGCCGGGAGCTCGATCGGGCGCGGGAGGTCCTCGCGGGCGTCCGGCGTCGTACGGTCGACGCGCGCTGGGATCTCGCGAGCGCACGGCTCGCGGAGCTCTCCGGCGACGACGAGGCCGCCCAGGCCGCCTACGGCCGCGCGCTGATGGTGGCGGAGGATCCCGACGTCCGCCTGCGCCGCGCCCTCGCGCTCGAGCGGCTCGGGCGCCACGACGACGCCGCGCGCGAGCTCGAGCGGGCGCGCGACGCCCGGCCCGGGGACGCCGCGGTCCGGGCGCGGCTCGCCGAGGTCTGCGAGGCCGCCGGACGCCTCGCCGAGGCCGAGGCGGAGCTCGTCGCCGCGGCGCGCG
>NZ_JALCYY010000013.1 GCF_022690685.1 Anaeromyxobacter terrae | reverse complement strand
GCCTCACGCTCCTCCGCCGTGAGCGCGAGGGGCTTGAGCACAGGCGAGTTCTTCATCCCGGTCGTCATCATGACCGTAGATCACGATTGCGCCCAACTGTCACGCTTCTTACGACTCAGGACACTAGCGCGCCTCAGGATGATGGTCTCGACCCTCCTCCCGAGGTGAGCTCCGATGAGCAGGAAGAGCAAGCCGCCGACGACCTCGCCGAGGAGGTTGAGCCCGGTGAGCCAAGACGGCTCGTTGAACAGGATAACGAAGGCGAGCATCGCGGCCAGCAGCGCCATGGCCGAGATGAGCGACCAAGACCGCCTCATCAGCCACAATCTCACGTTCCAGTAGAGCGAACTCCAGCGTCGCACGGCGGCATCATGCACGCTGCGTCCGACAGTCGGCGGCTCGTTCTAGGTGTACGCGCCGCCTCCCACGGAGTGTCCGCCCGGGCCGGTAGAATCGCGGGCGCGGCAGCCCGCTAGTGATCACCGTCGCTCGTCGGTCCAGCGGCTTCGGACTGTGCCGCGTCCGCGTCCGCACGGAGCGACCACGCGACGGCGTGGTAAGCCATCCGAACGAGAGTGGACGTGCCCGGGGGCAGTTCGGCGCACGCGGTATGGACCGACTGTGGAACATCGCCCCTTGGAGTCCCCGCGGCTCGCCACACTTCCATCTCCTCGTCCAGTAGTTCGCCGGGCGTCGTTCCGGCCGTCGCGGCGCGCTTCTCGAAGGCTTCGACCATCTCCCTCGGGAGGGCGCGTGGGAGGGCTCGCTTCGCCTCTAGGTAGTCTCCGTCGACTATCTCGAATCGCGTCGAGAAGGGTTCCAGCACTCCCAAGCACGGCAACCCAGGCTGCAACTCGTCGATGACGCTCAGCATGTGATCACAAAATGCCGTCGTTTCGCCGACGATCGGGTCCACGTTGAAATGGACGTGACCGATCGAGAGTGACACTCGGCTCACCCAGCGATTTCCCTGTGCGTCGAACACGCCGGCGTGGAATTCGATGCCGGGACGCATCACTCCAAGGAAGGTCGTGTGCAGCGTCCGATCGTCCGACGCGCTGACCCAGCTCAGCGAGCCCCACACCGGGAATCGGTTGACCTCGGTCTTCGATACCTCTCCGCGAAGGTGCTGAACGTAATGCCTGAACCGCTCCGCGATCGCCGTCGCGTCGAGGAACGCGCGAGTGCAGGACCCGGCCTTCTTGTTCACGCCCGGCATCCCCTCGGCGAGGTCCCGGACGCGATGCACTACGTCCACGATCTGCCAAGCCGTGGCGACGGCATGGACCGCACCGCCCATCGAGTTGGGATACAGCTGCAGCCGAAGCGTCTCTAGCTCCGCGTGCTCGCGCTGAAGGATCTCGCGCGAGAACCAGAAGCCGTCGCGGAATCGCATGAGCCGCGGATCATCCCTGACGTGCATCGCTCTCTCCGCGGCACACAAACCACTGCATCGCTTACAGACTGATCCGCTGGATCATCTCCAGCACCCCACTGCTCACGAGATTTCCGAGGGCGTTGGAGGCGACGCCCTTCATCCCGTTCAGCAGCAAGCGGATCCTGCCCGCATCGGGCGGTGAACGCTTCGCTTCCTCTTCCAGCGCGCGGGCCGCCTCGACCATCTCCTTCGCGGCCTCGACGGACAGGTCCATCCTGTCCGAGAGCGCCTGCACCTGCCGCGCAAGAGAAAGGAGCAACTCGATCTGGCCTTGCGTCACCTGGCCCGTGACGTTCACCGTGGCCCCCGCGGCGATCGGACCGATCGCGCCCACCATCGAACCGATGGAGCCGATGTTGATGTGGACCCCAGCCGCCTTCTCCTGATCCTTCGTCGAGAAGGACATGCCGTCCCCGCGAACGCCGACAGCCTCCAGCTTCATCGCCCAATCGAGAATCCGCGTCCGCACCTCGTCGAGAATTCCCGCGAGTGAGGGCAGGCTCACTTCCATGCCAGCATCGGGGACCTCCAGGTCGAAGTGCTTCCCGAGGTCCGCCACGACGGCCGCCGGGTACGAGAACATCGCGCCTCCGCCCTTCTCGCTCCGGGCCAAGATGTCCATGATCTCGCTGATCGGCTGCCGCGTCTTTCGCTTCGACGCCTTCTCCTGCGTCTCCGGATCTCCAAAGATGAGGGGCACCCACCCGTGGTACGGGTTGAAGTACCTCGGCTTCCCGGAGATCTCGCGGTAGCTGGGGATCTCGGCGCCCGCGGGATACCCGCTGAGCTCGTGCTCGATCCATTCCGCGGCGTCGCTCACCTTCAGCTTCATCGCCACCGCCTTCGCCTTCCGAAGCAGGTCCGGGATCGACGCCTTCGGGTCCAGCGCTTCGCGCTGAAGTTCTTCAATCAGAGAGGCCATAAAGCTGTTCAATAGCGCACTAGACTGACTTGCGCTCCGCCATGGGTGTCTGTGCGCCGCGGGGTAGGATCGTCGCACGTGGGCAGCCTCGGGCCGATTGGTCGTGGGCGGGCGCGGCCTTCGACGCGCCGGCCCGCGTGCTCTAGAGCTGCGCACGATGGGTCTTCAGCCGAACGCCGGCGTCCACGCAGAGTTGACGTCACCGGTGACGTCACCGGTGACGTCAGTCTTGACCGTCGACAATCGGTGGAGCGAGAGTGCCAGTAGGCACCTATTAGGCACCCTGTAGGCACCTTGACAGCTGGTGCCGAATAGGGTGCCATGTCGGTTAGACACCTACATTGGCACCCAATTCGGCACCCTGTTCGGCACCCTGAGCCAGTCTAAGTCGCGGAAATGGCTGTCCTTGCCCCACCCAGTTGGCGAGCGCGAATCGAGTAACGGTGCGGGTCCCAGTTTCCCGACCCCTCTCCCCCAACCACTGGGGAGAGGGGTCGGGAAACTGGGACCTGAGTTGGAGAGGAGAAAAAGGGGGGGGTGGGGCAAGGACAGGGAGCAGGTAGGTAAACGGAGAGTGATGGTGAGGATGAGGGTGGGGTAGGGGTTAAGGGGTTAGGGATTGGTGGTGGTGACGTGGTTGGTGGGCCGGGGTGGCGGGGTTGGTAGTGGTGGCGTGGATCGAAAAGAGCACGGACGCGACGGTGACAATCGTCGGGCGCTCGATGGCGAGCGCGGCGGGTGTGAGCTCGAGAGGAGCCTGGACTCGAGAATGGATGTCTCGTGGAAGCCGGGGACGACGATCTGACTGAAGGCCGAGGAAGCGAAGGGAGGGACTGGAGATGCTTGGCGTGGATGAGGTCGCGGAGCTCGCCGTTCGGGCGGCGGTCGCTTCCGTCCCGAAATCGGCAAGCGCGAGCGCCCGCTTCACCGTGTCGCTCGTGCTCGGCGCGGATGCCGCGCCGGCCGAAGACGGTGAGATCGTCGCCGCAGTGCGTCGACGGCTCAAGGCCGACGGACCTCCGGTGCGCTACTCGTTCGACGTAGAACGCTCCGCGGCAGGAGCGAGCCGCGTGGACGTCCGCGAGCGCGTCGAAGCGGTTGCGCTGATGCCGCGCGATTACGACGTGCTCGGGTTCCTTGCGATCGCGCGGCGCCTCAGGGCGGACCAGCTCATCGCGCTCTCGTTCCCCGGCCGCCACATCACGATCGTCTACCGGCGTCTCGCGATGCTCGCCGCTGCGCTTCCAGGCGGGGTTGGCTACGTTCGACAGGACTTCTTCTTCGGCGCGCGGCAAGAACGCGCGAAGGTGGCCGCCTGGTCGCTGACGAACGACGGGTTCAACGCCGTCGCCCCGCTCCTCCCCTACCTCCGGGCGTACTCGACGGCGCCGGCCGTGGTCGCGAGTCTCCAGCACGACCTCTGGTTGAACGACCTCTTCGTCGCCATGGCGACCGCGCGAGGGGCCCCGGTCAGTCCGGGGGATCTGCCGTTCCGGTGGCTGTGCGACACGGACCGCCCGATCGCGTTCCGGACGCTCGACGACGACGCGGAGTTCAAGACGAACCTGCTGCGCCCGGATGCCATCGTGGAGCTACCGCTCGCGAAACGCCGGATCTTCATCGAGGCGGAGCGGGGCACGCACACGATCTCGCCCTCGAGCACCATGAATACCGGGGCGACGACGATGAAGGCGCGCCGCTACGGGCTCTTTGTGGCCGCTCCCATCGGCCCGGAGGCCCGGACGACCGCGTACCGCTCGGCGTTCCCGGACGGATATCGTCCGGAGCTGCTCTTCCTTGTCCACTCGGAATGGCGGCGCGTACACGTGCTCGAAGCGCTCCAGGCGGCGCGCGGCAAGGACGCAAATCCGCCCGACTTTCCGCTGCACGTCATGACGTTCGAGCAGGCGCGGGAGTTTCTGACGTCCGCCCTCCCTGCAGAATGGACTCCGGCTCCGGCGCCAGCGAAACCGCGGGTGCACGCAAGGGTGACGGCACAGAAGCCTGACGAAGCGGGCCAGGGCGCGCCGGCTCCGAGGCCGCGGGTCAGGCTCGGCGACGCGCAGCTCCTCAAGGACGGGTTCAACGTCCTTCTCGACGAGCTCAAGGCGCGGGGCGGTACGAAGGACCTCGGCGTCGAGGTGAAGAGCACCGTCCGGAAGACTCGCGAGTTTATCGTATGGCTCATGCAGGGCGCGGCCGCGGGCTCGGGCAGGAAGTGGTCCGGGACAGAGAGGCGCCAGCCGCGTACGCCTGTCGAGACATCCCGACGATAGAACTAGGAACGGGGCTGACGCGGGAGCAAGCGCGTTGCGCCGGCGGCTCCCGCTGGCTCGCCGACAGAAGCGTCGGCGCCGCGCGCGGTCCGCCTGAGGACCGGCAGGGACGGCCGGTGATCGAAAGCGAGCGGCGCCGAGGCGGGACCACGCCGGCGCGCCGACAGAAGCGTCGGCGCCGTGCGCGGTCCGCCTGATGACCGGCAAGGACCGGCCGGCGATCGAAGGCGAGCGGCGCCGAGGCGGGACCACGCCCGCGCGCCGACAGAGGCCTCGGCGATGCGCGCGGTCCGCCTGAGGACCGGCAAGAACCGGCCGGCGATCGAAGGCGAGGGGCGCCGAGGCGGGACCACGCTGGCTCGCCGACAGAGGCGTCGGCATCGCGCGCGGTCCGCCTGAGGAAACGGGCGGAAGAGGCGGGCGATCGACGGCGCGCAGCCGCCGAGGCGGGACCGCGCCGGCTCGCCGACAGAGGCGTCGGCATCGCGCGCGGTCCGCCTGAGGACCGGTAGGGACCGGCGTGGGCGATCGACGGCGGGCGGCGCCGAGGCGGGACCACGCTGGCTCGCCGACAGAGGCATCGGCATCGCGCGCGGTCCGCCTGAGGAACGGGCGGAAGGGGCGGGCGATCGACGGCGCGCGGCCGCCGAGGCGGGACCGCTCCGGCTCGCCGACAGAGGCGTCGGCATCGCGCGCGGTCCGCCTGAGGACCGGGCAGGACGGGCGGGCGAATCTACGGCAGGCGAGCGAAGGCGGGACCACGCCGGCTCGCCGACAAGAGGCGTCGGCATCGCGCGCGGTCCGCTTGAGGACCGGGCAGCATTGGCCGAGCGATCGACGGCAGGCGGCACCGAGGCGGGACCACGCACGCTCGCCGACAGAAGCGTCGGCATCGCGCGCGGTCCGCCTGGGGAATCGGGAATGAACCGTTGGCCAGGCCCGGTCGAGATCGAGCCCAAGAACCAACTCTGGCGCGCAGCGTGAGGCGACGGCGGGCGCCACCGCGCCGCCCTCTGGACGAGGCGGCGCGGTGCCGCCCACCACAGGAGGTCGCCCGTGAAGGCGAGTGCCACTGCGAACAAGAAGAAGGCCGGCCCCAAGCCGCGGCCGGCGAGCCCCGAGCCGCAGATCGTGCGGCTCATAGCGATCGACGACATCGACCCGTCGCCGCTCAACCGGAGCGCTCGGAACATCGACGAGCTGGTCGCGTCGGTTCGCGAGCACGGCGTCCAGCAGCCGATCAAGATCCGGCCGAAGGGCTCCCGGTTCGAGATCGTTTACGGCGAGCGGCGGTACCGGGCCGCGAAACAGGTCGGACTGAAGGAGCTCCCGGCCACGGTCGAGGACCTCACCGACGAGGAGGCGCACGAGCTCCGCATCGTGGAGAACGCGTGCCGGGAGGACCCGCACCCGCTCGAAGAGGCGGAGGCGTACGAGGCGCTGCTCGCGATGAAGGATGGCCGCGGGCGGCCGCTCCACACCGCCGACACCCTCGCGAAGCTCGTCGGTCGGTCGGCGCAGTACGTGTACGCGCGGCTCAAGCTCACAGCTCTGGTGCCCTCGATGCGCGAGGCGTTCTGGAAGGGCGAGCTCACGACCACGACCGCGTTCCTGGTGGCGCGCGCGGTGCCGTCGGCCCTGCAGGACGAGGCGCTCCGGGAGGTGCGCGAGGAGTTCCAGGACGCCGAGGAGGGCGAGCCCTTCCCCGCCAACGACCTCGCGCACTTTCTGGAGCAGCGCTACCTGACGCGGCTCGACCGCGCGCCGTTCGGCCTGGACGACCCGAAGCTCCTCCCGGAGGCGGGGGCGTGCGCCAAGTGCCCGAAGCGAAGCGGGAACCAGCCGGGCCTGTTCACGGACGCGCCCGCCGCGGACACCTGCACGGACATCGTGTGCTTCCGCAAGAAGGTCGCCGCGCACGGCGAGAAGCTCGCAGGCGAGGTCCGCGCGAAGGGCGGTACGGTTCTTACGGAGCAGCAGTCGAACGCGCTCTACCAAGGCGGCCGGCAGCTCCCGTGGAACAGCAAGTACGTGGACCTCGACGCTACGTGCTTCGAGGACCCGGAGCGCCGGACGTGGCGGCTGCTCCTGGGCGACGTCTGCCCGAGCCCGACGCTCGCGACCGACGCCGCCGGGACGCCGCACGCCCTCGTCGCGAAGGCCGACGGCGTGGCCGCGCTCGCCGCGGCGGGGGTCGAGTTCGTGCGGCGTAAGGACGCCGGCGATTCCGCCGATGCTGGCGCCGACGACCTGGGCGAGACAGGCGAGGAGCGTGCGGAGGCGAGCCGCCCACCTCCCGATCCGGCCGCAGCGCGGGCGGCGGCGGAGCTGCGGCGTGCGACCATCGCGAACATCCTCTCGGCGATTGTCGCGGCCGCGGAGGCGCGGCCCGCCGATGATTCGACGTTCGCGACTCTCGTGTTCGACGCGATGACCCACGGCGGCTACCACGACGCGGTGGCGGACGCGGTGAAGCGGCGCGGGATCGAGCGGGAGAAGGGCGCGACGCCCGAGGCGGTGCTCTCCGCGCACGCGAGCGGTCTGCAGGGTGCGGCGCTCCGCGCGCTCGTCCTCGAGCTCGCGATCGGCCGCGGGGCGTACTTCGCCTGGTCGTCGAAGTACTCGGATCGGCTCACCGCCGCCGCGGCCGCTTACGGCATCGACATCGCGGCCGTGGAGAAGACGACCGCCGAGCAGGTGGCGCAGCGCCGTGCCGGGCGCGGCGCGCGGAAGCCGAAGAAGCCCACGTCCGTCAACTGACGGCGTCCGGGCGGTCACGCCAGGACGCAGGAAAGCCCGCCGCCGTCCCTGTGGCGTCGGGCTCACCGCCCCCCGGGGCTCACGCCCCGGGGGTTTTTCACCTCCAGCTGCGCGCCCGCCCCGGTGCGAGGTCGTCACCGCGCCGCCCGGCTCAAGCGGGGCGGCGCGGTGCCGCCTCCTCACTCCGAACAGGGAGGCCAACATGTCCGTAGAGCTCATCCGTTCCTACACACTCACCGGCGGGAAGCACGTCGGCGATCTCCTCTGGTGGACCCTCGCCGACGCGAGGATCACGCGCAGCGTTCTCGAGACCGTCTGGAGCAACGCCGGGCTCGCCTCGAACCTCCTGCCCGAGCCGCCGACGCCCGAGAAGGCGCTCCGGACCGCGGTCCGCGAGGCGCAGGTCGGGCAGCACGACCACCTCCTCCGCCTCGGAAAGGAGGACGACGACGAGATCGTCTTCGCCGTCGTCGCCGAGACCCGGGACGGCGCCGGGAACGTCTCGCTCGCGCAGGCCGCGCGGATCCGGCTCGACCGTGCGCGGCCGGCGAAGCTCGCGTCCGACCGACCCGGGCACGATCTCGTCGTCGCGGTGTCCGCCGCCTACGACCGACTGCTCAACACGCACACGCCGGACGACGTCCGGCGTGCGCTCGTGAAGACGCTCAATTCGTGCGCCGCTGTGACGCTGCGCGATCACGGCGGCGTTTACTGGGTGCCGGCGCCGTACGCGGACACGCTCCGTCGCCTGCGCGATGCGGTGTCGAACATCGGCGCTTCCCGCCTCGACGTGGTTCCCATCCACGCCTCGCCCGAGGCGACCGCCGCCCTCGGCGACGCGGCGCGGGCGTCCATCGACGAGGAGATCACGGCGCTCCGCGCCGAAATCGAGGGCTTCCTCTCGGATCCGCCGGAGCGCGCGTCGACGCTGGCGCGGCGGCTCGAGACGTTCGAGGGCCTCCGCGCGAAGGCCCGGCTCTACCACACGGTCCTGCAGGTGCAGGTCCAGGACCTCGAGACCGCGCTCAACAAGCTGACCCTCCAGGTGGAGGGGATGCTCCAGACGAAGGCCGCCTGATCGGCGCGCGAGGAAAGACCATGACGACCACCGCGCATACGCATCTGCAGCAGCTCCGCAGCGACCTTATGACCCGCTTCCCCGAGCGCCGGGACGCCATCGACGGCGGGCTCGCGGCCGTGCTCGCCGGCGAGCACGTCCTCCTGCTCGGCCCTCCGGGCACCGCGAAGAGCGCGCTCGTCCGCGCCATCGCGCAGGCGTTCGGAGGGACGTACTTCGAGCGGCTCCTCACCAAGTTCTCGACGCCGGAGGAGCTGTTCGGGCCGATCAGCCTGAAGGCGCTCGAGCACGACCGGTACCAGCGCGTCACCGCCGGGAAGCTCCCCGAGGCCGAGTTCGCGTTCGTGGACGAGGTCTTCAAGGCGAACTCGGCGATCCTGAACTCGCTCCTCACCGCGATGAACGAGCGGCTCTTCCACAATGACGGGACGCCGACGCAGATGCCGCTCGTCGCGCTCTTCGGCGCGTCGAACGAGCTGCCCGACGGGAAGGAGCTGGAGGCGCTTTTCGACCGGTTCCTGCTCCGATTCGACGTCCAGTACCTCCTGCGCCCGAGCAGCTTCCGGTCGGTGCTGCTAGCCCCGGAGCCGGCGTGCTCCGCAGCGCTTTCGATGGCGCAACTTCGCCTGGCGCAGGCGGACGTGGCGCAAGTGAAGGTGACGGACGAGACGGTCCAGGCGCTCATTGCGATCCGGGACAGCTGCCGCGCCGAGGGGATCGTCGCGTCCGACCGGCGCTGGAAGAAGACGCTCAAGGTCGTCCAGGCGACCGCGTACCTCGCCGGCCAGGCGGCCACCACACCGGAGGACCTCCTCGTCCTCACGCACGCGCTCTGGCGTGAGCCGAAGGAGTACTCGAAGGTCGCGCACATCGTCGGGCAGCTCGCGGACCCGGTGAGCGCGAAGGCGGCCGAGGTCCTCGACGCCGCCCGCGAGACCGCCGCGCGCGTCGCCGCGCTCCGCAACACGGACCGGAAGAGCTACCTCGCCCAGGCGGCGCAGGCGCTCGAGGAGTTCAAGGCGCAGCAGGTGAAGCTCAAGGACCTCGCGAGCGGGGCCGGGCCACGTGCGAAGCAGGCGCTCGGCGACGCCGACCAGGAGATCGCGCAGCTCCACTACGAGCTCGCGCGGGCGGTGAGCGCCGGCCTCGGCCTGGGCGGAGCCCGCTGACGCGTTCGGCCCGTGCGCGGCCGCCGCCCTTCCGGGCGGCCGCGACGGGCCGCACGGCACGAACGGAGGCTGACATGAAGCGACTTCTCTTCGACATTTCGCGATGGCACCTGATGCTCCATCGCGAGCACCGTCAGCTCGCGCGCGCCAACGAGCGCGACAGCGCACAGCTTCGGCTCGAGGACGAGCTCTTCGAGCGGCTCTATACGGGGGAGGGGGAGCGGATCCCGCCGAGCCGGACGAACCCCGCGCTCCGCGCGTGGGCGGAGCGGGTCCACGCCACTTGCGACCAGCTGCCGGCCTTCGCGCGGCTCGCCGCGGAATGCCGCGGCGATGCCGCAGCGTCCGCCGCCGCGGTCGAGGTGCTCCTCCGCGAGCTGAACCTGCCCCCGCCGGAGGAGCCGGTGCCGCCGGCTCCGCCGGGCGTCGTCGGCAACGATCCGCTGCGGCGGCCGCTCGCGGCCGCCTGCGCGGTCGCCGCGCGCGTCGTGGAGAACCTGCGCGACGCCATCGACGGGCTCGCGTACGTGGCGTTCCAGGGCGGGCACATGCCGGGCACCGGGACTCACGAAGGCACGCCGCATGAGCACGCTGCTGTGAGGCCGCTCGCGGCCCGGCTCAAGCTCGACGAGCGCCTCCGGCGCATCGCGGCTCTCGCCGGGCGCTTCAAGCGCATCGCGGCGAGCAAGCGACGCCAGCGCGTGAAGCACGGCGCCGACGAGGTCACCGACGTCGAGCAGGGCGCGGACCTCGGCCGCGCCCTGCCAGTGGAGCTGGCGAAGCTCACGCACCGCCTCCTGCGGCTCGACTTCATGCGCGCCGTCCTCGAGCGCCAGGCGCTCCAGTACCGGCTCGAGGGCACGGCGTCCCTTGGTAAGGGCCCGCTCGTGGTGCTGCTCGACAAGAGCGGCTCCATGGACGGGCCGCGGGATGTCTGGGCTACTGCCGTCGCGCTGGCGCTCCTCGACCAAGCGCAACAGGAGCGCCGCACATATGCGCTACTCGGGTTCGACAGCCGCGTGAAGTTCGAGGCCGTCGTGAACCCCGCGGACGCGTTGCCCGAGGAGGGTCTGTTCGTCTCGTGCGGCGGCGGGACGGAGATCGCCGCCGCGATCGACCGAGGGCTGGAGATCATCCGTACGCACCCGGGTGCGCTTCGGAACGCCGACATCGTGCTCATCACGGACGGCGGCTCGGACGCGAGCGAGGCAGGAAGGCTGCGCGAGAGCGCAGCGGCGCTCGGCGTCACGATCCTGGGGCTCGGGATCGGGGTCGAGCGCGAGTGGCTCCTGCCGTGGTGCGACGAGGTCCACGCCGTCACCGACCTGTCCACCGTCGACGACGCGAGCGCGACCGCCCTGTTCGCGGCGTAGCGGTGGGTGTGGCGGCGGCTGGCCACCGCGTCTCCGAGGCGCGCGCGAGGGCTCGCCTTACTGCCGCCGCCGCTCCGCCGGGCACGGCCCGCGCCAGCTCGCGAACAGCCTCGCTATCACGGGCCGGCAGGGCGGAGCGACGGCCAGGGCGAACCCTCGCGCGCTCGTGGGCTGCACCGCGCCGCCCGTCCCGGGCGAGGCGGCGCGGTGCTGCCCACTACAGGGAGACGCAATCACATGGACAGCCTCATCCCGACGAACCCGGCGCTCCAGCACGAGATCGAGGAGGAGTTCGGAGAGCTGCAGCTCGAGATCGTTCACTGCGAGCTCTGCGGGGACTATCACCCGCCGGAGCTGCACCTCGCGCGCTACAGCGCGTTCGAGGACGACGAGCCCGCGGAGGCGTGAGTCGCCCGGCGCCGCCCGCGCGGGCGGCGCCGATGGCCTCCCGTGCTGTCGGCACCGCGCCGCCGCTCACGTGAGCGGCGCGGTGCCGCGTCCAGCACGAGGAGCCGAGACATGAGCCGAATCGCAACAAGCCTCCTGGAGGAACAGCTCACCCTGGCGCGTCGCGTCCTGAGCCCGCCGGCCGCCTACGCTCGAGAGATCGCCGCCGAGGACATCCTGCGACTCGCCAGCGTCACGCTCGAGTTGCACAGGAAGCTCAGCAACGGGACCCCGTTCCCGTCTGTGTGGCTTGCAGGCACCTTGGGGGCGCCCGGGGAGCGCGCGAAGGGATCGTGAGGGCCCGCGGTCGACCGCGAGCGCGCACGCCGCCGCCGGGCTTCACCGCGGCAGCTCCCGGGGGCGACGCCGGTCGGCGGCTAACTGCGCCTCGGGCGTCGGGAGCGCCGGTCGCGCCAGCGAGCGCAAGAGGCGCGCTCGCCGTCACGCCCGGCGACACGCCCGCCGCTTCGGCAACGCCGCCGCCCGTCGTCGCGGGGCCGGCACCGCCCCGCCCATGCCTGGGCGAGGCGGCGCGGTGCCGCCCCCACACACAGGGAGCTGCCACGATGAAGCCCTTCACGATCCTCGGTTACAGCGCGAACGACGAGGTGTTCTGCCCCGCGTGCCTCCGGTCCACGACCGGGCTCGGGCCTTCCGACACCGACTACAACGGTCGGCCGATTCTGCCGCTCTACGGAGCGGACAAGACCGTGCAGGAGGAGTGCTGCACCTACTGCGGAGCGTCGCTCCTGGAGCTGCGGCTCGTCGCGGAGGCGGAGCGGGAGCGGACCAATCCGGAGCTGCACGTCGAGAAGACCCGCCACCGCGGGCGGCAGCCGGCCCTCCGGTTCGACCGGGTGCCGCCGGCGAACATCCGAACCGAGCTGAAGCAGGCGGGGTGGCGCTGGGATCCCGTGGCGCAGCTCTGGTGGTGGCCGAAGGGAGCCCCGGTCCCGGTGCCCGCGTCGCTGAACCTCCCGCCGCCGCCCGCGAAGGTCGTCGCGCGGCCGCCGACGATCCGCAGGCGCGAAGCGACAGCGGCGCAGGCGTGAGCGCCTGAGCAGGAGGTCGCGCGACGCCGCAGGACGGCGCCGTGCCCCCTCATGACGAGAAGAGGAAAGGCGGCTGACGCCGCAGCAAGCGCGGTGCGCCGGCGGCCCCCGCCGGCGCGAGGTTTCGTGGGCGCGCTTCGCGCGCTTCCTAAGCGAGGACCGCGCCAGCCACGGGCCGCCCGGTGAAGCTGGGCGCCCCGCGTCCGTCACGGCCCTCGCCCGGGCACACGCCCCGCCATCGTCGCTCCCGCCGCGGAGCACGCCGATGAGCGCCGCGGCCAAGTCCTGCTGCCACGCGCAGAGCGGGGCGTGCGCCCTGCCTCGGGGGTGAGTGAGCGGGCGCGGTCAGAGGCCCGGCTCCGAGGAGAACGGGATGGCCAAGAACGAGGTCAGGGAGCGGTTGCTGATGGACGGGCCCGGGGCCCTGTCGGACGCGGACCTGCTCACGCTATGCGGCGCGGGAACCCTGTCCGCCGTGAGCGTGCGGCAACTCGCCTGGGTCAGCGTCGGCGAGCTTCGGCGCCTCGGGCTCGCAGAGTCGCGGGCGGTGGCGCTCGCCGCGGCGTTCGAGCTCGGCCGACGCGGCGCGTGGGCGCCGCCGCGGCGTGGGGAACGGTGCCTCGATCCCCAGAGCGTTTACGAGCTCATGCGCCCGCTCGCGCATGCGCCAGTGGAGGAGTTCCACGTGGTCCTGCTCGACGTGCGCGGAAGGCTCCTCCGGACGGAGCGTGTCGCGAAGGGGTCGCTCACCCAGTGTCCGGTGAACCCGCGCGACGTGTTCCGGACGGCGGTCCGCGAGGCGGCGCACGGCATCGTCTTCGTGCATAACCACCCAAGTTCCGACCCGGCCCCATCCCCTGATGACGCGGACCTGACGGAGCGGCTCCGCGCCGCGGCCGAGCTGGTCGGGCTGCTGGCCCGGGACCACGTCATCGTCGCGGCGGGCGGCTACTACAGCTTCGTCGAGGCGGGGCGCTGGCGGCGATGAACGAGCGGACGAGCGGCCCCGGCGCGCGCCCAGGGGCCGCCGGGAGAGGACGAGATCATACACTTCTCATCGGCGTTACGGATGTCGAGGTGACTCGTCCCGCCAGGAAGGCGGAGGGCTCGAATGAACAGAGGTCGTGACCTACGTCTTCACGTGGCTCGATAAGGGACGGCGCTGGCGCGTACCATACGACGAGTTCGGCCGTGGTTCGCCCGTTGTAGAATCCTTTCTTGCCGCTCCGCGGCGACAGGGCACATCGTCGTTGTCAAGCATCCTCAACGAGGCGCGTCAGGCACTGAATGACAGAGAAACTGACATTTGCATGGTCGAAGGGAGAGACCGGCGTGCTGTGGCTTGCGCAGCCAGCAGTTGAGGCGCTGGGCGGAGGCCCTCCGTACGGTCCGAAAGCAGGGCGATGTGCCTGGCAAGTGCTGAGTCGGGCGTTCGAATGTGACGCGAAAGAGGCTGCGAAGCGGCCGGTCGTATTCGTTGTGCCAGAGTTGTCAGTCGACCCCAACCGGGTCGACGACATTTTGAAGGGGCTCAAGTCACTGCCGGATAACCGGCTCGTCATCGCTGGCCTCGGCCACCTGAAGCAGGATGAGTGCGAAGCCCTCGAAAAGAACACGGGAGCCAGCGCGGAATTCTGGAAAGAGCCGTGGGGGCCGGGAGCGTACGCGAACGTCGCTCTTGTGGCGACCAAGAGCGAGGTATTCATTCAGCCCAAGGGGCTGCCATCGTACGACGAGCGCGCCGCCGCTTGCTTCGTCGGTGGTACGCGTCTCCGTGTGTTCGAGGGCAAGCCTACCGACGGTGTACCGCTCCGGTTCGCAGTAACCATTTGCTCTGAATGGCTCGAGGACGGGGATCCGAATGGGTTCGCACGCCGAGTGGTCGCGGAGAAGCCGGACCTAATCTTCTGGATTCAGCACAACCCCAAGCCAAGAAGCGCGAAATTCCACGAGCGTCTTCTCTCGTTGTTCGAGCAGGGTAGGCCTCTAGTCGTCGCAGCGAACTGCTCTCCTGGAGAACGGAGTCGACTTCGGTACGGAGCATCGGGCCTAATCTTCGCGGACACTCATGTGCTTCCTCCAAGCAAGCACATGCTCTGCAATGGCGCGGACTACTGCACGGAAGCCGCTGTTCCGGGACGTTTCATCACAAGGGTTGCGCTCCCGAGGTACGACGTAGACGCCCACCGGATTCACACGATTCTCCCGAGGGACCTGGCTGGTTATGGCGCCGATGACGCCATTCGATCGAGATTCGTCGAAGCGGTCCACCCGTATGTGGTTGAGGACACCGCTCTGGTGAGAGACCAGCGGCCCGGGTTCCATGTCGCGGACCTCTTCAAACGGGGCGAGCCGAAGGCGCTCGCCCACGCGGCGCTTCCTCCGGAACTCGGTGCAAAGCTGAGCGGCGCTGCACAGGCGATTCTGAACGATCTTCGAAAGCCGAACTGGCTATCAGTGTTTCTCGACCAGGCGCTCGTGCAGCGAGAGGACCCGAAGCATCTCGCGTACGAGGATCACCCGGAGGCTGCATCGTGCTGCGCCTGCTGGGATCACCGCATCAGCTTCGACTCACTGTTCGATGAGGCCAAGGAGATGCCGGGCAAGATCGCTGAACTGGTGCTGGCTCTTGCAGCCCTGGACGGCGGCGTCTCGCTCGACCGAAAACGTCGCGAATACTGGAACGCCAAGGTTGGCGGCTCGCCGGTACTGATTGCGACTCACTCCGGGAGCGAAGATTCGTTCGAGCAGTCGTACTTCAGGGGGCAGCCGCTCTTGCGCCACCGACCGACGGTCGTTCTTCGCGCTGTTCCAAGTCTGCCGATCGGACGGATCGATGCCGCGCGGATCGCTCCTCGAGGAGAAGTAGATCAAGCCATAGCCCAGATGCCTGAGCCCCTGCGTTTGTGCGGGGCTGCTTTCTGGAGATCGGTTGTGGCGAATACGGTCCTTGACGACCTTGGGATCCCAAAGGAGCGTACGAATGCGAACGTGTGAGGAGATGGTCGCACTGGCATGCAAGCCACACACGCCGGAGTTTCTGCATTCGGACGAAGCGTCGGCGTGGGCTCGCGCCGCGGACCTGATTGTGGGTGCTATCAACGCATCTCCTGAAACCTGGGCGAGCCGTGTCGACAACGCGTACGATCGACTCGGGAGCCCCCCGGTCGTGTTGCGTCGCGAGGACCTGTGGAGCCTAGTGCTGCTGATCGAGCTACCGACGGGGACTTCTGACGCAGTGAAGCGGCACATCGAGAGAGAGACGCGTGGCAGCAGGAAGCTCGCGTTCTCCGAGGATGAAGACGTGCCGAGCTTGTTCGCGCAGTCTATTGGACGCCGGGAAGCGAACCCGGGAGCGGCCTCGCCGACCGTCGTAGAAGACACGCTCGCGCAGTTCTGTGCCGGAGATTCGGAACTGCGAAGAGGACTGGAGGTCTTGCTAAAGCCACGGCAGCCTCGAGAAGAAGTCGACGCGTTGATCCGGATCCTGTCCGGGGAGCCGGGCGATGCCAACTGAGCGCATCACTGCCTCGAAGCTGCAACTCACCGATTTCCGGGGCTTTCGCGATCAACGAACGTTCGAGCTCGGCCGCGTGACGTTGTTGCTCGGCCGCAACGGCCTCGGCAAGACGACGGTGTTCGATGCGATCGATTGGGCGCTGTTCGGACGTGGGTTTCGGCTCGGGTCCGATCACGACGGGGTGTGTAGGAACCTTTGGAAGCCGGCGCCACCACAGGTGACGCTCACCGGTGACGGGTTCTCGCTCACGCGAACGGAACGTGGGGCGAGTCTCAACGGCGACGAATACGACGCGAAGGAATTAGTCACGGATCCCTCGGTATTCAACGACACGCGGGCGCTGCTGTCTGCGCTCAGAGGGCTTTCGTATCTATCGCAAGACACGCTTCGTGAACTGGCGGTATCCGATCCGGAGGACCGAGCGACCCTGTTGCGGGCCCTGACCGGTGTTCCGCTTGCCGACACCGTACGGACAGGGATCAAGAAGGTGTTTCAGAAGCTGGACGAGTCGACCCGCGAATCGGCGCGCGCCAGTCACGAGGCGCAACAGCGCATCAGCGAAGTCTCTGCTGAGATCCTGGAGCTCGAGCACAAGAGGCTGACTGAAGAAGAGCCAGTTCGGCGCGAAGCCAGCCTGATTCTCGGGGATCGGGCGATGACCGCGCCGATAGAGCAAGTCGTCGGGAGTCTTTCGGAGCTTGGGCGGCAAGCGACGCAGGCGGCCGGCGCCGCCGTTGAAAAGATTACTCGCGGGCGCTCTCTACGGGAGCGGATTGTCGCTCACGTTGCGAGGGCCAGTCAGTGTTGGCTCGGAGTGCAGTCGTACGTCGAGCGTCGAGGCGCTCTTGAGTCAGCAGTCGCGGCGCAGGTGTTCAAGGTGGAGGCCGCCGAGAAGGAGTTGCTGGAATGCGGCGCAGCTCATCGACTCGCGGTGACGAACGCGGAGGCGTTAAGGGCGCGGAGGGCCGAACTCGAACTAGCAAGCCAGAGGAATGCTGAGGCTCGTGCAACCCGGTCACAAATGGCTGAGGTTTCCGCGGCGCTCCCCGAAGTTACGAACAAGGCTCAGGAGCTGAAGGCGCGAGCGGCGGAACTTGCTCATCGATTTGACGAAGCAAGGGCACGCGCCGCGGACGCGGCAGCGGCGTGGGAGGAAGTGCAAAGGCGCGCCAGGGCCCATTCCCTGCTTGAGAAGGCGAGGTCAGCAGTTTCGCTCAGTGGCGAGCAGCTTGAGGAAGCGAAGATCGCGCTTCAGCACGCGTTGGCACGAGCGAACCAGGAGAAGAGCGTAGAAGCAGAACTTGCTGCAGCCGTTGCGCGGGAGCGCGAACGCGCAGCGCAGTTCGGAACAATCGCCGAGCGCGTCGTTGCAGCAGTTCGAGAGCTATCCACCTTGCAGCGCCAGGACGCGTGCGAGTGTCTGCTGTGTGGACACGCATACTCATCGCCTGAGGAGTTGCACTCGGCGATAACTCGGGCTCTTGAGCGGACGTCGAGGCATGTCGGCGACATCGCTCGCCTTCAGACGCTCGACAGTGAGTACGAGCGTGCAAGGGATTCTCTCAAGAGGGCAACGTTCGATGTGGAGCGTCAGCGCGCTCGTGTGCAGTCTCTAACGGCGCTTCATGAGGGGGCGCAGAGGGAGCTTTCCTCTGCTCAAGCGACGTACGGCGACGTCGCTCCGCTGGGCGAGGGTGAAAGCGATCGCGCTGAAGCGGAGCTGACCGGGCGCAAGCGCGAAGCGTCGAGTGCAGGAGAAGCGAGTCGCCGAGCCGAGTCCGAGTTCGAAAAGGCGTCGAGCGACCTTGCTCGGCAGGTCGGCCTGGTACGCTCGCTCGAGGATCGCCTTGCGTCGATCGGAACGATTGACACCGACGACCGCATCGTGCAAGCGGACCTCACGCGTGCCGCCGCGGATGTCCGGACAGCGGCAGAGCGCGTTGCCGCGGCTGATGCTGCGCAGCGCCGCGCTGCGAATGCGCGGGATGGACTCGCGACCGAACTCGCTCGAGCGCGGAAGGAGCGAGATGCGGTCGATGCGGAGCTGAGGGGGCTTGAGCGCACCAACGAGGAGCTACAAGTCGCCGGTATCGGACTCTTGGCTGCGGCCCGCGAGATGGGAGTCGATCGCGCCACCCTGGAGGAAATGCCCGAGCCACTCAACGCCTACGTAGCGGTCAAGGAGGCAGAGGCAACCGCAACATCGGAGCGCGCAGCAACGTGCTCGGGGCTCGTTACTCGGATGTCATCCCTTCTCAGGACTGCTGAGCTACCGCGACTCAAGATCGAGCTGGCAAGTCTCACACGGATCGTTGACGACGCAGCGGCGACGCAGGCGCGGCTCGACAAAGCCCGGGGACGTCTGGGCGCCCTACGTGATTCGATGGAGGCATCTGTCCAACGAGCTGCAGAAGCTCGTCTCAATCAGAGCGACGCCTCGGTGAACGAGATCCTCTCGTTGCTCACGCCTCACAGGCACCTCAACATCGTCAGAATCCTGCGCGACGGAACCCTCCGTATCGGTGAACGGGGGCTCGCCGCAGGGGTCGATCCGAAGCCGTATAGTTCGGCGGGCCAGTTGACGTGCTTGGCGCTTTCGCTGTTCCTGGGCGTATCGCTCCTTCAAGCTTGGAGCCGCCTCAACGTCATCATGCTGGACGAACCGGTTCAGCACCTAGACGACGTGAAGTTCCTGAATTTCGTCGAAGTACTGAAGCGAGTCGCTCAGGAGCGGCAGGTGATAGTGAGTACGGCCGACCGCAACATCGGCGACCTGCTCAAGCTGAAGATGCAGCGTTGGGGGAATGCGACCGGCAACCGCGTAGTTGCCCACGAATTCGTCGACTTCGATCGCGAGACAGGGCCGATCCTGTCGTCTGAGGTCGGGGGCCGAAGCACCTCCGCATCCGCGGGGGCTTAGGATATGGGCGACTCATGAGCGGGCGGCGAAATGCGGTACCTGCGCCTCAGCGCGCTTCCTTACGAATGCAGCGCGGTGAATCGAAGAGGTGGAGGAACGTCCTCCTGCGCGCATCGTGGTCCCCGCGGCCGTGTTGGGCGCGCACCTGCGATGCCAGGTGAAGTGGTACCTCGCCGTCGGCTCGACACGGCGAGGCTGGATGTGGAGCTGGACAGACGTTCAGGTCGCGTGATACTGCGCCCAGCATGCGGCGAACGACTCGTCCTCCTCCGCCCCCGCTCGACCGGTAGACCGTGGAGTACGCCGTCTCAGTCCTCGAGGAACGGCTCCGAGCGGTGGAGTCTTATGGTGCTGGCGGCTGCCCCACCTGCCATGACGCCGAGATGCGCGCGGCCATAGCCAAGCTGCGCGAGTTGGCCCGGCAGGTCCAGTCGGCGAAGTAGGCGGCTCGTCGCGAGGGGGTTCGTTCGTGCACGAGATCCACGCGATCTCGGTGCTCTCCCGCGACGGGGCCCCCAGCGGTGTCGCCACGTAGCATCCTCTTGACATCTAGATGGCGAACATGGCGAACTCACCCTGAGACGGAGGGGTCGCGTGTTCCTGTTCCAGAGCATGTTTGGCGTGGTCGGGGTGCTGCTCCGTCTTCCGCGCCGTCTGCTGCTCGGGCTCCTCTTGTTCATTCTCGGCCTCCTGCTCCTCGAGCTGGTGCACCCAACGCCGCGGAACGTGCCCCAACGCGGGGCCGCCACCGGGGTGGGGGCGACGCCTCCGCCTATCGCCAGCCGTGCGGTGCGATGAAGGACGGTCGCGGATCGGACACGCGAGTACCGCTCGCTGTTGCGGCAATCGGATGAACTGGAGGGCGCCGCATGGTGAACAAGGTCATCCTCGTCGGAAACCTCGGCCGAGATCCCGAGATGCGACAGGCCGGCGGCCAGACCGTCGCGATCCTTCGTCTTGCAACCTCCCGCAGCTGGATCGACAAGCGAACCGGCCACCGCACGGAGGAACGCGAGTGGCACGACATCGAGGTGTGGGGGCGGCACGGCGAACTCTGCCGGCAGTACCTCGCAAAGGGGCGCCAGGTCTACGTGGCCGGTCGGCTCAAGACGGACCGCTGGAAGGACAAGCAGAGCGGACAGGACCGGCAGCGTGTGAAGGTCGTCGCCGAGCTCGTCCAGTTCCTCGGTGGAGGCGAGCATCACGGCCCCCACCATGCGCCGTCCTCGCTGGCGCGCCCCGAACTCGCGGCATCCTCCGAGGCGATCGCCGCCGCTGCCGACGAACCGCTGCTAGCGGCCGACGACGTACCTCCGCCGACGCCGCCACCCGATCTCGATGAACTCGAGCGGATCCCGTAGCAGGGCTCGCGAGGCATCTCGGAGATGCTCGAGTTCGAAGTACTTACGCTCGCGCTGGTCGTCGCAAGCTCAGCGCCGCCGGACACGCGGTACGACCGCGAGATCGCCGCAGCGATCGAGGACGTGCACGACGTGCATTATGTCCCCGCCGCGCTGGTGAAGGCGGTCATCATGCGGGAGAGCTCATGGAACCCGCGCGCCGTCTCCCGAGCGGGAGCACTCGGCCTCATGCAACTCCTCCCCGCGACGGCGGCGAAGGTCGGTGTATCTCGCGAGGAGCTGTTCGACCCGGCGAAGAACATCCTCGGCGGCGTACGGCTGCTCGCGGTCCTGCTCCGGCACTACCGGGGCGACGTGATCAGCGCCCTCACGGCATACAACGCTCGCCCGCGAGAGCTGTTCGCCCCCATCCCACAGAACGGAGAGACGCCAGGGTACGTGAGGGCGGTGCTGGAGTCGTACGCACGGTACGCTGGCGGGAAGCTGCACGTCGTGCCCGAGGATGCACGAGGTGCCCGGTGAGCGACTCGCAGCGGCGAGTTCGGCTGAATGCTGTGCGCTGTCATGACGGCTCCGACTTCTTCGTGAACCCGATCGGCCGAGAGGCCTGGACCGGCGGCTCCATGAGCTCCCGAATGGCGTCGAACACGACTTTGAACTGCGCGTCGTACTTCTTCTCCAGCGCCGCGAGCTTCCGGGCGAGGTCCGCGTTCTCCTGGAGCATCCGCCGGAGGCGCACGAAGGCCCTCATGATCTCGATGTTCACCTGCACCGCGCGAGGGCTGCGGAGGACGCTGGACAGCATGGCGACGCCCTGCTCGGTGAAGGCGTAGGGCCGGTACTTCCGATGGGCGCCGCGGCCGTGGCCAGCGTCTAAGGTCACACTTTGTGACCTTAGAAGGGCGGTCTCCTCCGCGGTGAGCTGGAACATGAAGTCCTCGGGGAAGCGCTCCCGGTTGCGCTTCACCGCCTGGTTCAGGACCTTCACCTCGACCCCGTACAAGGGCGCGAGCTGCTCGTCGAGGATGACCCGGTGGCGCCGGAGGACGAGGATCTTGCGCTCGATGATCCCGGGAGCGAGAAGCGGGCGGTGGGCAGTGGTCACATCGTCTCCTTCGAGCGCATCCTGCGCGCGCTACGGTTCCTGCGCGGCGACCCGGCCGCAGCGAGGGGGATGCCCTTCACCTCGCGAGCCGCTGCACCTCCGCCCGAAGCGCGCCGACGTCCAGCGCCAGGCGCTGCGCGATCCGACGCTCGAACGCCGAGCGCGCGAGCCCTTCGGGCAGCGCGAAGGCATGCGGCGTCAGTATCCGGACTATGGCGATCTTCTGCTCGACCGACGCGTGGGTGGCCGCCGCGCTGCCTGTATGCCGCTGGATGGCCTGGTCGATGAGGTACTCGGTGAGCGCCGGCGCCGCGGCGATGAGCGCCTCGAATCCGGCGCGTCCGTGGGCGCGCACGTACTCGTCGGGATCACCAGAAAGTCGTGCCACGCGCGCCGAGAGCCCAGCCTGGAAGATCGCGGCCGCGACCTGGGGTGGCGCTCTGCTGCCCGCTGCGTCGCCGTCGAAGAGGATGACGAGCTCGCGGCAGTCGCACCGCTTCAGCAGCTCGAGTTGCTCCGGCGTGAGCGCGGTCCCGCATACGCCCACGACGTTCCGGATGCC
The DNA here is from genome assembly GCF_022690685.1 of Anaeromyxobacter terrae. Taxonomy (GTDB): domain Bacteria; phylum Myxococcota; class Myxococcia; order Myxococcales; family Anaeromyxobacteraceae; genus Anaeromyxobacter; species Anaeromyxobacter terrae. The sequence goes on along the minus strand of NZ_JALCYY010000013.1, from coordinate 91,369 downwards.
GGCCTGGTGCGGCAGCAGCACGTCAAAGTACCCCTCGACGAGGATCGCCACGCCTGCCTTGCGGATCGCGTCCTTCGCCTGGGAGATGCCGTACAGGACGCGGCACTTCTTGTAGAGGAGGGTCTCGGGCGAGTTGATGTACTTCGGCCCGGGCTCATGCCCGAGCGCTCGGCCACCGAACCCGATCACGCGGCCCTCGAGATCTGTCACAGGGAAGATGAGCCGGTCGCGGAATCGGTCGTAAACCCCCTTCCCCTTGTCGAGCACGAGGCCTGCCCGGTCGAGGTCCGCGTTCGATAGCCCGTTCTTGCCGGCGACGGCGCGATGCAGGTCGTGCCACTCCTTCACGGCCGCACCGAGTCTGAACTCGCGCGCGGTAGCCTCGTTCACGCCGCGAGCATTCAGGTGACGGCGGGCGTCGTCGCCTGCGGCAGCCCACAGGTGCGCGATCCAGTGCGTCGCCGAGGCCTCGCATGCGGCGAGCGCGCCCGCCTTCTCTTGACGAAGAGACTCGAGGTGCGCGGGCGCCTTCCTCTCGGGCACCGCGATGCCCACCTCGACGGCGAGCTCCCGAACGACGACCGGGAACTCCTTCCCGTGCAGCTTCTGGAGGAACTCGAAGACGTCGCCGTGTGCCCCGCACCCGTAGCAGCGGAAACGCTTCTTCTCCGCATACACGCGGAAGCTCGGGTTCTTCTCAGCGTGGAACGGGCATGCTCCAACGAAGCTCGAGCCACTCTTGCGCAGCTTGGTGTGGCGACCGATCACGGCCACCGCGTCCAGCCGTGCCCGGATATCGTCGATGACCGACTCGGCGATCATGTCGCCCTCCCGTTCACAGCCAGCGTGCCGACGCCCGAGGGGGCAGATTCATCCTCGAGACGGACCTCCGCGGACCCGAGCACGAACCTCTCGTACAGCTTGAGACCACGCGCGCCCGACTGATCCTTGCGCGCGAGCGAGTAGGTGGCGCGGAAGTTCTCCGGGAGCATCCCGTAACAGACTGGCCGAAGCCCCTCGTCGGTGAAGACGTACCCCTGGCCTGCGCGGGCGAGATTCTTGATGGCGTTCGGGTGGAGCTTGTACGACTCCACGAGGCGCGTGGACGCTTCTCGCGTCGCGAGCGCGGTCAGAAGTGGGCCCTTCTCCGTTCGCACCGTCTTCTGCACCTCCTGCACGGTCCCGATCGACTTGCTCACGAGCTCGCAGAGGGCGGGGTTGTCCTGCTTGAGGATGTCCTTGCAGCGCGTGTTGTCCCAAACGGCCGTGGCGAACTCGCGGCTCACGATCTCGAGATCCGCGACGCTCTGGTGCGCGAGCGTGAACTGAACGTGCGCGTCGCGGAGCTGGTTGAGGCTGTCGACCACGGACTTGTCAGCGAAGCGAGCGAACTCGTCGACGACCACGCTGAACGCCCGCTGGTTGCGGGTCGCGCGGTGCACCTGGCGCAGCGAGCCCTGCTGCTGAACGTCGATGAGGAACACCTTGCCGAGCGCGGGCGCCTGCAGCTTGAAGAGGTTAGAGGGGAGCTGGATGTAGACGATCTGGTCCTTCTCGAGGACATCCCGCATTACGATGTCGGGGTCGTACGCGTTCACCTGCGACGCCTGGAACTTGTCTACGACACCCACCAGCCCCGAGAGCGCCTTGTGGATGTCGCGCCCGAGCCGAACGATGTGCGACTTGATCTCCTTCGCAGCGCTGCGCTCCTTCGAGGTTTCGAGGCACCACGAGAGCGCCCGGTTCCAGCAGCCGTCGTCGCCCACGCCCTTGAGGCAGACGCCGATGTCGCGGATCGTGAAGGGAAGGCCGCGCCCTTCGCGATCGACCATGCCGTGCAGCAGCGTGCACAGGTTCGTGAAGAAGATCTGCGCCTGGGTGTTGTAGTAGGCGTTGTCGCCCAGCGGCAGGACGGAGAAGACGCGCTCGGCGGTGACCACCGGGTCGCCTCCGGGGTCGTCGGGTGTCCGGGGCTCGACGTGCACCATGTTGTACGAATGCGTGAACAGGTGCGGCTGGTTCCAGGCCGGGAGCGCGAACACGCGTAGGTCCTGCTCCCGCCCCGCCGCGCTCGCGATCGCCTTGATGATCGCGATCTCCTCGTCGCTGCCCTTCCCGGACATCACGACGCAGCCCTTACCTGCGAGAACGTCCTGCAGCACCTGCGGCCAGATGACGCCGTGGCTCTTGCCGCTTCCCGTCTTTCCGATGACGTGCCGGTGCGAATCGCGTTGCTGCTCTGTCAGGTAGACGGGCGTCCAACGCCAGCGTCCCCAGTGCCGTCGAGGTGACTTGCCGACGAAGGTCGTTCCCGGTGGGCGCGCGCGCAACTCGTTCACGAGGTCGAATTCGGCGGACGGGAGCTCGAGGCTTGTGGGCTCGAAGTGCGTTCCTGCGATGCGCGCGACCACCTCGTTTCGCCAGAACAGCAGCAGTTGACGTGCAAGAAGAGTCAGAACCGTGGCGGTTGCGATCGCCGTGAAAACGGCGAGCCTCGGGTGCGCGACGATCCACGCGCGGATCGGCTCGTACCGTCGGATTACGGGGGCGGCGGCGAATGCGATCACACGTCCGCCAGGACCGGCCCCGACGAACCCATCTCCCTGCAACCGGTAGAGCGCCTCCGCGAGCGCTACGCAGGCAAGGACGGCTACGCCCAGCCGGAGGACGAGAGGGAACGGTGCTGTAGGTCTGTCCGGCGGCATGCGCCCTGCGCTGGGGAGCGCGGGACGCAACCATACCCAGCCGCCACACGGATGACAACTAGATGCTAAGATGCGTCAGACCCGCGCGCGAGGGAGCGATGGACGAGGGAGACCGGAAGCAGCTCGTGCTAGTGAAGGATGAAACGGCGGCAGCCGCGTCCTCCAACCGAACGCGCCTCACGCGGCTCTCGCTCATTGGTGAGAAGGCTCGGCCTGCGGGCGCTTGCATCGTGCTCATCCACTCCCACGATCGGAGCCACCTTGGCCGGAAGTGGGCGTTGGGCTGGGAAGAGGCCGTGACTATCGGGCGTGGTACAGGCGCGACCATCGTCGTCGACGAGACGAGCGTGTCGCGGTTGCACGTCCGAATCGAGCCGCGGGGGCGCGACCACGCGCTCGTGGACCTGCGTTCGACCAACGGGACGTTCCTGAACGATCGACTCGTCTCCGAGCAGACGCTCCGCGGTGGGGACCGCTTCAAGGTGGGTCCCGCCATCTTCAAGTACTTCGCGGGCGGCGACGTCGAGGCGCAGTACCACGAGGAGATCTACACCCTCATGGTGACCGACGCCCTGACACAGGCGTCCACGAAGCGCTTCCTCCTGGAGACGCTCGAGCGCGAGATCGTCCGCGCGCACCGCCATGGCCGTCCGCTGTCGCTCGTGATGTTCGACATCGACCACTTCAAGAAGATCAATGACACACACAGTCACCTTGCCGGCGACGAGGTCCTCCGGGAACTCGGCGCGATGATCCGTGCCCAGGTTCGCGCCGAGGAGTGCTTCGCCCGGTACGGAGGCGAAGAGTTCGCCCTCGTCCTGCCGGAGGCAACACGCGAGGGCGCCGCCACGGTTGCCGAGAAGTTTCGCACGGCGGTCGAGCGGCACCGATTCAGCTTCGACGGTGCGGTGATTCCGGTGACGATCTCGCTCGGCGTCGCCGAGCTCGGTCCGGAGATGAAGACCCCACAACAGCTCATGAAGGCTGCCGACGAGAAGCTGTACGAATCGAAGCGGTCGGGCCGGAATCGGGTCTCGTCATAAGTACCTCATGCCACCTCGCGGCCTTTCCACCGGAGCGTGATGTACCTGCCCGCGTCCGCGTCGACACCCGGTAATCGTGCGAGGATGGCGCAGACTGCGCTCGAACGGTGGACGCGAAGGTCCTTCAGCAGCGTGCGGTTCGTGAGGATCCCATGCGTTCTCAGCTGGTCCCACGCGAGATTGAACATCCACGCGGGGATCTCGGCTGCGCCGCCACGCTCGCTCCGCGACCGCGCCGTCTCGACGTAGACGACGCTCGGCGTGACGTCCGTCACGAGGTTTCGTCTGCGATGCGGCCCGAGTGTGTGGAACAGGGGGTTCCGTAGCCACTCGGCGCGGATGGCGGCGTACAGCTCGGGGTCGAGCTCCTCGCCGGCGGGCTCGGCGACGCCGTTGCCGGGGTACCAGGCGTGAACCCGCGTGTCGGTCCAGAGCGATTCAACCCACTCCCACGCCCGCGAGAGTGGCTCGTCCTTACGCTCGCCATCAAGCGCCACCGCCGCCTCCAGGTTCGTCGCGAGGCCGCCGGTCAGGTTAGCGGAGCCGATGACGGCGCGTGCGCGGGCGCCGTTCCGGCCGAGGTATAGCTTGGGGTGAAACGTCGAGCCGGAGCCAGGGTTCAGGACGCGTACCTCGAGGCCGAGTCGTGCCGCCATCCCGAGCGCCGGCGCCGAGGTCGTCTGGAACGTGGTCGTCACGAGAAGTCTGGCGCGGCCCCGTCGCTTGCGAAGCGCTTCGAGCTCCTTTTCGACGAGGTGAACGCCCTTCTCCTGGACGAACGCGACGCACAGAAACGCATCCTCGGCGGTCGCAAGCGTGCCGCGCACTGCCCCGAGGAGCGACCGATCAGACGTAGTGACCGTCGCGACCTGCATCGTCAGGCGGCGATCCCGCGCTCGTAGACGTTCTCGTTGTGCCAGCGGAGCTGCCGAGGATCGGGACGATCTGTGTCGCGGCCGGGGATGTGGATGCGACTCCCGTGCAGCGCGTAGTACGCCTTGCCGTTGTCGTACTCCGCCTTGAGCCGGTCGCTCACCTCGAAGCGGAGCTCCGGCGTGACCGTCACGTATCCGCGATCGAAGAGCCGGTGGATGTCGGTCCGAAGAAGAAGCCCGTTCCTTACCTCGTGCGAACCGCCCTTCGAGAACGGCTGCACGTGAGCCGCCTCGAGCACCGGGAGCGAGTGCTCCCCCGTCACAGCGCAGGCGCCATACGCCTGCGTCACCGCGACGCGAAACGTGCCCTGCCCAAGCCGCGGCAGCACGATCTGCGGAGCACCGAAACGCTCCGCGCCCGTGACGACGACAGGTTCCGCCGCGAGCGGCGCGGCTCGCGAGCGCAGGCGGGCGAGACAGTCCTCCCAGACACGTCGCCCCTCGCCCTCCGCGAGGTCGTAGCCTTTCCCGCGCACGGTGTTCCGTGGCCAGTCCACCGGTTCCGGGACCCAGTCACCGTCTGCGAAGAAGAGTGGCTGCGAGAGCATGATGCAGCCGATCCGGTACTGGCGATGAGGATCGGCCGGCTGACCGTGCCGGTACCGCTCGATGCGGTGGCACATCGTGTCGTAGTCGGGGGCGCCATTCCGCAGTTCGAAGGACTCCCACGCAAGCCACGCCGGGACGATCTCGTGGCGAGCGAAGAGACCGAAGCCGGCGATCGCGTTGATGGGGCTCTTCAGGCGGAAGAGCAGAGGTTCGCCGGGCTGGAGCGCGCGGAAGGCGTCGTGGCCAGACGGCTGCCAGAAGTTCACCTCGTCGAGCGGCTGACGCTCGCGAAGAAAGGTGAACCACTCCAGATCCGTGTTGGCTACGAAGCCTCGCACGTCCGCATTCTACGCGCGGTCGGGGCGAAACTTCAGGGTGAAGCTGCTAACTCCGCGAGGTCGCGAGCCGTCCCGGCCTCGATCACCTTGACTGCGTTCCGCACGTCCTCGTCCTCGACGATGTTGTAGCGGTCGAACACGTTCCGGGTCCGGTGACCCGACATCCGCATGACGACCGACTCCGCCACACCGCGGCGCCGTGCGTTGGTGACAAAGCTGCGCCGGAGGTCGTGGAACCAGACATGCGCCAGATTTGCGTTGCGGCGAGCCCGAACGAACAACTTCCTCGCATCCTCCCAGCGCGTGCACGTTTCCGGGTTCACGAAGACGTAATCGGTGCCGATGTGTCTCGGCTGCTTCTTTAGTTCGTCTATCACGCGGTTCGTCAGGTAGACGGTTCGCGCGAAGTTTGTCTTCGTATCCTCAGCCGCCAGCCTGATCGCACCGATGCGGAGATCGATCTGCGACCAGCGGAGGTTGAGGATCTCGCCCTTCCTCATGCCGGTGTCGTACGCCACGATGAGGATGGGCCTGAGCTCCGGATCGGCGGCGGCAACGAGGGTCGCGAACTCCGCCTCGTCAATGATCGTGCGCCGCACGTTCGGCTTGTTGAGTAGCTTCACGCGCGCGACCGGGTTCGTCTGCAGGAGCCCGCACTCAACCCCGTAGCTGCACATGCGCTTGAGCTGCGCGATCTCTCGATCGAGAGATGCGGGGGATGGCGGGCTCTTTCTGCGAGTGTGGTACGTGAGACGCCGGTTGCGGTATTCGTCGACGTCACGTTGCGTTAGGCCGCTCGCGACTCGGTCACCAAGGACGTCGCACAGGTATCGCGCCCTGGCTACGTCACTCTGCCACGAGTCCTTGTCGCGTCGGCTGATCGGCTGCCACTCCTTCCAGAGCTGAACCACCGTCACCTTCGGTACATGGAGCCGATCGAAGAAGCGGCCTTCGAACGCCTCAGCCCGGACCTTCGCTTCGAGCGCGAGCGCCTGCTCTCGGGTCGGGATCTTCCGCTTCAGGACGCGCTTTGCGCGCCCGTCCGGGAGAGTCACCGAGACATCGATCTTCCAGAACGAACCACGCGTATTCGCGTATTTCTTCACGCCCACGACGTTCCTCCTTCCCTGGAGGGACGTCGTAGAGAATCTCACTGTGGCGAGCGCCGGAGGCGTACCCCTCAGGGCTCCTCTAAATTCCCCGAGGAGGAAAGGAGCGTTGCGGGCGAGCAGGGGATCGGAACATGGCCCACAGCGGAGTACGAACGCCACAGCGGACGTCGAGAAGCACTACAGCATGTACCAGCTGTACGCGACCGTGAGCGGCACCGTCATCGCCATCAGGCCGCCGCCAAACGGGAACTCGACGCGCGGCGTGATGGCTAGCGAGACGTGGTCAGAGATGGCCCATTCGACTCCGGCGAGCCCGACCACGACGAGGTGATCCGTCGTCCGGGAGCCGAGACCCAGGCCGAAGCTGCGCGGAACGGCCCCGGTCACGTCGACGAGATCGAGCCGCTCGGACGTCGTTCGCGTCCAGCCGATCTCGGCTCCGGCCCTGATTCTCCACGTGAGGCCGCGAACGTATTGGGCGCCGATCTTCGCCGAGTACCGGCTGACGCGGCTCTGCATCTGCCCCCGGAACGTCCCGTTCTCGGTCACGATCGTCGTGTCGTCGTTGTAGAACGGCGCCGCGGCGAACCAGTCGGCCGTTCCCGTCAACTCGAGGCGATTGGTGAGGGCGTACCTCGTTCCGAGGGTCACCCCCGCGACGGTACCGGCCACCGCGTCACCGGAACCGATGGCGGGGTCGGCGCGGACACCGGCGACGATGCCGCCGGCGTCGAGCGAGAACGCACCGCGATCGGCGAAAGCGCCGAGTGGCATGGCTATCGCCAGCAACGTGGCCAGGACGCGTCCATGCATGGAGCCGCTCTCCTCTGGCGCTACTGTGGTGTGACGCAGCAGATCTCGGTGGTGCCACCGAAAGAGAAGCCGACGCCAGTGGGCTCCGTTCCTGGTTGCCAGTCCCAGGTGCAGGTCCAGCCTGCGGCCTGGGCCGTGTTCGACCAGTCGACGGACCGGCTCGAGGCAACAAATCCGCCCGCCGGGAGATCCGCGGCGTAGCAACTGCCAGCGACCGGAATGTCGGCGACCTGTGCGCACCGAATCGTGACGGTCCAGCCCGACGCCGCGGTGACGCCGGTGCCTTGGAGGCAGTAGCTGGCGGCGCGGTCGTAGGGGTTACTCGTGCCGGGCTCGCCCGGCAGCCCTTCGGGTCCCTCAGGCCCCTGCGGGCCGGTCGGCCCTTCGCACGCGGCCAGGACGAGGGCGAAGAGGAGAACGGTCGGCTTGCTCAGCATCGTTCGCATGTTGGTCCCTCCACGTGGACGGGCGATCCTAGGGTGCTAGAGCACCGGGCCCCCGCTCAGGGTTCAGTGGCTGGTGAGACTGCGGTCAATGGTCGCGGAGTACGCGGCGACGGTCTCGCCGACGAGCGCCGAGCCGTGCACGCCCTGGGTAGTAAACGCGACCGTGGCGTTCACCGACTCGGAAGCGCCGGTGACATAGCCGATCTCCTGGTGCGCGGCTGCCTCGCTAACCCATCCGTTGGTACCGGAGCCGTTGTACCACCACACGTAGCTCGAGGTGACGGTGTAGCTGTCGGGAATGAAGACGTAGCCCTTGTTCGCCTCGTAGCGATTGCCGGCGGTGAACTGGTTCCAGACGCCTAGCGGCACGGTCCGTGCGGCGGTCAAGGGCCGCATGAGGTAGACCGCGATCCCGCCGGGCGTGGAGCCCGTCGCTGCAGGGGCGAGTGCGAAGTCGCCGATGGCAGGGGCGGGGGTCACCTCTCCGGCGGCGGGAGCGGGCCCGACGAACCCTTGGGCCGCGACAGTCGAATTTGCGACGACTTGTGCACCCGCGTACCAGCGCTTCGGCTTGCAGGCCGTGTGGACCGCGGTGTCACCGGCGACATGCGTGAACCAGCCGGTGACGTTCTCGGGGGTGGGTGGCGTTCCCTGCGACTCCGGTTTCGGCGCGCACGTGTTGCCAACGTTCTGGTAGCAATCCGAGAAGGTGAAGCCGTCCATGGTGAGGACGAGCGGGGTGAAGCTGCAGGACCAAAAACAGACGCAATTGTTGATGGTCACGGGGTTCCGTGGCGTGAGCCGCGTCCGCGTCCCGTCCCAGGTCTCGGTCGCGGTCCAGGAGCCAACGGACGCGGACCGAAGGCCGACGGGGACGGAGTTCGGGTTGCGGACGATGAACCGCACGAGGCGCACCTGCCCACCGTAGAAGCTGCCGCCGCTAGCGTCGAAGAGCTGGGCGTACGTGTTGTTCGCGAGCTTGTACGGATACGTGCTCTTCGCGTCGGCGTACGACGGGAACGACGTGTCCTCCTCGATTACGAGCGGCGGAGCGATGACGGTGAAAGGGACGGAAATCGGACCGACCGTGCCGCTGTTCCCGGCGGCGTCCACGAAGGTGGTCGCGATCTCGAGGATCACGGGTCCGGGGGTGGTCCCGAGCACCGGCGCGAGGTTCCCGGCGAGGGGAAGATCGTAGTAGGCGGTCGTCGTGGTGCTGGCGGGACTCAGCCAAGGGGCGAGATCTCCTGCGTACACGTTCCCGCCGACAGAGATGGAATACATCGCGGCGGCGATGGGCGCCTGGGTCGTGCCGATCGGAACCGCGAGCTGAACGAAGGGCGTGTTGTCCGGGTTCGTGGTCTCGAGCACGGACGCCGTGGGCGCAGTCGCCCAAGAGAGCCGAGCGGTGCTCTTGTAGACGGCGCCCTGGGGGATGGGAGCCACCTTGGCGGCGGCCGGCGGGAACTGGTACTTCGCAGGGACGGTCGCGTCCGCGAGCGTCATCGCACGCTCGTCGTAGTACGCGGCCGTAGACGTCTGGACGTAGGGCGTAGGCGCCACCGTGTCGCACGTGATGGTCACGGTCGCGGCGTTCGCGATGGTACCGCCACCGGCGCCATCGACGCCCCACACCGAGATGAGATTCGGACCTTCGACGAGTGGAATCCCGGCGATCGTCCACACGCCATCGGTCAAGGTGGCGGCGATGGGTCCGCTGCCGGCCGCGGTCTGTGCGTACACCGCGGAGACGCCCGCGACAGGCTGGTTCGCGGTGACTCTCAGGTCGATCGTGTTGGAGCCGACGAACGACGGCGGATCGACGAAGGCGATCACGGGCGGCGTGAGCTCGAGCGGTCCCCCGGCGCAGCTCGCGGAAGCAATCTGGTTGGGACAGAAGAGGTACGGGTCGCTGTTGGCTGCGATCGCGCTCGCGAGCGCCAGAGCGTCGGCACCGGTGAGCTGTGTCTTGTTGCGGGACGACTGGACGAACTGGAGGATGGCCTGCCCGAGGGTTCGCCGGAACGTCTGACCGGTTAGACCGACCGACCCCTGGACGAGCGCCCCTCCCGGCCCTACGCCGTCGAACGTGCCGTCCCGACCATCGTCTCCGGCGGCGCCGCCGAGGGTGGCGCCTGTCACCGAGGTGCCGGGGCTGAGGCCGCTCGCCTCGGCCAGCACTCTCGCCGCCTGGGACATTCCAGCGAGGACGAGGCCGGCCTTGGTGGCGTCGGACATGGTCACGGTCACGGGCTCGTTCGGTGTGAGGTCGGTGGGCGTAACGATGCGCCAGTCGAGACCGCCGAAGTGGTTGTTGACGTGCGTCCAGGCGTTGTTCACCGCATCGGTGATGGACGAGCCCCGGGTGGCCTCGCCGTGCGCGAAGCTGTTCGCGATCGTGGAGATGGGGCTGAGCGTCACGGTCGCGGATCCGCCCGACTGGAAGGCGGGAAGCACGGCGGAGAGCTCGCGCGTCACCTGGACGGTCACGCCGACGGCCTCCTCCAGGTAAGTCCCGCCGCTCGCGACCACCTCGATGGGCCCGTTGTACGGAGGGATGCGGAGCGTGAAGGTGCCGTTCTGCGCGGAAGGCCCGAAGGCGAGCGCCGCCCCCCGCGTCATCGTCGAGTCGAGGCGGTACGCGGTGACGGTGGCGTTCTCTACCCGACCCTTCACGACGAGGCCCGTGATGGTCCCATCGCTTCCCCCACCTCCTGGCGTCGCGCCCTGTCCCCCGCCGCATGCCGAGGCGAGCCCGGTGCCGCCGAGAAGGAGGGCGAGCATGAGGGGCTGCAACGGGGCGAATGGGAGCACTGGGGCGCCGCCGAGCCGCGCCCGGAGAATACCGAGGATGCGCTGCATGACCCCTCCCGAGCAAGATGCTGTCACAAGGGCGTTTGTTAGCATCTAACAGGAAGCCAAATGCTTGCCCCATTGGAGTTGCATGTCAAGGACGGCGGGCGGGGTACTAGAAGGCGCGCTCCACCCACACGTCGAAGAGGACCCCGGGATCGAGGAGCTGCGTGTCGCCGGCCCCACCCGCTGCGACGACGTCCTGGTGGTTGAGCGCGGTCTGGCCAGCCCGTCGCGCCACGTCCTGCGCGACACTTCCGGTGACCGTGCTGAGGAGGACGCCCGCCGTGTTCTTGGCGACAGTCGTTCCGAGCCCCTCGCCCCGTACCGGGGCGGCGGCGACGCGCCGGCTCGCCGCGAGACCTGGCCTTCCATCGTCCCGGTCCATCGCGAGCCCCGCGAAATCGACCTCTCGGTCGTCGGGGAGGCGCAGCTTCGAGAACCGGATCGTGAAGCGCCCATCCATGGCCGACGCCTGCCCGTACATGAGCGTCCCCGCGGGAAGCACGAGTTCCCCCTGGACGACGAAGGGGCGCGGCAGCTTCACCTCGACGGGCCCGCTGCCGACAGTGCGGCTGTCGAGCGTCGTGAGGAGCCGCACCGGAATGTGGGCGCCAGTCGGGATCCCCAGAGGCGCGTTCGTGGCCGCGACGCGCACGGGCGCGTGGAGAGGCTGAGACCGGCGCATCCACTCCGGCGTTGCGCCACTCTCCGCGTTCCCCTGGGCAGCAGTCCCGCTCGCGATGCCGGGTATCGTGGGACGGCCGCCATACCGCTCGACGAGCGCACGATCGATGCTGCGTGCGTCCGCAGCGCTCGGGGCGCTCGTCGGCGCCGTCGCGGTCACGGACGCGCGCCGTGACTCTGGAGCAGGAGGCGGCGGCGGCAGGGGAATGCTCGGGACGACCGGGGCAGGCGTAGGGGCGGCGGCACTCGCGGCGTCTCCGGCGTCCGCCCCGTTCCGGACCTTCTCGAAGAGGCTGCTCGGCTTCGGCTCGGCGCGGCTCGAGCTTCCGACGATGGCGAGGAACCCGAGAAGCACCGCGACCGCGCCGAGCCCCACCATGACGCCGACCGGCGGCAGCTTCCGCGTTCCTCGATCCGCCCGCTCGATTTGCTCCTTCACGCGGCGTATCGCCGAGGGAACCTCGGGGGGGCCGTTCGAGCGCTGCGACGCAGGCGCCGCGGGGGCGTCGGCAGGTGCCACGAAGACCGGCCTCACGCCCGACGGCGCAGCGAACGGAACCTCGTCGACGACGGGGCCGGCCGGCACGCCCGGCCTGGCACCCTTCTCGAGGGCCTGCATGAGCGGCGTCGTCGAAAGGAAATCGTCGACGCCAGAAGTCGCCCGCCTCGGTCCAGCCATCGATAGGATCGGCTCGATGTCGCCTTCGTCTGCGACACGCCCCAGTACTGGCCGCGGCCTCGCGGCGGTCGTCACGACGGTCCCGAGCGCCTCGGGAGCCACGTCGAACGGGCCGGTCCAGGCGGAGTCCCCGAGCTTGTCGTCGCGGATGCGCTGGATCGCATCCGCGAGCTCGGTGCCGCTCTGGTACCGATCACGCGGGTCCTTCTCGAGGAGCTTCAGGACGACGTTGTCCAGCGCTCCTGGCGCGCTCGGATTCACCAACGACGGCGCCGGCGGCACGACCGTCTGGATCGCCCGCCAGATCTCGGGCTCGCTGTCGCCGCTGAACGGCGCTCGGCCGGCGAGGATCTCGTACAGCATGTAGCCAACGGCGTGCAGGTCGGTGGCGGCGGTCCACTCGAAGTCCACACCCCGCTCGAATGCCTCCGAGTAGACGTGATTCAGGTACTCCGGCGCGTAGTGCGTGGACGTGCCGACCACGTCGAGCTGACGCGTCACTCTGTATGACGCGCGTGCTCTCGCGATCCCGAAGTCGATGAGGACGGGCTCGCCGTCCGCTCGGACGAGCACGTTCTCGCTCTTCAGGTCCCGGTGGAAGAGCTGCCGCTCATGCATGTGGTGAACGGCCCGGCCGATCTTCTCGAACACCTCGCAGATTCGCAGGAGCGATGGCGATCCCGTCCTGCACCACGCATCCAGCCGTTGCCCCTCGACGAACTCCATCACGAGGAACGGGTAGCCCGTCTCGAGCTCCGGCCACCGGTCGACGGCGTAGATCGACACGATGTTCGGGTGGCGGAGCGACTTGAGCGCCGCGACCTCGCGATCCGTTCGGTCCTCGAAGCGCTTCCGCTTCTCCGGAGTGAGCGACCCGAGCCGCTCGCGCGAGAGCTTGAGCGCGTAGTGCTTCCCGTCGCGTTCCACTTGGTAGAGCGTCCCGAACCCGCCGGCGCCGACGCGCCGCACGACGGTGTAGACCCCCACGGACGTGCCGGCCTGGAGGTTGTCGGGATCGACGTGCGCGGGCATGGACACCCTCCTAGAGCTCGAGCCCCTCGAGCACGACGTGCCGCGAGCCGTCTCTCTCAAACAACGAGAGGCTCACCTTCTGTCGAGCGGTCTGCGGCGGGGTCGCGAACGCGACTACCAACTTCTCGGCGACGTCCGGCGGCAGCGCCGCGAGCTCCGCCTGGATCGAGAGCACCTTCACGTCGACGCTGCTGCTGCCGCGCAGCTTCACCTCGGCCCGGTCGAGCACCCAGGACTTGGAGGGATCCCGGTTCTCGACCGTGAGCACGAGGTAGGTCATCCCGAGGAGGCGGTACGCCCACCGCGCCTCGACGAGAAGACGGCTCTGCTTGTCGCCCCCGCGAACGGCGTGGCGCTCGAAGGCGTGCGGCGCGTCCAGGTTCTGCTGGATGAAGAGCGAGGCGATCTTCGCGACACCCGCCGTTGCGGAACCGGCCTGGCACTCGTCGAGCTGCGCTCGAACGGAGATGAGGCTCGCCTTGAGGGCTGCCGCCGAGTCGGGCGCGGCGTGCTTCTGCAGGTCGAGGACGACGTCCACCTGGGCATCCGCGTCGGTAGCGACGGTGAGAAGCTTGAAGGTGAGGACCGTGCCATCGGCGAGCGAGACGTTCAGGGGCAGGGGAGCGCGGAGGTCCTTCTTCGGCACGAGCACCACGAATCGCTCGCTCTGGCTGAGCGGATTCATGAGGCCGTTCACGTCCGCTATGAACGCTCCGCCGTCCCTGAGCGGCACCTGGAAGCTGAGGATCGTCGCGATCCCTCCCGCGACGTGGATCTCCGGAAGCGATGAGACGTTGCGGTCGTTGATGCTGAGGGAGCGGCGGCGCAGCTCACGCTTCATTGAAGCGCCGTCCGCGCGCGCAGGCTTCGCGTTTCCGGCGGCAAGCGCGGCGGCGGGCGCGACGGTCACCAGGACCGCGAGCGCGAGGCTACGGAGCATTGCCGGCCTCCGTCTTCGCCATCGCGGGGGGGGTTGCGGGCAGCTCCTGGATCTGCCACTCCGCGATAGCGAGGCCGTCGGGATGCTCGGGAGACACGGGCACGACCGCCTCGACCAGGTCGACCGCGAGCCGATCGACCGTGAAGGGACCGCCCCCGAGGAGCGGTCCCTTCCGGCGGCTCAAGGTGGTCTTCACGTGCAGGAGCGTGGGGGTCTGCTCGATGAGGATGATGTCCTCGATGGAGAGATCGCTCCGTACCTGTGCGGCGCGATACGTATCGAGGAGCTTCGCGGACTCGGTCTGCTTGTTCACCCGCTCTCGCATCGGCTCCGTCATCATCAACAGCGCCTGAGGCCAGTTGGCGTCGATGGTGGACGAGTTGATCCCGAACGCGAGCTGGACGAAATCGCGCGTGAAGCGGACGACTGCGATCTCCGGCGGCTTCGTCTTGTCCGCAAGAAACTTGAGGAGCGCGTCCGTCGCCACGCCCCGCTGCACGAGAGTCGATTTCCCGCCGGGGTTCTCGACCACGACGAACTCCGGGGGACGCGCCGCGAGACGGACGTTCGCGAGGATCGAGAGCAGGAGGAGGCCGAATAGGAGGATGAGCGCCCAGTTCTTCCAAGCAGCCTGGCGCGCGAACGCGTCCCAGACCGCGCCCGGCGCGCCGGGCGGCCGGGGATCCGCGGATTCGGTTCGGACTGTGGGCAGTGAGGTAGCCATCTTGGTGCTCCTTTCCCCCGTGGAGGGACGAGTGGTCCGGATCAGCTGCCGCGTCCGCCGCCGGGGGCGTTCCGCGACTGCGTCGCGCCGGAGGAGCCGCCACCCGGAGGATTTGACGCGACGGTTCCGGTGGCCCGCATCGCGCCGGCAAGGGTCTCGGGATCGAGTCCCTGGGGCATTCCGAACGTCGCCGTCGCGTTTGCTGCTTTCGCTGCCGCTCCCGCCGCACTGCCGGCGACGCCCGCCGCCACTCCTGCTGCACCGACGGTGTGCGCCACCACGGACCCGGTGTGCTTCGCACCGCCCACCGCGTCCTTGTGAACATCCTTCACGGACCGCAAGCCGCTAGACATGAGGTTCTCGAGCGTGCCGCCCACAACTTGAGCGGCGAGCCTCGGGGTCGAGAGAGCGATCGCGCCCATGAGCAGCGACGCGATGACCGCCGCGATGTAGCCGGCGGTTTCGGCGCCCTCGCTCCCCATCGCGACCATGATGCTGAGGAGCAGGCCCGTGAAGATCGGCCACGACAGCACGGTGACGAAGTGGCCGAACCACTTCGTCCCGGTCGACGAAGGACGCGGGATCGCGGCGACGAGAGCGAGCGGCCCGATGCAGAAGAGGAGGGCGGCCAGGACCTTCCCCAGCTTCACCATGACGATGACGAGCCCTTCGGCGACGAGGAGGAGGAAAGCGACGAGGCTGTCGTAGAAGAAGCCGCCGACCTTGGAGGTGAGGCCGCTCACGACGCCTCCGCCGCTCGCGCCCGGCGGCTGGGGGAGTGTGGTACTCGGGTCCGTGCTCGTCGGCATGCCCTGAGCGGCCTTGGCGGCGCGGTCGAGGAACTCGCCCATGCCGCTCACGGGCGTGACCTTGTCCGCGAGCGGGTCGAACACGTTGACGATGAGGCCGTTGAAGATCGGGACGTAGAAGACGAGCAGGAACATCACCAACACGGCGCGCCAGATCACGACGGAGAGGTCGCGTCCCTGCCCCGGTGCTCGCCCGAACGCCTCGATGAGCAGGCCGAGGATGAGGGCGAGCGGGAAGAACTCCCACGCGATGCGCCGAACCTTCGCGATGAGGTCACGCATCGCCGCCTGCTTCGGGTCGGTTGATTCGAAGTTCCAGTGGAAGCCACCGAGGAGACCCTCGCGGCTCGCCTGCGAATCCCACCCCTGATTGGCCCACGGCGTAGCCGGCGGGTTCTTCTGGGCCGCGGCTGCGCCCGGCGCCGCGGCGAGCAGCGCGAGAAGCACGGTCGAGACGAAAAGCTGCGTCGCCCGCGGCGTCATCGTGGGCTCCCCCCCGGCACTGGCGCTGGCGACGGCGACGCGGCAGGTGGCTGCGCGTTGCCGTTTGTCTGCCGCGCCTCGCCCTTCCAGCCGAACGCGCGCAGCCCGTCGACGAGCGACGCGCGCCGCGCGCTCTCCTCGTCCTCGAAGCGCTTCGCTTCCGCGATTTTCAGCTCGTTCGCGATGGTCTGCTGGTGGATGAGCTCCTCGAGTTTTCGATTCGTCTCCGCTTGCTGTTCGAACGCCTGGATCTGCGCCTGCGCCGCGAGCGTCTGGCACACGACGGGGTCGCGCGCGGTCAGGCACTTCTGGAGCATCCCGTTCTCGGGGTCGTACACCTGCGTCTCGACCGCCGCCTTCTTGACCATCTCGGCCTGGTACCGCTGCTCCCGCGCGATGTCCTCTGCGCGCACCAGGTCGAGGTCTGGGCGCCCCTGTGGCAGATCCCCGAACGTGCGCCGAAGATCCTGATCTAGCTTCTGCGCCGTGACCGTCCGCCGCCATTGGTCGCACGAGGCGCTCGTGCCGCCCGCGCCTCGCACGGCATCCCTGGTGATGTCCTGGAGGCACCGCTGCAGCTCGGGCGAGAACCCGCCGTAGCCCTGTCCCCAACTCCGGTAGCCGTACTGGGCTTCACCCTGGAAGAAGGAGATCTCCGGGTACGCGCGATGGAGAGCGTTCAGCCCGCTGTTCGCAAGGCGTTCGCCGCTGAAGGCCCGGATCTCCTCGTACGCTTCCCGCGCGTCGGCTGCGTAGCTGGCGAGGCGCTTCGTCTCCTGGTACGCCTTGCCGAGCGTCTCGAACGTTTTGGTGGCGGTGTCGAGCTGCTGGAGCGAGGTTGTGAGGATATTCGTCAGGATCGGGACGTCAGCACCGAACAGGTCCGCGTAGGCCGCCTGGATCCCGACCCCGAGCGAGAGCGCGACGCACAGGATGGCGACGAGAACGACGCGCGGCAGTCTGCGCAACATGGAGCCCTCCTTCTCCAACACTCATGCAGCTGAACGGGACCGCACTCCCTGTCCGACGACGCCGTGCGGGTAGATCGCGGCGAGCTCCTCGAGCAGCCGCAACCGGTCGAGCATCGGGTTTTTCTTCTGGGCCCGCGCGAGCAGCTCCTTGTCTTGCGGGTCCGTCGTGAGGATCCAGTACGCGAGCGGGTGGGGCGCGAGCCGAACGGTCGTGACCTCCTTTCCGTACATGAGCAGGAAGTCCGAGTAGTGGCCCGGCTTGCGCTCGAGGCGCCGGAACGCCTCCAGCGCGCCCGGCGAGAGGCCGAAGTAGCTCGCGACCTCCTCGTGGCCGCGGTTGTGCCAGAGGAAGATCTTGAGGGCGCTGTTCGCGATGATCGCGGGGCCGGCCTTCGCATTCACGAAGTCCCGGAGCGCCTGGCTGATCATCCACATCGAGACGTCGTACTTGCGCATTTTGCGGTAACAGCCCGCGAGGAAGCGCTCGCCGACGTCGTCCTGCCCCAGATGCTCGTGCCCTTCGTCCACCGCGACGATCGTGTGCGCACGGCGGCTGGACGCGCGATTCGTCACCGCCTGGATGATGCAGGCCATCGCGAGCTGCTTCAGGACTGGGTCCTGCGAGACGCGCTGGAGGTCGAACGTGAGGAGCTTCGCGTCGAACCGCAGGCTCGACGGGCGGTTCACGAAGTCCGCATACATGCCGTCCGCGAATGGGCCGAGCTTCCGGTGGACGCGCTCGGCGATTGCGCGATCGTCGGCATTCTCCCAGGGGTAGTGCCTCAGCGCGTCGCGAAAGTGGCCGAGGAGCGGTCGTTCAGCTGGGCGATCCCGGAAGTGCGTCTCGTACGACCAGCGCACCGCGCGCGCGACGGCATCGAACGTCACCTTGTCGAAGCCGGGTTGGCCGGGTTCGGTCGCGCACACCTGCAGGAACGTGACGACGTCCTGGAGCTCCTCGTTCGAGAACTCGCCGGTCTCGCGGTCGAGCATCGCCGCGTACTCGACGAACGGGCTCACGGACGTCTTGATGTCGACGGGGATGTGGATCCCGCCGAGGAGCGCCGTGAGGGGCTCCCAGGAGTTGCCGTTGTCGATGAGGATCGCCTCGTCTCCCGCCGCGAGCGCGTCGAGGACGAGGTTCCCGAACGCGAACGACTTGCCGCTGCCCGTGTCCGCCACGACAAGGCCGTGGTGCGCGGTCGAGAGCCGCTTGTCCGCGAGGTGCAGGCGGAAGAAATCCCCTCCCGGCGTAAGCAGGACGGACGCCGCCTTCGCGGTGCCGTTCCAGGCGGCGAACACTGGAAGGAAGTCCGCCGCATTCCGGCTCGTGCAGCCCTTCTTGCGGAGCTGGTAGGGACCCGCTCCGGGCAGCATCGAGAGGAAGGCCGGGATCTGGGTGACTTCCTCGACCAGCATCTCGGAGTTGCCGCACTGCGAGAACGCTACGCGGGCGGCCTCCGCCTGCGCGTCCACCTCCTCGAGCGACTTGCCTTCGAGGAGAAGGCTCACGGAGAGCGCCACGATCTTGGAGCTGAGGTTGTTCAGCTCCTCGAAGAGCCCTCGGATGCTCTCGCGCTTCGCGCGCTCCGCCTCGTCCTGATCGACGCTCTCGTTCTGCAGGAAGGGGAGCGCGTTCTTGATGTGCTTCACGAGGCTGTGCGATCGGTCGAGCGCGAACCGCGTCTTCCCCTGGTGCTTCACGTGGACCGTGACCGCGAGCGTGTACGGGAACGGCGCCCGCTCGGTCCCCGAGTCGCGGGTCGCGAGTCGCAGGAGCGGATCCGCGGAGCAGTAGTTCGTGCCCGCCTCGGGGAGCACCTTGAGCGTGCACACGCGCCGGACGACCGAGCCGTGCCGGAACGCTCCGCGCCCGTCCTCGACGTCCTCGAAACAGAGCTGCTCCGCTTCCGTCAGCTCGAGGAGGTGGTTTCCATGACGCCGGACCGACTCGGGGCTCCACGTCTGCTCGCGGAGTGTGACGTTCGGCGGAGCGGCGCCAACCCGGGCTCGGCCAGGGTTGAGGAGCTCGAAATGGACGCGCCGCACGTCGGCGAGGTCGAGCTCGCGGCTGGAGATGCCGAGCTGCCCGAGGCGTCCGGTGAGACGGTCACGAAGCTGGCCGAGCCTCTTCACGCGCGCCCTGTGCTGAGGCTCCGAGAGCTTCGCGGGCGACCGGGTGTAGAGGAGCTGCAACCCGAGCTGACCGCGCGCGAGTCCGCCACCGGCCGGCGAGGCCTCCGAGAAGAATAGGTACACGCGCGTGTGCCGTACCCGCTGCGCGCGCAGCCACCGCGCGCGGCCAGCGACGTACGCGCGGAGCGCCGGCTCCTCCGCTCGGCAAGTCGCTTCGTACTCGCGAATGACGTGCTCGATGTTCGTGTCGACCTGGTAGACGAAGTGCAGGGTCGTCTCGTCTTCGAGCGAACCGATGAGGCTCCGCAGGCCCTCGCCGATGTTGGAGGCCTGCTCGCTGGCGCTGAACCGCACGTCGAGCGTGCCAAGCTCCAGGGCACCGACGTAGTCGAGCGCGGGAGTGACGAGCGCCGTCACCCCCTCTTCCCGCAGGGTCCTCCACAGCGGAATGAGATCGGCAAGCGGCGTCTCCCGGATCACGTCCTACCTCCGGTGCGCGAGCGCACGATGTCGAACAGACGCTCGGCGAGGTCCTGGCCCTCGTAGGCGTATTCGCCGTGTGGAAACGCCGCCGCCCGGCCGGCGCCGACGCGCGCCGCCGCGCTGAGGCGGCCGCGGCTCACGACTCGGCGCACCTTGAACTGGAGGAAGTGCTGCACGAACCCCTCCGCCCGTCCATAGTTGGCGACCCGGATGAGCACGTATGCGGCGACGGCGATGCCGCTGCCGATGAAGGCGCCGGCGGAGATCATCCCGGCCCACCACGCGGAGAGCACGACCGTGAACTCCGTGGGGAACGCGAGGCCAAGAACGGTGTTCTTCGCCTCGAGGCTCCTGTACACCGGCGCGCGCACGAGCCGCCGCGGGCTAGCTGTTCTGGAGCGCGCTCATGATCGCGGGCGCGCCACTGATGATCGCGAACAGAAAGGCGCAGATGACCGCAGTCCAGATCGCGCCCTTCACCAGGTCGGGCTTGAACATCGCCCCGCCGACACCGACCACGATGGCGAAGAGGCCGAGGGGCGCGATGATGAAGTTCCGGCCGTACTCGAGCAGCGTCTGACCGGGGTACGCGAGCGCGACCGCGGGCGCGACGAGGGCGAACACGGCGGCGGCGGCTAGCGGGCCGACGGCGGCACGCGCGACCGAAAGCTGGAGACGAGCAGAGAGACGGACGTTCTTCCGCATGGGACCTACCTCCTCGTGTTGTCGGCGGCCCCGAGGCCGTCGAGTCGCTCTGGTGCGGGACCCGGCTGTTCGGGACCTGCCGCGTCAGGCTGGCTGTCGTTCCCGTCGCGGAGCGCAGCCGCGACGGCGCGCTCGAAGTCGTCCTGAACCGTGCGGAAACGATCGCGCAGCTGGGCGAGGTACGATCGCGCCGAGGGGCTGCGTGGCGGCTCGAAGACGAGCAGCGCAGCGATCACGACCACGGCCGCGCCGGCCCAGACGAGCGAAAAGTGACGGGAGGACCACGCCAGCGCGCCGCCCGACTGGGCGCCGTGAAGCGCCGAGTAGAGGGCCGCGAATCCGGGATACGCGACAGCGACGAGGAGAACTACGAGGAAGACGCGCACGGAGAGAGGCAGGAGGCGGAGCCGCTCTCGAACCGTGAGCTCAGGCCATGTGCGCCTCTGCTTCCTCAGGTTGCCCCCTCCGAGCCCCTAGGTTCGACCGCCGCCCGACTTCGGGGCGGGCGCGCCGCTCTTGTCGAACCCCGGCCCGTTCCTCATGACCGCTTCGCTGCGCATGTAGACGATGTGCTGCAGGTAATCGAGGCGACCCAGCTTCAGCGCCTTGCGGTCGGCCTCGAGCCGCTCCACGAGGATCGCCGGCAGGCTGAAGTAGGTGCGGAACGCATCGAGGATGGTGTTCACCATCCGCGTCAGGTTGAGCGCCCTCTCTCCGGGCTCCGGCAGGTCCTTCTCGGACACACCGGCGGCCAGCGCGCGCGCGCGTGCCTCCTCCTGGATGAAGTTCGCGAGCTCCATCGGCATCCGAACGCTCAGCACGGCCTTCTCTCCCGTGCGCGGCGTGGTCTCCCCTGTGTGGCGCCCCTCTGCGCTCTTGTTCTTAGCAGGCATTTAGCATCCTTCTGACGGTTAATCTAGAGACAGTTAAGATCCACCCTGCGCATCGATGCGCCGGAATGCACTCTGGTGCCATCCAGACGTGCGGCAAGGTGAGTCGAAGCCGCGGTTCGCACGAAACGCAGTCGTGGTTCCATAGCGATCCGGTGAATGCCACGTAAGTGGCTAAAAACTCTAGCACGGGGCGCCGATAACCGTCGGCTTGACGTCTACGACGGCGGGGCCTCCACGGCGCGCGTCGAGCGGGTCCGTCGCTGTGCCAGATCGGAACACCGGTCTTTTGCTGCGTCGCTCCGGGGCACCTCGGATGGAGCTCGAAGCTCGCTGGTGCGCGAGCGTCGCCAGTCACCACTCGAGCGGCGCTCGAGCTGGTCGCAGCGCGAACGTCTTAGGCGGGAGTTGGCTTGGCCGCGAGCGCGGCAAGAGAGCCGGCCTCGTCGCACGCGTGGCGCGCTTGGTTGATCGCGCCGCTCGTCACCGGCCCGGATGCCGTAACGATAGCGTCGAGCCGCGAGCGCATGGCTGCGGCCTAGACGCGGGCAGCGACCCGGCGGTCCGGCCTCACAACTCGGCGAGTGACTCGGCGCTCCGGAGTGACGTCCGCGTCCAGGGGAGGCAGCGTGACGACGAACCGCCGGACGCCGACGCCACCCGTGGCGAACCACAGCCCAACCGCCCGAAGCACATCGATGATCGCCCGCATCTTGCGCCCCTCCTGCGTGACGGCGCCGTCGCCTCACCACGCGATGCGCGGAGCCTAGCATCGATGCATCGCACCTTGCAATACACTTCCCTACATGCGCAAACGAGGTCTCTCGAGGGCCCCGGTGCCTCGGAGATCTCAAGGGTTCGTCGCCTCGCATGGGCCCGGGCGCCGCGAGCCGCAGCCGCCGCGGCACACAAGTGCGGCGCAGCTCGCCCGGAGCTGACGTGCGGACCGCCGCTACCGCGCCTGGCGCACAGAACGCTTCCGCGGGCGCCCCGGCTTAGCCGGTGAGAGCCGCGCCTTCCTGAGCAGGGCTCCGGGCGCGACGCCAAGCGCATTCGCGAGGCGGCGCAGCGTATCCACAGTGATGTTCACCCGGCCGCCCTCGATCTTCCGGATGTACTGGACGTCCAGTCCCGTCGCGGCTTCGAGCTGCTGCTGAGTGAACCTCCGCGTACGCAGCCGGCGAACGTTCGCGGCGACGTAAGCGAGGACCTCCGACCGCGAGAGCTCCGGCATCCGAGCCGGGTACTCCCCGTCCGCTGAGCGAAACAGCGGAGTCCATTACTGGGTTTTCATCGACTCTGGAGAACGGCGGCCGGAGCAATACGAAGCCGTGGGGCAGGATCGCTAAGCCGCGCATTTCGAGGGGATCTGCCAAGGAGCCACCGCGGCGCGGCGCGAGCGCGCGCTTCGGCGTCGCAGGTCAACACGCACTCATTGTGCGTGATGCTCCCGCTGTTAACATAGCGCCCCGCGTTGGAGGGCGCGCGTGTCCAAATTTCGTTGCGAACCGCAGGTAAGAGGCAGTCTTGTTCTAAGCCGCCTTGAGTATCTCCGGAACCAGGGCGCCACGGTGCTGCTGGACCAAGTTCTCTCGCAGCTCGCGCCGGCCGATGCCGGCATGCTGCGGCGATCGGTTCGTCCTGCTTCCTGGTATCCGCTCAGCGTTCAGCTTCGCCTCGACGACGCGATTGCTTCCGTCTTGTCGTTCGGCGACCGGGCAGAGGCCTTCGTCGAGGTCGGCCGCGCATATGCCGACGCCATCCTCGCCCGCAGCCACCGACAGAAGGCGACTCGCGGGACCCCGAAGGTCTTCTTGGAAACGGTGCCGCGCCTGTACCACGCGTACTACACGGTGGGCCGCCGGGAATACGAGCCGCTCGGCGACAACGCTGCCGTGATCCGTACGTTCGACGCTGAGGGTCTCGTCATCGCCGACCACTGCTGGACCGTTGTGGGATGTCTTCAGCGCGGGCTCGAGTTGTCCGGCGCCGATACCGTGCTGGTGACGGAGACCGCCTGCCGATCGTCGGGGGCGTCATGCTGTCAGTACCTCTGTGAATGGGATTTCCACGCGGCGGCTCGGTAGCCCTACCGACTCGCGATTTCAACACACGCGTCGCACGTCTTGAGCCGTCGCCGCGAAACGGACTCACGTAGCCGACGTGGTCGGGCCGAGCGAGATGCGTGTCATCGGCATGAAGTATCCTCCGACGACTCGCTCGCATCCTTCGCGCCTCGGGCCTTGAATCATGGACACGTCTTGGGATCAGTGGCTGAGGAGTTCCTGGCAAGAGCTAGTCGCCGGGACCCGGCTTGAGGTGCCTGCGCACTTGCCGCATCCGGGCTGGTGCGGCATGGAGCGGACGACTGTCGGCTGGGCGCTCGCATTCGCGGATGGTCGCACGCTGGTCGTCTCCGAGGCGGGGGGCGATGGGGCGAGGCTCATCGCAGAACTGCAGAGTTCAAACCCACTCGAAGAAGCACTCAAGAAGATCGCAGTGTGGGCATCTCGGCACCCGAGGGCCACGATCGCTATCGGGGTGGGCGTTGTCGTCGCCCTCCTCGCTGCCATGCTCGGGAAGACTCGGTCAGGATCGGCTTCGCTTCCTGAGCTCGGGCGGGTTGCGACACTTCCTGCTAGCGACGACGACAGCGCGGTTGCGCCCGAGATGCTCCACAAGGGGGAAGCTCGGGGGGTCACCCGTTCCACCGGAGATGAGGCACGGAATGCGATCGCGGCGTCGTTCGCGAAGCTTGTCGGTTCGATTCAACCGGCGGAATCGGATATCGCTCGCGCAGAGTCGCACGCGAACTCTATTGAGGCGGCGCTCAAAGAAGCATTCACGCTCAACAAACTCATGATCGTCGGGAGCCACTCACGTCGAACGGCCGTGAGGGGGGTCAGCGACGTAGATTACTTCGCCGTCGTTGCTCGGGACGACGCACGTTGGGGTGGCAAGTACGCCAGTTCAGATGCTGTCTTGAAAAATGTCCGAACGGCACTGCAGGAGCGGTTCAGAAGAACCGAGATAGGGAAGGATCGCCAGGCGGTGGTCGTTCGTTTCGAGAATGGAGAAGACCCGGTCGATGTGGTCCCGGCCGTGTTCCTGGGGATGTCCACCAATGGCCGCCCGCTGTACCGGATGCCGGATGGGCGCGGTGGCTGGCTAGACACCAGTCCGGAGGGGCACAACAAGTACATCCTCGAGGCCAACGCGCGAAGCGGGAAGAAACTTCGCGCTACTGCACAGCTCCTGAAGTACTGGCGTACTTGTCGTTCGTTGCGGGTTCCGATTGGGTCATTTCACATTGAGCTTCGGCTTTCGGCAGAGGATGTGTGTCGTGTTGGGATGAGCTATGCAGAATGCTTCGTCTCTGGCCTCCAAGTCCTGCAGCGCGCGCAGTGTCAGCCGATCACCGACCCGCTGGGCATCTCGGGGGAAGTGCCAGCATGCTCAACAGAGGCGAAGAGGCAGGCCGCAGGCGAGGCGATCAGTTCCGCTGTCGCATTCGCCACCACCGCGCTCACTGCTGAAAAACGCGGGGATAGTGAGGCCGCGTGGCGGGCGTGGGATCGTCTGTTCAACCGCACCTTTCCGGAGTAGCTGGTCGCGGAAGGAGGCTGGGATGGCCCGAGCCGTCGGGGAGGCATTCCGCGAATTGCAATCGAATCTCGGGATCACCGGGCTTCAGGTAGAAACGGTTTCCGCCCGACACCACGCGGTGCGGCAAGCCGTCGGAAACCATATCAAGGTGTTGGACAGTTTTCTGACCGGCTCCTACGCTCGTTCGACGATGATCGGCCCGATGTCCGAGGCAGACATCGACATCTTCGTCGTCCTAGACGCCTCATACTTCGCGAACAACTCGCCTGCATCGTTGCTCGAGGTGGCGAGGCAGGTGCTGCTGAGGCGGTACCCGCGGACGCCGAGGATCAGCCGAAACGGTCAAGCAGTCACCATCACGTTTGAGGATTTCGCAGTCGACGTGGTCCCCGGGTTCTACCGAAATGGTGGAGGGTTTCTTATTCCAGATACGACCCGCTCCGGTTGGATCAGCACGGATCCTAAGAGGCATCAGGAAATCATTACGGCCGCGAACAAGGCTCACGGTGGCGCCCTCGTGCCGCTGGTCAAGATGGTCAAGGGATGGAACCGCGCGACGGGCTCGCCGTTTTCCGGGTTCTACCTCGAGATGATGACTCAACGCTTGTTCGAGAATGTTGCTATCGCGGACTACGCTCTTGCGATGACATCGCTGTTCGACAAGGGACGTAACGCCATCAAGTATGTGATTCCCGATCCGGCTGGATTCGGTGATGACGTTCAGGGGCTCAGGGCCGTGTCCTCGGTTGCCGACGCTGTCGCCGTGTTCGACCGTGCTCACGAGGTGGCGTCGCAGGCTGTAGAGGCGAACTGGCTCGGTTATCCCAGCATCGCAATAGAGCAATGGCGAACCGTCTTCGGCACGTACTTCCCGGCATTCGGATAGGCAATGGAAAATCACGTGAGAGACGCTATTGGCCGCGAAGCCCTCCGAATCGAGGAAGACAGCGCGTTCTCCTCGAAGTCGCACTACAACGCGGGTGAAGGATGGGCGTCCGTTCGGCTGTGGGTAGGAATACCGTCGGTGGTGATCGCTGCAGTCGCGAGTGGAAGCGCATTCCGTGACGAACCCGCGCTTGCGGGAATACTTGCGGCGATCGTCGCAGGCCTAACCGCGGTGTCCACGTTCCTGAATCCGTCCGAGAAGGAAAGGGCCCACCAGGCCTCAGGCGCGAAATACGGCTCGCTGCGAAACCGAGCGCGTATCTTCAGAGAAGTCGAGGTCTCGCTCGGTGACGAACCTGGCTTGCGCGACCAGCTCCTTGCGCTGGCATCTGAACGGGACGCGCTGAACGCTGAGTCCCCTCGCATTCCGAGGCGAGCATTCCGCGCAGCACGACGCGGCATCGAAGAGGGGGAGGCCGAGTATCAAGCAGACCGGCGCTAGCATCTCGAGCCGTCGCTCGCGTATGCGAATCGCCGCGAGACGATATGCGCCATCTCGCCGACGATGTCCTCAGGCTCGAGCGACGACGGATCCGCTACGGGGTGCCTGCCGCACTTCGTAAACGAGCAGCGCGCTGACGCTGCACCCCCACAGCATCTTCTGATCCCGCGTTAGGATCGACTCGCTCTTGGCGGCGGTCATCGCGATCGGGTTGTTGCCCGCGCGCATCGTAGAGAGACGGTCTGACGACGCCGGCCTGCGGCGCGCCGGCCCAACCCTCATCCTGGGCCGCTTGCGTCCCCTGGTCAGGGGTCGGGGGCGGGCATGAGGTACGCTTTACGTCCGCTCCCGGTGTACCATTCTCGGTCTCGGCGGGGCGGGGCCGCAGTCACACCACTATCCGCGCCTCGTCCACCCCATGGATGTCTTCTCACTTCGAGACACCGTCGTTCGCGAGTACGAGGAGTTCGCGACTTCGTTCACGACGATCTTCGCGGATGACCTCCGCAACCAGATCGACGCGATCTACGCCGACAAGCGGTACTGGCCAGAACCGCTGATCCAGATCAACCCGAACTATCAGCGCGTAACGACGGTCGAGAAGCTGGTCGTCGCCGGCGAGCTGCAGCCCGCATGCGCGGACATCTTCCGCACTGATCCGACCCCGGAACAGCCCCGCGGCGACACGCTGAAGCTATTCAAGCACCAGGAAGAAGCGATCTCGCTTGCGTCGGCTGGCGAGAGCTACGTTGTCACGACGGGAACAGGCTCGGGCAAGTCCCTCTGCTTCTTCATTCCCATCGTCGACGCGGTGCTCGCTGAGAAGAAGGCTGGCGCGGCGAAGCGCACGCGCGCGATCGTCATCTACCCGATGAACGCGCTCGCGAACTCCCAACTCGAGGAGCTCGACAAGTTCCTGAAGCACGTCCAGGGCCCGCGGCCCGTCACCTTCGCCCGCTACACGGGCCAGGAGAGCACCGAGGAGCGCCAGGCGGTCGCCGACGATCCGCCGGACATCCTCCTCACGAACTTCATGATGCTCGAGCTCCTGATGACGCGTCAGGACCCGCTCGACAAGAAGGTCATCGGCAACTGCCACGGTCTGCGGTTTCTCGTGCTCGACGAGCTGCACACGTACCGCGGTCGGCAGGGCGCGGACGTGGCGCTCCTCGTTCGACGCGTCCGGGAACGCCTCGCCCGGGCCGGCCTCCAGTGCGTGGGCACGTCGGCCACGATGGCCTCGGGAGGCTCGCAGGAGGACAAGAACGCGGCCGTTGCGCGGGTCGCCTCGAAGCTCTTCTCAGTCAAGGTGACGCCGAACAACGTCATCACCGAGAAGCTCGAGCGAGTCACCGATCCGGACCGGGACGCCGACCGGGTGAAGGACGCGCTCGCGGTGGCGATCGACACGCCGATCCCCGCCGACATCTCCGACGACGCGCTGCGTGTTCACCCGCTCGCGATCTGGGTCGAGACCCGCCTCGGAGTGACGTGGTCGGAGCCAGACCAACGCCTCGTCCGGGCGCAGCCACTCACGGTGAGCGAAGCCGTGACGACGCTCGCGCGCGACTCGGGAAAGGAAGAGGCCGCGTGCCGCACCGCGCTCCGGAACCTCCTCATGGTCTCGAGCGTACCCGAGGTCGAGCGAACGGGGCCGGGAGGAAAGGAAGCGAGCTTCTTCGCCTTCAAGCTCCACCAGTTCATCTCGGGCGCGGGTCACGCCTTCGCGACGGTCGAGCCAACCGGACAGCGGGTCGTCACTGTTGACGGCCAGCAGTTCCTGCCCGGCCACCCCGACAAGCGGCTCTACCCCCTCCACTTCTGCAGGACGTGCGGGCAGGAGTATCACCCGGTGCGCCTGAAGACCGAGGCCGGCGACCGCACGGTGCTCGCGCGGGACATCGACGACGCCGCACCGCCGAAGCCCGAGGGAGACGAGAAGGCGGAGGCGTCCGACGAGACCGAGGGTGTGCTCGACGGCGAGGTGTTCGGGTTCCTCACCCTCCACCCACCGGACGCCGAGTTCGCGTTCTCAGATCAGGTGGAGGACTACCCAGAGAACTGGCTGGAGTACGACGCCAACCAGACGCCGCGCCTCAAGCCACACTACCGCGCGAACCGCGCCCAAGAGCTTCGGGTCGAGCCTACCGGCAAGGTGGGCTCGGGCAACCGGGCCTGGTTCATGCCCGGGCGCTTCCGCCTGTGCCTCCGCTGCAAGGAGACGCAGGGCACGGCCGCCCGGGACCGCAACCGGCTGGCCTCGCTCTCCGCGGAGGGCCGCAGCTCCGCGACCACGGTCCTCGTCGCAAGCTCGCTCCGATGGATGCACGGCGAGGAATCCGGGCTCGATGCGTTCAAGCGGAAGCTGCTCGGTTTCACCGACAACCGGCAGGACGCCGCGCTTCAGTCCGGGCATTTCAACGACTTCCTCTTCGCGAGCCTCCTCCGCGGCGGATTCCTGGGCGCCCTCGAGGCGGCGGGGGAAGCGGGCCTGCGAAGCGACCGGCTGGGCGACGCGCAGCAGAAGTCACTCGGGTTCGATCGGCCCATCCAGGAGATCAGGGCAGAGTGGCTGCTCGAGCCGAGCCTCAAGGGCTTCAACCTGCAGGAGGCGGAGAAGACGCTCCGCGAGGTGCTCGCCTACCGCATCTGGTTCGACCAGCGGCGCGGGTGGCGCTACACGAACCCAAACCTCGAGCAGCTGGGGCTCGTGGACGTCGAGTACCTCGGCCTCGAGGAGCTCATCGCGGACGAGGAGGAGATCGCGAAGGCGAGCCCGATCCTGAAGGCGGCGAGCGTCAATGTGCGTCGCGAGGTCTACCGCGAGGTCCTCGATCACCTCCGGAAGTGGATGGCGATCCGCAGCGTCGTGCTGGACGCGAGCAACGTAGAGTCGCTCCGCGCCCGATCGTTCGCACGGCTGCGTCCGCCCTGGGGTTTTGGCGAGGACGAGCAGCCGCGGCGCGCACGCTGGCTGATCGTAGCGCCCCTCAGCCGGCGCGACATCGCGCTGCGCGACGAGGATCTCGTCGTGCGCGGTGGCGCCCGGAGCGCGCTGGGCCGCATCCTCCGAGACACGGAGCTCTGGGATAGCGGCGCCGTTCGGCAGCTCAAGACCGACGAGATGGAGAAGCTCATCGTCGGGATCCTCCGCGCGGCGAGAGAGCACGGGCTGGTCTCCGAGGAGGCGACGCCCTTCGGCGACGTGACCGGCTGGCGGCTCAACGAGGACTGCGTCCTCTTCCGGCAGGACGACCCGGCGCAGCCGCGCCGCAAGCGGCGGAAGAAGTCGGCCGTCGTCAGGAATCCCTACTTCGAGGAGTTCTACGGCACCCTCGCCGATCTACTCCGCTCGCCGGCGCACCCGCTCTTCGGCTTCGAGGCGCGCGAGCACACGGCGCAGGTCGAGGGCGACAAGCGCGTCATCCGCGAGAAGCGCTTCCGCTACGGCGACAAGGAGCGGGAGGAGCTGAAGACGGCGGCCGATCAGCTCCGACAGATGGGTGAGGCGACGAGATTCCTGCCGGTGCTCTTCTGCTCGCCCACGATGGAGCTCGGCGTGGACATCTCCGCGTTGAACGCCGTCTACCTCCGCAACGTGCCGCCCACCCCCGCAAACTACGCGCAGCGCAGCGGGCGCGCCGGGCGCAGCGGCCAGGCCGCGCTCGTGCTCACCTACTGCGCGGCGCAGAGCCCGCACGATCAGTACTTCTTCAGCGATCCGAAGGCGATGGTGTACGGAGAGGTTCGCCCGCCGCTCCTCGACCTCGCGAACCGCGAGCTGGTCGAGAGCCACCTGCAGGCGATCTGGCTCGCCTGCACCGAGCAGCCGCTCGATCCGTCCATCGCGGACATCCTCGTCCTCTCAGACCCCGCGCGGCCGATGCGCGAGGACGTGCGAAAGCCGATGGCCGAGCCACGTGTCACGCAGGAGGCCACCGCGCGCATTCGCCGCCTGCTGGAGCTCGTCGACCCGGAGCTGACGCGCGAGGCCGCGCCCTGGTACCCCGGCCGCGAGGCGTTCGCGGAGCAGGTGGCTGGCCGCGCCCTGGACGAGCTCTCGAAGGCATTCGACCGCTGGCGCGACCTTCTCGCCGCGGCCGAGGCGCAGCGCGACGCCTCCCGACGGATGATGGACGACTACTCGGCGTCCAACCAGGACCGGCTGGCGGCGAAGAGTCGCCACGCGCAGGCATTCGACCAGATCAACCTGCTGCAGAAGGGCTCGAGCACGTTCTCGAGTGACTTCTACACATACCGATACCTCGCCACCGAGGGCTTCCTTCCCGGGTACAACTTCCCGCGGCTGCCGCTCATGGCCTACGTGCCGGCCACCGCAGACGGACGCGGCAAGCAGACATATCTGCAGCGTCCCCGTTTCCTCGCGCTCTCTGAGTTCGGGCCGCGGAGCCTCGTCTACCACGAGGGCCGCGCCTATCGCGTCGTCCGGGCGCTGCTCGCGCTCAACCAGAAGGAGAGCGCGACGCCCGACTCCATGCTGCCGACGAAGACCGTCCGGATCTGCAGGGAGTGCGGCGGGGGACACTTCGATGACAGGACCTCCGTGTGCCACGCCTGCGGCGTTCCGCTGGGTGACGCCGAGATCGTGAACAGCATCTACCGGATCGAGAACGTGGCGACTCTCCAGGCGGAGCGGATCACCGCCAACGACGAGGAGCGTCAGCGCCAGGGCTTCGAGCTCCAGACGACCTTCGAGTGGGCGCGACGCGAGGGCGTCCTCGACTTCCGGAAGGGCGCGGCGGCGGACGGACACGGGGAGGTCGTCCGGCTGGTCTACGGCCCCGGGGCCACCATCTCTCGCATCAACAAGGGGCTCCGGCGTCGCGCGAACCGGAAGCAGCTCGGGTTCCTCATCGACCCGGTCACGGGCTACTGGGCGAAGAACGAGGACGAGGGCGACGGGACCGGCGATCCCACCGCGGCGCCTCGTCAGCGGATCGTGCCGTGGGTGCTCGACCGCAAGAACGCGCTTCTCGTGAAGCCGGCCGAGACGAGCCTCGACGAGAAGACGCTCGCGACGGTCCAGCACGCGCTGCTGCGCGGCATCGAGTCGGTCTTCCAACTCGAGGAGAGCGAGATCCTCGCGGAGCCGATGCCGACCCGCGACGACCGCAAGGGGTTCCTGCTCTACGAGGCGACGGAGGGCGGCGCGGGCGTGCTCACCCGGCTCGTAGCGGAGCCGGAGTCGGTCGCGCAGATCGCGCTCCGCGCGCTTCGGATCCTGCACTTCGACCTCGGCCCCGACGGCCGGACGCTGCCCCCGGATCCGCAGAAGCTCCGGGACGTGGCGGGGACGCGCTGCGTGGCGGCGTGCTACCGGTGCGTGATGTCGTACTACAACCAGCCCGACCACGAGCTACTCGACCGCCGCGACGAGAAGGCGCGCGAGATTCTCTGGAGGCTCGCGTCAGCCAGGGTGGAGGGCCTCGCCCAGCAGGTGGAGGATCCGTCCACCGAGCCCGCCGCCCCGGCTTCTCCTCGAGGCCCATCCGCGTCTCCCGCGGTCGCCCGGTGGCTCGCGCTCGCGCTCGATCGGGATCTGCCGCGCCCCGATCCGGAGCCGCTCGCCGCGAACGGCGAGACGTACCCGCTCGTCTGGCGCGACCTCTTCGTCGCGGTCGTGCTCGGCGACGCCTCGCAGGCTGGCCCGCTGCGTGACCGCGGGTACGAGGTGATCGCCTTCGAAGGAACCGAGGACCGCTGGGGCGAGCCGTTCGAGCGTCTCGCGAAGGAACTCCGGGGTTAGCGCATGCCCAACGTCCAGTACAGCCCGGGCAGCCTCGTGCGCGCCCGGGGGCGCGAGTGGATCGTCCTCACGGGAAGCGATGCGGAGGTTCTCAGGCTGCGGCCCGTCTCGGGCTCCGAGGAGGACTTCGCCGTCGTGCACCTCGGCCTCGAGGCCGAGCCAGTCACCGACGCGACCTTCCCGGTTCCGGCCTTGGCCCAGCAGGGCGGACAGGACTCGGCGCTCCTCCTCCGCGACGCACTCCTGCTCTCGCTCCGCCGCGGCGCGGGCCCATTCCGCAGCTTCGGCCAGATCTCGGTCGAGCCCCGCGCTTACCAGCTCGTGCCGCTGCTCATGGCGCTGAAGCTCGACCCCGTTCGCCTTCTCATCGGCGACGACGTGGGCATCGGCAAGACCATCGAAGCGGGGCTGGTGGCGCGAGAGCTCCTCGATCGCGGGGAGATCGAGCGGTTCACGGTGCTCTGTCCGCCCCACCTCGTCGACCAGTGGCTTGCGGAACTCGAGGACCGCTTCCACATCCGAGCGGTCGCCGTGACCGCCGGCACGGCGAACCGGCTCGAGCGCGACCTGCCGCAGACGGAGAGCATCTTCTCTGTCCACCGCTTCACCGTCGTGAGCCTCGACTACATCAAGAGCGATCGGCGCCGGGACGACTTCCTGCGGGCGTGCCCCGAGCTCGTCATCGTGGACGAAGCGCATACGTGCGCGGCACCCGGAGCGGGGCGGCACCAGCGCTACGAGCTGCTCAAGGGTCTGGTCGCGAGCGGCGCGGCGGCGATTGCCCGCCACCTCGTGATGCTCACCGCCACGCCGCACAGCGGCGACGAGGACGCTTTCTATCGTCTCCTCGGTCTCATCGACGCGCGGTTCGGGACGCTCAAGGACGCGAGTGGGAAGGAGCGGGAGGAACTCCGCGAGGCGCTGTCGCGCCACTTCGTTCAACGGCGCAGGCCGGACCTCGACGAGTGGAAGGAAGGGCACACCTTCCCCAAGCGCGAAACGAAGGAGCTCACCTACCAGCTGACTGGTGCCTGGGACCGCTTCTTCGAGGGCGTACTGGACTACTGCGCTGCGGTGGTGGAGGCCGCCGGCGGTGACGAGCGCCGGCGACGCCTGAACTTCTGGGGCACGCTCGCGCTGATGCGCTGCGTCGCCTCGAGCCCGGCCGCCGGAGCGCAGGCGCTCCGCAGCCGCGCCCGAGCAGGCGAAGGGGAGTTCGAAGAGGATGCTCTCGAAGAGCGGATCTTCGATGGCTCGAGCGATGTACTGGTCGAGGACGACGTAGAGCCTCCTCTCGAGATCGAGGATCGCGCGCTGGCCGGCCTGATCGACGAAGCCGAGAAGCTGGCTGGCCAGTCCGGCGATCCCAAGCTGAAGCTCCTGACCGACCACCTCGGCAAGCTCATCGACGATGGCTTCAACCCGGTCGTCTTCTGCCGGTACATCGCTACCGCGCACTACCTCGCGAAGCACCTCGAAGGGCGCTTCGGTGGCGTGAAGCTGGCCGTCGTGACGGGCGAGCTGACGTCGGACGAGCGCAAGGAGCGGGTCGAGGACATGGGCGAAGCGGAGCGGCGCCTCCTCGTTGCGACCGACTGCCTGTCAGAGGGCGTCAACCTGCAAGGTCACTTCGACGCGGTGGTTCACTACGACCTCTCCTGGAACCCCACTCGTCATGAGCAACGCGAGGGACGGGTGGACCGCTTCGGCCAGAAGAGCCCCGTCGTCCGCGCGACGCTCATTTACGGCGCGAACAACCCGGTCGACGGCGCCGTCCTCGAGGTCATCCTACGGAAGGCCGAGAAGATCCGGCAGGAGTTGGGCGTCCCGGTCCCGCTGCCGGACGAGAGCCACTCACTCACGCAGGCGTTGATGCGTGCAGTCTTCTTGCGACACAAGTCCGATCGCAAGCAGCGCGTGCTCGACTTCAGCGAGACGCCGGAGGCCAGAGCGATCGACGATCGCTGGCGCGATGCCGCCATTGTCGCAAAGGCGAACCGCACCGTCTTCGCCCAGCGCCGCCTCAGGCCCGACGACGTCCTCCCCGAGTGGCAGAAGACCCTCTCCGCGATCGGCGGAGAGGGGGACGTGGAGCGGTTCACGGGTCGTTCTCTCGCCCGCCTCGGGTCCGGGCTCGAGCCCCTCTCGTCGACGAAGCGCCGGGGCTTCAAGGCGGCGCTCGCGCCGCTCCCCGAGGACGTGCGGGAACGGTTGGAGGCGGAGGGGCTGACGGGAGCCCCGCTCGTGGACTTCGCGACCCCTCCTGCGCCGCGGTGCAGGGCCGTGCAGCGTAGCCACCCACTCGTCGCGATCCTTGCGGAGACTCTCCTAGAGCGGACGCTCGCAGACGTTCGCGACGACGCCGGGAACGGCGAGGCCCCCGATGCCGGCGTGCTGGGCCGCATCGGCTGCTGGGTCTCTAAGGACGTCTCGGAGCAGACCACCGTGGCGCTACTGCGGCTGCGCCACCAGCTGACCGCGAGGAGGGGACGGGTTTCCACCCTGCTGGTCGAGGAGGCCGCCGCTCTCGCCTGGGGCGGTGTCGAGTCCCCGCGGGTCGTCGAGGGACTGGACGCCCTCAAGCTCCTGACGCTCGCCCCGCTAAAGGACCCGCCGGCGCGGGTGGTGGAGCGCGTTCTCGCGAAGGCCGTCAATCTGCTCTCCGACCGGATCGCGGAGCTGGAAGCCTTCACGCGGCGTCGTGCCGAGGCGCTCCTCGCTGATCACAGGCGGGTCCGCGAGGCGGCGGATGCACGCGGCTCGTGGTCGGTGAAGGCGCTCCTTCCGCCCGATGTCGTAGGGGTCTACGTCCTCCTCCCGGGAGATCGCTGAGATGGCCCCCCGTCGCCGCCGCGACCGTGACGTCCAGATCGCGTTCGAGGCGCTCACCATCGAAGGTGGGCTCCTCTCGCCCGAGTGGCTCGCGCGCGTGGCACAGCTCCTGGCGGACCAGCAGGGAGAGGCGGACTATCGGATCCCGAAGGGCCTCAACGTCCGGGACGAGATCGGCCGCTACTGGCGCATCGCGCAGGCGCACTGGGCGGAGTTCGCCGCCGGGAAGGCCGCGGGCGCGGACCCGAAGGCGCTCGCGGAGCGCTTCGTGACTGCGCTCCTGCGCGAGGCATTCGGCTTTGCGTCGCTCGCCGCGACAGGATCGCTCGAGGTGGAGGGGAGGATGTACCCCCTCGGCCATGTCGCGCTTGGCGGTCGCGTGCCCGTCGTGATCGGTTCTGCGGGCTCGGGTCTGGACCGGCCCAACCCGGTGTTCGGCGACGGTGCGCGTCGACGAAGTGCTTTCGGGCTCGCCCAGGAGTACCTGAACGCCTCGGACGGCGCGATGTGGGGGATCGCCAGCGATGGGGTCACGCTCCGCGTGCTCCGTGACAACGCGAGCCTCACGCGCCCGACCTGGCTCGAGGCCGACCTCGAGCGGATCTTCACCGAGACCCGCTACGCCGACTTCGCCGCCCTGTGGCTCGTCGCACACGAAACCCGCTTCGGCAGGCACGGGACTCCGGCGGCCGAGTGTGCCCTCGAGGCGTGGCGCGCGGCCGGTCGCGAGGAGGGCACGCGTGCTCGGGAGCACCTGCGGAACGGGGTGGAGGACGCTCTTGTCGCGCTCGGGACGGGCTTCCTCGCACACCCTGGAAACGCAGGCCTACGCGAGGCGCTGCACGCCGGGAATCTGACGACACAGGCCTACTTCCAGGAACTGCTCCGCCTCGTCTACCGGATCATCTTCCTCCTGACCGTCGAGGAGCGCGGGGTGCTGCACCCCGACGGCGCGGACGAAGCCCAGCGCAAGCTCTACGCGGACGGGTACGCCCTTCGCCGAGTCCGCGATCGGTCGCTCAAGCGAAGCGCACACGATCGCTTCTCAGACCTGTGGGAGGGACTGAAGGTCGTACTGCGCGGCGTGGCTACCGGCGAGCCGCGACTCGCCCTGCCCGCACTCGGTGGCATCTTCGCCGCGCACCAGTGTCCTCACCTGGACTCCGCGAGGCTTGAGAACCGCGCCATTCTCTTGGCGCTATTCAAGCTCTCATGGCTGCGCGAGGACTCCGGGCTCTCGCGCGTGAACTGGCGCGACATGGGGCCTGAGGAGCTCGGCAGCGTCTATGAGAGCCTCCTCGAGCTAGTGCCGCGCATCGTTGGAGGAGGAAGAGGCTTCACGTTCGCTACGGGAGCCGAGACAAAGGGGAACGCTCGGAAGACGACGGGCAGCTACTATACCCCCGATTCGCTCGTGCAGGTTCTACTCGATACCGCGCTTGAACCCGTGGTGCAGCAGACCATCGCGGCAAACCCCGCGAGCCCAGCGGAGGCGCTCCTCCGCCTCGCCATCGTCGATCCAGCGTGCGGCAGCGGTCACTTCCTTCTCGCTGCTGCGCGCCGCCTCGCGGCGCAGGTGGCGCGGCTCCAAGCCGAGGGAACTCCCTTGCCCGCGGAGTACCGCCACGCGCTCCGCCAAGTCATAAGTCGGTGCGTCTTTGGTGTCGACGTGAACCCGATGGCGGTGGAACTCTGCCGCGTGAGTCTTTGGATGGAGGCCGTCGAGCCCGGGCAACCGCTCTCGTTCCTCGACTCTCACGTCCAACGCGGGAATGCGCTCCTCGGTGCGACGCCGGAGTTGATGAAGAGGGGTGTGCCCGATGCCGCCTTCGAGCCCATCGAGGGGGACGACAAGAAGACGGCGAGCCTCCTCAAGAAGAAAAACAAGGCTGCCGCAGAAGGGCAGCGAGCGTTTGATCTGTCGAAAGCGCCGGTTGGCGAGCGGGAGTCCGCTGAGGTAGCCAAAGCAGTTGCCGCGCTCGACGAGGCTCCCGATGCGGATCTAGCAGCCGTGGCTAGCAAGGAAGCTCGCTGGGAAGATCTTCGCGCCTCCGCTGCCTACCGGCACCAACGGCTTGTGGCCGATGCTTGGTGCGCGGCATTTGTTTGGCCCAAGCCACCTCTAGAACCAAAGAAGCCCTCCCCGATTGTGGAGGCAGCACCGACGAACGAGTTGTGGAGGCAGATTCGTGATGGAAGGGGTCAGCCGCCGCTCACCGAGAAGTCGGTGCAAGACCTATCGAGCCAGTACCGATTCTTTCACTGGCACCTTGCGTTCCCTCAAATCTTTGCGCGGGGAGGATTCGACGTCGTTATTGGAAACCCACCGTGGGAGCGGGTGAAGCTTCAGGAACAGGAGTTCTTCGCCTCGCGCAGCCCCGAGATCGCGGATGCTCCCAATGCTGCGTCCCGCAAGAAGCTCATAAGCGCCCTGCCCAGGATCGACCCCGCCCTGTGGAGCGACTGGAAGGCGGCGAGCCGGGAGGCCGAAGGTCAAAGCCACCTGGCTCGCAACTCAGGCCGGTTCCCGCTGTGCGGGAAGGGAGACGTGAACACGTACACGCTCTTTGCCGAGCATAACCGGACCATTCTCGGACCGTCGGGGCGCGCCGGCTTCATTGTGCCGACTGGAATCGCAACGGACGATACA
Source organism: Anaeromyxobacter terrae (assembly GCF_022690685.1). Lineage (GTDB taxonomy): Bacteria > Myxococcota > Myxococcia > Myxococcales > Anaeromyxobacteraceae > Anaeromyxobacter > Anaeromyxobacter terrae. The sequence continues at coordinate 53,794 of NZ_JALCYY010000013.1, read as the reverse complement.
ACAAAAGAATACTTCTGTGCGCTGGTCGACGCCGATCAACTGCGTTCTATCTACGACTTTGAGAACAAAGACGGCATCTTCGTCGACGTGGCAAGGCAGACGAAGTTCTCACTGCTCACTATCGGATCGGGTCGGGAGCGGGCCGACTTACTCTTCTTTGCGTACCAGGTGGCTGATCTCAGTAATCCGCTACGGCACTTCTCGCTTGCGGCAGCCGACTTTCGCGTCGTCAATCCCAACACGAGGACTTGTCCTACCTTCCGATCAGGGCGCGACGCGAACATCAACTTAGCGCTGTATCGGAGGGTAGGTGTCCTTTGGCGCGAACAAGATCCGCTCGGCAATCCGTGGGCACTTCGGTTCATGACCATGTTTCACATGGCGAATGACTCGGAACTATTCCGTTCTCGAGCGGATTTAGAGTCAAGCGGGTGTGCGCGTGACGGGAGCGGATACGTCGGGAACGGGACTCGCTACCTGCCGCTGATCGAAGGGAAGATGCTGCACCACTTCGATCACAGGTATGGCGACTACGCGGATCGCCCCGCGGAGAAGGAGGGGACGGATACACGCGCTCTTCCAGACGTGCCACTCACGAAGCTCACCGATCCCTACTACTCTCCATCGCCGCGATACTGGGTCGCAGCGGAGGACGTGTCAGCGCGTCTCGGGCAGTCGAAGGCATCCGGGTGGCTGCTGGGCTGGCGAGACGTGTCCAAGAGCTACAACGAGAGGACCGTCGTTGCTTCGGTGCTCCCGTGTGCGGCCGTAGGGCATAAGTTTCCTTTGATGATGTCCAGTGCGGACCCCCGGCTCGTTGCAGCGCTGTACGCGAATCTCTGTGCGCTTCCGTTCGACTACACGGCGCGCCAGAAGGTCGGTGGGACCTCCCTTACCTATTTCATACTGAAACAGCTTCCTGTACTGCGACCGGAAGCGTACACCGAGCCAGCGGCTTGGGGAGCGGGCCTGACAGTCGCTGAGTGGCTGCGCCCTCACGTCCTTGAGCTCACATACACAGCGTGGGACCTGGAGGGCTTTGCGAACGATCTGGGCTATGGCGGCCCCCCTTTCCGCTGGGATCCCGATCGGCGCTTCGCGCTTCGCTGCGAGCTCGACGCGGCCTTCTTCCATCTTTACGGCATCTCCCACGAGGACGCCGAGTACATCCTCGACACTTTCCCTATCGTACGGAAGAACGATGAGAAGGCCTACGGGGAGTACCGCACCAAGCGCGTGATCCTGGAGGTGTACGCCGCAATGGCGGACGCTATCCGTACCCGCCGCCCGTACCGAACGCGGCTCGACCCGTCTCCGGCGGATCCTCGTGTCGCGCACCCGCCTCGTGAGGAGACGGGCCGCAAGGCGGCACGACGCAAGAACTGATAGGGGGGGAGATGCTGCGGGTTCTGGTCGGAGAGAACACTGCGAAGAATGCCCTACAGCGGGCGGCACGCCGCGGCAAGCCGATTGGCTGGATCGTGCCGAAAGACGCACAACCGGGGAACGATGCAGTCTTCCTCTTCAATAGATCGCAGTTCACCGCGACTGGTGTCATCGAGGACGAGCCCACGCGCGGCCTGTTTGGCAACCGTCCTGCATTCAGGTCGTTGGTCGGAGAACTGAAGCTGCTGCAGCGCCCACTTGAGCTCGAGGACGTCCGGCGCAGCATCCCGGAATGGGCGTGGCTTCGGTATCCGCGGAGCTACGCCACTCCTCCCGCCGAGATCGCGAGCCGCCTGAATGCCCTGCTCCGGGAAGCGGACCGGTGCTCCCCAACGCGGGGACGAAACGTCCGTGCCCGCAAGCTGACGCGTCCCACGCTCGATGCCATCGTGGATGAGCAGGTCGGCGACCTTCAGCTCGCGCCGGAAGGGCGGAAGGTGCTGCGGACGCACGTGGCAACCGAGCGCAACGCGGCGAACCGCCAAAGGCTCCTGCAGGTTCGCGCGGCTGTCGGAGCGCTCCGCTGCGATGCGTGCGGCATCGACGTCGGCGCTCGGTACGGCGATTCGCACGCCGAGGTCCTCGAGGTGCACCACCGCATCCCGCTCAGCAAGGGGCCGCAGGTGCCCAAGGGGACGGACGCCTTCGCGCTGCTCTGCGCGACGTGCCATCGCGTCGTGCACCATGGCCGGGAGATTCCCATGGCTATCGAGGAGCTCCGCCGGATCCTACAGAAGGGTAGGCGAGGAGCCGCGACGTGAGCCTGGCTCCCCTGACGGCCACACGGCTCGAGAAGGCTGCGGCGGACAACGGGTTCGACCGTCCGCGAGGCGCGCATGGCGACTGGCTCGCGTTCGGAAGCAATCACGCGCCGCTTCGCGTGTGGCTCGGCGTCGCCAAGGCCGGCCAGCCCGTCGTCGCGCTCTCCCGGATGGACGTGGACCGCGCGCTTGGCGCGCTCGGCACGACGACTACTGTCGGGCTGCCCCCCGGGGCTGCGGCTGCGCGGATGACGCCAGGCTTCGACGTCCTGCACGAGTTGTTGCGCCGGGCATACCAGCTCGCGCGCACCCTGCCGGACGAGCTCCTGCACGTCTTTGAGGAAAAGACGAAGGCGCTCCCGCGCGCCACCGAAGCCGAGCGGCTTGTCGTCCAGCGGGTAGGCCAGGACGTCTTCCGCGCCGGGCTGATGGAGTACTGGGAGGGCCGGTGCGCCGTGACCGGCCTGACCGTCCCCGAGCTACTCCGCGCGAGCCACATCAAGCCGTGGGCGGCGTGCGGCACGGACGCCGAGCGGCTCGACGTCTACAACGGGCTCCTGCTCGCACCGCACCTCGATGCCGCCTTCGACGCCGGCTTCATCACTGTCGCGGATGACGGCGAGATCCTGGTCTCCCCGCACTTGTCCGTTCCCGATCGAAGATGGCTCGGGCTCGACGCTCGCTTGCGGGTCGGGCGTCTCGCGCCGGAGCACCGGACGTACCTGACTTGGCATCGACTCAAGGAGTTCCGCCGAGCGGAGGCGAACCGATGAGACACGTGGCCGTCTACTACGGCCCATTCGAGGAGAACTTCCACCTGCTGAAGCCCAGCATGTCGACGTACCGGCTGAAGAACGGGAGGACGGGGCAGGTCATGCCGGCGACGGCCGACGGCATCGTGTTTGCCTACATGCAGGATCCCGACGCGGTCGCGCCGCCCGGAAGCCGCGGCGTCTTCATGGGCGTCATGGCGGGCGACGTACCGTTGAAGGTCCCCGTGCCGATCCAGGACGATGGCGTTCACCTGGGATTCGACTCGCGGGGCAAGGCAAAGTGGTTCGGACCAAACCCAACCGAGATCCAGCAGGACGAGGCCGCGAGGCGGCTCCTGCTCGAGATGGCCGAAAGGAATCCCTGGTCGAAAAAAGCCCTGCTCGCGCTCTGGGACCGCGCGGTTGAACGGCTCGGTGGCGCGGACGAGCGCCAGCGGGGGGGAAGTGCCGCGGGCATCGCGCGCGAAGACGATCAGGCTGAAATTTCTCGGGAGAGCGACCGGGACGCTGCGGCGCGCTGGGCCGCACTGTTCCCCGACGCCGGGATTCGGCGAGACGCCGCGCGGATGCTCTCCCGGTCCATCCTGTCGGCGAACGCGCTCGGGGGGACCTGCTGGACCGTCACGTTCGCGCCGAGCTTCGTCCGGCTCAACGTGGGGATGCCGTACGCGCTGACGCTCGCGCCGGACGGGTGCCAGATCATCGTTAGGAGCGAGGACGGGCTGCCCGGCGCGCTCAAGAGCGCTGGTCTCGCCGTCCAGGAAGGCCAAGTCTTCGGGAGCGCGCCTGGAACGCTCGCGCTCAGGTTCCCTCTGGGCTCGCTCGCGGAGGTCCACGGACGAGCGTGGAGGAGCCACGTGGCTGCGATGGAGATCGCAGCGCAGCGGCAGCCGGTTACCCCGCACGTCGGGTACTCGCCGGAGTTGATTGAGTACCTGAGGGTGCTGGGGTTCGAGGTGCCGCATTCCCTGTGTCCTGGGGCTGTCTCGGTGCGGGAGGCGGCGCCCCCGGCTTCCGAGGCCGCCTCGCAGGCCGCACCAGAGATCGAGCCGTTCGATCCCAAAGACCTACCCGACGGGCGCCGAACGGTGATGGCGGCGATCGTCCGTCGGCAGGGACAAGGCCCGTTCCGCGACTCACTGCTGTGCGCATACGGCTCGACGTGCGCGATCACGGGCTGTGACGTGCCGGAGGTCCTCGAGGCCGCTCACATCGTGCCCTTCCGCGGCGAGGAGACCAATCACGTCCAGAACGGTCTACTTCTCAGGGCTGACCTGCACACGCTCTTTGACCTGCGACTTCTCGAGCTCGACACCGAATGGCGCGTCCGGCTGGACCGAAGCCTGCGCCACACGCCGTACTGGGAATACGAGGGGAAGGCGATCGCGCTTCCCACGAACGAGGCTTCGCGGCCATCGCTAGACGCTCTGGCCCACCGCCGGGACATGATGTGATGCGGAGGCGGGGGATCTCACCGCGGAAGGCTGGTAAGGTCGCCTGGCCGTTCCTGTTCGCTTCCAGGAAGGACAACTGCCGATGAGTCCGCATGCGCGCTCGAAGAGGAGGGGCGCAATTCAGGAACGAGCGGCGATCTCACGCGGACTCATCATCCTCCCCGGGCCGCTCGACAAGATCCTGGCCGGCACGAAGACGCTGGAGATTCGGTCTCGCGCCACTGCCGTTCGCGGACCCGTGGCGTTGATCGAGAGCGGGTCCGGTACCATCGTAGGTACCTGCACGATCACCGGATGTGTCGGCCCGCTGACGCGCGCGGACTGCCAGCGCAACGCTCGCCGAGCGGGGTTCTCACGCGGAACTGCTCCGGCGCCCGGCTCGTATGCATGGATCGTCAGCAGCGCCCGGAGGCTGCGCGCGCCGGTGGCGTATCGGCATCCGCGCGGCGCGATTATCTGGGTCCGACTTACGCCGGCCGTGACGCGGTTGCTTCCGCGACGTCGCGCGGTGCACATCGAGCGCGTGCGTTCATGACCGCTCGCGAAAGGCTCCACCGGAACCCAGGATGTTTGCCGCACCGCTGAACACTGACGAGGAGATAGCCAGATGACGGCGGTCACCAAGATTTCGCCGGTTCGGAGTTACTCGGGCGTGTGGACGTCCCCTCGGGCCCGAAGCCTCGGCCCGGTCCTCGACTCATGGAACACGCTCATCGGCAAGTACTGTCAGACGCAGCCAAATGATCTTCCGTACTGGTACAACGAGCGTGCGACCCTGAGCATGGTAGCGGCTGCCGCCTGGGCCAGCGGTGGGATCGCGCTCGAGGAGTACTCGTCACCGAAGCGGGCGGGGCCGAGAGGCGACGTCGGGAACGGGCGAGCGGACCTGTGGATCCGCGTGGGCTCGCTCGAACTGGGACTCGAGGCGAAGCAGGCGTGGCCTACCATCGTCGGCGCGCAGCGGCAGGATTGCGTCAGAGGAGCAATGGCCGAGGCCGTACGTGATGCTCGATGTCTGCCCTACAGCGCTGCACCACAGCGCGCTGGGGTTGTGTTCGCCGTGCCGGACGTTGCTCCGAAGCACTTCGACGCTTTCGCCGCTCTAGAAGTTGTTCATCAGATCCGGAAGACACCTCACGACTTCGCCGCGTGGTGGTTCTCGCCGCCACCGTGGCCACGCTCGCCGATCACCTCGTACCGCTACCCCGGTGTCGTGCTTCTTGGACGATTCGTAAGTCGCAGACGAGCGTGAGCCCCTCCTGCGGCACCCCACTTGTGCCCGAACCACTGACGAACCAGATGCGCTGTACACGGTGACAACATGAGCAAGACTCTCTTCACGGAAGTCCGATACGACCTCGAGGCGCTCGTGAAGTTCATCGAGCTCGGGGAACTCGCGCTGCCCGATCTCCAGCGACCTTTCGTCTGGTCAAATGCGAAGGTCCGCGACCTGTTCGATTCGATGTACCGCGGGTACCCGGTGGGCTACCTGCTGTTCTGGCAAAACGCGCTTGCCACCGACGCGAAGGCGATCGGCACGGAGGGCAAACAGAAGCCCGCGCGCCTTCTCATCGTCGACGGGCAACAGCGGCTCACATCGCTGTACGCGGTGCTGCGTGGCGTGCCAGTCGTGCGAGAGGACTACACGCCTGAGAAGATCGAGATCGCGTTCAATCCGCTGACCCAGGAGTTCCAGGTCGGAGACGCGGCGACCCGAAAAGACAAGACGGTCCTACCGGACATCTCCGTTCTCTGGAGCAACCACCTAAGCCTCTTTGACTTGGTCAAGACGTACTTCCAGAGCATCGCGACTGTGCGTCAGCTCGATGACGGCGAACGGCAGCGAGTAGAGCAGGCGATACAGCGCCTGTATTCGCTGCGAGCATACCCGTTCACCGCGCTCGAGCTCGCCTCCACGGTGGAGGACGACCAGGTCGCCGAAGTGTTCGTGCGCATCAACAGTCAGGGCAAGTCGCTCGTCCAGTCGGACTTCATCCTCACGCTAATGAGCGTCTACTGGGACGAAGGGCGCACTCAGCTCGAGCAGTTCTGTCGCGACGCGAAGGCTCCCAAGGCGAAGTCACCTCACAACCACTTCATCAAGCCGTCGCCGGATCAGCTTCTGCGAATCGCAGTTGGGCTCGGGTTCCAGCGCGCCCGGCTGAAGCACGTGTACTCCCTTCTGAGAGGGAAGGACCTCGACACCGGTGCGGTGACCGCTGAGCGGCGCGCGGAGCAGTTCGAGACGTTCAAGGGTGCGCAGGCGGAGACGCTCGACCTGGCACACTGGCACGGCTTCTTCAACGCGATCCGGCAGGCCGGCTATCGAAACGACTCGATGGTGAGTTCGGAGACGGCCCTGGTCTACAGCTACGTGCTGTACCTGCTCGGCCGTTCGAAGTTCAAGGTCGACGAGGGTAGCCTCCGGAAGCTGATCGCGCAGTGGTTCTTCATGAGCAGCCTCACGGCGCGCTACAGCAGCTCTCCCGAGTCCACGATGGAGTTCGACCTCGCGAGACTGCGCGGGGTGAAAGACGCAGATGGGTTCGTGAAGACGCTTCAGGCCGCCTGCGACGAGGAGCTGACCGGCGATTTCTGGTCGATCACGCTGCCCGGCAAGCTAGCAACGTCCGCTGCGCGCAGCCCGGCGCTGTTCGCCTATTACGCGGCGCTGGTGTTGCTCGATGCGCGCGTCCTCTTCTCGAAACAGACGGTCTCCGACTTGCTCGACCCGTCGGTGAGCGGCCCGAGGAACGCCATCGAGAAGCACCACCTCTTCCCCAAGGGGCACCTCGCCTCAGTCGGAATCGCATCGGCGCGGGATACGAACCAGATCGCGAACTACGCCCTGGTGGAGTGGGGTGACAACGCGAAGATTTCGAAGGACGCGCCGGCGAAGTACCTCCCCGCCCTTTCGAAGGGGCTCGCCGCCCAGGAACTGCTGGACATGCACCGCTGGCATGCCCTGCCGGACGGGTGGGCGGCGATGCAGTACTCAGAGTTTCTCGAGAAGCGCCGGGAGATCATGGCGCGGGTCATCCGGGATGGCTACGCGCGACTCGTCGGTGCGCACGAGCACGCGAAGCCGAAGGTTCTCGATGTTCCGGCTCTCGTGAAGGGTGGCGAGGGCGTCACGACGGAGTTCAAGTCGACGCTCCGCACCAACCTCCACACGCGGAAGCCTGATCCCAAGATGGAGTTCACCGTTCTGCGCACGATCGCCGGGTTCCTGAACGCAGCGTCGGGAGGGACGCTCGTCATCGGCGTCGCCGACGACGGGGCCCCTGTCGGCGTGGAGGAAGACGGGTTCGAGTCAGAGGACAAGATGCTCCTTCACTTCGACAATCTTCTTAAGGACCGCATCGGTGGCCAGTTCACGCTGTACATCCATCCGCACTTCACCAGCTACGAGGACAAGCGCGTCCTCGTGATTGATGCGAAGCCAGCGGGGTCTCCGGCGTTCCTGAAGGAGGGCGACAATCAGCGCTTCTTCGTGCGAGCGGGAGCGTCCACGGCGGAACTGTCGGGGCACCAGATGCAGCAGTTCATCCAGCAACGATTCAAGTGACTGGAGCGCAGGCATAGGGAGGACCCGTGAGCCACTGCCTTAGACCGGCGCTGATGGCCGCAATGTTCGTGCTTGGTGCTGGAGCCGCGGTCAGCACGTTGGCCGACGACTTCGCGCCGTCACATCACTGCAGAAAGCCCTACAAGCCGTACCGCTTCAGCTCTGAAAGTGAGCTCGAGTCCTTCAAGGACGAAGTGGAGCGATACGGAGAGTGCATCAAGGAGTTCGTCAGCGAGCAGAAGGAGGCGGCCCGAACTCACCAGGAGGCCGGGAGTGAAGCGATCGACGAGTGGAACTCGTTCGTGCGGCTAGAGCTGCGGTGACGGAGACGGCACAAGCAACGACCAGCTGAAGCTCGTGCGCGTGGCGATTGATACCGCCCAGCGCGGGGGACCGATGAAGAACACCCGAGGCGGAGATGCGCGCTCTCAGAAGTCTATGTGCCGGAGGGGGAAGACGCTCGCATCGCTCCTGGCCATCGTGGCGTTCTCGCCAGCGAGTGCCCAAGATCCCCGAGCCGCGTTCCCGGCCAAGGGGGCCCTCAAGCTACCTTCACCTCAAGACCCGCAGCGGTTTCACGAAGTCAGACGGTCCGCGCTGTCGCACATCCAGAAGCTCAGCAGCGCCATCGACGAAATCTACCCGCGGATGCGCGAGGTGTCGAAGCACCTCTCCGCATTGCAGGCGGAGGAGGAGCAGAAAGCCGACAACGAAGCGGCCGAGTCGAAGGTCTTCAAGAAGTATCCCGCACTGGCGGCGATCGGAATCTTCAAAGGCTATCGTTTCGAAGGATTCGTAACCGACCCGAAGGAGCTCCGGGGAAGAGCAGACATCGCCCGTGCCTGGCTGAGACGCGCAAGAACGTGTGGTGAGGCGCTCGGCAACCAGATCTCGCCGGCCCCAGCGGAGTGCACCACGCTCTTGAGCTGCTCCGATGACATCGGCGCCGATGCCGACGGGTTGTTCCGGTACGACCTGTCGAGCGAATTCGAGATCGCGAAGACCCGGATCGACTCACCGAGACAGTTTCGGTACGAGGGATTCGAGAAGATCCCCTCGGACGCTGACTCAGCGCTGGCCGAAAAAGAGGCGCTTGCCTTCGATTCGTGCCGCTTGGTGAGCGAGCTGACCAAGTTCGAGCCGACGAACGTCCACGTCGTTCAGAGGCAGCGGCTTCACTTCGTCCTCTGGGCGAGAGAGTTCAAAGACTTCCAGAAGCATTGCTCTACGCCGCGCGACGTGAACCCCGTTCACGCTCGCTTGGTCGCGTTGTCGCAGCAGTTCCCGGAGGACGAGGACGTTAAGAAGATCGTCGAGCAGTCTAGGGAATGGTGCGGCGGGATGGCCAAAGAACACTGCAAGAGTGTCTACGAGGTCCGCGAAACGTGGGCGCTCGCGTACCTGACGGAAGCCTGCTCGATCAGGAAGGTCACGACGAAGGACGTGACGGACGACGTGCAGCAGTGGCGAGCGGCAACGGACGCAGAGAAACAGGAACACCTGGAGCTTGCGGACCTGATCAACGCGTGCGCTGCCGCGAACAAGGCCGGATTCGACTGGTCCTTCGAGAAGCCGGAGGAGACGGGGTGTCGTTCTTCAGCGCGGCAGACCGAGAACATGCCGCCGCGCCGCAAACGAGCATCCTCTTCGCCGTAGACGTGGGCCAGGGCTACGACACGGTAGAGCTGGTCGGAACGTCGCGGCTAGGCAGATACCCTCGACGTGTGAGCCCGCGTGAGTGCAGGGGCGCTATGTCCAAGATGCCTATATCAGGCGATCCGTTCGTCGAAAACGAGAAAGCGTTCGAAGCCGCGCTCGTGGCCACTATTCGGCTACGCCTGAAGCAAACGGGCGTGGATGCTTCGGTTCTTCCGAAATTCGGCCTCGACATCGCGGTATTTATGCGACATGCGACAGGAACGCGTGTGCGTTTCCTCGAGGCGAAGTGCTTCAGCGCGGCCGCGGGGCGCATCGGCATCGGCAACGACGCCGGCGGTGGCACGCAGGTCGAGATGCTTCTGCGTCCTTCTGAGGAGCTCGCTGTGATCAGCGGTGCGGTGCGCTGGGTCCTTCTCGACACGACCCGCCCCCGAGGGTCGGCTCGATATGCGATGTTTGACTGCGCGGAACTTCGCTCGGCAGCGTCCGGCGGTGCAGTGGCGAGGGGGAAGCAGAACAACCTCCGCATAATGGCATTCGCTGACCGGTACGTGACGTGGGACGAGATGATCGACCGAGTCGTGGAGTTCTTGGTGACGTAGAGGCCTTCCAAGTCCACTCTGGGCCCTCGCGCGCAGACCCATGGAGAAGCCACCAATGCCGGAGCGAAGCGGCGGCGTACGCAGTAGGCCCGGTGCGAAATCGCCGGCGACGGCATACAAGACTGCCGAGCGTCGAGCCCAAGGCCGATGGAAACTCGAGGTCGCATCTCGCGAAGAGATGCCGCTCGACGCGCGCCAGAAAGGCACCTGGCGGGGGATTGAGCAGGACTACTTCCTTCCTGCCTCATCCGCGAACTGCAACTTGTGGCTGGCCATCAGAGACGAACTGCTGTCGTTCTTCGAGACATACGACATTGCCTGGCATGAAGAAGACACAAAGGACTACGGAACGCGCACGTCACGAGGCCCGTCGCCGAACCTCCTGGATTCTCAGGTCTGCGCGCTGAACTTCTGGTGGGGACTGGCGAGGAGTCCGGCGGCATTGGCTGCGACGCTCCGCACCATCGTTCCGGAACTCGTGGGTGTGGAACCGCCGGGTCCTAGCGGCGCACTCGCAGAGCCTGAGTGGATCGGCCGAAGCGGGACCAACTACCTCGGTGAGAAGGGAAGGCATCGAAGACGAGGCAAGTTCGCCACAAGCGCGGATCTCCTCTTCGTGTACCGGGATCGCTCAGGCCAGCGACACGGAATCCTGCTCGAGTCAAAGTACACCGAGGATTACCGGGATGCAGCATTCCAGCCCCGGAGTCCGTTTGGAACTAGCCGCATCCAGATATACGAGCCGGCGTTCGCAAGTCCCTGGAGCCCCTTCCGTCGCGAAGGGGCGCTCACCGTACCGGACTTGCTGATCGAACCGTTCGACCAGCATCTCCGGCAACAGCTCCTTGCCGCGGCAGCCGAGCAGGACGGCGAGCTCGGGCTCTCGACCGTGACCTGCGTCCACGTCTGCCCGCGTGCGAATCGAGCGTTTCACGAGGTCATCACGGCTCCGGCTCTTCAATCGGCGGGAGCGACGGTTGCTGAGGTCTGGGGTTCGCTGCTCACCCAGCCGAGCCGTTATCGGAGCGCCGCGTACGAGGACGTCTTCGCTGCGGCGGAAGCGATCCGTGATCCTGCATTGGCGGCTTGGTACGCCTACCAACGCGATCGCTATCGATGGGGCGCGCGAGCGGCGACGTAGGGGGCCCAACAATGGTGAGCGAAGCGCAGGCGAACGTTCCTGCGCTCTGCATGCAGGTACCGAACACGCACGACACTGTCCCGGCTATGTCCGGTGCTACGATACCCCACGACGCTCCGAGAACCTTGAGGCAGCGCAACTCGAGAAGCCGTAAAGCGTGCTGGCTTCTGGGCTCGTGTCCGTGTGTCTCGCAGAATGGAACGCAGAGCGGGGGGGCGATGAACCGTCGGCAGGAGATTACACTCGCGGTGGTGGCCGTGCTCCTCGCGGGAGTCTCCGCGTATCACGGGCTCGAGGCCGAGGAGTGGCTGTTCGCGTACTTCCTACCGGTCCTGATCGTGGGCGTGCTCGCGATCTACTTGCTCCGCGACAGGTCGGCGGCATCGCAGAGCGCCGATCAAATTCTGAAGAAGGGTCTCGGGCTCGTGGTTCTCGTTGTCCTACTCGGGCACCTAAGCCACCGGGCCGAGGCGCTCGGATGGGACGTGAGCTCTGCCGCGGAGGACGCGAAGGCGGCGTCTGCTGAGGCCGAACGCGCCCACGATGAGCTTCAGGGTCTCGAGCGTAGGGTGAGCAACCTCGAGATTCAGGTCATGTACCTGCGGTGACCGAGAGGCCCCCGCACATGACCGAACCCGGTAAGAGCGCTCTCGTCGATCTCGCGATCGACTCCTGGCGCTTCAGCCGCGTCTTCCTGCGGATGATGGCGAAGCTCGACGCGGGTGAGAAGGGTCGGTTCGACAGCCAGCTCCGCTGGTATCTGAAGCGGCTTGGCGAATCGCTGGACGCCGCAGGCCTGCGGATCGTCAACATCGAGGAGCAGGCTTTCGATCCCGGGATCGCGGCAACCGCGATCAACGCGGCCGACTTCGGGCCGGACGACACCCTCGTGGTCGACCAGATGCTCGAGCCGATCATAATGGGGCCGAACGGCGTCGTGCGCACCGGAACGGTTCTCCTGCGGAAGGTGACGACATGAAGCAGTACGTCGGGATCGATCTCGGAACTACGAACAGCGCGATCTGCTCGTACGACGGGGAGAACCTCCGCCTCTGGAAGAGCCCGGACCAGAACGACGTGACGCCGTCGGCGATCTACATGGACCGGCGTGGGAACAAGCACGTCGGCAGGCGCGCCTACGATTCTGCCCCGCACACCCCCGACAACGCGGCGGTGCTTTTCAAGCGGCTCATGGGAAGCAGCACGCCCGTCGTCCTCAAGGCCGTGAACGTCACGATGACGCCTGAGCAGTGCTCCGCAGAGATACTGAAGGCGCTCTACGGGTATCTGCCCGAGGAGGCGAGGGCGGCCGAGGACGCCGGGACTGTCATCACCGTGCCCGCGGCGTTCAACCAGATGGCGAAGGATGCCACCCTCCAGGCAGCGGAGATGGCCGGCTTCGGGAAGGTCGCTCTCATGCAGGAGCCCGTCGCGGCCGTCATGAGCGTGATGCGCGGCCGCAAGGCGGACGGGATCTTCGTCGTGTACGACCTCGGGGGCGGAACGCTCGACGTCGCAGTGGCGGAGAGCATCGCGGGCAGGGTGAGCCTTCTCGCCCACGGTGGCATCGCGATGTGTGGCGGTCGCGACTTCGACCGGCTGCTCGTCGAGCAGGTCGTTGCGCCGTGGTTGCTCGAGCACTTCGACTTGCCGGAGACGTTTCTGCATGAACCAGAGTACCTGACGCTCTCCAGGCTCGCGACGTGGGCCACGGAGAGGGCGAAGATCGAGCTTTCGGCCAAGCAGGAAGCCATCGTCGCGCTCCAGGAAACCGAGGTCCGCACCCGGGACACGCAGGGGACCGAGATCTACCTGGAGGTTCCGCTGCGGCGCGAGGACGTGGACCGGATCGTCGGACCCAAGGTTCAGGATTCGATCGAGGCCACCCGGGAGACGATCGCCAGGGCTGGCTACGCTCCGGAAGACGTGGAGCGGATTGTGTTCGTCGGGGGCCCGACGCACTACAAGCCTCTTCGGGATCAGGTGACATCGAAGCTCGGAATCGAGGGCAGCACCGAGGTGAACCCGATGACTGCCGTGGCGGAGGGAGCGGCCCTCTTCGCGGAGTCGATCGATTGGGAGGATGCGAGCCGCGGGCGCAAGACGTCGAAGGGAACCTTGGCTGCGAGCGGCCCGGTCCAGGTGGCGTTTTCGTACACCGCGAGGACGCCGGACGCGAAGGCGCGGATCGTTGCGAAGCTCGGAGCTGGCGGTTCAGCCGGGATGGAGTTCCAGGTCGACAGCGTCGACACGGGGTGGACTTCGGGACGGGTGCCGCTGAAGGATGGTGCTTCGATCGACGTGCAGCTCCAGAAGCACGGAGAGCACGTCTTCAAGGTCTTCGCCTTCGACGGCACGGGCAACCCGATCCAGCTCGAGACGAGCCGAATCGTAATGACGCGGACGGCGGCCACGGTCGATGCGATCCCGGCATCCCACTCCGTGGGCGTAGAAGTCGCCGATCGCCGAGGAGGTAGGCCCAGCCTCGTGTGGCTCGCGAGGGCGGGCGATCCGCTGCCCAAGCGGGGAAGACTGACCTTCAGGGCGGCCGAGTCGTTGAGGGCAGGTTCCGACGGAGCGTTGAACCTGAAGCTCTGGGAAGGGGAGATCGAAGATCCAGTCTCGGACAATCGCTTCATCGGCATCATGAAGCTGACGGGGGCCGATTTCGAGGAGGGAGTCATCGCGGCGGAGGCGGAACTTGTGTGCGAGTATGAGCTCTCCGACTCGGGTGCGGTGATTCTCGAGGTATCGGTCCCCAGCATCGGCGCCGCGTTCCACTCAGGACGCAACTTCTATTCGAGACAGGAGGGCCAGTTCGACTTCACCGCGGACACCGCGCAGATCGTCCGCGAGAGCGAGGTGACGAAGGGTCGCGTCGAGGAGCTGGCGGAGCGAATCGACGATCCCAAGCTGGATGCCGCAAAGAACCGGCTGTCGTCCGCCGCTGAGGTCAAACCTGACCGTGTGGACGCCGAGGCAGCGAAGCAGGCGATGGATGATGTCCTCGAGGCAAAGCGCCTGATCTCGGAGGTTCGCAAGAGCCACCTGAAGGAGATCCGGCAACTCGAGCTAGACGGCCTGAAGGATTCGTTCGGCAAGTTCATCCAGAAGTTCGCGAGGCCCACGGAGCTCTCCGCGATCGAGAACCTTTTCAAGACGGCGCAGCGCGCGATCGACCGAACGGATCGCGACTTCGAAAACGTTCTCGACGAGATCCGCGGCAGGGGGTTCGAGATCCTTTGGCGCCAGGACTGGTTCGTGGTGGATCGGTTCAAGTCGATGGCACAGGAGCCCGGCGCGTTCTCGGACCGCGGACGGCACCGGGAGCTCGTCCAGCGAGGCCTGGCCGCTCTGAACGAGGACGACATCGATCGGTTGCGCGGTGTCGTTCGCGAGCTGAACCAGATCCGGATCTCTGCGGTCGCGGACGACGAGATGTTCGACGTCGCAAACGTTCTTCGAGGGTGAGCGTGGTCTCTGATCCCTGGTTCCCTGTCGGCCTGAACCTCCCCGGGGGGGCAGCGTGCCGGGCGGCCTTGTACGAGGGTCAGGACTGGCAGGTGTTCGAGACGACATCCGGGGGCAGGGCGCTGATCGCGAAGGACGCGCTCGCGACGAGGTGGGTCTCTGAGGGCGTGCTCAGTGAAGGAACGCTGTCTCCTATTCGCTTTGGAAACGACGTATTTCAGGTCCTTCTGAGCGAGCCGCGTCACACGCTGGTGCCGCTCGAGTCGGCTACGTCGCCGTCGAGCCAAGCTGAGGCAATCGCTTTTGCCGTCTCGCTGCGCGAGACGCGCCGCGTCCTTCCGTCCGCCCCTCTCCACGACAGCATCTACGTCGAGCGCTTGTCGCGCCTGCTTCCGACTTGGTCGCTCTCCGAGGCGGCGCCGGACGATCTCGTCCTTGGCAGGTGGTTGTCCGGCGGCGTGCGAGTGTCTGCGAGGTCATTCAGGCGGTTGGTGTCCCTCCTGAGTTGGCTCACCCCGATGGACCTGCGCGCGCTGCTGGAGGCTGGGGGATACGCTGTTCCCGGGACCGACGCGGGAGTGGCAATTTCGGTCGGCCCCGTCGCGGCGGAGTCAATCCGTCCAGCTGCTGTCCGAGACCCGCATGCGCAGGAGCGCGAGACGAAGGTGCCGTTTCGCCTACCCGGGCGCGCCGACCTCGAGCGGTTCTTTCGAGAGCACGTCGTCGACATCGTCGAGAACGCGGAAACCTATCGGGCGCTCGGGATCGACTTCCCGTCGCCTGTCGTGCTCCACGGACCACCAGGGTGCGGCAAGACCTTTGCCGTCGAGCGGGTGGTCGAGTACCTCGGATGGCCGAGCTTCTCCATCGACTCGAGCACGATCGGCAGTCCCTACATTCACGAAACTGGAAAGAAGATCGCGAAGGCGTTCGAGGATGCGCTCAAGGCTTCGCCCGCCGTAGTCGTCATCGACGAGATGGAGTCGTTCCTGTCGGATCGGCAGCTCGGGGGCAGCCAGGGACTTCACCACGTCGAAGAAGTGGCCGAGTTCCTGCGGCGGATCCCGGACGCGATCAAGAACCACGTGCTGCTCATCGGTATGACGAACCGGATCGAGATGATCGACCCGGCGATTTTGAGACGGGGCCGCTTCGATCACGTCATTCAGGTTGGAATGCCCAGTGAGGAGGAGGTCCGATCCCTTCTCGCCTCGCTCTTGGAAGGGCGTCCGGGTGGAGCGGCGGTGAACACCACCGCGCTCGTGCCAGCGCTTCTGGGACGCCCTTTGTCCGACGTCTCCTTCGCCGTCCGGGAGGCTGCCCGCCTGGCGGCAAGGAGTGGCAGGACGTCCCTGGATCAGAGGAGCTTGGAGGACGCGCTGCGGTCGCTACCTCCGCGATCAGACATCAGTGCCGCTGCGAACCCAATCGGATTCAGACGCGAATGAACTTGCTCGAGAACCCGTTCCATCTCCTCGGAGCCACGACCAGGGACGATCGGCGGCGAGTGCTGGAACTCGCCGAAGAACGAGCCTTGTCTGGCGATCCTGGCGTGTGTTCCAAGGCGCGCGCGGACCTGACGAACCCTCGGAATCGAGTGGCCGCGGAGATTGCGTGGCTTCCCGGCACGCCTGCCGACAAGGTCCGAGAGCTATTGCGGGCCCTCGAGGCTGGCTCGAGCGGACCAGCCAGGGAGAGTGCCCGGCGTGGGGAACTTACTCCGCTCGGAGCGGCGAACTTCATCGCTTCGATGCTCGGTCGCTGCAAGACGTCGCTATCCGTCGACGAGGCCGTCGAACGCATTCGAGCCCTAGCGCTGGCTGACGAGCGCGCGGATCGCGGTCACATTCGAGCCCTTCTGAATGAGGATCGCGCAGCAGCAGGGTTTCCGCCGATCACCGATGACGCGCTTCTGGACCACGCCCTTTCCGAGCGCCGGGAGTATTACCGCGCCGCGATCAGGACCGCTCTCGACCGCATGACGAGCCGGGACATCGTCGCTGTTGTGACGCGAGTCGTGGAGCAGTCTTCGCAGAAGGGGCGATCGCACGCGCCGCTGCTGGTTGACAACCTCGTCGATACATTCGAGGGCGAGGCCAAGGCCTTCCTAGAGCGGGAAGCGGAGAACCTCGAGCGACTGTTCGAGGCGATACGGAAGGCAGCGGAAGCAGGTGCCTCGAGAGAGAACGTGACCAAGCTGTTGCGCGGCGTGAAGCGAGTACTCAGAAACTGGGACTCAGTCGCGCAGCCGATTCAGTTGAGCGCGATGAGTCGCGGCATGGACCACGCGCTGAGCTTCGACGTTGCGACGAGCGTCCGGAACGTGGCGCTGCAGCTCAACAACGAGCACGGGATGCGGTGGGCAGCCGAGGAGCTCACGAAGCTCGTGCGAGATGTCTTCGCAGAAGTCCCGCGTATCGTCGAGCTGATTAGCAAGGACATGGAAGCGCTCGAAAGGCTCGCGCGAGCGGCAAAGGCGTGAATAGGGGCATTCATGACGGCCGAGGGGATGGTCCGCAGTGAGCTCGAGCCACCGCAAGGTTTCGCGGGGCTCGCAGAGCTTGTCTCGGATATCGGGATCGACCTGCGAGCTGCGGTCGTTGCAGCCGGCGAGGGGATGGCGGACGAATGGCCTGACGACATCGACGACGAGCGGTGGGCGACGAACTTTCTGCATGGCCGCGCGCCAAGGAAAGCGCCCGCGGCTGCGGTGCTCCAGGGTATCGTGGGGTTCTTCGTCTTCATTCTGCGGATGCCGTACGGGTGGGTGATCCTCGTCGGCGGAGCCATCAGCCTGTTCAGCATGTGTGAGTCTGGCTCACGGAAATCGAGCAGCCCGACGAGCTACGCCAGCAGCTACTCCTCGTCGACAGGTGCTGCCCCATCTCCTGCTGTGCGTAGCACCTCAGCGGTTCCGTACACCCCTCCAGTGGAGGACTACTCTGAAAACCGTCCGCAGGTCGGACGCAATCTGAGGCTCTCGACGGCTGAGGTGAGGTACTGCGTCTTCGAGGACACTCGCATCTCGAAGATGGAGCCCCTGGTCCTCAACAACGCGCAGGTCGCCGCCTTCAATCGCTTCGTCGAGGACTACAACAGCCGCTGCGGGAGCTTCCAGTACACGCGGGGCACGCTGGAATCCGTCCGGAAGCAGGCAACCGAACGAGACGCGCAGCTGTCCGCAGAAGCGCGCGCCAGGCTGAGGTCCGGCCGCAAGCGCGCGGGCGCGGTGGAGGGTCGCACGGAATGAGTTCCTTGGGCGGTCGTGAGCGAGTGAAAGCGCGGCAACTCTACGCGTGCGCTAAGACTGTCGGCAAAGCGTTCCTATTGGATGCGCTTGAGCGAGGAATCGTGTCGGAACACGAGGCGATGCTTGCCATCATGATCCACCCATCGGACTGCGCTATCAGGCTGGGCTACGTGATGGCTGCCTCTGCGTACGCGGTTCGAAACGACAGTCGCGTCAAAGTCCTCGCTACGTTTGCAGATTGGTTCAAGGAATTGCTGGCAAGACAGCAGCTCGCACGGCATCAGCGGATGTCGCAGCTCATGAACGCGATGATGGTTGAGGAGGGAAAGAAGCCGCTTCCGTACATTCCGCCCACTCCCAGCGAACGCGAGCCGATGCGATCTCTCGTCGACAGTCGGTTCTCGTCCGCCGAAAGGTGCATCGCCGAACTCACGGCCGCGGTTCGCGCCAACGCACCTCGTCCCTTCCAGGCTGCGTACGATGATCTCATGCCCTCCTTCGGTGGCCGGGGGGACGCCGAGGAGCTGGAGCGCCGCTACGGAGCCGTCCTGACCCGTGTTTTCACCGAGGCGCGGAGGGCCGTTGCAGACGTGTGACTGGCGATACGGACGCTTCCTGATCGCCTCTGTGTGCGTCGTGCTGGGCAACAACGCGTGCGTGCCGATGGTGAGCAGGCCATGGCCTACGCAGAGTTACCCGAGCACCTGTCCGATTCCGATGATGCCGATGGAGCCGATATGCCACACGTCGGCGAGTTTCGACGGTGGGTTCAAGTACAACGACCAGTTCGCGGCGTGCAGGATCGATATGCAGAGCTTCGCGGCCGCGCTTGATCAGTGGTGCGAGTGCGTTATCGAGGACCTGCGGACGAACTTCAACGTGTTCGTTGATCGTTCCCGGAGCACCCTCGAATGCTTGAACGCGGGTGCTTCGAGCGGAAGGCGAGTCGAGCAGGCTGCTGTTGTGCAGTGCGCAGAGGTCGATGTCCCGATCGACCGTTACTACAACCTGGATGCCCGGGATGTGCCGCCGCTGTGCATCAAAAAGCAAGAGTTCTTCCCGAGAGACACTTGGTCGTTCGATAGGTGCCAAGGCGAGGTCTTGGAGTACTCCCGAAGCATGAAGCGGAGCATCGAGAAGGGCACGTGGGACCTGCAGGAGAAGGCCATGTCCGCGGCGGACGATCTGCCCGACCACGGCACATGCGACGTGGACCGATCGCGCGGATGGCTCCCAGACGACGGACGCCGCTCGTACCACCTGCCAACCGCGAGCGTGCAGTAACAGCCCGACGAACCTCGGCTGGCGTAGCTCGAGGGCCTTGGTCGCGACTGATATCATCACCACGACGAAGCGGCCCGGGCGCTCACAGGGAGCGTGCGCGGCACCCGCAGGAGGGCGGGCCGATGTTCTTCGCGGACGACGGCAGCGGCGCGCGCGTGGAGGCGTGGCCGAAAGCGAGCGCGGTGTGCCCCTTGTGCCGGCGGGTGGTGCGAGCCCGGTGTGGAGAAGTTGTCGACTGGTACTGGGCGCACGAACGAGGCGCCTCATGCGACACGTGGGCGGAGAGCGAGACGCCCTGGCACCACTGGTGGAAGCTGCGCGCGGAGCCGGATCAGCGCGAGGTGGTGATGGGCGAGCACCGCGCGGACATCCGCACGCCCAAGGGCGTCATCGAGTTACAGCACTCGCCCATCGCCCCGGAGGAGATTCGCGAGCGCGAGGCGTTCTACGGCCGAATGATTTGGCTCCTGGATGGCCGCAGGATGGTGTTCGGCCTCAATGAGTTCGGCCTCGACGACGTGGCGCGCATCGAGCGAGTCGATGTGCCGCCATGGGGCGGGCTGCCGCCCCCGCCTGCCGGCTTCGCGTACTGGTTGTGGCGGCGCCCGCGGACGTCGTTCCTCGCGGCCAAGAAGCGGCTCTTTATCGATTTGGGCGAGGAGGTCCTGGAGGTGGCCGACAAGCAGGCGTCCCGCAAGGAGGGGTTTCTCCTGCTCGGCCGCATGGAGAGGCGCGACCACTTCCTCAATCGCGCGGGCCTGCGCCCACTCGACACCACCGAGGAGGAGCGCGTCCTCAGCCTCCTGGTGCGCTACCTACCCAAGGACCACGGCCGGGCCCAGGACCGTCCAGGCTTCCACTGGAACGACAAGGGGCCCTCGCGGCGCTGGCGTGAGTTTGCGACGGGAGCGCAGCTGGAGCGCTGGCGCACCGCCTGGAAACCTGCCGAGCACGAAGTGTTCGAGTGGCACAGCAGTGGGCGCCTGGCGGAACGCGAGGAGGAGACGTAACCGTCGCACCGACCCCGCGTAGCGCGCCATGCGCTCGCGCGGGCTGGGCGATTCCGGTCCGCTGCTCGCGCGCGCCCGCAAGCTGCTGTGGGGTCACCGGTCGGGGAGTCGCGCGCTTTGCTGTCCCGCGCACGCTGCGCGCGTACTCGCGTGGCACCCCCCGGCTCCCGCGCTCACGCGGAACGTCGCCGGATCTTCGTGCCAGATGTCTGTAAACCGGCCGGGAATGGTCGTGTTGACGTAGGTCTCCTGTCTGCTCGCGCTTCCGCATAGAATCCCACGCCATGGGCCTCCTCACCTTCGGTCTCAACGTGACTGTGGACGGGTGCACCGATCACACCCAGGGGATCGTGGACGACGAGCTGCACGACTATTGGACGCAGCTCATGGATCAGAGCGGGGCGATGCTCTTCGGGCGCAACACCTACGAGCTGATGGAGGGAGCCTGGCCCGCGGTGGCACGCGACGAAAAGGCGCCGCGCGCGATGCGCGAGTGGGCACAGAAGCTCGAGGCGAAGGCGAAGTACGTCGTGTCGGGCTCGCGGAGCGACTTTCCGTGGCAGAACACGATCAAGGTGGAGGGTGACCTTCGCGAGGCGATCTCGGCGCTGAAAGCGAAGACCGAGCGGGGTGTCCTCGTCGGAGCGCCCAAGCTCGCGGCTGCGCTCGAGGAGTTGGGGCTCATCGACGAGTACCGCATCGTCGTTCATCCCATCATCAGTGGACGCGGGCCGACGTTGTTTCATGGCCTGTCGAGTGCGCGGCATCTCCAGCTCCTATCGACGCAGCGGTTCAAGTCCGGCGTGCAGGCGCTCCACTTCCGTCGCAAAGCGGGATGAGCGTGGAAGGACCCGAGCGCTTCACCGGCGGATGCCTGTGCGGCAGCGTCCGCATCGTCGCGTCTGGACGGCCAAGCGTGCATGGCGGATGCTATGTAGCATCCTGTTGACATCTACACCGGCGCATGCCAGTCTCCGTGGATGTAGGCGACACGCCTACATCGCCCCAGAAGGGAGCGATGATGCCGTCGTTCGCGATCGGTATCGACGTTCGAGGGGATCGCTATGGGGATGGACAGCGCTGTCCGGAAACTCGTCAAGGAGATGCGGGAGATCGTGGCGGAGGAGGTTCGCGCCCAAGTCGGGACGCAGATCCAGGTGCCGGCGTCGGCCCCGCTGTCGGTTGTTGCGTCCGAAACGCGCGAGCAGGACGCCGGCTCCGCCGGTTCGCGTGAGGAGGAGCGCACGAAGGGTGAACATCTCGCCCCGCACGCCCCCACCGACCCCGCTCAGCCGAACTTCGACGCCGCTGAAGCGGCCTGGTTCCTGCGCTTCACGTCGATGAAGGCCTTCTACCAGGCTGTCCATCGATACGGGATTCCGCATGCGCGTCGCGGCGCGCGCGTCATGCTCTTCCGTCGCGTCGACCTAGAGAAGTTCATCGCGTCGCGGTCGCGTGGTCGCTAGACGCTTGGAGACGACGCACGCCTCCACGAGAGGACGTGAGCCATGGGCGTTGAGAAGTACACGACACCAGGAGGCAAGACCGCATGGATGGTCGACCTCACCGCGAAGCTGCCGAACGGGCAGGAGGTCCGGTTCAGGAAGCGGAAGATCCCGACGAGGGAGCAGGCGAAGGCGCTCGAGGCGAAGACGCTGCAGGAGATCTTCGACAACACGTATCTCGAGCGACGCCGCACGATGTCGCTCACCGTGCGCGACCTCTGGGAGCAGTACGAGCCCATCACCCGCCGGGACAACAGCTCCTACAACTCCGACCGCGGTAGGGCCGAGCACGTCCTCCGTCACCTCGGTAATCGCGAGGTCATGACGCTCACCCGCGTCGACGTCGAGGAGTACCGCGAGGCCCGACTCGGCGAGGAGACTCGTCGGGGCAAGGCCCCGTCCCATTCGACGCTGAACCGCGAGGTCGCGCTCCTCAAGCGCATGTATTCGTACGCGGTCGAGTGCGAGAGGATCCCGCACAGCCCGATCGCCCACGTGCCGATGCTCGAGGAGAGCAACGTCCGGCAGCGCACCATAACGGAAGCGGAGATCGCACAGATCGCGGCGGCTGCCGGGCCGCACCTCGGGCCCATGTTCCTCGCGTACTACGACACGGGCATGCGGAAGACGGAGCTCCGGCTCCTCCGCACCGCGGCGCTCGATCTAGAGCGCAAAACGATCCGCCTCCGCCCAGAGGACACCAAGACGGGGAGGGCGCGTGTCGTGCCGCTTACCGATCGCGTCGTCGCCGCCATCCGCTCGCTCCCGATGCCGCTCGGAGGCGAGTACGTGTTCGTGAACCCCGAGACGGGCGCGCCCTGGGATGACCCGTACCGAGTCTTCAAGCGGGTGTGCAAGCAGCTCGGAATCGAGGGCGTCTGGCTCCACGACACGCGCCGGAGCTTCAGCACGAACGCGCGCCGGCGCGGCTCGTCCGAGTCGGAGGTGATGAAGGTCACCGGGCACACGACCAGAAGCACGTTCGACCGGTACAACATCGTCGACGAGGCGGACGCCCGGGAGGTCATCCGGCGGCTTGAGGCCGGTGCAGCACTGGAACTAGCCGACGCGGGGCCGGACGAGGCACGACGCCGCCGCACGCGCGGAGCCACGTCCGCCGACACGAAGCCGCCTCGCGAGTAGATACCGCGAGTCGTTAGCGTGCAGCGAGGCCGCCGCTACGTCTTGCATGCAACCGTGTGTCGCTCGACGAAATTGGTCGAGGAGAGCCCGTGCTCGATGAGGAGACGGTCCACGGACTTCACGTCCCATTCCTTGACGGTTCGACCCGCCAGCTTCGTCAGGAACCCCTCGAGTGCATCGGTGAGGCCGCTGAGCTTCTTAGGCGTGATCACTCGCGTCCCATCGGGTGGATGGATCCCCTCGTCGGGCTCGATGGAGGGGCCGACGAAGACGGGCGTTCCGGTGCGCATCGAGTACTCGCGCTTGAACCACTGTGCGCTGTGGAGTAGTTGCTCCGCGTCCTTCTTCGGGATCACCTTGTAGGCTGCCTCGTTCTTCGCCTCCACTACGAGGCTCAACGAGGGCCACAGGACGAGGTTGTCCGGTCCTTCCCCGAAGTCGTGCTCCGGGCGAGTCGAATCCGCGCCGATGAGCCCCAGAGCCTGGCAGAACGCCTCCTCGAAGCGATGGGCCGGCACGCCGAACGCGAGCGACGGCTTGAGCGCCTGGAACGCCGCGAGCAGACCATTTCCAGTCGCGTACGTGTCGTACGTCTTGATGACGACCGCGGCGACCTCCCAACGCCCGGGATCGAGGGGTCGAATCACCGTACCCGGTGGAGGGCGAAGCAGCCCCTTGTGCTTGTCGAACGCTGCCTTCTGGAGCTTTGCCGCCTCGCCGGGGTCCGACTCGAAGGTCAAATTCGCGAGAACCTGGAGGTACCCAGCGCGTACACGTTCGTCCAGATCAGCGAACCGCTGTGCGTCGTTGAGCGTCGTGAAACCTCCGGGAGCATCGCCATCGACCGCTGCGGTGATCGCCTTGCGCTCCGCTTCTGCGAGCCGGATCAGCGATGCGTCCGTTCCTGCGCCAACATGCGCAACGACCTCCTGCCGGACGCGCTGATCGTAGAAGGTCTTCCACCCAGCGTCGCGAGTCAGGCTTTTGCGGACCAGGTCCTGGAACGCATCTTCTGGCGAGCTGGACGGATCGTCGCTTGCCAGTTCCGCGAGTTCCTTTGCGAGCTGCAGCTGGATTCTCACGTCGGGGCTCATTCGGTCCTGAACGTCTCGCCTCGTGATGAAGCTCGCGAGCTCGGGCCCGGCGAGGACGCAGACGGCGTAGTCCGCATTCGATCTCACCGCACGCCCCATTCCCTGCTCGATCCTGTTCAGGGTGCGATTTCGAACGCCGCCGGGGAGCGCCGGGTTGCCACTGTCGTGCTGGTCGATGATCCCGCTACCGAACGGTACACCATCGAGGATCAACACGCGGCACGCGTCGTCGGGCAGGTCGATGCCGTCGTATCGTTGTGCAAACGCGGCGAACTTCAGGGTCCCCGCCTTGAGCTCGTCGACCACAGCGAGGATGTCGTTCGTAAGCGCGACACGAGCTCCGGCGGCTTCCCAGTCGCGCGCCTGCTTCTCCGACGAGCAAAGGACCACCACGTTGTGCTTCTTGGCACTCTTGGCAGCCCACTTCGTGATCCAGGCACGCTCCAGCTGGGTTCCGAGCAGAGACGGCGCGAGCACCATCCGCTCGCCGAGCCCGGTGTCGGAAGTGGGAACCACCGGTTTCTGAGCTGCCGCCGCGTCGCAACCGAGCTCCCTGACGAGAACGGAGTCATCCGCGAGCGTGGCTGACATGAACAACCGGTGCTCTGCGTCCGTGAATGCACGAACTCCGTCGACGAGCGGCACGAGAGGGGCGATCTCCACGCCGCGATCGCTCACGACGCAGCGGCACCACCGAAGTGCGTCGCGGAGGAAGGGCCAGCGAAACTTCACTCCGGCCGCCTCTGAGTGCTGCTGCAGGACGCCGCGGACGTCCTCCAGGATGCTGCGCCACCCCCAGTACGGGATCTCCATCACGGATTCCGGTCGGCCCGCTCGGATGTCGTCCCACAGACCAGGAGAAACAGCCCGACCGGGGCCGTCGAGGACGGCCATAAGCGCGTCGTACGGCTTCCCATCCGTCACGCGAACGGTGAACGCGTCACGTACCTCTTCGACGCCGGAGTGAACGTCGTCGAGAGCGATCGCGGCAGGCGTGAACGCAACCTCCTCACGGTCGAACGTCGTCAACGCGTTGAAGAGCTTGTCGTACGTGCAGACGATCACGGCCTGCGCGGCGAGGCACCGCGGGTGCGGGTGGCGCTCGCCCGCGGAGTATGCGTGCGCTTCGATCCCAAGTTTCGACGCCTCCGCGATCACCTGAAGAACGAGCTGGACGGTCGGGCACAGGTACACGACGGGCTTGGAGACCGCCCTCATGTACGACACCAAGTAGAGCAGGCCGACCGCCGACTTCCCGGTCCCCGTCGGCATCTTCAGCACGTGATCGTGTTGCTTCCGAGTCGCGTGCAGTGCTCGAAGGACTTCCTGCTGGGGAAGCCGTAGCGAGACGTGCGACGCCTTCCGATCGAGCTCACCGAAGATCTCGAGCGGATCGATCGACTGCGGCAACGGCTTCTTCTTTACGAGCTTGTTGAAGTCCACCACGAGCAGGCCCTCTCGAGGATGTCGGGAGACGGCGATCGTCTAGTCCGACAGCGCGTGCGAGTAAACATGCCTCTACCCCACGCGTGAGCGGTCTCCCCTCCGATCGGCCGATCGGGAACGGACCTCTCCGTGAGCGATCCGCTCGACATCTGAGCGTCACGCCCGCGCCGAGGCGACTCCACAGAACTCGCCAGGACACGGCCCAAGTTGCGGCAAGATTCCGTCAAAATCGACGTGACCCGTTCGGGTAAAGCGAAAGGCCTCACGGTTAAGTCACCGTGAGGCCTTACGTTTTGGCGGGCCCTAGAGGATTTGAACCTCTGGCCTTCGGATTCGTAGTCCGACGCTCTATCCAACTGAGCTAAGGGCCCTTGAAGCCTATTCGACTGTGCCGACCGCGGTGCGCTGGGTCGGAGTGCTGCAGGTCCTTCTACTGGCGGAAAGGGAGGGATTCGAACCCTCGATACAGGTCACCCCGTATACTGGTTTAGCAAACCAGCGCCTTCGGCCTCTCGGCCACCTTTCCGAACCCTCGTTCCCCTTCACCTGGCGGAGGAGGAAGGATTCGAACCTTCGGAGGGCGTGAACCCTCTGCGGTTTTCAAGACCGCCGCCTTAAACCGCTCGGCCACTCCTCCGAATCCGTCCTCGTTCCAAAACCTTGCCCCCGGACGCCTGCCGGCGCGCGCGAGCGGACGGCCCATATACGGCACCGGCGGGCGGGGATCAAGGGGAGAAGCAGAGGGAAGGGGACCCGGTCCGCTCACCCTTCGACAGGCTCAGGGTGAGCGGGGCCTTCGGGGGGGCCGGCGACCGCCCGGTCTGCCCCGGACCAAGGCCGCTCGCCCTTCGACAGGCGGCTTTCGGACCGCCGCGGACCGCTGCCCGCTACCTCTCCACCCCCCTCGGAAACGCCTGCGGGGCGATGTGCTCGAGCCCGCCCATGTACGGCCTGAGCGCCTCGGGCACCACGACCGTCCCGTCCGCCTGCTGGTACTGCTCCAGGATCGCCACCACCGTCCGGCCGATGGCGACGCCCGAGCCGTTGAGCGTGTGCGCGAGCCGGGGCTTCCCGCCCTCGCCGCGGTAGCGCACGCGGATGCGGCGCGCCTGGAAGTCCTCGCAGTTCGACACCGAGCTGATCTCCCGGTACGCGTCCTGGCCCGGGCACCACACCTCGATGTCGTAGGTCTTCGCGGACGAGAAGCCCATGTCGCCCGCGCACAGGAGCGACACGCGGTGGTGGAGGCCGAGGCGGCGGAGCACCTCGCAGGCGTCGTCCACCATCTTCTCGTGCTCGGCGTAGCTCTCCTCCGCGTTCGCGAACTTCACGAGCTCCACCTTGTGGAACTGGTGCTGGCGGATGAGGCCGCGGGTGTCCCGGCCGGCGGCGCCCGCCTCGGCGCGGAAGCACGGCGTCCAGGCGCAGTACGAGATCGGGAGCTGGTTCGCCTCGAAGATCTCGCCCCGGTGCATGTTCGTCACCGGGACCTCGGCGGTGGGGATGAGGTAGAGCGGCGACTCGCCCTGCGTCTTGAACAGGTCCTCCTCGAACTTCGGGAGCTGCCCGGTGCCGGTCATCGTCTCGGCGGTCACGAGGTAGGGCGGGAGGATCTCCGTGTACCCGCGCGACGCGTGCACGTCGATGAAGAACGCCGCCAGCGCGCGCTCGAGCCGGGCGCCGGCGCCCTTGTAGATGGTGAAGCGCGAGCCGGAGAGCTTCGCGGCCTGCTGCCACTCGAGGATCCCGAGCGCCTCGCCGAGCTCCCAGTGCGGCCTCGGCGCGAAGTCGAGCTTCGCCTTCTCGCCCCAGGTCGAGACGATCTGGTTGTCGTGCTCGTCCTTCCCGTCCGGCACCGACGCGTGCGGCGGGTTCGGCACGAGCAGGAGGAGCCGCTCGATCTCCGCCTCGACCTGGCCGAGCTCCTGCTCCGTCGCCTTCACCGCGTCGCCGAGCACGCGCAGCTCGGCGCGCGCCTTCTCGCCGGCGGCCTTGTCGGTGCGCATGAGCTCGCGGATCTTCGCGTTCGCGTCGCTCTGCTCCTTCTTCTGCTTCTCGAGCAGCACGTTCAGCTCGCGGCGGCGGGCGGCGAGCGGCTTCACGGGAGCGATCGCCTGGACGGCCGCCTCCCCGCGTCGGGCGAGCTTCTTCTCGAAGCTCTCGAAGTCCTGGGCGACGGCCCTGAGGTCGAGCATGGTGATCCTGTCTCGCCCCGAAAAGGAGCGTGAAATCGGCCGGTAGGAGTAGCTTTTAACTTCTGTGCGGGCAAGGGGTCTCATGAGCCGTGGCCCGCACGAACGGCATGCCCGACGACGGAGACAGCACGCGACGACCGGCGTTCCGGGTGCTCCCCGGCGGCGCGGCGCGAGCGTCCGCGGGCCAGGGCGCGACGGACGACGCGCTCCTCGCCGCTTTCCTCGTGGGCGACGACGACGCGTTCGGCGATCTCGTCCGGCGCCACGAGCGGCTCGTCCTCTCCATCGTCCGCCGCTACGCGCGCACGCCGGAGGATGCCCGCGATCTCGCGCAGCGCACCTTCCTGCGCGCCCTCGAGGCGGCGCGCCGCACGCTCCGCCGCGGCGAGCGCGAGGGCTTCGCGTTCCGCCGCTGGCTCGTGCGCATCGCCGTGAACCTCGCCAAGAACCACCTGCGCGACGAGCTCCGCCTCGGGCGCGCGCCGCTCGAGGCCATCGGGCCCAGCGAGGCCCACCCGGCCGTCGCCGTCGAGGCGCTCGAGGAGGCGGAGCGCGCCGCCGCGGTCCGGGCCGCCGTCGTCCACCTGCCGCGCCGCATGCGCGAGGTCCTCACGCTGCGCGTCGACGCGGAGCTGCCGTTCGCCGAGATCGCCGACGCGCTCGGCATCAGCGAGAACGCCGCGCGCGTGAGCTTCCACCACGCCACGCGAAAGCTGCGCGCCGCGCTCGCCCCGGAGGGCCAGCCATGAGCTCCGCGCCCCCCTGCAGCGAGTACGACCTGCTCCTCTCGCTCCACGCGGCGAACGCGCTGCGCGGCGAGGAGCGCGCCCGCCTCGAGGCGCACCTCGCGAGCTGCCCGGCCTGCCGCGACGACGTCGAGGCGAGCGCCGAGGTGCTCCGGCTCGCGCGGCTGCCCGCGCCGACGCCGGCGGAGCGGCGCGTCCTCGCCGACCTGCCGGAGCGCGCCGTCGAGGCGGTGCGCCAGGGCGAGCGGCGGCGCGGGGTGGTCCGGCGCATCGCGCTCGCCATGAGCGCGGTGGCGGCGCTCTCCCTCGTGCCGCTCCTGCCGTTCGTGACGGGGACGCGGCGGCCGCAGCTCGGCGATCTGCCGCGGGTGAGCGACGTCTCGGGCTCCCACCTCGGCACCGCGGTCGAGCTGCGCGGGCCGGCCCTCGCGCTCGATCGCTCCACCGGCGGAGAGCACCCGCAGCTCGCCTCCGCGACCGGCTCGGGAGCGGTCGCAGTGCAGGCGGCGAGCTGGCAGGAGCCGGATCCCGACGACCTGTGGGAGGACAGCACCGTCCTCCAGTCCCTCGGCGATCTCGAGGAGACGACGTTCGCGGCAGAAGCCGCGATGCAATGAGGCACGGCCACCTCGGCCGTGGCCCGTTCGACAACGAAGGGAGAGACGTATGAGGAAGCTCCTCATCGCGGCACTCGTGTTCCCGCTCGCCGCCTTTGCGCAGGCGGGACAGCCGCAGAAGCAGCAACCACCGCCGCCGAAGCCAGGCGGCGCGCAGCAGGCCCAGCCGCCGGGCCCCGGGGCGGGACCGATGCGCGGGCAGGGCCGCGGGATGGGCATGGGCCAGCCCGATCCGGAGCGGATGGAGCGGCGCATGCGCGTCGCGCGCACGCTCGGGCTCGCCGAGGCGCTCGACCTCGAGCCGGCCGAGGCGGTGAAGCTCTCCGAGCAGCTCGCCAAGTCCGACGAGAAGCGCCTCGCGGCGCACAAGCAGCTCATGGAGGCGAACCAGACCCTGCGCCGCGCGGCGTCGGGCGAGAAGGTCACCGCCGCCGAGGTCGATCAGGCCATCCAGCGGCTCTACGCCGCCCGCGGCCAGCTCGAGTCGATCGATCGCGACGCGACGCAGGCGCTCGTGAAGGACCTCACCCCCGACAAGCGCGCCCGCGCGGTGCTCTTCCTCGAGCGCTTCCAGCGGCACTTCGGGCACGGCCCCGGCCCCGGCATGGGCGGCGGCCGCGGCATGATGCGCGGCGGCGGCATGGGGATGGGCATGGGGAACGGCGGTATGGGCATGGGCCCCGGCGGCATGGGCATGGGGCCCGGCGGGATGGGGATGGGCATGATGGCCGGCGACTGCCCCAACCCGAACTGTCCGATGAACGGGCCGGACGGGGACGACGACAACTAGGATCTCCGCAAGCCCACGCCCCCTCTCCCGCACCAGCGCGGGGGAGGGGGTATCGCGCTGTGGGCCCCGCTCGTGGGGGTGGAGCGAGCCGGTGCTCATGTGACCCGCTGGAGCCGTCGAAGCGGGCTCGCGCCATTGGGCCCGCTCGTGCCGAGCCTGTCGAGGCACGAGCCGGCTCGACCGGCGTTCGCCCGCCCGGCGCGGCGTCCGCCGCGGGCGGCAGGAGAAATGCGGTCGCCCCCGCGCCTCCGCGCCCGATCGCCATTATCCTTGCCGCGCGCATGCCCCCGACCGATCCCCGCCCCACGCTGGCCGTCGTCACCGGCGCCTCCGCCGGCATCGGCGCCTCCCTCGCCCGCGACATCTCCCGCCGCGGCCGCCCGGTGCTCGCGGTCGCCCGCCGCATCGAGCGGCTCCAGTCGCTCGCCGCCGAGGCGCGCGCGCTCGGCCAGGCCGAGATCATCCCCTGCGCTGTCGATCTCGCCCGCGAGGGTGGGCCCGAGCAGGTCGCGGCCGCCGCGCGCGAGCACGGGGGCGCCGCCTGGCTCGTGAACAACGCCGGCTTCGGCGCCTACGGCCACTTCGAGCGGCTCGACCCGGCCCGGGTGCGCGAGATGATCCGGCTGAACTGCGAGACGCTCGTCCTCCTCTCGCACGCGCTCCTGCCCGACCTGCGCGCCGCCGGCGACGGCGTCCTCCTCAACGTCGCGTCCGCCGCGGCCTTCCAGGCGACGCCCTACATGAGCGTCTACGGCGCGACCAAGGCGTTCGTGCTGTCGTTCTCGGAGGGGCTCGCCGAGGAGCTGCGCGGCACGGGGGTATACGTGGGCGCCTACTGCCCGGGGCCCGTCTCGACCGAGTTCGGCGAGGTGGCCGGCACGGGGAGCCGCTTCGAGCGCGTGCCGGCCGTGCTCACCGCGGACGAGGCTGCGCGCGAGGCGCTCGCCCAGATCGACCGGCGCGCCGTCGTCCACGTGCCCACCGCCATGTACCGCTTCACCTCGACCGCCGTCCGCTTCATGCCGCGCGCGGTCGTCCGCCGTCTCGCCGCGCTCGCGCACCGGGAGGAGAAATGAGCCGCCGTTCCCCGAAGGATCGCGATCGCGACCGCGACGCCGCGCAGGGCGTCGCCCCCGCCTACGAGGGCGCCGAGGTGCTGACCGCGCTGCTCACCCGCGCGGGCTCGCGCCACAGCGCCGAGGAGGTCGCCGAGGCGTTCCGGCGCGCGCAGGCGGCGGGCGAGCCGCGCTCGTCGGTGATCCCGAGCGTCTTCTCCGGCGAGCCGCACTTCGCGACGCCCGACGAGGCGCGCCGGCTCTACGCCAACCTCTTCGGCCTGTGGGCGCGCGTCGCCGCGGGCGGCGGCCCCGAGGAGGAGTCGCCGCCGCCGGCGAACGTGGTCGCCGCGCAGGAGCCGCTGCCCGAGCTGCCCGACCGCGGCTCGCAGAGCGGCACCGAGCTCGCGCCCGAGCTCGTGGACGCCGTCTGGCGCCGCCTCGCCGCCCAGGCGCCGCGCGAGGTCCAGCGCCGGCGCGATCGCTTCATGAACGTGCAGCCCGACCTCGTCGCCTGGCTCGAGGCCGCGCCGCTCCCCGAGTCCGGCGCGGGCGCCGCGCAGGAGCTCGCCTTCGAGACCTGGGCGATGTTCGACCAGGCCTTCGGCGATCGCCTCGCCGCGGTGGACTTCAGCGAGCTGCGCACGCTCGAGCAGGAGCCCGCCGCGCTCGAGTCGTCCCAGCCGGCCCTCGCGTCCTACGTCTCGGAGCAGCTCGACCTGCTCGCGGACGAGGACCGGGAGTTCACGCCGGAGGCGCGGGCCCAGGTGGAGCGGACGCTCGCGACGGTGGCGGGGGCGCTGGAGGGGGCGGTGAGCGAGCTGTCGTAGGTACGCGCGTGCGCCGCTGGCGCGGCGTCCTCAGTTGTAGAGCGCGAGCGTCACCGCGAGGGTGGCGACGCTGAGCGTGGCCGCGAGCGCGCGCGTGCGCGCCCGGCCGCCGGGATTCGCGACGAGGAGCGCGGGCGCGAGGATGAGCGCCTCGAGCGTCGCCGCGACGGCGTTGAGCCTCCAGAACGCGAGCGAGCGGTACCCCTCGGCGGCCCGCGCGTAGTAGGCGATCGGGAGGAGCCGTATCGGCGCGAGGAACCCGCGGTCGTCGAACGGCGCGAACGGGCGGACTGGCGGACCGGCGCCCATGAGGAAGTCGAGCAGGAGGTGCGAGAGGCCTGCGAGCAGCAGCACCGCGAACAGGCGCGTTGCAGGCGCACGCGCGAGCGGACGCGCCGCGACGGTGAGCGCGCCGGCGGTCGCGACCGCGAAGAGGAGCCCGTGCGACACCCCACGGTGGGCGACGGCGCCCGGCCCGAGCACGGCGAGGAACAGCACGTCGAGGTCCGGGAGGAGCGCCGCCGCGACCGCGAGCGTCGTCACGATCACGGGCCGCTCGGAGCGCACCGTCCGGCGCGCGCAGGAGGCGATCGCGGCGGCGGCGAGGCTGTGTCCGACGAAGGTGGACATGGTCAGTACCGGACGAAGCCGACGGCGATCGCCCACGCCGTCGTCATGGCGGAGAACATGACGCCCACGGCCGGATTCCGCGATGCCCGGCCGAGGAGGGCACCGACGACGGCGCAGAACGCGCCGATCGTCAGGATGGAGAGGCCGAATCTCCCGGCGAGGGGTCCGAGGAGCGGCAGCGCCACGGCGATCGCTCCGTACAGCGCGGCCACGGCGCATGCCGCTCCGACGATCCGGCGCCAGCGCGCTCGAGCCCCGGGGCCGCCGCGAGGGTCGCTGGAGAGCCCCTGGACGAGCGCGAAGAACGGGAGCAGCGCGAGGGAGAGGAGGACCGCCGCGGCAGGTCGCTCCGGCGGGGCATCCGCGAGTGACACGTGGTAGAGCTCGCCGTCGAGTCCCAGCGCCGCCGCGCCGTAGTGGAGCGCGAACGCGCCGAGCGCCAGCGGGACGGCGCGCGCGAGCTGCGGGACGGTCGGGACCGGGGTGCGCCGCCAGATGACGAGGTGCGCGCCATTCGCGAGGAGCCCCGCGACCACGATGAGGGAGGCTATCTGGCCTCCTTCGAGGAGACGCAGGAAGGCGAGCGGTGGAGCGAAGCGTGCGATCGGGGCCGCGATCGCGACCGCGGCGACGCAGATCGCGGTGCGCGAGGCGAGCGTCGCGACGGCGTCGTCGGCAGGCGGCGCGGCCCGGGCGCACGTACGGGCGCTGGCAGCGAGGGTCGAGAGGACGCCTGCGCCGACGATCGCCAGGACCGCGAGCGCGAGCGCGACGTGGGGCGCCGCGTCCGGAGCAGACGTCCGCGCGAGCGCGCCGGCGATCCAGGTGAGCACCTCCGTCGAGACGGTGTCGCTGAGGAGCAAGGAGAGGTGGTTCTCGCCCGGGACGACGCGCCACGCGCGCGCGTCTCCGCGATCGGGAGCTCCGATCGCCTGTCCCGGCGCGACGATCGCGCCCGCCGTGGCGTCGCGCAGCATGTCGCGCGCGAACGCGGTGATGTACGGGTAGTCCCGCTCCGCCGTGAGGACGAGGAGGTTGCCGGTCGTCGGGGAGAGCCCGCCTGCGTAGCCGGGGCCGATCATGACGAGTCGGGTGTTCCCTCGCCGCTCGCCCGCGACTCGCGCCAGCACGTTCGCGCCGTACGAGTGCCCCACCAGGGCGAGCCCTTCACTCGCCACCCCGCGCGCCGCCGAGATGCTCTCCAGCGCCTCGCGCACCGCCGCCTCGGCGCGCTCCTCCGAGAACCGCTCGTGCGAGGCGCCATGCCCGGGGAGATCCACGGCGTAGACGTCGATCCCCGCCCCCGCGAGCCGCCGCGCGAGAGGCACCATCATCGACTTGTTGCACTGGAACCCGTGCACGAGGAGCGCCGCCGGCCTGCGGGGATCGGGTGCGCCGCGCGTGATCTCGAGGAGCGGGAGGCGCGACGGCGACTCCGTCCGGAGGTGGCGAACCCGGGTCTCGCCTCTCGCTGCCTGCCACAGCGCCGGCGCGAGGAGCGCCGCGATTGACGCGACGAGCACCGCGACGCGCAGCGCGGGGCGGGTCATCGTCGCGATGGTTCCCCCGCTGGACTGCGCCGCGGCCATCTTCGCTCCGCCAGGCGTCAGTAGACGAACGGGAGGAGCCGCCAGCGCGTCCGCGCCTTGTAGGCGACGTACTCGGGGTCGCGCGACAGGACGGCCTCCTCGCCGGAGATCCGGACGACCTGCGCCGCGAACGCCGCGAGCGCGATGCCGACGTTCCAGCCCGTGAAGTTGCTCGTGAGATACCCGGCGTGCGTCACGACGTAGGAGGCATACAGCGGGTGCCGCACGAGGCGGTACGCTCCGCCGGAGCGCACGCCGCGATTCGCTGGCAGGAGCCCCAGGCTCCGGTTGAGCGAGAGAACGCCGCTGACGCCCAGCGCGGTCCCTGCCGCCTGTACGACCTGCCCCACGAGCACGTCCTCGGCGCCCGGAGCGGGCCGCAGGAGCAGGGGCAGGAACGTACCGGCGAGCGTGCTCGCCCATGCGGTGAGCGAGGTCGAGCTCGCGGAGGCCTGGCGGCGAGCGACGAAGAACAGCGCGAACAGCGTCTCGAGCAGGACGAAGAGCAGGACGCTCGCGCGGGGCTGGCTCCGGAACTCCTGCAGGTGCGAGAACGCAAACGCGGTGTACAGGACGGCGAGCGAGAGGTTCGTGAAGGCGGTCGCGAGCCCCGACGAGGTGATCCGGTCGCGCATGCGGTCGGATGCTAGCACGGAGGCTTCCACTCTCGGTCCGGGCGCCCCGAGCGAGCCGACCTGGCGCCATCGGTGCGACGAGCTCGCTGTTTCGAGCGCCGAGAGGGGGCTTCACGTGACCTCTGGGGTTCGCTCGTCCTGGTCCCTGGCAGGAGAACGCGTGCTTTTTCGCCGCCAATCGAACCGTTGAGCACTCGCTTCGACCCGGTCGGTCATGCGTCTCGCACGAGTGTCCCGCGGACGCCCGACTTCCGGTGAAAAGCAATCGTCCGCAACTCGGCAAAGCGACCGAAAGCACGAGGGGGAAGCGGCCGGGCAGGACGACGAGACGCAGGTACCGAGAGGCAGCATTTTCGGTCCCCGTGACGGCGACCTGCAGGGGGTGGAACCCACGCGAAATTTCCCGGCGCCGAGGGCGCTCCGGGATCGCTCCGTGCGCCTGGCTGGGGGCGCGCGCGAGCACGGCAAGTCCAGCGGGTGCGGTGATCATGCGCGGCGGAATCCGCCCGCGCGACGTGAAAGGGGCAATCCCATGAAGCAGATGCTGATGAAGCTGTGGAACGACCAGGAGGCGCCGACCGCCGTCGAGTACGGGATCATGGTGGCGCTCATTGCGGTCGTCATCATCGTGGCCGTTCAGACGCTCGGTGGAACTCTGAACACCACGTTCACGACCGTGAACACCAAGATGACGCCGGCGGCGTAGCCGAATCTTCTCGGGCGCCGGCCGAGGGATGCCCCGGCCGGCGCGAGATCAATGACCTACCCCGCCTCGCTATTCGCGCTCCTGAGCGCACTGCTCGCGATCGCCGCCGCGTCGGACGTCGCGCGCCACCGGATCTCGAACGAGGTGGCGGTCGCCGTCGCCGTCGGGGGGATCTCTGCGCAGGCGGTGGTCCACGGGACGCTCGCTGCCGGGACGGGCCTCGCGGCTTCGGTCATCGTCGCGGCCGTGATCTGGCCCGCGTGGTCGCGCCGGATGATCGGCGGTGGCGACCTGAAGCTCGCCGCCGCCGCGGCGGCGTGGGTCGGCCTCGAGCGCGTCCCGACGTACCTCGTCTCGGCGGCGGTCGTGATGGGCGCGCTCGCGTGCATCGCCTACGCGAGGTCGTCGCTGCGCGCACGCTCCGAGATGCGCAGCAACGTCGTCGCGCTCGCGCTCGGCGCCAACGTCGCGGGCGTGCCTCTCACCGCGGAGCGGGGCCGCGTCGTCGTCCCCGCGGGGGCCGCGTTTGCGGTGAGCGCGCTGATCGCGCTCGTCATCGGAGGGACGCCGTGACCGCTTCGAGATCACGCAGCGAGCGCGCGAGCGGTGCCGCTGCGGTCGAGTTCGCGCTCGTGCTGCCGGTCCTGATGCTGCTCTGCCTGGGCGCGATCGAGTGGGGATTCCACTTCTTCCAGCGCGAGATCATCGTCAACGCCGCCCGCGAGGGGGCGCGCGCCGGCAGCATCGCCGACACCGACGCGGCCGGCGTCGCGGTGGCGCGGGCTCGCGAGTACCTGTCCGTCGCGGGCATCAACGCCGCCACCTGCACGATCGACATCCCCGAGGTGGTCACGTCCGTCCGGGTGGCGGTCGACTGTCAGGGCGGCTCGTTCACGCTTCTGTTCAACGACCTCATGCCGGCGCGGATCGTCGCGACGGCCGAGATGCGCCGCTGAGCGCGCGCAGCAGGGGGAATCGACGATGACGAGCTCGGGCGCTGGGGATCGGGCGAGCAGCACCCTGAAGCGGGCGGCGGAGCGAGGATCGCGCCGGACCGGCCTGCGCGCGGCGCTCTTCCTGGGGCTCGCGGCGATCGCTGCGATCGGAACGGCCTTCCTGTTCACGCGCTACCTCGAGGCGAAGGCCTCGGCGGCGCGGCTCCCGACCGCGAAGGTCGTCGTCGCGGCGGTGAACATGCCCTCGGCGACGGCGCTCCGGGCGGAGTCGCTCGCCGTCATCGACTGGCCCGCGGCGTCGACGCCCGAGGGCACCTCGTCCGACGCGGCCGCGCTCGTCGGGCGGGTCGTCACGTCGGCGGTCTCGAAGGGCGAGCCCATCCTGGAGAGTCGGCTCGCGGCGCCCGGCACGGCCGCCGGCCTCGCCGCGATCCTGCCCGCGGGCATGCGCGCCGTCGCGGTCCGGGTGGACGACGTCGTCGGGGTCGCCGGGTTCCTGCACCCCGGGGATGCAGTGGACGTGATCGTGACGATGAAGCCGTCGGACGCCTCCACTCAGCCGCCGATGTCCAAGATCGTCCTCCAGAACGTGCGCGTGCTCGCCGTCGGCAAGGAGGTCGAGCGCGCGGACCGCAACTTCGACAAGGCGATGCCCGCGACCGTCGCGACGCTGATGGTCGACGGCGAGCAGTCCGAGAAGCTCGCGCTCGCGGCCACGAAGGGCCAGATCCTGCTCAGCCTCCGGAGCGGCGCGGACGACGACATGCTCTCGACCCCGGGGATCACGCCGCCGGTCCTCCTCGCGGGCGGACGCGAGCCGGAGCGTCCCGCTGCGCCGGCGACGGCGACGCCCGCGCCGGGCCCCAAGGTCACGCCCGTGTCCTCGCGCCACCGCGCGCGCGCACCGGTCGTCGAGGTGAGGCCCGCCCCCGCCGAGAAGCAGACCGTCGAGATCCTCCGCGGCGACGTCTTCGAGCGCCGCGACTTCGAGAAGGAATCGCGCCAATGACCCCGCACCGCGCCCGCGCTCTCCTCGTCACGCTCCTCGTCGCCGCCGGGCCCGCGGCAGCGCAGGATCAGGCGCACGCGACGCCTGCGCTCCGCATCGATCGCGAGCTGGGCGCCGCCCGCGAGATGACGCTCGAGGCCGGGCAGAACCGGCTCCTCATCCTCTCGGAGCAGATCGGCCGCATCGCCGTCGCGAACCCCGACGTCGCGGACCTCAAGGTCGTGACGCCGAACCAGGTGCTGCTCACCGCGAAGGGTGTCGGGACGACCGACCTCACCCTCTGGAACCGCGACAACCAGCCGCTCGTGATCGCGCTCCAGGTGGGCCGCAACCTCGAGGCGCTGCGCAGTCAGGTGAAGCAGCTCTTCCCGGGCGAGAACGTGAACATCACCGCGAGCGGCGATCTCGTCGTGCTCTCGGGGCAGGTCACGGACGTCCGGCTGCCGGAGCGCGTGGCAGAGGTCGCGCGGCTGCAGGCGGAGAAGGTCGCGAACCTCATCCAGGTGTCGGGCGTGCAGCAGGTGCAGCTGCAGGTCCGCTTCGCGGAGGTCGCGCGGACCGGCCTCCGGGAGCTCGGGGTCAACTTCTTCCACAAGTCGGACGACTTCAAGAACGTCGCCGGGTTCTTCAGCAACCGCACGCTGCCGGGCGACTTCCTCAACACGAACCAGAACCCATCGATCCCGGGCACGGGCCCGCGTGGGCTCGCCGGAAACGGCTTCCCGCCGGACGTGCCGGCGGGGAGCTTCCAGAACGCGTTCTCGGTGTTCCTGTCGCACATGGGCGACTTCCCGTTCAGCGTCATGCTGAACCTGCTCGAGCAGAACAACCTCGCGAAGTCGCTCGCCGAGCCCACGCTGGTCGCGCTCTCGGGCCAGGACGCGCGCTTCCTCGCGGGCGGCGAGCTCCCGATCCCGATCGCGTCCTCGTTCGGACAGACCTCGGTCGAGTGGAAGCGGTTCGGCATCCAGCTCCAGTTCACGCCGACCGTGATCGGCGACGCGATCCACCTCTCGATGAAGACGGAGGTGAGCGACATCGATCCGAGCCTCGCCGTGACGATCGCGGGGACGAGCGTCCCCGGCCTGACGTCGCGCCAGAGCGAGACCAGCATCCGCCTCGCGGACGGGCAGAGCTTCGCGATCGCGGGGCTCGTCGCGGACCGGATCCGCTCCCAGGTGGCGAAGTTCCCGTTGCTCGGGTCCGTCCCGATCGTGGGGGCGCTGTTCCGGTCGCAGGCGTTCCAGCGCGATGAGAGCGAGCTCATTGTCGTCGTGACGGCGCACCTCGTGAAGCCCGTCGCGCCTCACGAGCTGCCGCCGCTCCCCACCGAGTACGAGATGAACGACCCGGGCGACCTGCAGTTCTACCTGCTCGGGAGCCAGGGGACGCGGGCCGAGCTCGCGGATCGCAAGCAGCCGCCGAGCGCCGGGCGCGGGCCCTCCGGGCAGAGCGGCTTCAGCCAGTGAAGGGAGCGACCATGGATCCGATCCCGTTCTACGTCACTGGGCTCGAGGCGAGCGCGCAGAGCACGCTGCTCTCGGCGCTGGACGACCTCCCCCTGCGGAACGTCAGCGACGCCGCGCGCGCGGTCGCCGAGCCCGGCAAGCCGGCCATCGCGGTGGTGGGCCTGAACGGCGACCCCGAGACGGCGTTCCGCTCGATCTCCGGGCTCGCGGCGGGCGGCGTGCGCGTCGCGGTGGTCGGCGAGTCGAAGGACCCGGACCTCATCCTGCGCGCGATGCGATCCGGCGCGCGCGAGTACGTCGTCGCGGGCGAGGCCGAGCGGCTCGAGGTGGCCGTCCGCGCGCTGGTGCGCCCCACGCAGACGGGGGCGACGAGCTCGGTGACGGCGTTCTTCCCGGCGAAGGGCGGCATGGGGGCGACGACGATCGCCGCGAACGCGGCCGCGGCGGTCGCGGCGAGCGGCGCGCGCGCGTGCCTCGTGGACCTCGAGCTGCAGCTCGGGGACGCCATGTCCCTGCTCGACCTTCAGAGCACCTACACCGTCTCCGACGTGCTCGCGAACCTGCGCCGGCTCGATCGCGACCTGCTCGACAGCTCGGTCGCGAGGCACCGCGCCGGGATGAGCGTGCTCGCGCAGGGCGACCGGCTCGACGAGGCCGACAAGATCGACGCGCCCGCGATCACGCAGCTCGTCGGGTTCCTGCGCCAGCACTACGGCAGCGTGCTCCTCGACGGGCTGCACGGCTTCGACGAGCGCTCGCTCGCCGCGCTCGACGCCTCCGACCGCGTGGTCGTGATCGTGACGCAGGAGGTCCCGGCGGTCCGGAACGCCCAGCGCACGGTCGAGATCTTCCGGAAGCTCGGCTACGACGACGCGAAGCTGCTCCTCGTCGTCAACCGCTACCAGGCGCGCTCGAACGTCACGCGCGAGGTGATCGCGGACACGGTCGGGCTGCCGGTCACCGCGACGGTCGCGAACGACTTCGCCCTGCTCGCGAAGGCCGTCGGGCGCGGCGCGACCCTCGCCGAGGTCGGCCCGCGCGCGCCGATCACGCGTGACGTCAAGGCAGTCGCGGCGTTGCTCGGACCCGACGGTCCGAAGCCCGACGCTCGCACGCCGTGGTGGCGGCGGCTGACGGGAGGCGCACGTGGGACTCGGTGAGCGGCTGCGCCAGCGCGCGAGCTCGGCCACCCCGGCCGCGGCGTCGGCGCTCGCGCCGGAGTCCGCGCCCGAGGTGTTCCACGACCTGAAGACCGAGCTGCATCGCCGCATCATCGACAAGCTCGACCTCCAGGCGTTCGAGCGGCTCCCGCCGGAGCGCCGCAGGGACGAGCTGCGGGCCGTGCTGTCCGGCGAGATCGGCCGGTCGGAGCTGCCGCTCAACCAACTCGAGCGCGAGCGCATGGTGGGGGAGCTCCTCGACGAGCTCACCGGCCTCGGGCCCCTCGAGCCGCTCCTCGCCGACTCGACCATCTCCGACATCCTCGTCAACACCTACTCGACCGTGTACGTCGAGCGGCGCGGCAAGCTCGAGCTGACGCAGGTCCGGTTCGGCTCGAACGGGCACCTGCAGCAGATCATCAACCGCATCGTGGCGCAGGTCGGCCGCCGGGTCGACGAGACGTCTCCGATGGTGGACGCGCGCCTCGCCGACGGCTCCCGCGTCAACGCCATCATCCCGCCGCTCGCGATCGACGGCCCCATCCTGTCGATCCGCCGCTTCGGCGTGTCG
Source organism: Anaeromyxobacter terrae (assembly GCF_022690685.1). Taxonomy (GTDB): domain Bacteria; phylum Myxococcota; class Myxococcia; order Myxococcales; family Anaeromyxobacteraceae; genus Anaeromyxobacter; species Anaeromyxobacter terrae. The sequence goes on along the minus strand of NZ_JALCYY010000013.1, from coordinate 13,229 downwards.
CCGCTCAAGATCCGCGACCTCGTGGCGAACAACGCGCTCACCCCGGAGGCGGTCGGCTTCCTGGGTGCCTGCGTGAAGGCGAAGCTGAACGTCCTCATCAGCGGCGGCACGGGCGCCGGCAAGACGACGCTCCTCAACGCGCTCTCGTCGTTCATCCCCGACTCCGAGCGCATCGTCACCATCGAGGACTCCGCCGAGCTCCAGCTCCAGCAGCGGCACGTGGTCCGGCTCGAGACGCGGCCCCCCAACATCGAGGGGAGGGGCGAGATCCTCGCCCGCGACCTCGTGAAGAACGCGCTCCGCATGCGCCCGGACCGCATCGTCGTCGGCGAGGTCCGCGGCGGCGAGGTGCTCGACATGCTGCAGGCGATGAACACGGGCCACGAGGGCTCGATGACGACCGTCCACGCGAACACGCCGCGCGACGCGCTCTCCCGCATCGAGGCCATGATCGGCATGAGCGGCGTGCCGCTCAGCGAGGGCGCGACCCGCGCGACGATCTCCCGCGCGCTCAACATCATCGCCCAGCTCAACCGCGGTACCGACGGCCGCCGCCGCATCATGTCGATCGCCGAGATCACCGGCACCGAGGGCGCCGCCATCACCATGCAGGAGATCTACCGGTTCGAGCAGAGCGGCGTGGACGCGACCGGCAAGGTCATCGGCGAGTTCATCCCGACCGGGATCCGTGCCCGCGCCATGACGCGGATCGCGCAGTTCGGCGTCGACCCCGCGGCGATCGCCGCGCACGTGCTGGAGGAGCGCTGATGCGCGAGCTCCTGTTCGCGGCCGTCGCGTTCGCCATCTTCGCGGCCGTCGAGGCGATCTACTACGGGCTCCAGTTCGTCGGCGACCGCCGCCGGGCCGAGCTCCGCCGCCGCCTCCGCGCCATCGGCAAGGAGGGCGCGCTCGACGCCGAGCTGCTGCGCCGCGGCCGCATCGCGCGCCAGGCCTGGGCGGAGGGGCTCATCGCGCCGATCCCGGGCGCGCGGTCGATCGAGCAGTTCCTCGAGCAGGCCGACTCGCGCTGGACGGTCGCGCAGCTCGTCGCGATCTCCGCGGGGGCCGCGGGGACCGGCGTGCTGCTCGGCCTCGTCCTGCGGCTCGGGGTGCCGGTCGCGTTGCTGCTGGGCGTCGTGGGCGCCGGCGCGCCGCTCCTGTCCGTGCTCTCCGCGCGCAGCCGCCGAAGCCGCAAGGTGTCCGAGCAGCTGCCCGAGGCGCTCGAGATGATGGCGCGCTCGTTGCGGGCCGGGCACGCGCTCACCTCGGCGTTCCAGGTCGTCGCCGGCGAGATGCCCGAGCCGGTCTGCATCGAGTTCGCGCGCTCGTACGACGAGCAGCGCCTGGGGCTCTCGCTCGAGCAGGCCGTCCTCCACATGGCGGAGCGCTGCCCTGGCAACTCGGACGTGAAGATCTTCGCCGTCTCGGCGGTGATCCAGCGGGAGACCGGCGGGAACCTGGCCGAGATCCTCGAGAAGATCGCGGACACCATCCGGCAGCGGTACCGCTTCTACGGCAAGCTGCGCGCGCTCACCGGGGAGGGCCGCGCCTCGGCATGGGTCCTCGGCGTCCTGCCGATCATCGTCGCGCTCGCGGTGTCGGTGATGAACCCGGGATACCTGCGCACGCTCGCCGAGAACCCGTCCGGACACTGGATCGTCGGCTACGCGATCGCGAGCTGGGCCGCGGGGATCGTGTGGTTGAGGAGCCTCACGCAGCTGGAGGTCTAGCGCATGCTGCTCGATCCGCTCACGCTCGCGATGGGATGCCTCGTCACCGTCGCAATCGGCTCGCTCGCCGCCGCGGCGCGGTCCTTCAGCTCGGACCGGGATCCCGCCGTGCGGCGGCTCCGCGCCGCGGCGCCGGACCCCCACGCCACGCCGGTCGCGGCGGTCGTCTCAGGCGAGCGTCTCGACAACGCCGCCGCGCGCCGGAGCTCCGCGACGAACGGCGACGACGCGGAGTCGCGCCTGCGGCGACAGCTCGTCTGGGCGGGGTTCCGCTCGATGCGTGCGCCCACGATCTTCGTCGCGACGAAGGCGATCCTGTCCTTCGGGCTGCTGCTCGGATTCCTGTTCGTGAACGCGACGCGCGCCGAGCCCTTCCCGTTCGCGCTCGGGATCGCCATCTGGCTCGGCGGCGCTGGCTTCTTCCTGCCGAACCTCTGGCTGTCCTCGCGCGTCGCGAACCGCCTGCGTCAGATCGACCGCGCCCTGCCCGATGCGCTCGATCTCCTCGTCACGTGCGTCGAGGCGGGCCTGGGCCTGGACGCGGCGCTGCAGCGAGTCTCCGCGGAGATCGCGCTCGCGTGGCGGCTCCTCTCGAGCGAGCTGCGGCTCACGTTCCTGGAGGTGAAGGCGGGCATCCCGCGCATGGACGGCTTCCGCCGGCTCGCGGCGCGCACCGGCTCCCCCGAGCTGCGGGCGCTGGCGGCGACCCTCACGCAGACCGAGCTCTTCGGCACGAGCATCGCCGCGGCGCTGCGCGTGCAGGCGGAGAGTATCCGCATCCGCCGCATGCAGCGCGCGGAGGAGCGGGCGGCCTACGTCGCGGTCAAGATGACGCTCCCGCTCGTGCTGTGCATCCTGCCCGCGCTGTTCGCCATCATCATCGGCCCCGCCGCAGTGAACATCTCGAAGACCCTGCTGCCCATGCTCGGGGGGACGCGATGAGCCGGATGAGCTCCCTGGCGTTGCTCTCCGCGGTCGTCCTCCTGGCGGCGTGTGCGACGGCGCGACACGCCGGAACGGGCGGCGTCTCCGGCGTCCGGCTCGCCGTCGCGCGCGACCTCGTCGACCGCCACCAGTACGGCGATGCGCTCGCCGCGATCCAGGCGATCCACGACAGCGACGGGCGCTCCGCGCCCACCCTGACGCTCCGGTCCCGCGCGTACCGCGGGCAGGGCCTCACGGACGACGCCGAGAACGACCTCCGCGAGGCGCTGCGCCTCGACCGCAACTACGCCCCGGCGCACGCCGCGCTCGCGATCGTGCACGACGAGGCGAAGCGCTGGGCGGACGGCGAGAAGCACCACCGGCGCTCGACGGAGCTCGACCCGCTGAACGCGTCGTACCTGAACGACTGGGGCTGGGCCCTCTACCGGCAGGGCCGCACCCAGGACGCGCTCACACGCCTGCAGCAGGCGCTGCGGCTCGACCCGCTGCCGGCGCGCTATCACAACAACCTCGGCTTCGCGTACGCGCGCGCCGGGGACTTCACGCGCGCGGCGCAGCAGTTCGGCGTCGGTGGCCCGCCCGCCGAGGCGAAGAACAACCTCGGCTACGCGTACGAGCTCGCCGGCAACCTGCCGCAGGCCTTCGAGGCGTACTCGGACGCGGTGCGGCTCGCGCCGGGGCTCGCGCGAGCTCGCGCAAATCTGGAAGAGGTCGCCCGCAAGCTCAACCGCGCGGTTCCGTCGGAGCCGGCGCGGCCGGAGAAGGTGCCCTCGGGGAGGCTGCAATGAAGACGGTCGTCGTGGCGGCGCTGGTCGTGCTCGCCGCCGGATGCGCGAGGGAGCACCTGACGGAGACGCATGGCCGCGCCATGCGCGAGATCATGACGGCGCAGCGCGCGAACCCCGCCGCTCCGCGCGGGCCCGCACCGGCCGCGCTCGACGGGCTCGACTCGCAGGAGGCGACCATCATCGCCGAGACGTACCGGAAGAGCCTCGCTCCGAAGGGCGAGCGGGTCGAGGAGCCGCCGGTCCTGCTCCTCTCGCCGCAAGCGAACCGGGATCGGCAGCGGCCGCTTGCGCCGTCGGTGCCGCCTGCGAGGTAGGAGGACGAGATGCGCGCCCAGGGCGGGAGACGTGAGCGAGGGGCGGTCGCGGTCATCGTCGCGATCATGCTGCTCGTGCTCGGCGGGTTCATGGCGCTGTCGCTCAACGTCGGGCACCTGATGTCGGTACGAGGCGAGCTGCAGAACGCGAGCGACTCAGGCGCGCTCGCGGGTGCGTGGGACCTGAACGGCACCGCCGACGGCATCGCGAAGGCGCGGGTCGCTGCGCTCGACTATGCGGGAAGGCACGCGACGGACTTCGAGCCGATCAAGAACTCGGACACGATCGTCGAGTTCGGCTACTGGAGCGTCAACTCGAAGAAGTTCTTCCCGATCTCCGACCCGACCTCGACGCCGGAGCTCCTCAACGCGACGAACGCCGTGCACGTCACTACGACGCGAGCCGGGAGCAACGCGGCTCCGGTCTTCTTCCCGGTGTTCCTCGGCGACAAGAACACCGCCGACGTGGGGGCAGACGCGATCGCCGTGCGCGGAGGCCCGTGCGTCGAGCAGTGCGGCCTTCCGCTCGCGTTCGCCAAGTGCCAGATCCTGAACCAGACCGGCGGCCTCAAGACCTGCGAGGAAGGTCTGCCGCTCTACTTCCACAGCGACTCGGCCGACAACATCGGGTTCACGGTGATGAACCAGTATCCGGACGTCAGCACGAGCTACATCCGGATGATGCTGGATGGCTTCAAGACCGATCCGCCGACGTGCGGGTCGCCGGTGTTCGCGGACCCCAACGTCCTCGTCGAGGTCGCGAACGGCTCGAACCTGAACCCGACGATCGACGACTTCGCGTACCTCGTCGGGAAGGGGCCGTACCCGGTTCCCATCATGGAGCTTCCGTGCGAGGCCCCACCCCCCTCCGGCACGTGCACGACGACGGGGGGCACGGACTCGAAGTTCGTGAAGGCTGCGCCGCTCGTCGGGTTCGCGAGCGTTACGGTCGCCTACGCGGGACTCGTGAGGGACTTCCCCACGGATCAGCCGCTGCCGCCGGGCTCCGAGTGCTGGAGCAAGAACTCGAAGGTGCTCGTGCTGACGCTCCACTGCGACGTTCCGACGAAGGCGACGGCCGGCTGCGAGTTCTTCGGGCTGCTCCCGCCGCCGAAGCTGGTCAAGTGATCGGGAGGCGCTCGATGGTCCCCGCCGAATGCCGCGCAGTGCTTCGCGCATTGTGGAACGACGAGACTGCCCCGACCGCTGCCGAGTACGCGATCATGCTCGCGGGGATCGCGGTTGCCATCTTCGCGACGGTCGTCAGTTTCGGTGAGGCGGTCAACGGCCTGTTCGCGAACGTCGTCGCGAAGTGGCCGCCGTGACGAGCCTGGCGGCTCTACGAGCGAGCCTCCGCCGCGTCCGGGCCCGCGGGGCCCTCGTCGGCTCCGGGTCGAGAGGCGCGCCGTCGCTGGGAGCCGAACGCGGGGGAGCCGGGCGGGGGGAGCCGGAGCGCCGGAGGGCGAGCGCCGGCCTCGTGTTCGCGCTGACCTTCGCGGCCGTCGCGCTCGCCGGAAGCTCGAGGCTCCTGCAGGACCCTGGGACGCTCTGGCACACCCTCGCGGGAGAGCGGATCTTCGCGCACGGCTTTCCGCGGGAGGACTGGCTCAGCTTCACGTTCGGCGGCCGGCCCTGGATCGCGCACCAGTGGCTCGGGGAATGTCTCATGGCCGCGCTCCACCGGCTGGGCGGGCTCGACGCGCTCGTCGTCGCGACCGCCGGCGGGATCGCGCTCCTCCTCGCCTGGATCCATGCCCGCCTCGTCGCCGCGGGCGTGAGCGCCCTCTGGGCGCTGCTCGTCGTGGCGCTCACCGTCGTGGCGAGCGCGCACCACTTCCACGTCCGGCCGCACATGCTGTCGATGTTCGCGTTCGCGTGGCTGTACGCGCGGCTCGCCGACGTGGACGCCGGACGCCGCGGGCTCATCGCGCTCTGGCCGGTTCCGATCGTGTTCCTCGCGTGGGTGAACGCGCACGGCGCGGTCGTGGGTGGGCTCGCGACGCTCGCGCTGTTCGCCCTGGCGTGGCTCGGTACGTGGGTGGCGGGAGCGCGGTCTCCGATCCGGAGCCGGCGGGAGGCGGTCGGGGTGTGCGCGCTCGCCGTGGCGAGCGTGGCCACGATCCCCGTCACTCCCTACGGCCTCGACACGGCGCGCGCCTGGTTCGCGATCCTCGCCTCGCCCGGACTCCCCCGCTTCATCGTGGAGCACGCGTCGCTGGCGCGGACCGGATCGTGGCAGGTGATCGCGCTCGTGGCCCTCTACGCGGCGGCGCTCGCGGGGGCGTCGCGCACCGCGCTGCGGGCCTCGACGCTCGTACCGCTCGTCTGGCTCGTCCTCGCGTTCGATCGCATCCGCCACGCGCCCTTCTTCGCGATCGCTGCGGCCCTCGCGCTCGCGGAGCTCCTCCCCTCGGCTCGCTGGGCGGACGCCCTCGCGCGCCGTGGCTTCCGGGTGCGCAGCGCTCCGCGTACGCCGCCGGGGCCGCGCTTCGCCTTGGTCGGCGTCGGCGGCATCGCGGCCGCGGTCGCGGCGGTCGCGATCGTCGCGGCCGCATCGGGTCGGTCGCCGCTCCTCGCGCGCCTCGACGAGCGCCGCTGGCCCGTCGACCTCGTCCCGGCGCTCGTCGAGGCCGAGCGGGAGGCGCCGGCCGGCGCGCCCATCCTGAACGACATGCCGTTCGGCGCGTTCGTCGCGTACGAAGCTCCCGGGCTACGCGTCTTCGTGGACGACCGCTGGGAGCTCTACGGCGACGAGTTCATGCTCGGCTACGTCCGCGCGGACGCCGCGTGGCTCGATGGCTGGGTGACCCGCTCCGGCGTGAGCCTCGCGCTCGTGCAGAACGGCTCGCTCCTCCAGCGCTACCTCGAGCGCGACGGCCGCTGGACGGTCGCGGCGACGAGCGCGGCGGGATCGCTCTACCGCCGTAGCGCGCTGGCACGCGCGAGGTGACGGCTCGTGCCTACGCCGGCAACGCGTCCAGGAACTTCTGCAGCGCCGCGTTGAACCCCTCGGTCGCCTCCAGGTTCGCGAGGTGCCCCGCCTTCTTCACCTTGACGAGCTTCGCGCCCTTCACCGCCTTGGCCATCTTCTCGGACTCGGCGGGCGGCGTGAGCGAATCCTGCTCGCCCACGATGACGAGGGTCGGGCAGGTGATCTTCGCGAGCGTCGGGGTCGAGTCCGGCCGCTGGGCCATCCCGCGCTGCGCGGCGGCGACGCCGGCGGGCGTGCCGCGGCGGATGAGGTCGCGCACCTCCTTCACGACCGCCGGGTCGGGGTCGGGGCGGAGGAGCTTCGGGATCATCTCGTCCGCCACCCACTCGAGGCCCTTCTCGAGCGCGGTCTTGGCGAACTTCTCTCGCGTGGCCTTCGCCTCGTCCGTGTCGGCCGTCGCCTTCGTGTCGCAGAGCGCGAGCCCGCGGAAGAACCCGGGCATCTGGCGGTACAGCTCGAGCGACAGGTAGCCGCCCATCGAAAGCCCGGCCACCGCCGCGCGCTCGACGCGCACGTGCGCGAGCAGCGCCCGCACGTCCTCGGCGAGGACCTGCATCGTGGACGCCTCGCCGCGCGGCGTGGACTGGCCCAGGCCGCGGTAGTCCGGCGCGATGACGCGCCAGCGCCCCTCGAGCGCCGCGATCTGCCGCTGCCACATGCCGGAGTGGAGCGGGAACGCGTGCAGGAGGAGCAGCACGTCCTTGTTGCCGGTGCCGGCGTCGCGGTAGTGGAGCTCTGTGCCGTTCACGTGAGCGGTGGGCATGACGATTGGTTTATCCCTTTTCGGCCGGGTTGCCTCGGATCCCTGGGGGGCCGGGCTGCGGCTGCTCCGTCCCTCGGGCTTCGACAGGCCCAGCCCGAGCGGGAGGGGAGGGGCCGCGCATCCTCGGCCCGCGGGGAGACGCGGATGACGCCGAGCGGCCAAGTTCGGCCGGGACGGTTATGAATGTAGCCGCCGTCGCGACCTTCGACGGAGCAAGGAACGGGATGAACCAGGATACGGCTGCTCGTCCGGCCACCCAGGCGGGGACGAGCGAGGGCATCGGCTACTTCGCGCGCTTCGGCGTGACCGAGCGGATGATCGCGCAGACGCTCGCGACCGCGCTCGCGCGGGGCGGCGAGCACGCGGACGTCTTCTTCCAGCACCGCGTGGGGTCCGACCTCGGCCTCGAGGACGGCGCGGTGAACCGCGCCTACGCGACGGTCGAGCTGGGCGTCGGCGTGCGCGTCGTGAAGGGCGACCAGACGGGCTACGGCTACACGGAGGACCTCTCCCTGCCGGCGCTCCTCGAGTGCGCCCGCACCGCGGCGGCGATCGCGGACGGCCCCTCGCGGCCCATCCCGGAGCGGCTCCACGTCCGGGCCGGCCTGCCCGATCGCTACCCGCTCATCCGTCCCTGGGAGGAGATCCGGCCCCAGGAGAAGCTGCCGCTCCTGGCGGGCCTCAACGAGCGCGCGTTCGCGGCGGACGAGCGCATCAAGAAGGTGAACCTCTTCCTGCGCGACGAGTCGGGCGCGATCCTCATCGCCGACTCCTCCGGCCGCATCGTCGAGGACCGTCAGCCGATGACGCTCCTCTACCTCTCCGTGCTCGCCGAGGCGAACGGCCGCCGCGAGCAGAATGGCTACAACGTCGCCGGCCGCGCGGGCTTCGACTTCTACTCGCCGGAGCGGCTCGACCGCGTGGTGCGCGAGGCGGTCGCCCGCACCACCATCCTGTTCGACGCGGTGACGCCACCCGCCGGCGAGATGCCGGTGGTCCTCGCCGCCGGCTCGTCCGGCATCCTCCTCCACGAGGCGATCGGCCACGGCATGGAGGCCGACTTCAACCGCAAGGGCGTGTCGATCTACGCCGACAAGATCGGCAAGCGGATCGCCCAGCCGTTCGTGCAGATCGTCGACGACGCCGCGAACGCAGGGGCGCGCGGCGCGATCAACGTGGACGACGAGGGCAACGACGCCGGCACGACGCACCTCGTGCAGGACGGCGTGCTCACGACCTACCTGCACGACGCGATCTCCGCGCGCCACTTCGGCGTCCGGCCCACCGGCAACGGCCGGCGCGAGAGCTACCGCCACGCGCCGCTGCCGCGCATGCGCTCCACCTACATGCTGCCCGGTCCGCACCGCACGGAGGAGATCATCCGCTCGGTGAAGAAGGGCATCTACTGCATGAACTTCTCGAACGGCCAGGTGAACATCGGCGCGGGCGACTTCACGTTCTACGTGAAGAACGGCTACCTCATCGAGGACGGCAAGCTCACGCGGCCGGTGAAGGACGTGAACATCATCGGCAACGGCCCGCAGGCGCTCGAGCGCGTCGACATGGTCTCGGACGACCTCGCCATCGACGAGGGCGGCTGGACCTGCGGCAAGGACGGGCAGAGCGTGCCCGTCTCCCAGGGCCTCCCCACCGTGCGCGTCTCCTCCATGACCGTCGGCGGCCGCGGCTCATGACCCTCTCCTCCATGGCCGTCGGCGGCCGCGGCTCATGACCCTCTCCCCGCTCGTGGTTCCCCCGAGCCTGTCGAGGGGTCACCACGAGCGGCCCATCGCTGCACTGCTCCGCTCGCCCTGAGCCCGTCGAAGGGCGAGCCGAAGGAACGGTCCCTCCCATGTCCGACCTCCTGGAGATCACCCGCCGCGCCGCCGCGCTCGCGCGCGAGAAGGGCGCGACCGACGCGTCCGCCGGTTCCTACCGCGCCCGCCACGTCGAGGTCGCCTGGCGCGACGGCAAGGTGGAGAAGGTGTCCGAGGCGACGACGCGCGGCCTCGGCCTCGACCTCTACGTCGACGGCCGCTACGCCGCGGTCTCCACGAGCGACCTGCGCCCCGACGCGCTCGACCGCTTCGTCGAGGACGCCGTCGCCCTCGCCCGCACGCTCGCGCCCGATCCGCACCGGCGGCTCCCCGACCCCGAGCTCTACCGCGGCCAGGCGAAGGTCGATCTGGAGCTCGACGATCCCGACTACTCCAAGGTCGACGCCACCCGGCGCCGCGCCGAGGCGGAGGCGATCGAGACCGCGGCGCGCGCCGTGCCCGGCGCGAGCGCGATCCTGTCCGTCACGACGAGCGTCTCCGACACGCGCTCCGAGAGCGCGCTCGTGCAGACGAACGGCTTCGAGGGCGAGCGGCAGGGGACCGACTTCTGGATCGGCGCGGAGGTGGCGGTCCAGGATCCCGACGGCCGGAGGCCGGAGGAGTACGCGGCGTCGGGCGGCCGGTTCCGCAGCGCGATGGAGGCGCCCGAGGCGATCGGCCGCCGGGCCGCCGAGCGGGCCATCGCCCGCATCGGGACCCGCAAGGGCGAGTCGGCGGTGCTGACGATGGCGCTCGACAACCGCGCCTCCGGCAGGATGGTCGGCATGCTGTTCGGCCCGCTCGCCGCGGCAGCCATCCAGCAGAAGCGCTCGTTCCTGGAGGGCAAGCTCGGCGTGCAGGTCGGCAGCGCGCGCCTCCACGTGAAGGACGATCCGCTCGTGCCGCGCGGGCTCGGCTCGCGTCTCTACGACGGCGAGGGCATCGCCGCCCGCCCGTTCCCGGTCTTCGAGCAGGGCGTGCTGAAGAGCTACTACGTCGACACCTACTACGGCCGGAAGCTCGGCATCCCGCCCACCACCTCGCGCAGCTCGAACCTCGCCTGGGCGCTGGGCGGAAGGTCGCAGGCCCAGCTCCTCGCCGACCTCGGCGAGGGCGTGCTCGTCACGGGCTTCCTGGGCGGAAACTCGAACGGTACGACCGGGGACTTCTCGCTCGGCGTGCGCGGCTTCCGCGTGCGCGGCGGCCGGCTCGCCGAGCCGGTGGGGGAGATGAACGTGTCGGGCAACCACCTCGAGCTCTGGAACCGGCTCACCGCGGTGGGCAACGACCCGTACCCCTACTCGGCAATGCGGACGCCGACGCTCGTCTTCGAAGGGGTCCAGTTCGCCGGTACGTGAAGCACGTACGGGGAGTCCGCGGCACGGGGCCGGACCCGGAGTCGAGGGACTGGCGTACGGACAGAGCGTGTACGTCCCCGGCTCGCGTCCGATCGGCCGCGCCGCCGGAGAGCCCGCGCAAGGCGCGCGCTCGGCCGGTCCCTGTCGAGGACAGCCGCCGGACTTCCATCAGCCGTTTGGGGCGTACCCGACCCTCCGCGCGCCGCCGATTTGCCTCTCGTTCCAACCGTCCGTAATTCTTATCCAGAATGGTCTCCGTACTTGTGGTGGACGACGAGAGCGACATCCGAGAGGCCGTGGCCGAGGTCCTGGCGGACGAGGGCTATGTGGTGCACGGCGCCGGCGACGGCGCCGAGGCGCTGCGCAAGGCGCGCGCCGTGCACCCGAACATCGTCCTGCTCGACCTCATGATGCCGGGCATGAACGGCTGGGAGTTCCGCGCCGCGCAGAAGGGCGATCCGGAGCTCTCCGACATCCCCGTGGTCGTGCTCTCCGCGCTCGGCCGGGTGGCCGGCATGGACGCGGCGGGCTTCATCCAGAAGCCCTTCGATCTCGAGGAGCTGCTCGACGCGGTCCGCGAGTATGCCGACGGTCACGCCGGCGGCAACGGCGGGCGGATCGACTCGCCCCACGCGCCGATGTAGCCGCCCACGACGCACCGCGCGGTCAGCGCTGCCCGTCCCCCAGCAACCAGGCGATCGCCGTCTCGGCCTCGCGCTGCAGCGCCGCCAGATCCTCGGTGAAGAGGTGCGAGGCGTTCGGCACCACCGCGATCAGGCGCGGGCCGCGCGAGCCGGCGAGCGCGAGCCGCACCTCGTCGGGCGTGCCGAACTCGTCGTTCGCCGCCTGCACGACGGCGATCGGCTTCTCCACCGCGGTCACCTGCGCCGTGTCGCGGACGAGGTCGAGATCGGCGGAGCGGAGGGCGAGGCCGGCGAGGAGCAGGCCGCGGACGCCGGGGTCGTCACCGCCCGCGAGCACCGCCATCCACGCGCCGAAGGAGAAGCCGGCCGCGAGGCGGGGGAGCTCCGGGCGCTCGCGCGCGAGCCAGGCGAGCGCGGCGCGCGCGTCGTCCGCCTCGCCCCGGCCGCCGTCGTAGACGCCGGCGCTGCGACCCACGCCGCGGAAGTCGAAGCGGAGCGCGACGCCGCCCGCGGCACGGACCGCCTTCGCGAGCCGGTGGGCGGCGTGCGTGTGCATCGTGCCGCCGAAGCGCGGGTGAGGGTGGCAGACCATCGCGGCGAAGCGCGGCGCGCCGACGTCGCCGAGGGGCTCCTCGACGAGCGCATCCAGCCGACCCGCGGGTCCTTGGATGTCGACCTGCACTCGCGACGCCTCCGAGGGGCTCGTCGCGCGGCCGGCCCGGGAGCCGGCCCGCCGCGCGGTCAGGAGAGCAGCGACTCGAACAGCCGCCGTCCGTCGTCGCGCCCGAGGATCGGCTCGGCGGCGCGCTCCGGGTGCGGCATGAGCCCGACGACGTTGCGGCGCGGGCCGCCGCAGATGCCGGCGATGTCTCGCGCGGCGCCGTTCGGCGCTCCGCCCACGTAGCGGAACACGACGCTGCCCTCGCCCTCGAGCCGGTCGAGCGTCTCCGGGTCCGCGAAGTAGTTCCCCTCCGCGTGCGCCACCGGCATCGTGAGCGTCCTGCCCGCGAGCCCGCGGGTGAGCGGCGTCTCGCCGCCCTCGACGCGGAGCGTGACGTCGCGGCAGATGAACTTGAGCGACGCGTTCCGCATGAGGACGCCGGGGAGGAGCCCCGACTCGCAGAGGATCTGGAAGCCGTTGCAGATGCCGAGGACGGGCCGGCCCTGCTTCGCGAACTCGACCACGTCCTCCATCACCGGCGAGAAGCGCGCGAGCGCCCCGCAGCGGAGGTAGTCGCCGTAGCTGAAGCCGCCGGGGAGGATCACGGCGTCGAGCCCGGCGGGGAGCCGGTCCTTGTGCCAGACGTACTCGGCCGGCGCGCCGCAGACGTGCTTCACCACGTGGTAGACGTCGTGGTCGCAGTTCGAGCCGGGGAAGGTGACGATTCCGACTTTCATCACAGCTCGATCCGGTAGTCCTCGATGACCGTGTTCGCGAGGAGCTTCCTGCACATCTCCTCGAGCCGCTTGCGCTCCTCCGCCTCCGGCGCCTGCTCGTCGATCGTGACCTCGATGTACTTCCCGAGGCGGACGTCGGAGACCTCGCCGTAGCCCATCGCGTGGAGCGCCCGGTTCACCGCCGAGCCCTGCGGGTCGAGCACCCCCCGCTTGAGCGTGACGTACACCCGCGCCTTCTTCGCCATGCGCGGCTTTATAACAGATCCGCCCCCGCCGCGATCCCGCCCTTTTGCTAGGGTCCCGGCGCGAAATGCACCCCGACGCCGCCATCCGCCAGTTCGTCGTCCTCGCCGGCGCGGCCGCTGCGCTCCTCGCGGTCCGCGCCGTCGTGGCGGCGCTCGAGGCGGCGCTGGTCGCCGTCGGCACGCCGCGCGCCCGGGAGCTCGCCGCAGCCCCGGCCGCCGGCCGGCGCGCGCGGGC
>NZ_JALCYY010000129.1 GCF_022690685.1 Anaeromyxobacter terrae | reverse complement strand
CGGAGCCGCGCCCACACGCCGGCGAGCCCGCGGCCGGAGGCGTCGTGGCCGGCGCGCGGCCGCGCGCGCCCCCCCGCGGCGGGCCCCGCGCCCCCCCCCCAGGCGAACGCGAGCCGGGCGTCGCGCGCCCCGGCCGGCCGCGGCGCGGCGACGGCGAGCGCGGCGATGAGCGGGACGAGCGTCGCCGTCCCGACCACGTAGTCGAGGAGCGCCGCGGCGAGGACGGAGGTGGTGGAGAGGCCGGTCCGGCGGGCGAGGAGATGGGCGCGGACGAAGTCTCCGGCGCGGGCCGGCACCGCCACCCCGACCGCGTAGCCGGCGACGAGCGGCGCGAACGCGTCGCGCGCCCGGACCCGCACGCCCGGCGGGCGGACGACCGCGGCCCAGCGGCCCGCGTGCAGCCACTGCGAGAGCACGTTCGCCGCCATGGCGAGGAGGAGCGCCTCGGGTCGCGCCGACGCGAGCGTGCGGACGACCTCGGAGAGGTCGACGCGCGCGAGGGCCACCGCGGCGAACGCGGCGACGAGCAGGAGCCCGACCAGCCGCAGGAGCGGCCGCCGGCCGAGGTTTCCATCGGGCGGTACGGCCAGGCGGTGGAGGCGCTGCCAGAGGTCGGACACGGCGCGACAGACTAACCGCGGACCCGCCAGAGCGAAAGTCCGCGCGGCGACGCCGCCGGATTCACCCGCGGACGCCGATGGATCGGTACACCCCGAGCACCTCGCGCGCGACCGACGGCCAGGCGAAGCGCTGGGCGGTGAGCCGCCCGCGCTCGCCATACGCCGCGCCGCGAGCCGGCTCGCGCGCGAGGCGGAGGAGCGCCCGCGCCCACGCCGCCTCGTCCGCCTCTGGCAGGATCTCCCCCTCGCGCCCGTGCTGGACGATCTCGCGGTACCCATCGACGTCGGAGGCGAGCACGGGCTTGCCCGCGGCCATCGCCTCGAGGAGCGTCACGCCGGCGCTGGGCGCCTGCGACGGCGCGCAGAAGACGTCGGCCGTGGCGTACCAGTCCGGGCGCTCGTCGTGGACGCGCCCGGCGAACACCACGTCCTCCTCGAGCTCGCGCGGGACGCGCGCGCGGGCGCGGGAGAGCCCCGGCCCGTCGCCCACCACGATGAGCCGCGCGTCGATCTGCTTCCACGCGCGGTGGAAGGCGCCGATCATCCGGTCGAGCCCGTTCCGCGGCTCGACGCGGCCGAGCCACAGCACGTTGAGCTTCCCGTCGTCGTAGCGCCGCAGCCGCCGGCCTCGAGAGAAGCGATCGAAGTCCACGCCGTGCGGGATCATCCGCACGTCGGCGCCCAGCCGGTCGCCGTAGGGGGCGAGCGCGGCGCGGGAGACCGCGATCGAGGCGTCGAGGCGGTCCGCGTAGCGCTGCAGCGCGCCGCGCGCGAGCCGGAACAGGAGGCCGGGGCGCGCGCCCGGGTGGAACGTGCCGACGACCGGCCCGGTCGCGTGGTGGATGGCGAGGAGCGGGAGGACCGGCGAGAGCGGCGCGTGCACGTGGACGACGTCGAACCGCTCGCGCGCGAGGATGTCCCGCAGGGCGGCGCCGACCCCGGTCCCGCCGGTCACCCGCCCCACCGCGCCGCGGCGGAAGAGCGGCCGGCTCGCGCCGACCCGCAGCACGTCCGCGGACTCCGCCTCGAGGGACGGCGGCGCGCCCTTCGCGGCGTCCGGCATGACGCTCGTGACGATCTTGACGGTGTGCCCGAGGCGCCGGGCCTCGCGGGCGAAGTTCTGGACGTGCTCGGGGATGCCGCCGAGGCTCGGGTAGTACTCCTCGGTCACGACGCCGATGCGCAAGGTGCCGCCTCCGTGGGGCGGGCCGCCTCAGCGCGGCAGCGCCTGGCGGCGGGGCTGGAACGGGATGACGCGCGCCTCGCGCGGCGGCATCGGGCTCACGCGCCTGCCGAGCGGCGCGCGGCGGAACGCGAGCGGCGCGAGCGCGAGGGCGGCGGAGAGCCACGCCGCGGCCGTGAGCCAGAGCATCGCGAGGGCGGCCGCGGCGGCTCGGACGAACAGCATCGCGCGGCTCTCGACGCGGCGCGGCGCGGCGGGGAGACTGGCCAGGCGCAGATGACCTCGTGAGACGGATGGACCGGAGTGCGGCACGGATGGACTTCCTCCCGAGGCCAAACGTAGACACCCGCTCCCGAGCCGGCCAACCGGCCCCGGCGGTGGGCCCGCTCGGTCCGCTGGCGCACTCAGCCGGATCTTTGCTAGGACGCGCGGATGTCCGAACGGACCCTCCGCACCCGGGTGCCCGTCACCGCCGCGATCGCCGCAGCCGTCCACCTCGGCGTCGACGCGCTCGCGAGCCGGCTCCCCGGGACGACGCCCCCTTACCTGCTCCTCGACCACGTGGCGGGTCCGTTCCGGGACATCGTCGCCCTCGACCGGACCACCATCGCGATCGCGGTGTCCATCGCCGCGTCGGGCGTCAACGGCCTCATCACCGCGACGCTCGCCGCGGCGCTCGACGACACCGTCCGGCCGGTGCGGAGCCTCGGCCTGCTCCTCTCGGGGCTGTGGGTGCTTTCGGGCGGGCTGCTCGCGCTCATCTACCTGTCGGCGCCGCTCGCCGTCCTGGCCGGGAGCCTCGCCGCAGGGATCCCGCGATCGTTCCTGGTCGCCTGGGTCGCCGAGCGCATGCGGCGCTGAGCCCCAGACGCGGACGGGTCCGCGGCGAGCGCCCCTCACCGCCGCGACGGCAAGAGCGGCCTCAGGTTGCGCCCCGGCCGGCCGGTCGCGCGCGCCTTCTCGTCGGCACGCGCGGCCTCGACGCTCCGTCCGGTGCGCTCGTAGAACCGCGCGAGGCGCGTCCAGCCTGCCGCCCGGCCGGGCGCGGCGCGCGCCGCGGCGACGAGCTCCGCCTCGGCCTCGGCGAGGCGTCCGGCGGCCTCGCAGACCTCGGCGAGCCGCGCCCGGACC
>NZ_JALCYY010000128.1 GCF_022690685.1 Anaeromyxobacter terrae | reverse complement strand
CCCGCCGGCACGCGTGGCGGTCCGGCCGCCGCGCGCCGCGCCCGCCGACCGGCCCGACCGCGACGCGGTCGAGGCGCGCCGGGAGGTGCGCCGTCGCGACGCGGGCGCCTCCGCGATCTCCCGCGCCACGAGCTTGTTGAAGCTGCTCCGCTCGCCGCTGGCGGTGGTGTCCTGGTGGACGAACGCCAGGCCGGCCTCGTCGAACTTCCGGAACCAGTCGTCCCACTCGATCCGGTCGAGCTTCCCCTCGCCGGCGTAGCCGGGGAAGTCGATGCGGATGATCCCGGTGCCGGCGGCGCCGCGCGCGGTCGACGTCACCTCCGCAGGCCAGCCGCCGCGCTCCTCGACCCATCTGCGGATCGTCTCGTGATCGGTCGTCGTCAGCGACCTCGCTCGAGCCATGGGATGCCTCCTCGGTCGCGTACAGCATGCGCACGGGCCACGGAGCGCGAAAGGCCGCTCGCCACCCATGGCCCGGGGGCGCACCGGCGCTGCGATCGAGCGTCCACGTGTGAGCGCGTGGCGCCGCTGTCGTCGCGGGTCAGCGGCCCCTGGCGGGGGCCGGTCGCGGCTTGCGGGCGGGGCGGGCCCGGGTCAATATCCGGTCCCAATCGGAGGACATTCACGATGCGTCATCTCATCCTCGGTCTCACCATCCTCGCCCTCGCGGGCGCGAGCCGCGCCTCGGCCCAGACGCCCTGGGACGTCGCGAAGAAGGCGGCGGGCAACGCCACCGTCGGCAAGCTCGAGAAGCAGATCAACAAGCGGCTGCTCGAGGAGGGCCGCAAGAACCAGTGCTCGTTCAAGACTGACACCGACGTGCTCGAGCCGGGCTGCGACGCCAAGATGAAGCGGCTCTCGAACGCGCTCATCGACGCCAAGAAGCAGCTCAACGGCGCCGGCGTGAAGAACTTCAAGTTCGTGGTGTCCGGTCACACCGACTCGAGCGGCAACGCGAAGCACAACGACGAGCTCTCCGCGAAGCGGGCCGCGGTCGTCGAGCGAGAGCTCGTCGCGCGTGGCGTGCCGAAGGAGGAGATCGAGTCGGTCGGCATGGGCTCGAAGAAGCTGCTCGTGAAGCCGGACGACACGCCCGCGAAGAAGGCGAAGAACCGGCGGTACGAGATCCAGGTCAAGCTGTAGCGGCGCCTCCCCGCGCGGCGGGCGGCTCGGGCGCGCCGGGGTCCGGCGCGCGGGCCGCCCGCCTCCCGCCTCCCGCGTTCGATACGGAGCTGCTGCGAGCGGCCGGTGCCGTCCGCGGCGCCGTGCTAGCATTCACCTCGGCCTGGAGGCAAACGCGATGGCCTGGTGGCTGTGGGCACTGGTCGGCTTTCTGCTGCTCGTGGTGGAGCTCGTCACGCCGGGAGGCCTGTTCGCGCTCTTCTTCGGCGCCGGCGCCCTCTGCGTGGCGGTGCTCACGGCGCTGGGCGTCGGCCCGATCGCGCAGTGGCTCGCGTTCACCGCGATCTCGCTCCTGCTCCTCGCGACGCTGCGGCGGATGCTCCAGGACCGGCTGCAGGGACGGAGCGCGCCGGTCGACTCCCTCGTGGGCGAGGAGGCGGTGCTCCTCGGCGATCTCCCGCAGGGCGGCGAGGCGAAGGCGGAGCTGCGCGGCGTTCCCTGGAGCGCGCGCGCGGCGTCCGGCGTGGCGCTCGCGGCGGGGCAGCGCTGCCGCGTCGAGCGCGTCGAGGGCCTCGTGCTCTGGCTCCGTCCCGACTGACCGCACCCCCAAACGAGAGGACGGACCGCATGGAAGGCATCTCCGCCGCGCTGGTGATCGCGATCGTGCTCGCCGCGTTCGCGCTCTTCGTCGTCGTGAAGACCGCCGTCGTGGTGCCGCAGCAGAACGCCTTCGTCGTCGAGCGTCTCGGAAAGTTCCACTCCGTGCTCGACGCGGGCTTCCACCTGCTCGTGCCGTTCATGGACGCGATCCGCTACCGGCACACGCTGAAGGAGCAGGCGGTCGACATCCCCGAGCAGATCTGCATCACCCGCGACAACGTCCAGGTCGGGGTGGATGGAGTGCTCTTCCTCAAGGTGCTCGACCCGCAGCGCGCGTCCTACGGGATCAACGACTACTACTACGCCATCAGCCAGCTCGCGCAGACCACGCTGCGGAGCGAGATCGGCAAGATCGAGCTCGACCGCACGTTCGAGGAGCGCAGCCACATCAACGGCGCGGTGGTGTCGGAGCTCGACAAGGCGACCGGGCCCTGGGGCATCAAGGTGCTCCGGTACGAGATCAAGAACATCACGCCGCCCAGGGACGTGCTCGCCGCGATGGAGAAGCAGATGCGCGCGGAGCGCGAGAAGCGCGCCACCATCCTGACCTCCGAGGGCGAGCGCGACGCCGCGATCAACACCGCAGAGGGCAAGAAGCAGCAGGTGATCAAGGAGTCCGAGGCCGCGCGCCAGCGCCAGATCAACGAGGCCGAGGGGCAAGCGCAGGCGATCCTCGCGGTCGCGCGCGCCACAGGCGAGGGGATCACGGAGGTCGCGGCGGCGATCCGCGCCGAGGGCGGCGTCGAGGCGGTGCAGCTCCGCGTGGCCGAGCAGTACATCGTGCAGTTCGGCAACCTCGCGAGGACGACGAACACCGTCATCCTGCCGGCGACCCTCTCCGACGTGGGCTCCATGATCGCCGCCGCGACGAACGTGCTGCGCTCGGCGACGCCTGCCGCGGCGATCCGGAGCACGCCCGCCGCGCCGGCGCGCACCGCGCCCGTGCCGCCTCCTCCCGGCCGGCCGCTGCCCGGCACCTAGCCCGCAGGCCCCGCGGGCGCCCGTCCGCCCGCCCGTGGGGTCCCGCAACCCCCAGCGAGGGTCCAGATTCTTCCCGAGGGAGGGAGGAATCATGACCTACGGGATCAAGGGTGCGCTCGCCGCGGCGGCGCTCGTCGCCGGCGGCGGCGCGGCGTACGCGCAGGTGCCGCGCTGGCCGCCTCCGGCGCCCGCGCAGCGCCCGGACGGCTCGCCGCGCCCCGCGCCGGCTCCA
>NZ_JALCYY010000127.1 GCF_022690685.1 Anaeromyxobacter terrae | reverse complement strand
CTGCTCGCGGTAGCGCCGCGCCGCCTCGGCGAGGCGGGAGGCGAGGGCGCCCTCCTCGGCGGGCGAGCCGCCCCTCGCCGCCTCCTGCACCATCGCCTGAAGCGCGTCGCCCGCGGCGAGGAGGAGGTCGACCGCGGCGGAGTCGAGCCGGGCCGGGGCGGCGCGGAACGAGGCGACGAGGTCCTCGAGGCCGTGCGCGAGCGAGGCGACGGCGTCGAGCTGCATCGAGGCGCTCATCCCCTTCACGCTGTGCGCGTGGCGGAAGAGCGCGTCGACGATCTCCTTGCGCGCGGCGGAGGGCGGCGCCTGCTCGAGCCGCACGAGCTCGCGCCCGAACGCGGCGAGGTGCTCGCCCGCCTCGCTCACGAAGAGCCCGAGGTACTTCTGGAGATCGAGCGCCACGGCTCCCCGGACCGGGCGGCGCGGCGGCTAGGCCTCGCCGAGGACCTTCTTCACGACGGAGAGGACGTCCTCCGACTTGAACGGCTTCACGATGAAGTCGCTCGCGCCGGCCTCGATCGCCTCCATCACGAGCGACTCCTGGCCGAGCGCGCTGCACATCACGATCACCGCCTTGTGGTCCTGCTTGACGATGTCGCGCGTCGCCTCGATGCCGCTCTTGAAGGGCATCACGATGTCCATCGTGGTGAGGTCGGGCTTCAGCTCCCGGTACTTCTCGACCGCCTCGAGCCCGTTCGCGGCCTCGCCGACGACCTCGAAGCCGGAGCCCGAGAAGATGTCCTTGATCATGTTCCGCATGAAGATCGCGTCGTCGACGATCAGGACTCGCTTCGCCATCGGCCTTCCTCTCCCCCGAAGGTGTCCTTCGGAACCTATCACATCACCTACCGCCGAACAGCCGGAGCGCCTCGCTCGCGACCACGTCCGCCCCGAGCACCGTCACCGCTCCCGCCCGCGCCATCGCGACGCCGCGCACGAGCCCCTCGCCCGCGCCGCCCTCGGGCGCGAGCGGCTCGACGCCCAGCACGCCGCCGATGAGGAGCCCGAGCGCACGCCGAGCGTGGTCGAGGACGATCACCTGCCCGGCGGAGGGCTCGAGCGCCTGCGGCGCGAGGCCGACGAGCGGAGCGAGGTCCACCACCGCGACCACGCGCCCGCGCAGGTTCATGACGCCGCGCACCGCCTCCGAGGCGCGCGGCACGCGGGCGAAGGGCGGCTGGGGCAGCACCACCTCGCGCACCGCCTCGAGCGGCAGCGCGAACCGCTCGCTCCCGAGGCGGAAGAGGACGTGGCGCACGGGCCTAGCCGAGCCGGAACCGCGAGACGACCGCCTGGAGCTCGAGCGAGAGGTTCGTGAGCTCCTGCGCCGCGCCGGCCATCTGCGCGACCGCCGCGGTCTGCTCGGCGGTGACCTTGCGCACCTGCTCGGTCTGGCTCGCGTTCGAGGAGGCGACGTCCGAGATGTGGTCCATCGCCTGGACCATGTCGGCCGAGCCCTGGAGCTGGTCGCGCGCGGCCTGTGAGATGACGCCCACCTTGTCCGCCCCGGTGGCCGCGATCTTGGCGATGTCGGCGAGGGTGCGGATGATCGCGTTCAGGTCCTCGCGCCCCTCGCCGAGCTCCGACACCGACTCCTTCATCGTCTCGACCACCTTGCCCGCGCGGCCGGAGATGTCGGCGGCGAGCGAGGAGATCTGCTCGGCGGAGCGCCCGGCCGACTCGGCGAGCTTGCGCACCTCCTCGGCGACCACCGCGAAGCCGCGGCCGTACTCGCCGGCGCGCGCCGCCTCGATGGTGGCGTTGAGGGCGAGCAGGTTCGTCTGGTTCGCGACCTGGGTGATCGCCTCGACGATCTTGGAGATCTCCTTCGTGCGCTCGCCGAAGGCGAACACCTGCTCGCTCGCCGCCTCGATGCGGGCGAACACCTTCTTCACCTTCTCGCCGGCGAGCCGCGCCGCGTCGCCGCCGGCGGCCGCCGACTGGCTCGTCTCCGCCGAGGCGCGCGCGGCCTCCTCCGCGCTGCGCGCCGTCGCCTCGATGGACGCGGCGATCTCCCCGATCACCTTGGAGGTCCGCTCCACGAGCTCCGACTGCTGCCCGGCCCCGACCGCGATCTTCTCCATCGAGGAGGCGACCTCGTCCGTCGAGGCGTTCACCTCCTCCGCGCTCTGCTGCAGCTCGTTCGCCGAGTCGGCCACCGACTGCGCCGTCCGCTGGATGCGCGAGACGAGGTCCCGCAGGTTCTCCTGCATCGTGCGGATCGCGTAGGTGAGCTCGTCGATCTCGTCGTGGGCCGCGCGCTGCTCCTCCGAGACGACCGCCTTCGAGAGGTCGCCGCGGCTGATCTCGACGGCGCTCCCGCGCAGGCGCGCGAGGCGCGAGACGCGCGCGACGGCGAGGGTGAGCACGACCCCGAGGAGCAGGGTGAGCGCGAGCACGGCGAGCGCGGCCACGAGCGGGCTCTGCACGCGCTCGCGGATCTCCGGCACCGCGAAGAGCAGCACCGCGCCCACGATGAGGTAGCTGAAGAGGATCTTCTTCTCGAGCGAGACCGGCACGCCCGCGAGCGGTGGGGTCGCGCGCGGCGCCGCCTCCGCCGCGCGCCCGCGCAGGGCGACGAGGTGCGGCGCGTCCTGCCAGCGCGCGCTCGGGCGGGTGGACAGTCGCTCGTCTCGGCTCGCTCGCGACAAGGGGGCCCCTCTCAAAGGCGCTTCGTCTGCTTCGACTTCGGAGCAAAGGTCCAGCACCCGCTGCTCCCGTAGGCGGGGCGATCCTAGACGCGCCCTGCGCCAAGTCAAAGAGCGGTCGGTGTGCGGAGGTGGTCGTGCCCCCGCGTCTCGACCTCGATCGGCGCGCCGGTGGGGCCCACGACGCGCACGCCGCGGCCTCGCACGAACCGGCCGATCACGGTGAGCGGGGTGCGGGCCTTCGCCGCCGCGGCGAACGCGGCGGGGAGGAGCGCGGGCGCGACGGCCACCACGAGCTCGTAGTCCTCGCCGCCCGAGAGCGCCGCCTCGCGCGCCGCGCCGGAGCGGGCGAGCCGGAGCGCCGCGGCGGAGAGCGGCAGGTCGGCCGCGCCGATGCGGGCGCCCACCCCCGAGGCCTCGCACAGGTGGGCGAGGTCCTGCACGAGCCCGTCCGAGACGTCGATGGCCGCGCGCGCCACGCCGGCGAGGGC
>NZ_JALCYY010000126.1 GCF_022690685.1 Anaeromyxobacter terrae | reverse complement strand
CCGCCCCGGCGGGCTCGCTTCGCTCGCCTGTCGCGGGCGTTCAAGCCCCGGTGGCGGGCGCCCCGCCCTGCATGCGCGACGGCACCTGGACGATCTCCTCTCCCGGCAGGACGAGCGCGGTGAGCCGGCCGCCGTAGACGCACCCGGTGTCGAGGCCGAGGCACGCGACGCCCGCCGCGCACAGATCGCGCGTCGGCTCGGCGAGGCTCTGCGGGTGGTGTCCGTAGACGACGCGCTCGGGCCCCGTCCAGGCCACCGCCCAGCGCCGCACGCCGGGCTCGCCCGCGTCGCCGCGCACGCGTCCCACCGGGCGGCCCGCGGCGTCGACGTAGCGCAGCCGCACCATCCAGTCGGGCGGCTGCGCCGCGATCGGGATCGCGGGCAGGAACCCCGCGTGCACCGCCACCCACCCGTCGCCGAGCGCGATGGTCCGCGGCAGCGCGGCGAGCCAGGCGAGATCGTCCTTCGCGAGCGCCGCGTGCTGGGCGGCCCTGCGCGGGTCGAAGCGCACCGGGTTCTGGTGGCGGCGGTCCGAGCGGCGCCGCGCCTCGTGCGCCGCATAGCGGAGGTGCTTCTCCTCGTGGTTGCCGAGGACCGACTCGGCCCGCAGCTCGCGCGCGCGCCGCAGGACGCCGACCGGGTCGGGGCCGCGATCGAGCAGATCGCCGAGCAGGACGAGCCGGTCCCGTCCGCGCGCGAAGCCCGCCGCCCGGAGCAGGTCGTCGAGCTCGGCGAGGCACCCGTGGACGTCGCCCACGACGAGGGTGCGGCGCGGCGCGGCCATCGGGACGAGTGTAACGCCCGCCCGCCCGGGCGGCGCGGTCACCGCTCCGCGGAGGCGGGCTCGTCCCAGTAGCCGGCGTACGCCGCGATCGCCCGGGCGTCGAACGCACCGCCTGGGCGCCGGTCGACGATCCGCCACTCGCCCCCGGCGCGGGCGACGAGGTACTCGCTCACCGTGCGCAGGAGCCTGCGGGCGTCGGCCGCGGGATCGAGGTGGCGTTCCTCCACCGTGACGATGGCCGTCGCGCGGGGGCCGCGCCGCACGGCGAGTAGCTGGAAGGAGTCGAGGACGTGAGCCCGCGCGGCGTCGCGCCAGAAAGCGAGGGGGTGGGGCTCGCCCGCCGCGTCCCGGCGCTCGAGCTCGTCTCTCGTCCGCGGCGCGATGAGGCGCATCGCCGCGGCGTACTGGTCGGCCCGCACGGGCACCATGTCGCCGGCGCGGAGCGGCCCGAGCGGGCCGGCGAGGCGTACCGCATCGAGGTAGCGCACGACGACGCGCGCGGAGCCGCGCAGGAGGCTCTCTTTCGGGACCTCGCCGGAGCGCGCGAGCACCGGCTCCGGCGAGGTGGTGAGCGCGAGCGCGACGAGGAGGGCCGATGTGGTCATGGGTCGCCCCGCCCTGGCGTCCCAGGGCGCCCGGACACGTTCGGTCGCACGGCTCGCCGCCGCAATCCGCGCGTGGGGCGGCGAGCCGCAGACGCCCCGCGAGACCCTTCACGGACGGCGCTCGCCCGTTCGGCTCGGCGGGAGGCGATGGCTAGATTGGCGGACGACACCGGCCTATGCTCGGTGGCCGCGCGGGAGTCCTCTCGCGACCTGCCCACACAATGAAACAGAAGCGCGTCCTCATCGTCGAGCCGGACAACGCCTTCGCGCTCTCGCTCGCCTCGCTGTTCAGGGAAGACGGCTGCGGCACGAGGATCGTGGCGAGCGCCGGCGAGGCGGAGATCGAGATCGCCACTCGCCGTCCGGACCTCGTCGTGGCCCGGGCCGAGCTGCCCGACCTCTCCGGGTTCTCCCTCTGCGCCCGGCTCCGGCACGATCGCACGACCGCCGGCCTGCCGGTCCTCCTCTACTCTTCCGACACGCCCCCGGAGGCGCTCGCGCAACACGCCCGAACGCCCTGGGCGGCGAACGGCTACCTCGCGATGCCGCTCGACACGGACGCGCTGCGCAAGCTCTCCGCGCGCATCCTCGCCGCGGCGGCCCCGGTGGAGAGCGCGGACGACGCGGTCATCGAGCTCGGAGACGGCGACGTCGAGCGCGAGGACGGCGACGTGGAGCTCGCGGACGGACCGTCGAGCCGGGAGACCTCCGAGGCCGAGGCCGGGGCCGTCGGGGAGCTCGCGCAGGAGCCGGCGGCCGACGCGGGAGCGCCGCCGCCGATGCCGCGCCGCGCCCGCAAGACCAGCCTCACCGAGGAGGACCGGCTCTTCGTCGACCGGGTGTTCCAGTCGGTGGCGGAGCGGCACTCCCTCGCCGCGGAGGCGGACCGCCGCCCACCGCAGCGGCGCGAGCTCAAGGAGACGCCCGAGGGCCGCACGCAGCTCCTCCGCGAGGACCTCAAGTGGCGTGAGGCGCAGATCGCCCGGCTCTCGGAGGCGTGGGAGGCGCGCGAGCACGAGGTCTCCGTCTTCGACGAGCGGCTCCACGACAAGGACGTGGAGCTGCAGGCGCTCAGGGACGAGGTCGAGGAGCTCTCGCGCCGGCTCGCGGAGGCGCGCGAGCTGTTCGTCCAGAAGGAGCGCGAGTACGGCGCGTCCATCGACGGGCTGCTCCTCGAGAAGTTCGGGCAGGAGAAGGAGCTCATCGAGGTGGTCGCCGCGAACGAGCGGCGGATCCACGAGCTCGAGCGCGAGGTGCGCGCCGCGGGCGAGGCGCTGCAGGAGCGGGACGCGGCGCTCGCGCGCGCGCGGGAGGAGATCGAGGAGCTCGGCCGCGACGCGCGGGCGGAGCAGCACCGGACCGAGGCCCGCGAGCGCGAGCTGCAGGAGGAGATCTCGCGCCGGACCGAGGAGCTCTCCGTCGCGGAGGAGGCCCTCGAGGAGGCGCGCGAGGCATCGGAGGTCGCCGCCCGCGAGGCGGCGGCGCAGCTCGACGAGGCGGCGGCGCGCCGGCGGGCGCTCGAGGCCGATCTCGAGCGGACGCGCACCGAGCGCGACGCCGAGGCGCGCTCGCGCGAGGCCGCGCGGGAGGAGGCCGAGGCGCGCGTTCGGGCGGCCGAGGCGGAGCGCGAGAAGCAGCGCGCGGACGACGAGAACCGGCGCGCCGCGCTCGAGGGG
This sequence comes from Anaeromyxobacter terrae, assembly GCF_022690685.1. Lineage (GTDB taxonomy): Bacteria > Myxococcota > Myxococcia > Myxococcales > Anaeromyxobacteraceae > Anaeromyxobacter > Anaeromyxobacter terrae. Next base: position 543 of record NZ_JALCYY010000126.1, on the reverse strand, counting down.
CGCATCCGCGAGCTCGAGGCCGCCGTCGCCGACGGGGAGCGCGGGCGGGAGGCGGACGCCCTCGCCGCTCGAGAGGCGCAGGGGGTGCTCGAGGGGCGCGTGGCGGAGGGCGAGGCGGCCCTCCGCGAGCGTGACGGGCGGCTCAGGCTGCTCGACGACGAGTACCGCCAGTTCCGCGACGCGGCGCGCGCGCGCGAGGAGGAGCTCGGCCGCGAGGCGGAGGATCGGCTCCAGAGGCTCGGCGAGGTCGAGGGCGCGCTCGAGGCGCTCGGGCGCGCGTCGGCCGAGCGCGAGGGGGAGCTGCGCGCCGAGCTCGAGACGGCGCAGGTCGCGCTGGCGGACACGCGGGCGGCGGCGGCGAGCGCGGCGCGGGAGGCGGCCGAGGCCGCCGCCGTGCGTCAGGAGGAGGCGGAGCAGACCCTCGCTGGCGCGGAGCGCGCGCTGGGCGAGGCCCGGGTCCGGGCCGAGGCGCTCGACGGCGCGCTCGCGGAGGCGCGGGCGCGGTTCGACGAGGCCGAGGCGTCGCGCGCGGCCGAGCGCGAG
>NZ_JALCYY010000125.1 GCF_022690685.1 Anaeromyxobacter terrae | reverse complement strand
CGCCTCGGCGCGCTCGGGGCTCCCGCGCGCGAGCTCGCGCTCGGCCCGGCGGACGCGCCGGTCGCGACCGTCGAGGTGCGCCTCGCCTCCGCCGGGCTCGCCCGCGCCCGCCTCGTCGTGCTCGCCACCTTCCTCGCCGCGCTCGCGGCGGGCGTCCTCGCCGCGGCCGCCGTCGGCGCGCTCCTCGCCTCCCGCGTGACCCGTCCGGTGGACGCGCTCCGCTCCGCCGCGCTGCGCGTCGCGGCGGGCGACCTCGGCGCGCGGGTCGAGGCGGTTGGCGCCGGGGAGGTGGGCGAGCTCGTGCGCGCGTTCAACACCATGACCGCCGATCTCGCCGCGAGCCGCGGCCGCCTCGCGCAGGCCGAGCGCATCGCCGCGTGGCGCGAGGTGGCGCGGCGGCTCGCCCACGAGATCAAGAACCCCCTGACGCCCATCGCCATGAGCGTCGAGACGCTGCGCGACGCGCACGCGCGCGGCCGGTCGGACTTCGGCGAGATCTTCGACGAGGGCACTCGCGCGATCGGCGAGGAGGTCCGGCGCCTGAAGCGCATCGTCGACGAGTTCAGCCGGTTCGCGCGGCTGCCCGCCCCCGAGCGGGCCGCGATCCCCCCGGAGGAACTCGTCCAGTCGGTGCTCGCGCTCTTCCCGGCCCCGCCGGGCGGCGTGGCCCTGACACGCGAGGTCGAGCCCGGGCTGCCCCCGGTGCTCGCCGATCGCGATCAGGTCCTGCAGGTGCTCCTCAACCTGGTGCGGAACGCGCTCGAGGCGATGCCGGCGGGCGGCACCCTGCGGCTCGCGGCGCGCCGCGCCGGGCCGGCGGTGGCGTTCTCCGTCTCCGACACGGGGCAGGGCATCGGACCCGAGGAGCTGCCGCGCGTCTTCGAGCCCTACTTCACCACGAAGGAGGGCGGCACCGGCCTCGGCCTCGCCATCGCGCAGCGCATCGCGGAGGAGCACGGCGGCGCGCTCGAGGTCGCCTCCGCGCCCGGCGCGGGCGCGACGTTCACGCTGACGCTGCCGGCGGCCGCGATCTAACCGGGGGCTGCGCCCTAGGATTCATCACATCTCAGGGCCGACCGCCCGGAGGGCCGTACGCCGATGGACCGGCGTATGGATGCGCACATCGGACTCGGGCATCGACGAGGTGGGATCGCGCTGTCCGGGCAAGGTTCCGAGCGCCCAGCCGGAGTGGCGGGTGCAGGTGAGCGTCTATTCACCGAGAGTCTTGCCGTGGGCGCTCGCGCCCACGCTCGGAGGCGAGCCCGGAAGAGGCGCAGGCGCCTGAGTTGGATTCACTGAACGTAATCACTATCGCCAGAGGTAGTGACGGGCGTCTTGCGCGCTGCATGGCGATGTGAACAATCGGTCCCAGTTGCGGTGCGTGAAGAACGCCCTTGACTACTCCCCGCCGAAATTTCGCTCCGGGGTTCGAGGCGGCGCGACAGAGCCACTCACGCGCGCGCAGCTGGGCCGGGCGCGCGCGTTCGACCGCGGCATGGGGTCGCCGAGGGCACACCGAGAAAAGCCGCGCTCGCACGAGCCTGGAGCGCCTCCGGAGCTCCCGAAGACGCGTGTTACGAAGGGTGCATCTGGAGGTGCACTCCATGTCTTCGCTCGCACCCGCTTCCCTCGACTCGAACGTCCTCGCCGTTCGCCTGCGCGAGCTCGCCGGAGAGGAACGAAACGTCCAGGCGGACTTCCTCCTTCACCTCGACGAGTTCGAACGACGGCGCGCCTTCGTCGAGGCGGGGCATGCCTCGCTCTGGGCCTATTGCCTGAAGGTCCTCCACCTCCGGGAGGGGGCCGCCGGCCGCCGCATCCAGGCCATGCGCGTGCTGCGCCGGTTCCCGAGTCTCGAGGCGCCGCTGCGCGACGGGCGCGTGTGCCTCTCCACCGTGGGGCTCCTCGGCCCGGTGCTCACCGAGGAGAACGTGGACGACCTCCTCGCCCGCGCCGCGTACCGGACCCGCGCCGAGGTCGAGCACCTCGTCGCCTCCATCCATGCCCGCACCGCGCCGCGAGCGGGGATCCGCAAGCTCCCGGAGCGCGAGCCCGCCAAGGCGAGCGCGGCGCTTCCGCTCACGGCGCAGGACACTGGCGGGGAGCGCGCCGAGCCGCCGGATGGAGCAGCCGCAGCCCCGGTGCCCGACGCGCGCTCGACGTCGCCGGCCACCCGCGAGGTCGCGAGCGACAGGCCGAGGCGCCGGCCGGAGACCATGGCGGTCACCGAGAGCCACTGGTCGCTCCGCGTCACCGTCGACCGCGCCTGCAAGGAGGACCTCGAGACGCTCCGGTGTCTTCTCTCGCACAAGCTCCCGGACGGTGACCTGGGGGCGGTGCTCCACGAGGCGATCCGCTGCGCCATCGAGAAGCACGGCAAGCGCAAGGGCGCCGTCGCGCCGGAGCGAAAGACGAAGCGCCCGGAGTCGACGGCGGCGGCGTCCCCTGAGGCGACCTCCACGATCCCAGCGATAGTGCGCCGCGCGGTGTGGAAGCGCGACGGCGGGCGCTGCGCCTGGGTCGGTCCGGACGGGTGCCTCTGCAACAGCCGCTGGAAGCTCGAGCTCGACCACATCCGCCCCGCCGCGCTCGGAGGTCCCTCGACGATCGACAATCTACGGCTCGCCTGCCGTGCTCATAACCTTCTTCACGCCGAGAGGACCTTCGGACGCGAGCACATGGAGCGCTTCCGCCGCCACGCGGGCGACGGACCGACGCCGCTGAAGCGCTCTGGGGGAGCGGCCCCGCGTCCCGCCATGCAGCTGGGAATGTGGGGGCCGTGAGGACTTGCGGGCCGGAACGACTGCGCCCGCGCTCCGCGCGCGGACGGCGCCTCGCGGCCACAGCGGCACCGAAGCGACGGCGCTCCAACCGCCGTCGGGCGAGCGTTGCGACGCCGCGCGCGTTCCCGGGCCGCGCGTGCTCACCCCGTCGATGCCCTGCCGGCCTGCGCGCCGAGCCGCTCGTCGATTGGCAACCGCGTGCACGGTCGGCTGCCTGAGGATGTGATGAATGATGAGCGGCTGCGCCCCCGCCCCGGCGGACTCGCTCGCTCGTCGACTGTTCCCGTCGCTCCGCGGTAGCGCGGTCAACGAACCGGAGTCGCCTTCAGCGCGGCCTTCCCGTCCTTCACGTACACCTGGAACCGGACGGTCCGGCAAGCGTACTTCGAGACGAGGGCCGCCTTGTTCGAGGCGAGCTTCTGGGCGAACCGCTCGAAGGTGAGCCCGCCCGCCGCCTCCCCGCACTCGCCCCGGGTGCGCAGGAAGTCCGAGAAGACCTGCCGCCAGTGGGCCTGCTCGTCGTCGTCGTCGGGCGACGCGACCTGCGCGGCGGCCTGCAGGAGCTCGGCGGGCGCCGCGAGCGGCTCGTCCGCGGGCGGGGGCGGGGGCACGATCGCGGCGGGCCGCGCCGGCGCGACGCGCTCCGGCGCGGGCGGGACCGGCAGCACCGCGTCCGCGGCGGGCGGCGCGGGCGTGCGCAGCGGGAACTCGAACGCCGACGGGTCCGCCTCGGCGGGCCGGAGGGCGCGCGCGAAGAGATCCTGCCCCAGCGGCGGCGCAGCAGCGGGCGCCGAGGCCGCCTCCGCGGCGCGGTTCAGCGCGGCCGCGACGGTGCCGAGCTGACCGGCGAGCACGGGGGCGCGCGCGGAGAAGTCGCCCTTCTCGAGGCGCGCGGCCGCCGAGAGGAGCGGCTCGGGCAGCATCGGCGCCGGCTCGGCGGCGCGGACGAGGAGGCCGAACAGCACGGCGAGCGCGATCGCCACCCCCAGCGCGCCGATCACCTGCCACTGAAGGACCGCGATGGGCGCGAGGCTCGAGGCGGTGGGCGCCACGGCGATCACCGCGGCGCCCTTCACGCCCTCGAGGGCGATCGAGCGGACGCGGTAGCCGGGCGCGGGCCCGCCGAGGAGCGGCGCCTTCGGGAGCTTCACGGCGCTCACTCCGAGATCCACCGGGCCGAGCCGACCGGCGCTCGACGTCACCCCGACGACGCTCGCGGCCTTCACGATCGCGGCCGCGTCGGCGAGCGGGAGGACCCCGGCGGCGATGGGCTTGGCCTCGGGTGCGACGAGGAGCACCGGCACGCCCGAGGCAGCGGCGATCCCGCGGGCGAACGCCTCGCCCACCGGCGCGAGCACGACCACCCCGGCCCCGTCGCCCGCGGGCGCGGCGGCCGCGAAGAGGAGCTTCCCGCCGACGCGGACGTGACCGCGCGGGGAGCCGCCGTCGACCGCGGCGCGGAGCAGCGCTCCCGCCTCGCCGGCCGCCGTCTCGCGGCGCTCGAGCGTCTCGCGCGACGCGGCGATCACGGTGGTCCCGTCCGGCAGCCGGAACCCGAGGGCGCGCTCCGCACCGCCGAGCGCGGCGCGGGCGGCGCGCTCGGCCGCGACCTCCTGCGAGGCCGGGTCCGACGCCGCGGGCGCGGCGAGGCGTGCCCGGCGGCCCCGGGCGGCGGGGTCCGTCGCCGCGGCAGGCCCG
>NZ_JALCYY010000124.1 GCF_022690685.1 Anaeromyxobacter terrae | reverse complement strand
GACGCCGCGCCCGCGGCGGACGCGCCGGCGCAGCCCGCCGCGTCTCCGTAACCTCAACCTCGCCTCGAGGAGGGGCGCGGGACTCACCGCCCGCGCTCCTCCGGCGGAACGCTCCGCGCTCCGCGCGCCGCGCCACGCTTCGCTCCCCGGCGGACAGCGCGATCAGATCGCGAGACCGTAGAGCGCGCCGTACTTGGTCTTCACGTAGCGCTCGAAGTGCTCGTCGGTGAGCCCCACCCCGGCCGCGTCCCGCACGATGTCCTCGGCGTCCTTCCGGCGGCCGACGCGGTAGACCTTCTCCGTGAGCCAGCGCCGCAGGGGCGCGAGGTCGCCCGCGGCGATCGCGTCCTCGAGCCCGGGCAGCGCGCGCGCGGCGGCGTCGAAGAGCGTCGCGGCGTAGAGGTTGCCGAGCGTGTAGGTCGGGAAGTAGCCGAGGTCGCCAAAGGCCCAGTGGATGTCCTGCAGCACTCCCTCGGCGTCGTCGCGCGGCCGGACGCCGAGGAGCGCCTCGGAGCGCGCCGCCCAGGCCTGCGGGAGGTCCGACACGGCCAGCGTTCCGCGCAGCATCCGGAGCTCGAGCTCGAAGCGCAGCGCGATGTGCAGGTTGTAGGTGACCTCGTCCGCCTCGACGCGCACGAGCGAGCGCTCGACGCGGTTCACCGCCCGGTGGAAGTCCGCGGGCCCGATCCCGGCGAGCTGCGGGAAGCGCGCCGCGAGCCGCGGCAGGAACGCGCGCCAGAACGGGAGCGAGCGGCCGACGAGGTTCTCCCACAGGCGAGACTGCGACTCGTGGATCCCCATCGACGGCGCGGCGCAGAGCAGCGAGCGGCGGTGCTCGGCGGGGAGGTTCTGCTCGTAGAGCCCGTGGCCGGCCTCGTGGAGCGTGGAGAAGATCGCGGAGAGCGGCTGCGCCTCGTACACGCGCGTGGTGACGCGCACGTCGCCCGGGTCGAGGCCGAGCGTGAAGGGGTGGAGCGAGCGGTCCTGCCGGCCGGCGGCGGGATCGAAGCCGAGCGCCGCGAGGAGCTCGAGGGTGAAGCGCCACTGCGCGTCGGCGTCGAAGCGGCCGGAGAGGAACCCGCTCTCGGGCGCAGGGGCCGCGCCGATCGCGGCGACGAGCGGGGAGAGCCAGCCGACGAGCCGCGCGAGGATGGGCTCGAGCCGGGAGACGCGCATGCCGGGCTCGTAGCCCTCGAGCAGCGCGTCGTACCTCTCTCCCCCCGCCGGCACTCCGATGGCATCCGCCTGCTCGCGCCGGAGGTCGACGAGCCGCGCGAGCTTCGGGGCGAAGAGGGCGAAGGCGCGCTCGGTGCGCGCCGCCTTCCAGGCGTCGACGCCCTCCCCCTGGGCGAGGGCGAGCGCGCGGACGAGGTCCTGCGGCACGCGCGCGGCGCGCTCGTGATCGAAGCGGAGCGCGCGGAGCGCGGCGGCGCGGTCGGGATCCCCGGAGTCCTCGCGCTCGGCGAGGTCGAGCGCCTCGGCGACGCGCGGGTGGGTGAGCCGCTCGTGGAGGGCGGCCTGCACCGCGGCGAGCTGGTCGCCGCGCGCGGGCGCGCCCTTCGCCGGCATGAAGGTCTCCTGATCCCACTGAAGGAGGGAGACCGCGCCCCCGAGCGCCCGCACGTCGCACATGGCCGCCGCGAGCGTCTCCCACGCGGCGCTCCTCCGGGAGGGGGCGGTCTCGGACATGGCCGCTCATTTAGGCCGAGGCATCCGGGGGAACAAGCATTATGCTCCCCGCCCGTGCGAGACCGCAGCTACGACACCGTCCCGTTCCGGCTCTCCGAGATCGAGCACCGCTACGGCGCGAACGTGCACATCGTCGGGAACCCGTTCCTCCTCGGGCACCTCGCGACGCTCTGCGCGAAGGAGACGCGCCAGCCCGACATCACCCGGCTCGTGCGCATCCTCTACGAGGACCTGATCCGCACGGTCCTCAACGCCGAGTTCCCGCGCCGGCGCGTCTCGGTCCCGACGCGCATGATCGACAGCTCCCCGCAGGGCATCTTCGAGGGCGAGGTCATCGACCGGGCGGTCCGCGCCGTGACGGTGAACATCGCCCGCGCCGGCGCGCTCCCTTCGCAGGTCGCCTACGACCTCCTGAACGAGACGCTGGAGCCCTCGCTCGTGCGGCAGGACCACATCATCATGAGCCGCATGCTCGGCGTGAACGAGGAGGTCGTCGGCGCCGGCATCGGGGGCATGAAGATCGGCGGCGACGTCGACGAGGCCTTCCTGCTCTTCCCCGATCCGATGGGCGCGACGGGCAGCTCGCTCGCGACCGCGATCGAGACCTACAAGACCAAGGTCCCCGGCAAGCCCCGGCGGATCGTGAACATCCACCTCATCGTCACCCCGGAGTACCTCCGCACGATGACGCGGGCGCACCCCGACGTCATCGTCTACGCGATCCGCGTGGACCGCGGCCTCTCCGCGCCGGACGTCCTCGCGACGATCCCGGGCACGCGCTGGGACGAGGAGCGCGGCCTCGACGACCACCAGTACATCATCCCCGGCGGCGGCGGCTTCGGGGAGATCCTGAACAACGCCTATGTCTAGCGGCGCGGGCAAGGTCGACGTCCTCATCTCGCAGACGGACCTGCAGGCGCGGGTGGCGGCGCTCGGCGCCGAGATCACCCGCGATCACGCGGGGCGCTCGCTCGTCGTGGTGGGGGTCCTGAAGGGCAGCTTCATCTTCCTCGCCGACCTGGTGCGGGCGATCGACCTGCCGATCTCGATCGACTTCATCGGCATCTCCTCGTACCAGGGCACCCGCTCGACGGGCGTCGTGCAGATCACGAGCGACCTGACCCGGCCGATCGAGGGCAAGGACGTGCTGCTCGTCGAGGACATCGTCGATACCGGGCTGTCGATGCGGTACCTCCTCGACAACCTCGCGACGCGCAAGCCCGCGAGCGTGCAGGTGTGCGCGCTCCTCGAGAAGCCGTCGCGCGCGGTCGTGAAGGTGCCGATCCAGTACCGGGGCTTCGAGATCGGCGACGAGTTCGTGGTGGGCTACGGGCTCGACTGGGACGGCAAGATGCGGAACCTGCCGTTCGTGGGCGTGCCGCGGGTCTAGCGCGGTCCGCCTCGCGCGCGGCGCGGGAGGTTACTCGTGGCGGACGACACGACGAGGACGCCGCGGCGCGGCGGCGGGGCGAGGGCGGCGGTCGCGTGGCTCGCGATCGTGGGGCTCCTCGCGCTCGTCCTCTGGCTCGTCTCCGAGCGGAACGCGCGCACCTGGTACCTCGTCCCCGACGAGGGGCGCCTCGTGGTGATGCGCGGCATCCTCGCGCCCATCGGACGGCAGACCTTCAAGACCGCCGATCCGTCGCTCGCGCAGGCGTACGAGCCCATCGTGGCGCCCCCCGGCAAGCCGCTCCCGGCCGAGCGCGCGTTCGAGGAGCGGAGCCAGCTCGATCAGGGGATCTACGATCTCCTCTCGGGCTGGGCGCGCGAGGAGATCGCGAGCGGCGAGGCCGCGCGGCTCGAGCGCGGCCTCGGGTACCTCTCGCGCGCCGAGCGGCTCGCCGGGCTCTCGCCCACGCAGCGCGAGGACCTCTCCGCGCTCCGCGCCGAGTCCGGCTACTACGAGGCGCGGCGGCTCCTCGATCGCGCCGTCGGCGAGCTGCGCGACGCCGCGGAGAAGCTGCGGCACACCGGCGCCTCGCGCTCGGCGCGCGCGAACGAGGCGCGGGCGCTCCTGCACGACGTCGAGCCCGCGCTCGACGCGGCCTCGGTCGCGCTCCGGAACGCGGGCAGCGCGCAGCGGGTCCCGCAGAACGGGCAGGGCCCGCAGCCGGCGCAGCCCGGGACGCCGGCCCAGCCGGCGCCGGTCGCGCCGGAGGCGGCCGCGCCTCAGGGCGAGGCGGGCGGGGAGAGGCGCTGAGGCGGGTCGCGGTCGCGGGGTGAGGTCGAGGGCCGCCCGCGGAGGTGCGCGCACCTCCGCTCCTCTCCGACTCCCTCCGATGCCACCCTCTCGCCGCGCAGGCGGTGCGCCGCGGAGCGCTCGAGGCGGGGGTGGTAACATCGCGCTCGCCATGGCCCCCTTCCACGCGCGCAACGGCGCGGGCGATCTGCTCGCGCGCTACAGCTTCATCGAGCCGCTCCTCGCCGGCCGCCGCGTGCTGGAGATCGGCGCGGCGGCGGCGACGGACGGCGCGACCGCGCTGTTCCTCGCCGAGCGCGGCGCCGCGGCGGTGCTGTCCATCGCGTCGAGCGAGCCGGAGCTCGCCGCAGCGCGCGAGGCGGGCCACCACCCGTTCGTCCAGTTCCGCGCCGCCGAGCCGGAGGCGCTCCGCGCCGGCACCTTCGACCTCGTGCTCGTCGCCGAAGGCGACGCGCTCGCGCGCGATCCCGCCCGCGTGGCCGCGCTCCGGCGGCTGCTCGTGCCCGGCGGCCGGCTCGTGACCGCGCTCGCGGCGGGCGGCCCCGCGCTCGCCGATCTCGGCGGCGAGCCGGCCGCGCCCGAGCCGCCCCCCTACGAGGCCTTCGTCGCGGCGCTCGCGGACGAGTTCGCCCTCGTGGAGGTCGCGACGCAGTCGGCCACCGTCGGCTACGTGCTCGCGCTCGCGAGCGAGGGGGACGACGAGCCGGACGTCGCGATGGACGGTACCCTCGCCGGGACGCCCGAGACCGCCGCCTACGTCGCCATCTGCGGCGACGAGCCGTGCGGGCTCGGCGGGCTCTCGGTGGTGGCGCTCCCGGTGCGGCCGCTCGCGGACGGTGCCCGCT
>NZ_JALCYY010000123.1 GCF_022690685.1 Anaeromyxobacter terrae | reverse complement strand
CCGCCCCACCCCACGCCGGGTCGCCCCCGCGCCCCCCGACGCGCCGCGCGTCGCGCGCCCCGATCCCGCGCCGCCGCCGCCCAACGCCGAGCCGCCCCGGGACGCGCCGCGCCGCGCCCCTGTCCGGGTCGGGGTCTCGATGTCGGCGACGACGGAAGGCGGGAGCTTCCCCGCGCCGGCCGGTAACACGCTCCACGGCGAGGCGCCGCGCACCGCCCCCGATCCCGGCGACGTCCAGGCCTACCGCTCCGAGCGCTACGTCCCGCCGGCGCAGGTGACCACCTTGCCGCGCCCGGTCTCCTGCGAGATCCCGCAGGCCGAGTACCCCGAGGCAGCTCGCCGCGCCGGGGTCGAGGGGCGCGTGGTGCTGACGCTCGTCGTGGACGAGGCGGGGCGCGTCGCCGAGGCGAAGGTGGTGGAGGAGCCCGGCCACGGCCTCGGCGAGGCCGCCGTCGCGGGCGTGAAGCGCCACTGCCGCTTCGAGCCCGCGCGCCGCGGCGAGGAGCGGGTGGCGACGCGGCTGCGCTACACGGTGCGCTACGAGCTGCCGTGAACGCGGAAGCTCGCCTCGACCTTCGCGACGACGGCCGATCCAGGATCAACGAACAGGCGAGCGAAGCGAGCCCGCCGGGGCGCCCACCGCGATCGCGGCGAAGCCGCCCGCGGGGGCGCACGGCCGGTCAGGGCAGCACCGCCGCCCCGATCACGCCGGCGTCATCCCCCAGCCACGCGTGCTCGATGCTGAGCTGCTTCACCGCGGACTTCGAGACCTTCTCGTCGAAGGCGCGGCGCACCAGGTCGCCGAGCGCGGGGCTGCCGAGCAGGACGCCCCCGCCGAGGATGAGGCGGGCCGGGTTGAGGATCGTGACGAGGTTCGCGATGGCGGTGCCGAGGAGCTCGCCCACCTCGGCCCAGAGCGCCCGCGCGTACGCGTCGCCGGCGCGGTAGGCGTCGTCCACGAGGCTCGCGTTCACGCGCCCGAGGTCCCCGCCCACCCGCTCGAAGATCGCGGTGCGGGCGCCCGCGGCGATCTCCTCCCGCACGCGCGCGGCGACGTTCACGCCGGAGGTGTAGGCCTCGAGGCAGCCCCAGTCGCCGCAGCCGCAGCGCCGCACCGCCGTCTCCGGGCGGATCGGGCAGACCTTCACGTGGCCGAACTCGCCCGCGACGCCCTGCGCGCCGTCGTAGAGGCGGCCGTCCAGGATGAGCCCCGAGCCGACGCCGGAGCCGACGAAGACGAGCACGACGTCGTCGAGCCCCTTTGCGGCGCCGAAGCGCTTCTCGCCCCAGGCGGCGACCGAGAGGTCGTTCGCCACCCGCACCGGCAGGCCGAGCGCGTCGCGGAGCAGCTCGCCGATGGCGACGTCGCGCCAGCCCAGGTTCGGCGCGTTCAGCACGACGCCGGTGCGCCCGAGGCACTGGCCGGCGACGCCCACGCCCACGGCGCCGACCGCGCCGGCGGCGATCCCCGCCGCGGCGGACGCCTCGGCGATGGCGTGCTGCACCACGGCGACGACCCGCGACGGCTCCCGCTCGCGGAGCGGCTCCTTGTGGGCGGCGACGATCTCGCCCGTGTCGGTGTCGACCACCGCCGCGCGGGCGTTCGTCCCGCCGAGGTCCACCCCGATCCCGAGCGGCATCGCTATGCCCCCAGCTCCCGCATGATCTCCTGCACCTTGCCGCGCACGAGCCGCTCGATCTCGTCGAGCCGCTCCTTCGTGCGCGCCTCGAAGCGCAGGACGAGCAGGGGCTGGGTGTTCGACGCGCGCACGAGGCCCCAGCCGTCGGGGAAGACGACGCGCACGCCGTCCACGGTCACCGCCTCGTAGCGCGCGGCGAAGAACTCCTGCGCGCGCCGCACCACCTCGAACTTCTTGTCCTCGGGGCAGTCGACCCGCAGCTCCGGCGTGGACTCGGTCCGCGGCACGTCGGCGAGCAGGGCCGAGAGCGGCGCGCTCGTCCGGGAGAGCAGCTCCACGAGCCGCGCCGACGAGTAGATCCCGTCGTCGAAGCCGAACCAGCGGTGGGCGAAGAAGATGTGCCCGCTCATCTCGCCCGCGAGCAGCGCCTTCTCCTCCTTCATCTTGGCCTTGATGAGGCTATGCCCGGCCTTCCACATGATCCCGCGGCCGCCGCGCTTCGCGATGTCGTCGTAGAGCGACATCGAGCACTTCACCTCGCCGACGATGGCGGCGCCGGGCTGCTCCGCGAGGAGCGCGCGGGAGAAGAGGATCATGATCTGGTCGCCCCAGAGCACGTTCCCCCGCTCGTCCACCGCGCCGACCCGGTCCGCGTCCCCGTCGTACGCGATGCCGAGGTCCGCCTTCGTCTCGAGCACCTTCGCCTTCAGGTGCTCGAGGTTCTTCTCCACGGTCGGGTCCGGGTGGTGGTTCGGGAAGCGGCCGTCCATGTCGATGAAGAGCGGCACGACCTCGAGCCCGAGCGCCTCGAAGATGGGCACCGCGATGACGCCGCCCGTCCCGTTCCCGGCGTCCACGACCACCTTGAGCTTGCGTCCCCCGAGGCGGAGGTTCTCCTGCACGTACTTCCGGTACGGGCCGACCACGTCGTACGGCGTCACCTTGCCCGCCCCGGTCGCGAACTTCCCGGACTCGGCGAGCCGGCGGAGCGCCTGGATCTCCTCGCCGTGATAGGTCGCCGCGCCGAGGCCCACCTTGAGGCCGTTGTACTCCGGCGGGTTGTGCGAGCCGGTGATCATGCAGATCCCGTCCACGCCCGCGGTGTGGGCCGCGAAGTAGGTGAGCGGCGTCGGCACGACCCCGAGGTCGAGCACGTCCACCCCGGTCGAGGTGAGCGCCGACACCATCGCGTCGCGGAAGCGCTCGCCGGAGAGGCGCGCGTCCCGCCCCACGGCCGCCTTGCGCCCGCCCGCCTCGCGGATGCGCGTCCCGAGCGCCTTCCCGACGAGGTGGACCGCCTCCTCCGTGAGGTCCTGATCGACGAGCCCGCGGATGTCGTACTCGCGGAAGATCGTGGGGGAGAGCGTCGCCATGTGGGGTCCTCCGGTGCGAGTAATGTCGTGCCGCCCCCCGCGGCGCGCAGGCCACGGTGGGGCGAACGGGCGCTGTCTAGCACGAAGGGGCGCGCGCGGCGCCCCCGAATCAGAGCACCTCGTCCCGGCCGCGGCGGGTGAGCTCCTCCACCGCCTTGCGCACGTCCTGCGCCCGATCGCGGCGGCAGACGAGGATCGCGTCGCCGGCGTCCACCACCACCACGTCGTCGATGCCGATGACCGCGACGGGGCGGCCGTCGGTGGCGATCACGACGTTGTTCCTGCCGTCGATGACGAGCGCGTCGCCCTCGGCGACGTTTCCGGTCGCGTCGGTGGTCCGCACGTCGGGGAGCGCCGCGAAGCTGCCCACGTCGCTCCAGCCGAAGTCCGCCGGCACCACCGCGATGCGATCGCTCTTCTCCATCACGCCGTAGTCGATGGAGATGGACGGGCACTCGGGGAAGACGCGCTTCAGGGTGCGGGCGTAGGCCGGCGTCCCGAGCGCGGCGGCGATCTGCGCGAGCTGCTCGCCGAGGACCGGCATCGCGCGCCGGATCTCCTCGAGGATCACGTCCGCGCGGAAGACGAAGATCCCGGAGTTCCACAGGTAGGAGCCGTCGGCGAGGTAGCGCGCCGCGGTCTTCGCGTCGGGCTTCTCGACGAAGCGCTCGACCTTGAAGGCCTGGAGCCGCGCCCTGCCCTTGCCGCCGCCGCGCGCCGCGAGGCGTGGCCCGAGCTTCAGGTAGCCGTAGCCGGTCTCCGGCCGCGACGGGCGGATGCCGATGGTGGCGATCGCGCCGCGCTCGGCGAGCTGCGCGCCGGCCGCGATCGCGTCGCGGAACGCCGCGGGCTTCGCGATGTGGTGATCGGCCGGGAGCATCGCCATGATCCCCTGGGGATCGCGGGCGGCCACGTGGAGCGCGGCGAGGCCGACGCAGGGCGCGGTGTTGCGCGCGCACGGCTCGACGATGAAGTGCTCCTTCGGCAGCTGCGGGAGCATCCGCCGCGCAGCGGCGGCGTGCTGCGGCCCGCACACGACGTAGGTGCGGTCGGCCTTGGCGAGCGGGGGCAGGCGCGCCAGCGTCGCGGCGAGGAGCGGCGCCTCGCCGGCGAGCGGGAGGAACTGCTTCGGCCGGTCCTTGCGGGACAGCGGCCAGAAACGGGTGCCTGAGCCGCCGGCCATGATCACGGGGTAGATCTTCACAGGGTCCTCCAGATGGAGAGGAGCTCCGCCAGGATGCGGGCGGTCGCCCCCCAGATCGTATCGTCACCGATGGTGTAGGAGTGGACGTCCAAGGGCAGCCCCCACGCCTCGGCGCGCTCGGTCCGGTGCGCATCCGGCGCGAGCAGCGCCGCGAGCGGCACGTGGAGGATCTCCTCCACCTCGTGGGCCGCCGCCGCGTAGGGATAGGGATATGGCACGGTCGCCACCCAGGGCGTCAAGCAGAACGCCGAGGTGAGGACGAGCGTCTCGGAGAGCCGTCCCATCACCTCGGCCTGGGCGGGATCGAGCCCGATCTCCTCGCGCGCCTCGCGCAGCGCGGCGGCGAGGTGCTCCTCCTCCGGATCGATGCGGCCGCCGGGGAAGCAGATCTGGCCCGCGTGGCGGCGGAGGTGCCGCGTGCGGCGGGTGAGCAGGACGTGCGGCACACCGTCCTTCCCGTGCAGCGGGACGAGCACCGCGGCCCGCAGGAAGCCGCCGGGCGGCAGCGCCGCCGGGGAGATCTCGTCGAGGGGCGCGACGCCCGGCGCGCGCGCCGCGAGCACGGTCCGCAGCGCCGCGAGGCTCATCGGCCGAGCGCGGCGCCGAGCGGCGCCGGCGCGCCTCCCG
>NZ_JALCYY010000122.1 GCF_022690685.1 Anaeromyxobacter terrae | reverse complement strand
GAGCGCGGCTTCCCGGCCTCCCCCTCCTACGCCGACGCGGCCCGCGCCCGGCTGGAGTGCCTCGCCGCCCGGCCCGCCGCGGCGAGGGAGCTCCTCGTCGCCGGCCCGGCCGGCCGCCCGGCCGCGCCCGCGCCCGGCGACCGGATCGTGCGCCGCGAGCTCGCTCGCACGTTGCGGCTCCTCGGCCGGGACCCGGAGGCGTTCTACCGCGGGCCGCTCGCGGAGCGGATCGCCCGCGCCGCCCGGGACGACGGGGGCGTGCTCGCGGCGAGCGACCTCGCGCGCTATCGCGTCCGCGAGCGCGCGCCGGTAGAGGGGCGCTACCGCGGGCACCGGGTCGTCTCCATGGGCCTTCCCTCCGCGGGCGGCGCGATCGTGGTCGGGATCCTCCAGGCGCTCGAGCGCGAGGCGCCGCGCGAGGGCGGGTACCGGCCCGTGCGCTTCCTGCACGCGATGGCGGAGGCGGAGAAGCGGCTCTTCGCCCGGCGCGCCGCGCTCGGCGATCCGGACTTCGCGCCGGGGGCGGCGGCGGTGGTGGACGAGATGATCTCGCCCGCGTACGCCGCCCGCCTCTCCGCGGAGCTCGGCGAGCGCGCGCGCCCCGTCGCCGCGGACGCGCCGGCGCGCCGCGAGGACAAGCACACGACGCACCTCTCGGTGGTGGACGCGGAGGGGAACGCGGTCGCGATCACCACCACCGTGAACTACCTGTTCGGCGCGTGCGTGGTCGTGCCGGGGACGGGGATCCTGCTCAACGACGAGATGGACGACTTCGACGCCGCCGCGGGCGTGCCGAACGCCTACGGGCTCGTCGGCAGCGGCGCCAACGCGCCCGCGCCCGGGAAGACGCCGCTCTCGTCGATGGCGCCCACGCTCGTCTTCGCGCCGGGCGGGGCGCTCTGGCTCGTCGTCGGCGCGCCGGGCGGCTCGACCATCCCGACCACCGTCGCGCAGGCGATCTCCCACCTCGTGGACGACGGTATGACCCTGGAGCAGGCGCTCGCCGCTCCACGCCTGCACCATCAGTGGCAGCCGGACGCGCTGCGCGTCGAGCCGAACGCCCTCGAGGCCGAGACCGCCCGCGCGCTCGCGTCGCGGGGACACCGGATCCAGGTGGCGGAGCGGCCCTGGGGCAACGCCCAGGCGGTGCGGCGCCGGCCGGACGGTCGCTGGGAGGCAGCGTGCGATCCCAGGTACGACGGCGTCCCCGCGGCCCCCTGATCCGTCGATACGCGGGTTCGACGGGCGAGCGGCCGTCCGCTATCCTGCTTGCCGAATCGTGACGACGAGGCCCGAACCCACCGCCGCTGCGGGCGGCATCCGTCCGCCTCGCGCGGCGCTCGCCGCCGAGGTGCGCCGGCTCGAGGAGGCGCTCCGCCTCGCGCAGCGCGACCTGCTCGCCCACGGCGGCGACGCGCTGCCCGGGCTGCACCTCCTCGTCGAGGCCGCCGGCCGGCGCGCGCTGCTCTCCGCCGCCCGCGTCTCGGAGGTGATCCGGCTCGTCGCCACCGTCCCGCTCGCCGGCGCCCCGCCGCACGTGCTCGGGACCTTCGTGTGCCGGGGCGGGCCCGTGGTCGCGGTGGATCTCTCCGCCTGGCTCGGCGTCGAGCGCGAGCCGCCCCTCGACGCGCAGATCGTGATCCTCCCCGGCGCGCCGACCCTCGGCCTCGTCGTCGATCGGGTCGACCGGCTCGTGGACGGTCCGCGGCTCTTCCACGGGGACGCGGCGTCGGGGACTCCCCCGGCCTGGCGCGGCACGCCGCTCGTCGCGGGGCTGTGCCTGCTCGACCGGGAGGTCGTGCCGCTCCTCGACCCCGCGCCCCTCGCCGCGGGCCTCTCGGAGCCGCGATCTTGATCGCCGCGGGCGCGACCCCCGCCGCTGGCGTCGAGGACGTCGAGCGGGCGCTGCGCGACGCGTGCGGCATCACGCTCACCGAGGGGCTCCGCACCACGCTCGAGGAGGCGCTCCGCCGCGCGGCGCGGGCGGTCGAGCTCGAGCCCGAGGCGTTCCGGGCCCGGCTCCGGGCGCGCGATCCGCGCTGCCTCGGCGAGCTCGTCGAGGCGGCGGTGGTCGGGGAGACGTACTTCTTCCGCCACCCCGAGCAGCTCGACGCCGTCCGCGAGGTGGTGCTCTCACGCGCTCCGCGCGATCGCCCGCTGCGGATCTGGTCGGCCGGGTGCGCCACCGGCGAGGAGCCGTACTCGCTCGCGATGCTGCTTTGCGACGCCGGGCGGGCGGCGTGCCGCGACCGGATCCTCGCGACCGACGTCTCCGTCCGCGCGCTCGCCGTCGCCGCCGAGGCGGTCTACGGCCCCTGGTCCCTGCGCCGGCTCGACCCGGGCTCGCGCGCCCGCCACCTCGAGAGCGAGCCGCCGCAGGTGCGGGTGCGCGAGGAGGTGCGCGCCGCGGTCGAGTTTCGACGCCACAACCTCTACTCCGAACCCGCCCCCGCCGGCCCCTTCGACCTCGTCGTCTGCCGGAACGTCCTCATCTACTTCGACCCCGAGACCGCGCGCGCGATCACCGCGCGGCTCCTCGAGGCGGTCGCGCCGGGAGCGTTCCTCCTGCTCGGCCCGGTGGAGGTGCCCCTCGCCGAGAAGCTCGCGGTGGAGCGGATCGAGGTGGGCGGCACGACGCTCTTCCGCCGGCTCGCGCCGGGCGAGACGAAGGCGGAGCGACCGGCGCCAGCCAAGGCGAGGAGCCGGGGGGCGCGCACGGCCGCGACCGCGACCCCGACCGCGACCCCGACCCCGACCCCGACCCCGGCCGCGACCCCGGCCGCGACCCCGACCCCGACCCCGACCTCGACCTCGACCTCGACCTCGACCCCGACCCCGACCCCGACCTCGACCTCGACCTCGACCTCGACCCCGACCCCGACCGCGACCCCGACCGCGACCCCGGCCGAAGCCCCGACACCCGTCCCCCAGTTCGAGCAGGCCCGCGCGGCCGCGCGCCGCGGGGACATCGAGTTCGCCGAGCAGCTCGCGCGCGAGATCGCCGAGCGGCACCTGTGCCCGGAGTCGTACCTGCTCCTCGCCATGGCCGCGGATGCGCGGGGCGATCTGGGCGGCGCCATCGACGCGCTCCGGCGCGCCCTCTACCTCGAGCCGGGCCTCGCGATGGCGCACGCGTCGCTCGTGCCGCTGTACGCGCGCGTCGGGCGGCACGCCGCGGGGGCCCGCCCGCGGCGACCCGCGCCCCCGGCCCGCCGGGGCCGCCCCGCCGGCGCGCCGCTCCGCGGCGTCGAGCCCATCACTGCCGGCGCGCTGCGCAGCGCGCTCGGCGAAGTTCGCCGGCCCCGAGCGGGCGCCGGAAGGAGCGAGCCATGAAGGTGCTGCTCGTCGACGACACGCGAACGCTGCTGTCGCTCATCCAGGTCTACCTCATGGGCTGGCAGATGGAGTTCGTGGAGGCGAAGGACGGCACGGAGGGGCTCGCGCGGGCGCGCGAGCACAAGCCGGCCCTCGTCATCTCGGACGTGCGGATGCCGGGCCTGGACGGGTTCGAGCTGTGCGCCGCGATCCGCGCCGACCCGATCCTCCACAAGACGCCCATCGTGCTCCTCAC
This sequence comes from Anaeromyxobacter terrae, assembly GCF_022690685.1. Taxonomy (GTDB): domain Bacteria; phylum Myxococcota; class Myxococcia; order Myxococcales; family Anaeromyxobacteraceae; genus Anaeromyxobacter; species Anaeromyxobacter terrae. The sequence goes on along the minus strand of NZ_JALCYY010000122.1, from coordinate 1,336 downwards.
CTCGCTCGCGGACGACGCGAGCCGCAAGAAGGGCAAGCTCGTCGGGGCGACCGCGTTCCTGACGAAGCCCGTCTCGGTGGAGGAGCTCCGCAAGACCGTGGGCGGGATCCTCCAGCTCCCGGCGAGGAGGTAGCGCGTGACGGCACCGGGACAGGGGCGGGACGCGCTCGAGCCGGCGCCGTCCCCCGAGGCGCGCCGCCGGATCCTCGAGGAGCGGGCGCAGGCGATCGCCGACGCGCGGGAGACGAGCGCGGTGGCGACGCTGCCCGTGGTCGCCTTCAGCCTGGGCGGGGAGCGCTACGGCGTCCCGGTGGAGGACGTCTTCCAGATCCTCGACGCGCAGGCGCTCTCGCCGCTCCCCGCGGCGCCCCCGTGGCTCCTGGGCGCGGCGGCGACGCGCGCGCGCGTGGTCCCGGTGCTCGATCTGCGGCAGCTCCTCGGCCTCGACGGCGGGGGGATGAGCGACCTCGCGAAGATCCTGGTGGTCGATCGCGGCGACGAGGCGTTCGGGCTCGCCGCCGAGGTCGTCGAGGGTCAGGTGGAGCTCCCGCGCGAGGGGCTCTCGACCGCGGTGGACGGACCGTTCGCGTGGATCGCGCCGGATCGGCTCGCGGTGCTCGACATCGGCAAGCTCGGCGCCCCCGCGGCGCTCGGCGGGTAGCGCATGGATCGCGAGCTCTTCCGCCAGATCTGGCCCGTGTTCTCCGCCGAGGCGCGCGAGCACCTCGAGGGCATCAGCACGGGGATCCTCGCGCTCGAGCGCGACCCGCGCGAGCCCGCGGCGCTCGACGCGGTCCGGCGCATCGCGCACAGCCTCAAGGGATCGGCCGGGAGCCTCGGCCTCGGCGACGTGGAGCGGCTCGCGCACGCGATCGAGGGATCGCTCGCGGGGTTCGATCCGGCCGCCGGGGTCTCACGCGCGGCGGTGCAGGCGTCGCTCGAGGCGGTCGAGGCGATGGAGGACGCGATCGCGGCGGGCGACGCCGGCGGAGTCATCGCCGTCACGGGGCTCGAGGCGCTCCTCGCCGCGCTCCGCGCGCCCGCGCAGCCGGGCGGCGCGGCGCACCCGACGACGCCGGACGACGAGACCACGCCAGACGACGGCGCGCCCGGCGGCGTCCCGCCGGACCCCGCCGATGCCGGCCTCTCGGGAGGTCCGGCGGCGCCCGGCGATGCCCCCGCCGACATGGACGCGCTCGAGGCGGCGCTCGAGCAGCTCTGCGCGCCGCTCGATCCCGAGACGCGCCGCGCGGTCGCCACCCGCGCCGCGCAGGCGGCGATCCAGCTGGCCGCGCTCGCCGCCCCGGGCCCGGCCGCGCTCGCCCGCCGCGCGGCG
>NZ_JALCYY010000121.1 GCF_022690685.1 Anaeromyxobacter terrae | reverse complement strand
CGCGCAGGCTGCGCCGGTTGCGGCGGTGCGGGCGTGGGCGGGCGCTGCGCGGCGGAGTCGAGCGCGCCCGGCGGCGTCGGGGTCCCACCGGCCGCACCGGTCGCCGGACGCGGCGTGGGCGGCAGCGGCGGCGGCGCGCCAGGGGCGGCCGTCTCGGCCTCGCCGAACAGCGCGAGGTCGTAGCTGCCGATCTGGACGAGATCGCCTTCGCGCAGCCGCCGGCGGGCCGTGATCCGCTCGCCGTTGACGCGCGTGCCGGTGAGGCTGCCCAGGTCCTCCACGTGGACCGCGCCGCTCACGCGCAGGAACCGTGCGTGGCGCCGCGAGACGTCGCGATCCGAGAGCCGGACGCTGACGCCCTCGGCGGCGCGGCCGACCACGATCTCGTCGCCGGTGAACGGCACCGTCGAGCGGGTCCCCGCCTCGTCCTCGACGACGAGCCGCATCGTCCCCGGGGTCACGGCCGCGGCTTGCCTCCGTCGAGGCGGGCGAGCTTGCGCGCGAACTGGACGCCGTCCTTCGCAGGCAGCACGACGAACTGGTCGATCTCGTGGCCCGTGAGCGTGAGGTCGATGCGGTGCCGCGCGTCGAGCCGCACGCCCGGGATGGTGATCGGGGTCCTCCCCGCGGGCCGCTCGTCGAGCCGGACCTCGGCGCCGGGCGGATCGCTCTCGACCCGGAGCGCGCCCAGCGCCGAGGCGAGCTCCGAGTGCACGCGCGCGACGAGCCGGCCCGGGGTCGGCTGGGTGGCGAGCGTGACGCCCTGGAGCCCCTCGCCGCCGAGCGCGATCTCGTGCGGGCGCGAGAGAGGCACGTCCTCGATCACCGCGGGCGTGGTGAGGCCGGTCGGCACGCCGTCGAGCGTGACGTCCGCGCCGACTGGCTCGGAGGTCACGACGAGGACGCCCGATCGCAGCCACGGATCGGCGTAGCGCAGCCCGGCGAACGCGACGCCCGCGACGACGAGGCCGGCGAGGAAGGCGGTGCGGAGCCGGACGCCGTCCTTCACGACGGTCCGCGGGCGCGGTGCGCGCGCAGCCGCCCGGCGGGGCTCGGGCGCCGGGGCGGGATCGGCCCGCGGCTCCCAGGCCTTCACCGGGGTCGGCTCGGCCGCGCCCGGGAGCGCGCCGGCCGCCGCCGCCGCGTTCGTGAGGACCTTCATGATGAGCGGGTCGTGGGCGCGGGCCGCGCGCTGGCGCTGGACCTTGTCCGCGAACACCGCCTTCATCTGGCTGGCGAGGAGGTCCTGGATCGACGAGTGCGGCGTCGGGAAGAGCACGTCGACGAGCGCGTCCGCGAAGGAGCGGGCGTCGGGGTAGCGGTCGTCGGGATCGTAGGCGAGGGCGGTCGCGACGATCGCGTCGAGGTCCTTCGGCAGCCGGGGATCGATGGAGGTGGGCGGCACGACCTTCGCCTTGCGCGCCTGGACGAGGGACTCGACGTCGGTCGCCTTCGGGAACGGCTTCTGCTTCGTGAGCAGCTCGTAGAGGAGGATCCCCGCGGCGAAGAGGTCGACGCGGTGGTCCCAGCGCTTCTCGAGGGAGGCCTGCTCGGGCGCGACGTACCCGAGCTTCCCCATCAGCATCCCCTCCTTGTAGTTGGAGAGGTTCGTCGCGGCGCGCGCGATGCCGAAGTCGAGGAGCTTCACCTCGCCCTCGTACGACACGAGCGCGTTGTCCGGCGAGACGTCGCAGTGGACGATGCGGAGCGGGTTGCCCTGGCCGTCGGTCTTCCGGTGCGCGTAGTCGAGGCCCTGCAGGAGCTGCAGGACGAGGAACATCGCCTGCTCGGGCGTGAGCTGCGTGCCGGTCTTCGCGAACGCGGCCATCATCTCCTTGAGGGAGACGCCGTTCACGAGCTCCATCGAGATGAAGAAGTTCCCCTCGATGCTGCCGCACTCGTAGATCTGCGCGATGTTCGAGTGCGTGAGCTGGACGGTCAGCTTCGCCTCGTTCACCAGCATCTTGATGAAGCCCTGATCCTGCGCCCGCGCGGGCAGGATGCGCTTCACCACGAGCTCCTTCTCGAAGCCCCCCGCGCCGGGGACGCGCGCCCGGTAGATCTCGGCCATCCCGCCCACGGCGAGCCGCTGGAGGAGGAAGAACTTGCCGAAGAGGTGCGGCTTGAACTCGGCGCCGCTCGCCTGGGGTGCGGCCTGGGGCACGATCCTGCGGATGTTAGCCCGCGCCCCCGCGGGGCCACAAGGCGCGCGACCTGGGGACGTGGCGCCGGCCGCTCTCACGCTTCGTGAGTCGCGCTGCGCGCTGGCGCCGCGCGCGGTGTAGTGCGTCCGCGCACGAGCGTCGCCAAGGTGGATGTGCGGCCGCCACGCGGCGGCGGCGGAGAGCGAGGACCCGATGGGCGAGAGCCGCGAGAGCCGCGACGCGAGGGACCCGCGCGACCAGCTGCGCGCGCTGAACAAGGCGGAGCGGGAGGAGTTCGAGGAGGAGGAGCAGGGCGACACCGGCGGCGGCGAGCACGCGGGCCCCGGCGAGATCGCGCGGCTCGCGGCGGAGCGCGCCGCGGCTGCGCCCGGCTCGACCGGACAGCGCAAGCCGTAGCCCGCGCCGGCAGGGCGTCCCCCATCGGACCGGCGGGAGCGGGCTCGGTCCGGCGCCGGCGCCGGGCTAAGCTCGCGCGCCGGAGGAACCATGGACGACCCTGGGCTCGGCGCGCTCGCGGCGCGGATCGTGGAGGAGACGGGCGACGCCGTCCTGTTCGCGGATCGCGACGGCGTGCTGCGGCTGTGGAATCGCGGCGCGGAGCGGATGTTCGGGTGGAGCGCGGCGGAGGCCCTCGGGCAGTCGATGGACATGATCATCCCCGAGCGGCTGCGGGCGCGGCACTGGGACGGCTGGAAGCGCGTGATGGAGACGGGCGTCACCCGCTACGGCACGGAGGTCCTCGCGGTCCCTGCGGTCCGCAAGGACGGCCAGACCATCTCGATCGAGTTCACCATCCAGCTCATCCGCGACGCCGAGGGACGCATCCTCGGGCCGTCGGCGGTGATCCGCGACGTGACCGCCCGCTTCAAGCGGGAGAAGGAGCTGCGCGCGCGCCTGAAGGAGCTCGAGGCGAAGCAGCGATAGCCTGGGGCCGCCGCGCCACGGCGTACAGCACGTGGTACGTGGCGGGCACGCCGTCCGGCCCGCCGTGGCGCGCCTCGTAGCGCCGGATCGTCTCGAGCGTGGCGCGCCGCCCGCCCAGCCCGGCGCGGCCCGGCACGGCGCTCGACGCGCCCACCGCCTTGAGCGCGCGGAGCACCGCGCGCGCGTCCGCGTGGCGCTCGACGAGCTCCTCGTCGCGCGTCGCCTCCAGCGCGAGCCCCGCGGTCGCGAGCGCCGCGGCGAGCTCCTCGCGCGCGAGGAAGCGGTGCGTCGGCGCGGGACCTCCGCCGGACGCCTCGCGGAAGGAGTCGCGGAGCTCGAAGAGCGTGCGCTCCCCGAAGAGCGCCACGCACAGGACCCCGCCCGGCGCGAGGACCCGCCGCGCCTCCTCGAGCGCGGTCGCCACCCGCGGCAGCCACTGGAGCGTGGAGGTGGTCACCACCAGATCGAACGCGCCGTCGCGGAACGGGAGCGCCTCCGCGTCCGCCGCGGCGACCCCTGCCCGCGGCGCGGCGCGGCGCGTGGCGCGGCACATGCCGGGCGCGAGATCCACGGCCGCGGCGGCGAGCCCGGGCCGCGTGGCGAGGAGCCGGGAGAGGAGCGCGCCCGTGCCGGCGCCCACGTCGAGCACGCGGCGCGCACCGGGCGCGGCGGCGTCGAGCAGCGCGAGCACCCGGTCCTGCACGGCGCGCTGCACCTCGGCCCGGGAGTCGTAGGCCCCGGCGGAGCGGGAGAAGGCGGCGCGCACGCGCCGCTTGTCGACCGGGTTCAGGCGCATGCGGCGAGCAGCGGCGCGAGCGCGGCGGTGAACGCGTGCGGACGCGAGAGGAAGGGGGCGTGGCCGGCCCCCGGGACGACGGCGAGGCGCGCACCCGGGAGCGCGCCGGCGAGCGCGCGTCCCGCTCCCGGCAGGCAGACCGGGTCACCCTCGCCGTGGATCACGACCACCGGCAGGTCGAGCCCGGCGAGGGCGCCGCGCAGGTCCGCCTCGCCGAGCACGTCGAGCCCGGCGCGGAGGGCGACGGGGGAGGGTACGGGCGTCCTCGTCCGGAGGGCGGCGGCGCGCGCGAGGGCCGCCGCGTCGAGCTCGCCCGGCAGGAACATGCCCTCGTGGAAGCGCGCCGCGGCGCGGGCCGGGTCGCGCTCCACGTGACGGGCGAGCGCGGCGAGCGTGCGCGCGGGGAGGCCGTGCGGCCAGCCTTCGCCCTCCGTGAAGCGCGGGGTGGCCGAGACGAGCGCGAGCCCCGCCACCCGGCCGCGGAGGCGCGGCAGCGCGGCGAGCGCGAGCTGCGCGCCGAGCGACCAGCCGAGGAGCACGGCGCGCTCGAGGACGAGGGCGTCGAAGGCGGCCACGAGATCGTCCGCGAGCTCCGCGAGCGTGAAGGGCGCGCCGCCCTCGGAGCGGCCATGGCCGCGCAGGTCGGGCGCGATCGCGCGCCGTCCGGCGAGGAGCGCGGGCGGGAGCGCGTCGAGGAGCCAGCGGCCGGACAAGGACCACCCGTGCACGGCGACGAGCGCCGGGCCCCGGCCTTCGTCCTCGCAGTGGAGGGTGAGGCCCGCTCTGTCGAGGAAGGACGGCATCTCGCGCGAGAGAAGGGGAAGTATCGCGGGGGGCGGAGGGATCGTCAACCGGGGTGCGCGGAGAGGTTGACGAAGGTCCCGCGCCCCCCGACCCCGACCCCGACCTCGACGCCGACGCCGACGCCGACGCCGACCCCGACCCGACCCCGACCCGACCCCGACCCCGACCCCGACCTCGACCCCGACCCCGACCCCGACCCCGACCCCGACCCCGACCCCGACCCCGACCGCAACGACCGACGCCCGAGCCC
>NZ_JALCYY010000120.1 GCF_022690685.1 Anaeromyxobacter terrae | reverse complement strand
CCCCCGCGCCGCAGCGGCCCTCTGGCGCCGCGTCGACGCCCGCCCCGCAGCCGGCTGCCCCCGCGCCAGCGCCCGCGCCCGCGCCCGCGCCAGCCCCGAGCCGCGGTACCGACTCCACGTCCGGTGACACGGGTGCGCGCCCGGCGCCGGCTCCGGAGCGTTGAGCCTGGGCTGCGCGAGCGGCCAGCAATCGGCCGGCTAGATCGTTCCCGCCTCGCTCGAGCGTCCGAGCGGGGCGCGAACGATCGCCTCGTAACGCGGTCCCTTGGGTGAGAGGTGCGACTCGAAGAGCACGAGCTCGCCGGCGCGCCACGCGACGCCGTCGCCCTGGGCGGCCTCCGCGAGCGCCCCGCCGAGGCCGGGCGCGCCGCGAGCGTCGCGCGCGCGGCCGAGCGTGAGGTGCGGGGAGAAGGGGCGCGCCTCCGGCGCGAAGCCGAGCGGCGCGAGCCGCCGCCCGAGGTCCTGCACGAGCGCTCCGAGCGTGGCGACGTCGCCCTGGATCCCCACCCACACGACGCGCGGCCGGCGCGCGTTCGGGAACCCGCCCGCGCCCTGCACCTCGAGCGCGAGCGGGCGCGACGCCGCGGCCGCGGCGCGCACGGCGTCCGACACCGCCTCCACGCGCGGCTCCGGCACTGCGCCGAGAAACTGGAGGGTGAGGTGGACGTTCTCCGGGACGACCCAGCGGACGTCGTCGGACGCGCGACCCGCCGAGCGGCGAAGGTGCGCCGCCGTCGCGGCGATGCGGCGCCGGACGAGGTCCGTCGGCTCGAGCGCGACGAAGAGGCGGTGGCTCTTGCCCTCCACCACACGAGGTGTAGCGGACCGTGCGGCGGATGGCGAGGAGCGAGAGGGGGAGCAACGGAGGAGCGCGACCTGGGCCCAGCACGTGGTTCGACAGGCTCACCACGAGCGGTCGATGGAGTCTGCTCGCTGGCTCGGGCCCTCGACCGCGACCGTCAGGAACTACTCGACCGTCACGCTCTTCGCCAGGTGCCGCGGCTGAGCATCTTGCCGCGGGAGCGAAGACGCTCCCCCGGACCCCCGGCGCGCTCTGGCGCGGCCTCCTCCGGCCGCGCCGCCGCGCGCTGCTACTCGACCGTCACGATCTTCGCCAGGTTCCGCGGCTGAGCATCTTGCCGGGGGAGCGAAGACGCTCCCCCGGGCCCCCGGCGCGCTCTGGCGCGGCCTCCTCCGGCCGCGCCGCCGCGCGCTGCTACTCGACCGTCACGCTCTTCGCCAGATTTCTCGGCTGATCCACGTCCGTGCCCTTCAGATCCGCGACGTGGTAGGCGAGGAACTGGAGCGGGATGATCGAGACGAGGGGCGCGAGGAGCGGCGGCGCGGGGGGCACCGTGAGCGCCACCTCGGCGAGGCTCGCCGCGTGGGTGTCGCCCTCGGAGACGACCGCGAACACGTGGCCGCCGCGGGCGCGGACCTCCTCCATGTTCCCGAGCGTCTTCTCGTACGCCCGCTCCTGCGTGGCGAGGACCACGACCGGCAGCTCCTCGTCGATGAGGGCGATCGGGCCGTGCTTCATCTCGCCCGCCGCGTAGCCCTCGGCGTGGATGTACGAGATCTCCTTGAGCTTCAGCGCCCCCTCCAGCGCGACGGGGTACTGGCTCCCGCGCCCGAGGAAGAGGACGTCGCGCGCCGTGCTGCAGCGCTTCGCGATCGGCATGAGCGCCGCCTCCTGGCGGATCATCTGCTCCATCCAGGAGGGGACGTGCCGGAGCGCCTCGAGGTGCTCGCGTGCGGCGTCGGCGGAGAGCGTGCCGCGCAGGCGGCCGAGCTTCACGGCCAGGAGATACAGGCCGGCGAGCTGGGTCGTGAACGCCTTCGTCGAGGCGACGCCGATCTCCGGGCCGGCGCGGGTGAAGAGCGTCCCGCCGTCGCACTCGCGCGCGATCGCGGAGCCGACGACGTTGCAGATCGCGTAGGCCTTCGCGCCGCGGGCCCGCGCGATCTTCACCGCCGCGAGCGTGTCGGCCGTCTCGCCCGACTGCGAGATGGCGAGGCAGAGCACGCGCTCCGAGACCAGCGGATCGCGGTTGCGGAACTCGCTCGCGAGCTCGACCTCGACCGGGATGCGCGCGAGCGCCTCGATCATCTGGCGGCCGGACAGGCCGGCGTGCCAGGAGGTGCCGCAGGCGACGATGACGATCCGCTCGAGCCCTCTCACGTAGTCCTCGGGCAGCTCGACCCCGTCGAGCGTGACGTCGCCCTGCTCGAGCGACGCGCGCCCGCGGATCGTGTCCGCGACGGCCCGCGGCTGCTCGAAGATCTCCTTGTGCATGAAGTGCTTGTGGCCGTCCTTCTCCGCGGCCACCGCGCTCCACTCGATCCGGCGCGGCTTGCGCTCGACCGGCTCGTCGTCCCGTCCGTAGATCGTGATCCCCTCGGCGGTGAGGACCGCGAGCTCGCCCTCCTCGAGGTAGCTCACCTCGCGGGTGTGCTCGAGGATCGCCGGCACGTCCGAGGCGAGGAAGCTCTCGCCCTCGCCGTAGCCGACCACGAGCGGCGAGGCGTTCTTCGCGGCGACGATCTCGCCGGGCCGCTTCTCCGACACGACCGCGATCGCGTAGGTGCCCTGGACCTGCGCGAGGGAGGCACGGACGGCGGCATGCAGGTCGCGGGCGCCGTCCCTGAGCGCGTCGGCGATGAGGTGCGCGAAGATCTCGGTGTCCGTCTCCGAGGCGAACTTGTGGCCTCGCCCGGTGAGCGCCGCCTTGAGGTCGAGGTGGTTCTCGATGATGCCGTTGTGCACCACCGCCACGCCGCCGTACGAGTGCGGGTGGGCGTTCTCGTCCGACGGCCGGCCGTGCGTCGCCCAGCGGGTGTGGCCGATGCCCGTGCAGCCGGGCAGGGGCCCGTCGCGCAGGATCGTCACGAGGTTCTGGAGCTTGCCCTTCGCCCGCTTCACCGCGAGGCCGGACGGCCCGACCACCGCGACGCCCGCGGAGTCATAGCCGCGGTACTCGAGCTTCCTGAGCCCGCCGACGATGAGATCGACGCACTGCCGGGGACCGACGTAGCCAACGATTCCGCACATGAGGGCCTGCCTTCTACCACGGGGGGCGGGTTCGCCCGCTAGCTCGCTCGTCCGCCGCGCGGGCCCTCGCCTGGAGCCGGCGGCGGCGCGGCCTCGGCCGCCCCTTTGTTCTGCTTCTCCGCCTGCCGCCTGGCCACCCACCCCTCCTTCGTCACTTGCTTGGCACGCCCGAGCGCCAGTGAGCCGGGCGGCACGCTGTCGGTGAGGGTGGAGCCCGCCGCGACGTAGGACCCGGCGCCGATCTCGATGGGCGCGACCAGGATCGAGTCCGAGCCGATGAAGGCGCCCTCGCCGATGACGGTGGGGTGCTTCTTCTCGCCGTCGTAGTTGCACGTGATGGTGCCGGCGCCGACGTTCACGCGCGGGCCGATCACGGCGTCGCCGAGGTAGGTGAGGTGGTTCGCCTTCGCGCCCTTGCCGAGGCGCGTCTTCTTCGTCTCGACGAAGTTTCCGACGTGCGCCTCCTCGCCGATCTCGCTGCCGGGGCGGAGCCGGGAGAACGGTCCGACGATCGCCCGCGCTGCGACGGTCGACGCGTCGATGACCGTGTATGGGTTCACCGTGACGCCGTCGGCGAGCGTCGCGTCGGTGATGATCGCGCCCACGCCGAGCCGGCAGCCCGCTCCGACGCGGGTGCGCCCCTTGAGGCGGACGTTCGGCTCGATCACGGTGTCGGCGCCGATCTCGACGCCCTCGTCGCAGTCGAACCGCTCCGGGTCCTCGATCGTCACGCCGCCGCGCATGAGCGCCGAGGCCCGCCGGCGCAGGAGCACGCGCCCGGCCCGGGCGAGCTCCTCGCGGTCGTTCACGCCCGACGCCTCCTCGGGCGGGACCGGCACCGCGACCACGCCGCCGGCGCGCGCCGCCATCGCGATGAGATCGGTGAGGTAGAACTCCGCCTGGGCGTTCTGGCTCCCCACCTTCGAGAGCGCGTCCCACAGGAACGCCGCGTCGGCGCAGTAGAGCCCGGCGTTCACCTCGTCGATGGCGCGCTCGGCGTCGTTCGCGTCCTTCTCCTCGACCACGCGCGCCGGGTTGCCCGCCGGATCGCGGACGATGCGCCCGTAGCCGCGCGGGTTCGCGAGCTTCATCGTCGCGAGCGCCAGGGTGGCGCCGCCGGCGCGGGCCGCGACCACGCGGTGGAGCGTCTCCGCCTGGAGGAGCGGCGTGTCCCCGGAGAGGATCGCGATGGGGCCGTCGAACGCGCCGAGCGCCTCGCGCGCGGCGAGGACGGCGTGGGCGGTCCCGAGCTGCTCGCGCTGCACGGCGAAGCGCAGCGGCGCGCCCGGCAGCGCGGCCGCGAGCGCCGCCTCGACCGCCTCCGCCTGGTGGCCGACGACGGCGACGACCGGGTTCGCGCCGATCTCGAGCGCGCGCAGGAGCGGGAACCAGGCCAGCGGGCGTCCGCCGACCTCGTGGAGGACCTTGGCCTTCTGCGACTTCATCCGGGTGCCCTTGCCGGCGGCGAGCACGATCGCGGCGAGGGGGGTGGGAGCGCTGGTCATGACGCGGCAGGCTAGGCTCGCCCCGGCTTGGTGATCAAGCCCGTGGAGCGGGTCCAAGGCCCGGAAAGGCCGGCGCGCGGTGGTACAGGTGGTGGATGCCCGTCCTGCTCGCGCTCGTCCTCTCCGCGACCGCCGTCTCCAGCCGGGGCGCGGTCGCGACCGCTCACCCGCTCGCGAGCGAGATCGCCGCGGACGTGCTGCGCCGGGGCGGCAACGCCGCCGACGCGGCGGTCGCGGCCGCGCTCGCGCTCTCGGTCGTCGAGCCGCAGTCCTCGGGCCTCGGCGGCGGCGGGTTCGCGCTCGTCTACGACGCGCGCGAGAAGACGGTCCACGCGCTCGACTTCCGCGAGGTCGCGCCGGGCGCCGCGACCCCGGACATGTACGCCGCGCAGGGCGACGCGGCGGGGCGGCCGGCGCGCTCGCTCGACGGCGGCCTCGCGGTGGCGGTCCCGGGCGCGGTGAAGGGGTACGCGGAGCTCGCCCGCCGCTTCGGGACGCGGCCGTTCGCGGCGCTCGCCGCGCCCGCGGCGCGCCTCGCCGAGCGCGGCTTCCCGGCCTCCCCCTCCTACGCCGACGCGGCCCGCGCCCGGCTGGAGTGCCTCGCCGCCCGGCCCGCCGCGGCGAGGGAG
>NZ_JALCYY010000012.1 GCF_022690685.1 Anaeromyxobacter terrae | reverse complement strand
CGCCCGCCGCGCGGCGGAGGCGGTCGCGGGGCTCGCCGAGGGCGGGGCCGACGCGCCACGCGCCACCGCCGCGCTCGCGGGCGACCTCATCGACCTGCGCGAGGCGCTCTCGCGCGCTCCCGTCGCCGTGTCGGAGGCGCCGTCGAGCGCTCCCGCGGCGGCCGCGCAGGCCCGCGGCGAGAAGTCGATCCGCGTCCTCGCCTCCACGCTCGCCTCCATCGGCCGCCAGGTCGAGCTCCTCTCGCTCGCCGAGGCCCGCCGCGCCCGCCGCGCCCGCGACGTGTTCGGGCACGCCGCCTCGGTGCGGGAGGCGCTGCACGCGCTCGACGAGGCGGGCCGGGCGCTCTCCGGCGCCGGGGTGGAGGCCGGGCGGGCGGAGCTCACGCAGGCGTCGATCCGGCTCCGGGAGGTCGCCGCCGAGCTCGCCCGCGTGGCGCGCGAGGCGGCGCGCGAGGCCGAGCAGCAGCGCCTCGCCGGCGCGGTCCTGCGCGAGGATCTGCGCGCGCTCAGGATGGTCCCGGCGGCGCTCGTGCTCGAGCCGCTCCGCCGCGCGGTGCGCGACGTCGCTGGCCGGCTCGGCAAGGAGGTCGAGCTCACGGTCGACGGCGGCGACGCCCGGCTCGACCGCCAGATCGTGGACGCGCTCCGCGACCCGCTCCTCCACCTCGTGCGGAACGCGGTCGACCACGGCATCGAGGCGCCCGCTGCGCGGAGGTCCGCCGGCAAGCCGGCGGCCGGTCGCGTCGCCGTGCGCGTCGAGGCGCGCGGATCGCGGGTCGCGATCATCGTCGAGGACGACGGGCCGGGCCTCGACGTCGCCGGGCTGCGCGCCGCGGCGGTGCGCCAGGGGGTCCTCACCGCCGAGCAGGCGGATCGCTTGACCGATCCGGAGGCGGCGCGGCTCGTGTTCCACGCCGGCCTCTCCACGGCGCGCGCGGTGACGGAGATCTCCGGGCGCGGCGTCGGGATGGACGTCGTCCTCGAGACCCTCGCCCGGCTCGGGGGAACGGTGGACGTCCGCTGGGAGGCGGGCCGCGGCACGCGCTTCGATCTCGAGGTGCCGCTCACGCTCTCCGCGTCCGCGGCGCTCGTGTTCCGGGTCGGGCGCGACGTGATCGCGCTCCCCGCGGAGGCGATCGAGCACGTCGTGCTCGTGGCCCCGGGCGACCTCGGCACCGTCGCCGGGCGCACCACGGCGCGGATCGCCGGCGAGCACGTGCCCTACGTTCCGCTCGCGCGGCTCCTGCGCATGCCGGAGAGCGCGGGCCCGCCGGCGCGCCAGCGCGTGGCGCTCGTGCTCATGCACGGCGGCGCGCGCGTCGCCGTCGGGGTGGACGAGCTCGTCGGCCAGCAGGAGCTCGTGATCTCGTCGCTCGGCGCGCGGGTCGCGGCAGTGCAGCACCTCGCCGGCGCGGGGGTGCTCGACGACGGCCGCGTGGTGGGGGTCCTCTCCGCGGCGGAGCTCGTCCGGCGCGCGCAGCCGGGCACGGCCCCGGGCCGCGGCGAGGGCGCGCGGCGCGTGGTCGTCGCCGACGACTCGCTCACCACCCGCTCCGCGATGAAGGCGCTCCTCGAGATGGCGGGGTACGCGGTGATCCCGGCCGCCGACGGCGAGGAGGCGCTCCAGATCCTGCGCGAGTCGGGCGCCGACCTCGTCGTCTCCGACGTGCAGATGCCCCGGCTCGACGGCTTCGCGCTCACTCGCAAGGTGAAGGCCGACCCGCGCCTGCGCCGCACCCCCGTCGTCCTCGTCACCTCGCTCGAGGCGGCCGAGGATCGAGCCGCCGGCCTCGCCGCCGGCGCGGACGGCTACCTCGTGAAGCGCGAGGTCGAGCGCGGCCAGCTCCTCGACCTCGTGCGCCAGCTCCTGCCCCACGCATGATCCGCTGCCTGCTGGTGGACGACTCCCGGTCGTTCCGGGCCCTCCTGCGCGCGCTCCTCGAGCGGGCCGGCATCGCGGTGGTCGGCGAGGCCGCCGACGGCGACGCGGCGGTCGCGCAGGTGACGGCGCTCCGCCCGGACGTCGTGACGATGGACGTGCGGATGCCCGGCAAGGACGGCCTCGTCGCCATCGAGGAGATCATGCGGGTCGCGCCGACGCCGATCGTGGTCGTCTCGGCGGAGGCCGGTCCGGAGCGGCAGGAGCTCGCCTTCTGGGCGCTCGAGCTCGGGGCGGTGGAGGTGCTCGCGAAGCCTCGCGCGACGGACGCGGCGCGCTTCGCGCGCGAGGCCGACGCGATCCGCGACGCGGTCCGCGCGGTCGCGGGGCTCAGGCTCGTCACCCGCCACCGGCGGCTCCCGCTCCGCCCCCGCGCGGCGGCCGCACAGGTCCAGGCGCCGCGCATCGCGGCCGGCGCGTCGAGCGGGGCCGGCGCCGTCGGCGCGGTCGGCGCGAGCGCGCCGCGCGTCCTCGGCATCGCCGCCTCGACCGGCGGGCCGGCAGCGCTGGCGCGCATCCTGCGCGCGCTCCCGCGCGAGTTCCCGGCGCCCATCCTGGTGGTGCAGCACATCGCGCCCGGCTTCGAGGCCGGCCTCGTCCACTGGCTCGGGACCGAGACGCGCCTCGCGGTTAAGCTCGCGGCGGACGGCGAGCTGCTCCGCCCGGGCACGGTCTACTTCGGCGCCGAGGGCCGTCACCTCACCGCGCGCGGCGACCGCGTGCGGCTCGTGGACGGGCCGCCGGTGCGCGGCTTCCGCCCGTCCGGCACGACGCTGCTCGAGTCGCTCGCGCGCGAGTACGGCGGCGCCGCGGCGGGGCTCGTCCTGTCCGGGATGGGCGACGACGGCGCCGACGGCCTCAGGGCCGTGCGCGAGCGCGGCGGCTGGACGGCGGCGCAGGGGCGGGCCTCCGCGGTGGTGTTCGGCATGCCCGGCGCGGCGATCGAGCGGGGCGCCGCCGCCCACACGATCGAGCTCGACGACATCGCCCCGGCGCTGCTCAGGCTCGCCCGCGCGCCTGCCGCCGCGCCCCGCGCGTGATGGCGGGCGCACCCGATCCGCGGTGTACGTTCGCAGGGAGATGTGGTTCGACGCGCTCCTGCACGCGCGCGCGCTCCGGGCGCGCGACCTCGACGACCTCGCCTTCTTCGGGGTGACGGGCGCCCTCGTCCCATCCGACGACACCGTGGTGCCGGCCACCGCCCGCGCGATCCGCGCCGGCTGGGACGAGACCGCCGCCGCCGCGCGCCGCCTGCGCCGCGCCGGCCTCGATGGCCACGCTGCCGTCGGGATCCACCCGCGGCGCATCCCGCTGCGCGGGCTCGAGGCGCTCCTCGCCGATCTCCCCGTCGCGCTCGACCGGCCCGAGGTGACGGCGATCGGCGCCGTCGGCCTCGCGGAGGGCGGGGAGCTCGAGGAGCGCGTCCTCGTCCGGCAGCTCGAGCTCGCCCGCGAGCTGCGCCGCCCGGTGCTCGTCGCGACGCCCTCGCGGGCGAAGGAGCGGATCACCCGCCGCCTGCTCACGCTCCTCAACGAGGCGGCGCTCGACCCGGGGCGCGTGCTCGTGACCGGGGCCGACGGGCGCACGGTGCGCGCGGTGCGCGCCTGCGGATACCTCGCCGGCCTGTCGCTCTCCGCGGCGGACGGCGCCGGGCAGGGGTCCATCGCCGAGGCGGTCCGGCTCGTGCGCGCGCTCGGGCCGGAGGGGCTGGTGCTCGGCTCCGACGCCGGGATCGCCGGGGCCGATCTGCTCGCGCTGCCGCGCGCCGCGGATCGGCTCGCCAAGGCCGGGCTCTCGGACGCGGTGGTGCGGCGGGTGTGCGGGGAGAACGCGCGCGCGTTCCTGGGGCTCGCGGGCGCCGCCCGGCGGCGGGCGTCTTCGCGGCGGCGCGCGGGGCGGGGCGGACGCTAAACGCGGCGGCTTCGGCGCGAGGCCGTGCGGCGGGCGGGCTGCGCGGCGGCATCGCGGCGCCAGTGGCCGCTCCGGCCGCCCTTCTTCTCGACGAGCTCGAGCCCCTCGATGCGCATGCCCTTCTCGTACCGCTTCAGCATGTCGTAGATGGTGAGGCACGCCGCGGCGACCGCCGCGAGCGCCTCCATCTCGACGCCGGTCCGGTCCACCGTGCGCACCGTGGCGGTCACCGCGACGCCGCGCGCGCCCGGCTCCGCCTCGACGTCGACGCCCGAGAGCGCGATCGGGTGGCAGAGCGGGACGAGGTCGGGCGTCTTCTTCGCGGCCATGACGCCGGCGAGCCGCGCCGCCGCGAGCACGTCGCCCTTCTCGACCTCGCCGCGGCCGATGCGGGCGACCGTCTCCGCCGACATCGCCACGAACCCGCGCGCGACCGCGACGCGCTCCGTCTTCGGCTTCGCGCCGACGTCGATCATCTTCATCGGTGCTAGTCCCAGTTCTCGGTCGCGTGCTCGCCGAGGAACCGCTCCGCGTCGATGGCGGCCATGCAGCCCGACCCGGCCGCGCTGATCGCCTGCCGGTAGCTCGGGTCTGCGACGTCGCCCGCCGCGAAGACGCCCTTCACGCTCGTCGCGGTCGAGGGGGACTTCACCTCGAGGTAGCCCACGTCGTTCATGGCGAGCTGGCCGCGGAAGACCTGGGTGTTCGGCTCGTGGCCGATCCCCATGAAGACGCCCTTCACCGGCAGCTCCCGTGTCGAGCCGTCCTTCGTCGAGCGCAGCCGGACCCCGCTGACGGCCTTCGCGTCGCCCAGGATCTCGTCGATGACGGAGTCGAGCACGAGCTCGATCTTCGGGTTCTTCTGCGCGCGGTCCTGCATGATCTTGGAGGCGCGCAGCTCGCCGCGGCGGTGGACCACGTGGACCTTCGTCGCGTACTTCGTGAGGAAGATGGCCTCCTCCATGGCGGTGTCGCCGCCGCCGACCACCGCCACCTCGACCCCGCGGAAGAAGAAGCCGTCGCAGGTCGCGCACGCCGAGACGCCGCGCCCCTGGTAGGCCTTCTCGGTGGGGATCCCGAGCCACTTGGCGGTGGCGCCGGTGGCGATCACCACCGCGTCCGCGGTGAAGAGCCGGTCGTCCTGCCAGATCTGGAACGGGCGACGCGAGAAATCGACGCGGGTCACCTCGCCCATCTCGAAGCGCGTCCCGAAGCGCTCCGCCTGCTTCTTCATGAGCTCCATGAGCTCGGGGCCGAGGATGCCCTCGGGGAAGCCGGGAAAGTTCTCGACCTCGCTCGTGATGGTGAGCTGGCCGCCTGGCTGCATCCCCTCGAAGAGGAGCGGGTTCAGGTTGGCGCGCGCGGCGTAGAGCGCGGCCGTGTAGCCGGCCGGTCCGCTGCCGATGATGACGAGCCTCTCGTGCTGGGCCATGGGTTCCCTCGCTTGGGCGGACGGTTGTTTATCCCCTGAGAGCCCGGGTGTCATGGGGAAGGTTCCGTGCGGCGGGCGGCCCGCGCCATGCCGTCAGGGCGCGGCCGAGCGCCGCGCCCAGAGAAAGATCCGGCGGTACGTGTAGAGGAAGGGCCGCTCGTCGGGGAGCGTCGCGAGGAGGCGCGCCCGGTAGCGCTCGAGGAAGCGGGCGTACGCCTCCGGCGAGAGGCGGCGCTCGTAGTCGGTGAGCAGCGTCCCGCGCACCCACTCCACCACCGCGCCGGGCTCGGGGAGCGCGTGGCCGTAGATCTCCACCCGCACGCGCCGCGACGGGAGCCCGAGCGACCAGAGGAGCCGCGCGTAGGCCTCGGGCGCGAGCACCGGGCTCTCGCGCACGAATCCGCCGAGCAGGGCGGCGAGGTCCGGCTCGCGGGCGACCGCGCGGGCGACCGCGCGGGCGATCGCGTGCGACGGGTGCTCCTCGTTGGCGGGGATCTGGATCGCGAGCTGGCCGCCGGGCGCGAGGAGCGACGCGAGGCGCGCGAGGAGCGCCTCGTGATCCGGGACCCAGTGGAGCGCGGCGTTGGAGAGGACGAGGTCGTACGGTCCGCCGTCCACCTCCGCGAGATCGCCCTGGCGAAACGCCACGCCGCCGCCCGCGCTCGCCGCGGCGCGCTCGAGCATCGCGGCGGAGGCGTCCACGCCCACCGTCTCGCGCGCGCCGAGCCGCTCGTGCGCGAGGCGGGTGAGCTCGCCCGTCCCGCAGCCGAGATCGACCACGCGCATGCCCGCTCGCGGCTCGACGAGCGCGAGGAGATCGAGGAACGGCGCGCGCCGCTCGTCGGCGAATCGCGCGTAGCGATCGGGGTCCCAGACGTCTCGGTCCGCGGCGGGCAAATGCGTTGACCTCCCGGGCGTTTTGGCGGAATCTCGCCCGGTTCGAGAGTATCCCCCGAAAGCCTTTTTCGCCCGGAGTCTCCGCCCCATGAAGAGCCGTCACCTCGTCGTCGCCGCGCTCGCGCTCGCGCTCGCGGCGTGCCAGTCCCCCCGCCCGGCGCAGCAGGCGTCGAACGGTCAGGCGCAGAAGCAGGACCCGAGCGCGCCCGTCGCCAAGATCGGCAGCCAGACGATCACCGCCGGCGAGCTCGACGAGCTCGTGAAGCGCGACCTCTCCCAGCTCGAGCAGCAGTACCAGGAGCAGAGGTACCAGCTCCGCCGCCAGGCGCTCGAGGCGATGATCCGCAAGCGGATCGTGGAGGAGAAGGCCAAGGCCCAGAACGTCTCGCCGGAGGAGATGGTCCAGAAGGACATCGGCGCGAAGGTCGCCGAGCCCACCGACGAGGAGATGCGCGCGCTGTACGACCGCGCCAAGGCCGGCGGCCAGCAGCTCCCGCCGTTCGACCAGGTGAAGCCGGACATCGCGCGCTTCATCAAGAACCAGAAGGCGCAGGGGCTCCTCGCCGACTACTACGAGCAGCTCAAGAAGGACGCGAAGGTGGAGGTGCTCCTGCCCGCGTACGAGCCGCCGAAGGTCCAGGTCGCGGCGACCGGCCCGGCCAAGGGCCCGCAGGGCGCGCCGATCACGATCGTGGAGTTCTCCGACTTCGAGTGCCCGTTCTGCGTGCGCGCCGAGGGCACCGTGAAGCAGGTGCTCGCCGCCTACCCGGACAAGGTCCGGCTCGTGTACCGCGACTTCCCGCTCCCGATGCACGCGCGCGCGCCGAAGGCGGCCGAGGCGGCCCACTGCGCCGAGGACCAGGGGAAGTACTGGGAGATGCACGAGAAGCTGTTCGGCTCGAACAACAAGATCGACGTCCCCGACCTCAAGAAGTACGCGGGCGAGCTCAAGCTCGATCAGGCGAAGTTCGACAAGTGCCTCGACTCCGGCGAGAAGGCGAACGTCGTCGAGGGTCACAAGAAGGCGGGCGAGGAGGCGGGCGTCTCCGGTACGCCGGCGTTCTTCATCAACGGCCGCATGATCAGCGGCGCCCAGCCGATGGACGCGTTCAAGAAGATCATCGACGAGGAGCTCGCCAGCGCGGGCAAGAAGTAGCCCCCGCCGAGCCCATCCCTCGGTTTGCACCGCAGGCGGCCGTGCCCTAGATAGAGGGCCGGCCGCCTCGCCTTTTCGGGGCGGAGAGAGAGGACCTCGAGGCATGGGCGGATACGGTCAGGGCGCTTCGGCGACGCTGGGCGAGCGGCGGAGGACGCGGGGCATCCGGGTCGGCAGCGTGCCGATCGGCGGCGGCGCCCCCATCGCCGTCCAGTCGATGACGACCACCCAGACCGCCGACGCCGCGGCGACGCTCGCGCAGATCCGCGCGCTCGCCGAGGCGGGCGCGGACGTGGTCCGCCTCGCGGTGCCGGACAAGGACGCGGCGAGCGCGCTCGCCGCGATCGTGCGCGCCTCGCCGGTGCCGCTCGTCGCCGACATCCACTTCGACTACCGGCTCGCCCTCGCCGCGCTCGAGGCGGGCATGCAGGGCATCCGCCTCAACCCCGGCAACATCGGCGCGCGCGAGCGCGTGCGGGAGGTCGTGAAGGCGGCGCGCGAGCGGCTCGTGCCCATCCGCATCGGCGTGAACGCGGGCTCGCTCGAGAAGGACATCGTCGACAAGCACGGCTGGCCCACCGCGGAGGGCATGGTCGAGAGCGCCGAGCGCCACATCCGCTTCCTCGAGGACGAGGGCTACCGGGAGATCAAGGTCTCGCTGAAGGCGCACGACGTGGCGATGACGGTGCAGGCGAACCGGCTGTTCTCGCAGCGGTTCGACTACCCGCTCCACCTCGGCGTCACCGAGGCCGGCACGCTCCTCGCCGGCACGGTGAAGAGCGCCGCGGGGCTCGGCATCCTGCTCGGGGAGGGGATCGGCGACACCATCCGCGTCTCGCTCACCGCCGATCCGGTCGAGGAGGTGCGCGTCGCGCGCATGCTGCTCAAGTCGCTCGGCCTCAAGTTCGGCGGCGCGACGATGACCTCCTGCCCCACCTGCGGCCGCTGCTCGGTCGACATGATCCCCATCGCGGAGCGCGTCGAGAAGCGGCTCGGGACCTTGAAGGGCGAGGTGGCGGTCGCGGTGATGGGCTGCGAGGTGAACGGGCCAGGCGAGGCGGCCGCCGCCGACGTCGGCGTCGCCTACGGTCACAACGGCGTGGGGCTCCTCTTCCGCGAGGGCAAGATCGTGAAGCGGATGAAGGCGGAGGAGCTCGAGGACGCGGTGGTCGCCGAGGCGATCGCGATCGCCTCGAGCCGGAGTCAGGGGTAACGGGGGCTGCGCCCCCGCCTCGCCGACGGCTGGCCGCCGCCGCCCATCGCGGCGACGTACACCGCGAGCGCGCGCCGCTCGTCGTCCGTGCCGTGGAACGCCGGCATCGCCGCGGTGACCTGCGGCAGCCTGCCGATGACCTCGTAGGCGCGCTCCGGCGTCCAGCCCGCGACGCGGCGCGCGAGCGGGATGTCGGCGTGGCAGTGCAGGCACCGCTCGCGGAACACCCGCTCTCCGCGGGCGAGCGCCTCGGGAGTCGCGGCGAGCGGGGTCTCTGTGCGGGGGAGGAGCCGCGCGACGCCGAGCGCGGCCGCGGCGCCGAGGGCGCCGAGCGCGAAGAGGGAGCGGCGGGCGCGCGGGCTCACGGACGTCCTCTATCGCGACGATCCCCGGGGCGCCAAGCGCCGGCGCGCGCCCCGTGTTCATGGCGCCCGCCGATGGCCGCGAGGCGCTGCGAGGCCAGCGCCGGGCGGTGTATAACCCCCGGACCATGCCCGTCGTCAGACTCAGCCAGGCGTTCGTCCCCACCCTGAAGGAAGCGCCCGCCGACGCCCAGGTCGCGAGCCACAAGCTCCTCGTCCGCGCCGGCTTCATCCGCCAGCTCGGGGCAGGGATCTACGACTACCTCCCGCTCGCGAAGCGCACGCTCACCAAGATCGAGGCGATCGTCCGTGAGGAGATGGACGCGATCGGCGGCCAGGAGTTCTTCCTGCCGGCGCTCCACCCCGCCGAGATCTGGAAGGAGTCGGGCCGCTGGGAGGTCATGGGCGACAACATGTTCCGGCTCAAGGACCGGAAGGGCGGCGACTACTGCCTCGGCATGACGCACGAGGAGATCTTCACCGCCGTCGCCCGCGACGAGCTGCGCTCGTACCGCCAGCTCCCGCAGGTCTGGTACCAGATCCAGACCAAGTTCCGCGACGAGCCGCGCCCGAAGTCCGGCCTCCTCCGCGTCCGCCAGTTCACGATGAAGGACGCCTACTCGTTCGACGTGGACCGCGCCGGGCTCGACAAGAGCTACGAGGACCAGCGCCGCGCGTACGAGCGGATCTTCACGCGCTGCGGCCTCGACTTCGTCGCGGTGCAGGCGCACTCCGGCGCGATGGGCGGCAGCGAGTCGTCCGAGTTCATGGTCCGCACCGACGCCGGCGAGGACCTCGTCGCCGCCTGCCCGAAGTGCCGCTACGCGGCCAACACCGAGACCGCCTCCTCCCGCCTCCCCGCCGAGCAGGACGGCGCGGGGCTCGCGAAGCCGGAGAAGTTCGCGACGCCGGGCGTCGTGACGATCGAGTCGCTCGCGGCCCCCCCGTACGGCGTCGCGGCGAAGCGCCAGCTCAAGACGCTCGTGTACGTCGGCGACGAGAAGCTCTACGTCGCGGTGGTGCGCGGCGACCAGGAGCTCAACGAGGCGAAGCTCCAGACCGCCACCGGCGCGCAGGTGCTCCGCCCGGCGCACGCCGAGGAGATCCCGCCGCTCATGGGCGCGCGCGCCGGCTCGCTCGGCGCGGTCGGCTTCTCCAAGGTCCACGTGTTCGTCGATCCCTCGCTCGCCGACCGCAAGGACATGGTCACCGGCGCGAACGAGGACGGCTTCCACCTCCGCGGCGTGGACGTGCGCCGGGACGTGCTCACCGGCCCGCACGCGAAGCTCGCGGAGCTGCGCACGGTGCGCGCGGGCGAGGGCTGCCCCCGCTGCGACGGCACGCTCGACGTGTTCAAGGCGCTCGAGATCGGCCACATCTTCAAGCTCGGCACCAAGTACTCTGAGTCGATGAAGGCGACGGTGCTCGACGCGGACGGCAAGGCGGTGCCCATCGTGATGGGCAGCTACGGCATCGGCGTGGAGCGGATCATGGCCGCCGCGATCGAGCTGCACCACGACGAGAACGGCATCCGCTGGCCGCTCTCCATCGCGCCGTTCCAGGCGACGGTGCTCACCCTCGGGCCGGAGCCGGAGCTGAAGCAGGCCGCGGACGAGATCGTGAAGGCGCTCTCGGACGCCGGCCTCGAGGTGCTCCACGACGACCGCGAGGAGCGCGCCGGCGTGAAGTTCAAGGACGCGGACCTGGTGGGCATCCCGCTCCGGATCGCGGTGGGCAAGAAGGGGCTCGCCGAGGGCAAGGTGGAGTGGAAGCTCCGCGGCGACAAGACGGTGGAGCTCGTGCCCGTGGGCGAGGTGGCGCGCCGCGCCGTGGAGCGCGTGCGGGCCGGGAGCTAGGCCGACCGTGCGCGCGCGGCTCACGGTCGGGCGCGAAGGGGAGGTCCTCGTGCCCCCGCGCGAGGCGGAAGCGCTCGGCCTCGCCGGCGGCGGAGAGGTGGACCTCGTCTCCGCGCGCGGGGCGTTCGCGCTGCTCGTGCCGGCCCGTGCGGACGCGCCGCGCGCCTGGTTCGCGGGCTCGCTCGGCGCGCTCAACGTGCCCGAGGTGATCCAGTTCGTCTTCACCTCGCTCAAGACGGGCGTGCTCTTGCTCGCCTTCGGCGAGGACTCGGCGCGCGCCGCCCCCGACTCGCCCGCTCGGCTGCGCCGCAAGAGCATCTACTTCCGCGACGGCCAGGTCGTGTTCGCGTCGTCGAGCGATCCCGCCGACCGGCTCGGCGCGATGCTCCGGCGCGAGGGGCTCGTCGCGGACGAGGAGCTCGAGCGCTGCGCCCGGCACGCGCGCGGGGGGCGCCCGCTCGGGCAGGTGCTCGTGGACGAGGGCGCGCTCGGCGCGGGCCAGCTCTACGAGGCCGTGACGCGCCAGGTCCGCGAGATCGTCCTCGGCGCGTTCGTCGAGACGACCGGCGAGTTCGCCTTCCTCGAGGGCCCGGTGGACGACGCGACCGCGGTGAAGCTCCCGGAGCGCACGCGGGAGCTCCTCCTCGCGGGCATGAAGCGGCTCGAGGAGGCGGAGGCCGCGCGCGCGGCCACGACGCCCGGGCCGGGCGAGCCGGAGGTCACGATCGAGATCGCGCCGCCCGAGCCCGCCGCGCCCGCGCGCGCGAGCGGTCCGTTCGAGACGTACCGGCGCATCTTCCTGCGCGTGCACCGCGCGCTCAGCGAGGCCGCTCACCCCGAGCGTAGCGCCGATGCGCCGGCGTCGGCGCCGAGTCGAGGGGCCGACGCGACCGCGCGGCTCAACGGCTACCTCGAGCAGCTCCCGGAGAAGCGCCGGGCGCCGTTCGAGGGCGTCCGCGTGACCGAGGACGGCGACCTCGACGTCGCCCAGGTGCTCGGCAACGTGAGCGCCGCCGGCGCGTTCCGCGGCGCGGCGGCGCGGGCGCGCGCGCTCGAGGCGCTCGACGAGCTGCTCGCGTTCGCGCTGTTCGAGGCGAAGAGCCGGCTGCCGCGCGAGCAGGCCGAGGCGCTCCTGCGCGAGGTCGGTCGGATGCAGGTGGGGAAGGCGTAGACGAAGGACGAGGCTCCGGCTCCGCCGCGCGCGAGGGGCGGCGGTCGGGGTCGGGGTCGCTCTCGCGGTGAGGAGCCATCACATGCAGCCGAAGGATCGCATCTGCGCCGCCATCGACTTCCCGTCCTGGGCCGCCGCCGAGCCGTTCGCGCGCGCGGTCGCGCCGGAGGTCGGCATGCTCAAGGTCGGCCTCGAGCTGTTCGTCGCCGAGGGGCCGCCGGTGGTGCGCGCCGCGGCGGCGCTCGGGAAGCCGGTGTTCCTCGACCTGAAGCTCCACGACATCGCGAACACCGTCGAGGGCGCCGCGCGCTCCGCCGCGGCGAGCGGCGCGTCGCTCCTCACCGTGCACGCCTCCGGCGGCGCCGAGATGGTCCGCGCCGCCGTGCGCGGCGCCGGCCCCGGGGTGCGGGTGCTCGCGGTGACCGTGCTCACGAGCCTCGACGCCGCGGCGCTCGGCGCGATCGGCCTCGCCGGCCCGCCCGAGGACGCGGTCGTGCGGCTCGCGAAGCTCGCGGTCGGCGCCGGCGCGGGGGGCATCGTCTGCTCGCCGCACGAGGTCGCCGCGGTGCGCGCCGCGGTCGGACTCGGCCCGCTCCTCGTCATCCCCGGCGTCCGCCCCGCGGGCGCGGCGAAGGGCGACCAGGCCCGCGTCGCGACGCCCGCCGAGGCGGTGCGCGCCGGCGCGGACGTGCTCGTCATCGGGCGCCCGCTGCGCGAGGGGGGCGATCCGGCCGCGGCGGCGAGGGCGATCGCGGGAGCGCTCTAGCGGGCGTTTCGAGTCGGGGCGCGTCCGAGGCAGGCCACGGTCGCAGGTTCAAATCGCGCCCTCGCAACATCCGGAGCCCCGGTCGCCGCATGGTGACCGGGGCTTCGCGTCTCGGGCGGATCGGGATCACCTCTTCAGGCGCCTGATCTTCTCTCCCGAGAGCGGGCCCCCCAGCGCAGCACTGATGTAGCAGACGTCGAAGCCACCGGCCGTCAGCGGAAGCACGCTCCAGCCCATCGCCGCGAGACCGAGCGCGTGATTCCGGTAAACGAGCCCCACGGCGAGAAACCCCAGGCCGGCGACAAACCTGAAGACGCGCCCCGGCGTGCTGTTGATGAACTGCGAGAATGCTGAGCGGTTGAACGGTTCGTGAAGGCTCATGAGGTCC
Organism: Anaeromyxobacter terrae; assembly: GCF_022690685.1. Taxonomy (GTDB): domain Bacteria; phylum Myxococcota; class Myxococcia; order Myxococcales; family Anaeromyxobacteraceae; genus Anaeromyxobacter; species Anaeromyxobacter terrae. The sequence continues at coordinate 101,176 of NZ_JALCYY010000012.1, read as the reverse complement.
TCCTGTCGCGGACCCGGCGAGCGGTGACCGCAGGCGCATGTCTACCGTCGGGTCGCATCGCGGGCGGGCCCTCGATCGGGGCTCGCTGGCGGGTCTGCCCGAAGCGAGGTGCCTGGAGCCTAGGCAAGAAGAATGTGCTGTCGAGAGAGCGGTTCGTTGAGGGCAGATGCACGCCCCCGCAACATCCGAGGCCCCGGCCGCCATGAGGTGACCGGGGCCTCTGCGTTTTGGGGCTGCGCGGGCGCCGCGAGCGGCCATCTCGAATCGGCGGACATGGTTACGCGCGCGCGTTGGCGTGAGGGCCTGGGTTCAAGGCAGGTGATGGGAATTCCGCCGTCAGGCCGGCCACGTCGCGCACCCGAGGTTGTTGCGCGGACCACTGATCTCCGCACGTTTTCGGTTCCCGGCTGCCGCTCGGCCCTTTCCTTCTTGTCCGCTGCAATTACTCTGGGTCGGGGATGCTGTGGTCGGGCCGGTGCCCGAGTGGGAGCGCGGGACGAACGGCGCTTGGCCCCAGGTCATCTGATCGTCGTCCGTCCTTCCTCATCGAATTTTGCTGCTTCGGCGGGCGAGACGGTTCCGAGCCTCGTCAGGAGTGAGGCCGCAGCGTCCGCCTTCCCCGAGGCGCGGTAGGCACGAATCAGGCTCGCCATGACCCAAGGTTGGTCGGGCCGGAGCTGGAGGCTCATGTCATAGGCCTCGATGGCCAAGTCGTACTGCCCGCGGGCGTGAGCTCTGTAGCCCATGGTTGACCACCAGGTGGCCGACCATGGGCAGACGAAGCTGACGCCGAGTGCCAGCAGGATCAGTAGGATCGCCCCGGCCTTCGCCAAGCGGGGCCTCCTTCCCATCACTACGGCTCCCGCAGCCACTGCTCCGAACAGGAGGCCGCCCAGGTGAGCCCCGTTCCCCACCTCGCGCGTCAGGACAATCCAGCATCCGACGAACCATGAGGCGAAGAGGATTCCGGTCTTCGGCGTGAAGATCGATCTCAGCTCGGCGCTCTTGCCCCTCGCCAGCCACCCGAATCCGAACACGGCGAATGTCATTCCGGAAGCGCCCACTCCGACGTTGTCGAAGATGGCCAACTGAAAGGACGAGCTCACGAACGCGGACGTGAGTAGGAGCAGCCCCATCATGAGTGGCCCGAATGCCGCCTCAATCGGCCGCCCGAGCGTCCAAAGCCAGTAGACGTTCAGCGCCAAGTGCCACAGGCCTTGATGGATGAAGGCTGAAACGAGCAGGACCCAAGCCGCTCCGGACCAAACCTGGAACGCGTCGCCTCGGTAACCCCATGACGCGAAAGGCGCCTCGTTTGGCGTGACGGAGATCACTGCGAACAGAGCCACCATCGCGGCGCAGGCCGTGGCTGTGGCCCACGGCACTCGGCGCCTTGAGACCGGTTCCGTCGCAGGTGGTGGACGCGGGGTGCTCCCGCTGACCGGAGCAGTGGCTTCGGGAGCCTCTTGTCTCATGTCGTTCGTCCCCGGCCTCCCGCCGATGGAGTCGCCGCCCACGCTATAGCGCACCGAGCGCGGACGCGAGTCCTACCGTGTCGGCGAGCGAGAACACCCCAGCGCCCCACAGCACCCCGCTAACGCGGGGGCAGTCGCTTCCGTGGAAGAAGCAGTAGACGGCGACGAGACTCACAGCGCTGATCAGTTCCCATGAGCCCCGTATCCGCAGCGCCTCTCATGCAGGGCTAGAACCTTGCGCAACAGCAGCAGCCGCCGGACCGCTGCGGTCGTGACCATCGAGGCATCGGACAGTAGCCATCGGCCTCGTTAATCAGGAACGAACATGACAACTCCCAGAACCTACAGTGCCAGTTGCCATTGTGGTGCCATCCGTTTCACGTTCACTTGCGAGGAGATCACGAGCGGCCGAAGATGCAACTGCTCCATCTGCATCCGCAAAGGAACCGTCATGTCCTCGAACTACTTCAGCCCATCGGATGTCGAGGTGGAAGGTCAAGAGCACCTGGCCCTGTACCAGTTCGGGGACAAGAACGTGAACCACTTCTTCTGCCACACGTGCGGTATATCTCCGTTCAGCACGGTGGCCTCCGTGCCACCCGACTATCAAGGACCCGCAAGACCGGGGGACTATCGCGTCAACCTCGGCTGCGTTCATGACCTTGATGTGCTCTCCCTAGATATCCAGGTCATCAATGGGAAGGCACTCTAGGGCGATGATAGAGCCTCTTGAGATAGCGCTCCCAGCACCACAAGCGTATGAGACGAAAGCCCCGTCATTCCCCATTTACGGGCGCTTGGAATATCGGCGGGCCAATCCCGTCAAACTGGACCAGCACGCCCCCGCAACTTCACATGGAGTCACCAGCCCCTTCCCTTTACGGCAGCGGGGCTTGTGTTTGGTGTGTCCGGCATGGGCGTGAGGTGGAGGTGAAAGTCCTCCAGGGATCCCGGTCGCAGGGACCCCGAGCGAACCGCAAGGCGCCGACCGCCAGAGCGCTGAAGGAAGCGGGGAGCGAATCCGCGAGCCGACGAACAGTAACCGGATTACGAGGCGGCGCCGTCCAGGGCGAGCGGGCCAATGACCGCGAACGACGCTGGCTGCCTCAACGACTCGAACCGGCGGATCCGGACCCGCACGCCCGGTGGTGCAGGAGGGGAGTAGCCGGGATCACCGGCTCCCCCCATCCCGATCAGGAGACGGGGCGGGCTTCGCAAGCTACCGCTCAGCGCGAAGCTCTGATTCCGTCGAGCGTCACCTCGACCAGCCTCCGCACGGCGCTTCGGGTCGGCAGGCAGCCGGCGGCCGTGAGCGCGTGAACGCAGTACATGGCCAGCTCGCCCGGCGGGACATCGTGACGAATCTCACCCGTCTCCACGCACTCGACGAGGAGGCCCTGCAGCAGCTCTCTCAGCTGCTGCTCCGCTCGGGAGACGTGCTCGCCGCGATGCAGGAGCGCCGCGAGCTCGGTGCGCTGACGCTCGTGGCAAATGATCCCGAACGACTCGAGCACCGCTCGGAGCCGCTCGCCAGGCGCTCCGTCACCGCTCCGCACGGAGGCGAGCCTCTCGAGATGGGCGGCGACGTGCCGCTCATGCCACGCGACGAGGATTCCCTCGACGTCCGGATAGTACTTGTACAGGGTCGCGCGTCCGATGCCGGTCTCCTCGGCGATCTGGGACATGGTCACCGAGCGAACCCCGTGCTTGGCCACGAGCGCGGCGGTGGTGTCCAGGATCGCGTCCCCGACCTCACGACGGTGCTCCTCGATCGTGTCGCTCCAGAGCTTCGGCACGACGCCAGTATACCCCAGACGGCAATCGATACACGGTGACTTGACCAAGACATGCTGTATCGATAACGTGCCTGCACTGGAGGCACGCGATGATGCGTACGTACTCGCACGCCGCGACGTGCAGGGCGCGGGATAGAAGCGGGGGGAGGAGGTCCGCTCGTGGCCGCGCATCGTGACCCTTTCCCGGCCGAAGCCGCGAGTCCGTTCGGGACGCATGACGAGAGGCGGGAGGAGCGCTTGCGGACGGATTGCGTGCGCGTCGACTGGTCTGAGCCGCAGGGACGTGTGCGAGCGGGGCCGCTCGCCGTCCGGGTTCTCGGCAGTGGCACCCCGACGCTCCTGCTCCACGGACTTCTGGGATCGAATCGGTACTGGGGCGGCGCCTTCGACCGGCTCGCGGACGGAGGGACCTTGCTCGTCCCGGACCTGCTCGGTTTCGGCGCATCGCCGCGGCCGCTCTCCGGGTATGGGCCGGAAGAGCATGGGCGCGCCGTGATCGCGTCGCTGCGTGATCTGAACGTCCGGGAGCCATCGCTGGTCGTGGGCCACTCCCTCGGGGCGTTGGTCGCGATCTGGCTGGCGTGCAACCATCCGGAGCGGGTGAGGGGCGTGATCGCGTTCGCGCCGCCCCTCTTCCGTGACGCTCGGCATATGCGCCGGCAGATCGCCAAGCAGGGCGTGCTCCAGCGGGTGTTCGGGCTTCAGAATCCAGCGGCGACCTGGCTCGCCAGGCTGGCGTGCCGCAACCTCTGCTCTGCGCGCCCGCGGCTGGCGACGCGCCTCTACTCCGCGCTCCGCCCCGCCCTGCCGACCCCGGTACTGGAAGACGCGACGCGACATTCGTGGATCTCGTACTCGGAGACCGTGACGCGGGTGATCCTCGCTGCAGATGGGGCGAAGTGGGTGGCAGCGGCACTCCCGCCGATCGTCATCGTGGCGGGAACCCAGGACCGGTACCTGGATGTCGAGTTCCTTCGCGAGCTGGTCGATGGACGTCCGCATCACCGCCTGGAGGTCTGGGATGGCGAGGGACACGATCTCCCCCTCACTCGGCCAGATCGATGTCTCGACCTGATCGAGCGCTGGCGTCGCGTCGCGGCGCGAAGCTGAGCGCCCGGCGAGGAGACCGACGTCGGCGCGCTGCCGTTCGGGGCCCGGTCTGCGCGACGCTTCTGCTCATGGACGGCGCAGCTACGACGCGGTGGCGGCCGAGACACGCGACGGATCGCCGCCGCGCCCGCTCGGCGGCGCGAGTGGGCGACCATCGTCCGAACGCTCGGCCGTAGGGCCGGCAGCGGCGCTCGCGGGTCGACGTCCCGGCGGCCGGCGAGCGCGCGACGCAGGAGCTACATGGCCGGCATGAGCTGGCGGTTCGGAGTGTACGAGCTCGACGTGCCGCGACGCGAGCTGCGAGTCGCCGGGGAACCTCGGCCGCTCCAGCCGCAGGTCTTCGCGGTGTTCGCGTATCTCGTCCGGAACCGCCATCGCGTCGTCCCCAAGGAGGAGATCCTGCGGGAGCTCTGGCCGGACGCGGTCGTCACGGACGCGTCGCTGCAGCGCGCGGTGAGCCTCGCGCGCCGCGCGCTCCGTCCGGCGGATCGCGGGCTGCTGCGCACGCACGCGAGGCAGGGATACCGGTTCGTGGGCGAGCTCGCTGAGGTCGAGCCGGACCCGGCGGACGCGGCGGCCGACGCGCCCCCGAGGTACGTCCGCAGCGGCGATGTCCACGTCGCGTACCGCACCGTCGGGTGGGGGCCGCTCGACGTCGTCCTGGTGCTCGGGTGGTCGCTCGGCATGCGCGCGGCGCTCGAGCTGCGTGGGGTCTCCGAGATCGTCCGCGCGCTCTCCGCGCGCGCCCGGGTGCTCCTGTTCGACAAGCGCGGGACGGGCGCGAGCGATCGCGTGAAGGCGCTGCCGCAGCTGCCGCAGCGGGTGGAGGACCTCGACGCCGTCCTCGACGCGGTGCGATCCCCCGGGGCGGTGCTGGTCGGGTTCTCCGAGGGAGGTCCGCTGGCGCTCACCTTTGCCGTGACGCGCCCGCTGCGCGTGCGCGGCCTCGCGCTCGTCGGCGCCTTTGCCCGCATGTTGGCCGCGCCGGACCACCCTGCCGGCTGGAGCGAGGTCGAGGTCACGACGCTGCGCGAGTACATCGCGCGCGGCTGGGGCTCCGGCGCGACGCTGCGCGCGCTCGTCCCCGCCCGCCACCTCACCCCGCCGCTCCACGCCTGGGCGGCCCGGGCCGAGCAGGAGGGCGCGAGCCCCGGCGCGGCGCTCGAGCTGCTGGGGATGAACCTTGGGATCGACGTCCGGCCGCTGCTGCCGCGCGTGCGGACCCCCACCGTCGTGCTGCACGCGACCGGCGACCGCGTCGTGCGCGTCGGCAACGGGCGCGCGCTCGCCGCCGCGATCCCGGGCGCGCGCCTCGTCGAGCTTCCCGGCGAGGACCACGCGTTCCTGTTCGGCGGTCGTCCGACCCTCGAGCGTGAGCTCGTGGCGCTCCTCGAGCGCGCGGCCGCGCGGCCCGGTGCGGCGGTCACCTGACCGCGACCGCCGCGATCTGCGACCGGACGGGCAGGAAAGCCGTGCGCAGCGTGAACGGCGTGATCTCGACGGCGGCGAATCCGGCTTCCCGCAAGAGCCCGGCGACGTCGCGGTGCGTGTCGCACCCCTCGAAGAACCACCGCCACGGTCGCTTCACGAGCCGCTGCACGCGCGAGATCCGGCTCCCCTCCGGCGCCGCGACGTGCTCGACGCACCAGAAGCGGCCACCAGGTCGGAGCACGCGCCGGACCTCCGCGAGCGCGCGCGCCGGATCAGTCACGGTGCAGAGCACGAGGCTCGAGATCACCGCGTCGACGCTCCCGTCCGCCAGCGGCAAGCGCTCCGCGACCGTGGCGAGGACGTTCACCGTGACGCCGTGCCGAGCGGCCGCCGCCCGCAGGCTCGCGTGCATGTGGACGTTGGGCTCGACCGCGATCACGTGCGTTCCCGGCTGGAGGTAGCGAAAGTTGGCGCCGTCCCCGGCCCCGATCTCGAGGATCGTGCGCGGCAGGCCTCCGAAGAGCTCGCGCTTGACGTGCCGGTACTTCCGGTGGACATAGCCGTCCATCGCGCGGAAGAACCACGCGTTGATTCGGGCGCGGATGGGGTGGTCGAGGAACTCGCTCGCGCTCATCGTGTCCGTCAGGTGCAGGTACATATCCGTCCTCCTCGTGCGCACGTCGGCGTCACGGGCGAGAACGTACGGAGGGCGTCCCGCTCACGTCCTGACCGAACCCTGATCTCGCGCGAGCCCGCCCTTCCTGACCGTTTCCTGGTCCCGCGCCGCTCAAATAGCCGTAGCGACCGCAGTGGACCTACGAGCCCGTCGCGGAGAACACCGAACGGCTGCGCGCGACAGCCCCTGTTAAACTTGCAGCGTGTTCATCGTGATTCAAGGTCAGCCCCGCAACGGCGACACGAGGGTCCTCGACTCCGCTGCGGGCCACCAGAGGACGTTCGACGCGCTCGCGGCGTTCCTCTCCAGCCCCACGCCTTCCATCGAGATCGATAATGGCGGCACGTGTCATCTCTGCCCCGACTACCCGGCGCTGCGAGCGTTCCGCATGGTGAAGACGAGCGACAAGCTGCGGACGGAGGAACTGCCGGACGGCGTGCTTCAGGTGTCCGGCCGCCCAGAGCTGCTTGCCCGCTACATCGAGGCGTTCCGGTTCGCGCCAGGCGCGGAGGACCACCGGCACCCCGAGCAGCGGCTGGCGCTCACCGGCGAGCTCGATCCACGCTCCGCGAGCATCATCATCGAGGCGGACGACTACGCGGCCGACCCGGAACGCTGGGCGGCCGACAACCGCGAGTGACCACCGCGTGCGACCGTTCGTCATCGAGGAGATCTTCTGGAGCTCCGCCACGCACGCGTTCCTTCGCGCCATCGGCGTGTCGCGTCGGAACGTCTACCGCGTGATGGTCCGGGCGGAGCCCGTGTGGCTCAGGGACGTGGAAAGCGGACGGCGAACGGCAGCGGGTTTGTTCGCGACCAGAGTCGTGATCGCGAGCTCCGAGGCGCGAGCCAGAGACGCAGCTGTCGCGCTCGTGCGAGAGGCCGTGCTTCCAATCTCCGGGAACCCGAAGGAGACGCCTGTTCTCTTCGAAGTCGAAGAGGCCGAAGTTGTGCGAGGCGTCGTGTGGCGTCAGCCACGCGGCTTCACCTTGTGGGAGGAGAACTGAGGACGCGGCGGCCTCGGCATGAAGAACGACGGCCGTCGCGCGGCCGTGACGGGTGAACGGCGTAACTCTCGGCTTGGGACTTCACCGCCGCGGCCTCCCTGCCGGTGCGCGCGCGCCGCGCTGGGCGACGCGCCGTGCGATCCCGTCGAGGACGAACCCGAGCCCACTCCCCGGCGCCGGAGGGCGGTCGCGCAGGCGCAGCGCGTCGAGCGCCGCGGTCAGCTCCGGGAACCGCTCGGCGCGCACACGGAGCAACGCGCGGGTCTCCGCGTTCCACCGTTCTCCCGTGAGCCCAGGGCTCCCCTTGGGCGGCGCGAGCGAGAACTGCGCGATGCTCCGGACCTGTGCCAGGACGGCGAGGCACGCGGCGTGCCGCTCCGCGGGGTCGAGCGGCGTCGCCGATAGCGCGGAGAGCCCCGTCTCCAGCCACCCGAGCTCGTAGGGTCCCATCAAACGGAGACGACCGGTCGCCGTGAGCGCCCAGGGATGGCGCTGGAAGGTCCCCAGGAGGTTGGCAGCCCACTCCTCGAGCGCGCTCCTCCAGCGTTCCGGTGCCGCGAGCGCCGGGGGCTCGCCGATGGCCGCCTCGATCATGAGCGCGACGAGCTCCGCCTTGCCCGGAACGTGGCGGTAGAGCGACATCGTCGTGAAGCCGAGCCGCTCCGCGACGCGCTCCATCGAGACCGCCTCGAGCCCCTCGGCGTCGGCGAGGGCGATCGCCGCGGCCACGATGCGCTCCCAACTCAACGCAGGCCGCGGCCCGCGGCGGGCCCGTTCCCGCGTGTTCCACAACAGCGCGACGCTTCGCGCGTCGTCCCGCGACCCGCTCGGCTTCTCCGCCACGATCGCCTCTCCTGAGACTGTTTACCTCGTACGCGTAACAGTGTACCAGATACACAGTCATCAGCCAAAGGAGCCGAACACGTGATGGCAGCCGTCCTGACCACCCTCGCCGCGGCCGCGGCCGCCGCGCTCGGCGCCCTCGCCGCCCGCGACCTTCGGCGGCGTCGCCTCGCGCGGGCCCTCGCGATCGCCACCCCCCGCGCCGTCCTCGAGGAGGGCTTCGTCCCGCTGGGCGGCGTCACGCAGTGGGTCGGCATCCGCGGCGAGGATCGCGCGAACCCGGTCCTGCTCGTCGTGCACGGAGGACCGGGCGCGCCGTGCTCGATCTTCACGCCGCGCCTACGCGCCTGGGAGCGCCACTTCACCGTCGTCCAGTGGGACCAGCGCGGGGCCGGAAAGACGCTGGGCCGGCACGGCCGCCGCGGCGGCCTGCCGCTCACGTTCGATCGCCTCGCCGAGGATGGGATCGCCCTGGCGGAGCATCTGCGCGAGCGCCTTGGACGCGAGCGCATCGTCCTGCTCTCGAGCTCGATGGGAACCGCGATCGGGCTGCGGATGGTGAAGCGGCGGCCCGATCTGTTCTCCGCGTGGGTCGGGACCGATCTCAACGTGAACGTGGTGCGCAACGAGCGGCTTTCTTATCCGGCGACGCTCGCCGCGCTGCGGGCGACGGGGCGCCACCGCCGGGCGGCAGCGCTGGCGAGGATCGGAGGCGATCCCGCCCGCTGGGACCTCGCCGCATGGACGCTCGCGGTCCGGTCGACCGCGAGCACCGCTACGGTCGGTCCGACCCCGACCGCGCTGGTGCTACCGCTCCTCCTCCTGTCGCCGGGTCACGAGCTGCGGGATGTCGTCGACTTCCTGACCGGGATGCGCCTCTCCGCGGAGCGCCTCTACGGCGAGATCGCGGCGCACGACGCGTGGCGGCTCGGACCGCGCCTCGATGTCCCGTTCTTCGTCTTCCAGGGAGACTCGGACGTGCTCACGCTTCCTGCGCTCGCGAGGGAGTACTTCGAGCACGTCCAGGCGCCGGTGAAGCGGTTCACGCTCGTGCGCGGCGCAGGCCATTTCGCCGCGTTCACCCGCCCGGAGGAGGTCCTCGCTGAGCTCCTCATACACGTCCGGCCTCTTGACGGCGCGGCGCAGTAAGCGCGGGCTCGGCCCGAGAGTAACGCGCTCGGCCGGAGGAGGCCTTCAACCCGTCTCCACTTGTCGCCGGCGGCGATCCGCGGCTCGAGCTGGAAGTGCGGCTCACTGGCGGGCGGAACTCGCCGCCGCGCGCGGCGGCGAACTCAGTCCTCTCTAGCCCTTCCTCGCCGCCGTGCTGAGGGCGTCGCCCACTGCCTTGATCGTCGTGGAAACCGCGCTGCAGAGAGCGCTACCGCCCGCGACCAGGACGAGATCCTCGTCGCGGAGGGTGACGAACGGGTTCTCGCGGTCGTGAGCGACGACAACGACAGGTTTGCGAGCCGCAGGATCCTTGCATGCCATGGGTGCCTCCGTGTGCCGACGGCGAGCTTCAGGAGTGGTGCGCGCTCGTCCGTGTAACGGAGAGACTGGGCGCGGCCGCCGGGCTGACATCCCATTCGGGAGGTTCGACGCCGCGGCAACGACGGCGCGCCCTGCAGCGGGGGTTCCGCCTGCCCTCTCGTCACCCGCCGGTAAAGGACCACCCTGTTCCGTTCCGGAAACTCACGGACGCTGGGGGGCGGGGGTATGGGTCGAGTCCTGCGGATCGTAGCGGCGTCGTTCGTGCTGTCGATGGGGACGGTGAGCGTCGCACCGTCGCCCGAAGTTGCCCAGACGCGGACTAGACTGCGGGTCTACCATTCTGCCCCTTCACGGGAGGATCGCATGGCGCAGCAGAGTCCTCGTCTCATCGCGACCATCATCTGGGCGGCGCTTCTCGGGGGCCCGACGATGTTCCTCGGCGTCGCGATGTACCTCGTCTTCGGGCTCCGGGGTGGCGCCGGGGTGGCGGCGCCGCTCGACGTCGAGCCGGCGCTCATCGGGGCCTCGCTGGCCCTCTCCGTGGTCACCGTGGCCCTGTCGTGGCTCTGGGCCGTCCGGATGGCGCCGCCCGCGCAGGGCGGCGTCGCCCTTCGAGGCGGCGGCGCGATTCCTCCAGGCCCGGAGGCGGACGCCGTCACGCGGCTCATCGTGGCGTGCGCCCTCTGCGAGAGCGGTGCGCTCGCCGCCGTCGTCGCGTTCCTGCTGACCGGGAACGCGCTCGCGCTTGCGCCGTACGCGCTCTCTTGGCTCGCCCTCGCGGCACACTTCCCCGGCGACCGCCACTGGGCGCAGCTCACCGGCCTGACCGCCGGCGCGGCGCGGAACCGGATGATCCGCGGCTGAGCCGAGGCGCCCGAGCCCTTCCCTCGCGGTGATCGCGCTCCACGAACGGAGGTGCGCCAGGAGCAGCACCTTCCACCGCGCCACAGCGGGTGAACCCAGCGGTGCACTCGCCTGGAACCAAGCGAACGCAGAGCGAGCAACGCACAGCGCCCACCTGGTCCGCTCCGCACTGGGCGACCCCGCATCGCCGCTCGTGCGTGTCGAGCGCCTGTGGCGAACTACGCTCGCCGGGCCCGCCGGTCGGTGGTGGTCGTCCGATGCTCGACAGCGAGGCTCGCCGAAACGCCAGTGCAGCCATCGAGTGCTGCGAGGAGGGGACGATGAAGAAGCTGGTCGTTGTTGCATGTGTCGCGCTCGGGGCGAGTCTCGCCGCGACGACTGCGAATGCAGAAGAGGGATGTAGCCCTATCGGCAGCTGGTACGGGTATTACGCGCCGGGCGACACCAACCTCATTGGCCCCAGGTGGATCAGCACGATCAGCGGTGCGTCCAACAGCTCCGGGGCGCTGACTCTGGAACTGAATGGCGGGTACGACTACACGTTGACCACCGACGGCGTGCCTTGGTTCCCAACGGCGGTCGCAGGGACCCTGATCAGGGGCACGTGGAAAAGGATTGGTGGTAACAAGTTTGCGACCTCATCGCTCGCCATGGTTCGCGATGAGGGCGGAAACACGGTCTACATCGATGTACGGCACCGATACATTGATCGACGATTGCAACACGGTGGCGGTGAACGTTACGCTGGAGATCCTGGACCCCGTCACCTTCGAGTCGCTGACCGGTCCAATGCCACAGAAGGTTCACTACGGGCATCGCATCGTGGTGGAGCCGTAGGGGGTCTCTCGCAAGCCCCGCGCCTTCGCGAGAGTGTCGGCGCGGGGTTCTGCTCGAGCTCGCGGCAGGTGTTTGGAGCCGGAAGTCGTCATCTAAAGCGCGTCGATCACTTCAACCAAGAATTGCGACGGTTGAAGAAGGCTGATCGCACACGCGCGGCCACTTGGCCGCCAGCGGGCCGCGAGCCGGGTATCACACGCGTCACGGGGGCCAGTGTGAGCGGCTCCGAGCTAGTGCTGCGACAGGAGCCCCCTCGGATCGTCGAGCAGGGCGACACCGCCGCTCGAGATTTCAAGACGGCCCGCCAGCGTGTAGACCCAGCGGTTCTCCGTCGCCCTGACCAGCGCGGAGCCGCGCGATTCCGTTGTACGGTCGGATCATGAGCCCGGGCTTGGAAGTCGTCTTGTGGTGGGAGCGGCGCCGGATCCCGTTCAACCTGGCCGTGCTGGCAGCCGGGATCGTGTCAGGTCTGGCTGTTCTGCTCATCGGCGGCCGCCTGGTTCACCCGGGGGAGGACGTCATCGAGCCCGTCGCCGTCTTCGCCGGCATCGCGGTGTACGCGTTCGTCGCGAACGCCTGCTACTGCTTGGGCTGGGTCACCGAGCTGCTGTGGAGCGGCGGAGACACTTCTCGCACCGCTCCGCTCAGGAGGCGCGTGTTTCGCGTCGGTATCGGGTTCTCGGTCGGCGTGACGCTCTTGCCCGCGGTGCTGGTGCCGGCCATGTGGGCGATCTTCGGGTTCCAGCACGGGCCGTAACGGGACCCCGCTTTTCACGAGGCTCCGGGACGTGGGATGGGCACCGTTACGCGGCGCCCCTATAATCCTGTCGATGCGTCGTGAAGAAGCGATCGCGGCCCTGCGCGCCTACTTGCCGGAAATCCGGCGCGCGTTCGGCGTACGTCGTATCGCCCTGTTCGGGTCCACCGCGCGCGGCGACGCTCGAGAGGACAGTGACCTCGACATCCTCGTGGACTTCGAGAAGGACCCGACGTTCCTCTCGTTCATGGGGCTCAAGGCGTTCCTCGAGGACCACCTCGGCCACAAGGTCGACCTCGTCACGCCCGATGCCCTGAAGCCGCGGATGCGCCCCATCGTCGAGCGCGAGGCGGTCGATGTCGCCCAAGGCTGAGCGCGACTGGCGCCTCTACGCTGACGACATCATCGAGGCCTGCGGGAAGGTTCGCCGCTTCGTGGCCGGGATGACCTACGACGCGTTCGCGGCGGACGAGCGCACGCGCGACGCGGTGATCCGAAACATCGAGATCATCGGCGAGGCTGCGGGGAAGCTGCCGAAGGACGTCACGGCGAGGGCGCCGCAGATCCCGTGGCGCCTGATCTGCGACATGCGGAACGTGCTCGCGCACGCGTACTTCGGCGTCTCGCTGAGGGTCGTCTGGGACACCGCGACGACGCAGATCGAACAGCTCGAGAAGGCCGCCCGAGCGCTGCTCGAGTAACGTGGAGTAACTAGCGGTGAAACGTCACCGGCGACGTTGCTGCCCGTCACGCAGGCGGCGGCGTCGGTGCGTATCGCGCCGCGGCGGGTTCCACGAGGGGGCTGACGCGCTGGATCGCGCGCGGAGACGACAACTCGGCGGGGCCTCCCTCGGCCGCTCGTCTCCGGTGGAGTCGCCGGACGCCTGTGCGCCTGGTCGCGGGCAAATGGACGACGCTGCTGACGCCGGAGCCTATTCGAGGCGCGCTCGCGGTCCAGGCATGAGCGTACCCTGGTCCCATCCACGAGCTCGAGACACGCGTCGTCGAGTGGGTGGTCGACGGCAGGATGTGCAGCGCGCCCGAAGGCGCGACCATCCTCGGGGCATGCCGCGCGGCGGGGATCGAGGTCCCGACGCTGTGCCATCTCGACGGCGTGACGCCTGCCGCGAGCTGCCGCGTATGCCTGGTGGACGTGCGCGGTCTCCCTCGGCCGGTGCCGGCATGCGCCACGCGCATCTCGCCGGGGATGCAGGTCTCCACCGCGACGCCGGAGCTCCGGAGCCATCGGCGCGCCGTGGTCGAGATGCTGTTCGCGGGTGGCAATCACGTGTGCGCCTTCTGCCCGGCGAGCGGGCGCTGCGAGCTGCAGGAGCTCGCGCGCCGCCTCGGCCTCGACCACGTGACGCTCGGAGTCCCTCGCCGCGCGGCGCCCGTCGACGCCTCGCACCCGCGGTTCGCGCTGGATCCCGGCCGCTGCGTGCTGTGCACGCGGTGCGTCCGCGTGTGTGCCGAGGTGGAGCGCGCCGCCACGCTCTGGGTCGTGGGCCGTGGTCGGCACGCGCACGTCGTCACCGACGGATCGAGCGGGTGGGGAGCGAGCCCGACCTGTACCGGGTGTGCACGGTGCGTCGCGGCGTGTCCCACCGGGGCAATCTTCGAGAAGGCGCGCGCCGCGCAGGGCCTGTCGGGCCGCCCAGGCGTCCGCGAGCCGCCGCCGTTGGGGCTCACGACGGCGAGCTCGGGACCCTTCGCGCGGCCGCAAGCGGCGGGCGCCGAGCTGCGCCTCGCGACGATCCAGCTCGGCGGGTGCTTCGGGTGCCACATGTCACTGCTCGACGCGGACGAGGCGCTGCTCGGCCTCGCGCCACGCACTCGGCTCGTCGCTTCGCCGTTCGCGGACGGCGACGCGTTCCCCGAGACGGTCGACGTGTGCCTCGTGGAGGGCGCGTGCTCGACGGACGAGGACGTCCGGCGGCTGCGGATCGCGCGGGCGCGATCGCGCGTCCTCGTCGCGCTCGGCGACTGCGCGGGCTGGGGGAACGTGACCGCGATGCGCGACGCCGACGGAGGGGCCGCGCGCGTCGAGCGGCTCGGCTGGGGCGCGAGGGCGCGCGACCCGGCGCTTCCGCCGCTCCTCGAACGCGTGTTGCCGGTGCCAGAGGTCGTCGCGGTGGACGTGTTCCTGCCGGGCTGTCCACCCGGGGCGGGCGACGTTCTCCGCGCCGTGACGGCGCTCTCGGAGGGCCGCACTCCGGCCGCGTCCGGGGCCGCGTTCGGGTGAGCCATGGCGCGCCGGGTGCTCGTCGACGTGGTGTCGAGGATCGAGGGCCGCGCGCGCATCACTCTCCGTGTCGATCGGGAGGGGAGAGCGATCGACGCGCGCGTCGAGGGGCTGGAGCTCCGGGGGTTCGAGTCCATCTGCGTCGGCCGACCGATCGGCGAGATGCCCGCGCTCACGGCGAGAATCTGCGGGATCTGCCCGGTCTCGCACTCGCTCGCGGCGGCGAGGGCGGGCGACGCGATCGCCGGAGCAGAGCCGCCACCGCCGGCGCTCGCACTGCGTCGGCTCGTGTCGCTCGGCTCGCTCGTGCAGTCGCACGCGACGTCGTTCTTCTTCCTCGCTGCGCCGGACCTGGCGCTCGACCCGGATGCCCCCGACGATGCGCGCAACCCGTTCGCCCTCGCGCGGTCGGCGCCGGCTCTCCTCGCGGATGGCGTGCTCCTCCGCGGGTTCGGCGGCCAGCTCGTCGAGAAGGTCGCGGGGCGGCGGGTGCACCCGGCCTTCGCGGTGCCGGGCGGAGTCACCCACGCGCTCGACCCCCGCGTCCGGGACGACCTCTCGGGCTCGCTGGAGAGCGCGATGGCAGCCGCCGAGCGGACGGTCTCGTGGTGGCTCGACCTCGGCGTGCCGCGCGCTCCGCCCGGTCGCGAGTGGCTGCTCGCGCACGTGGGTCCCGGCGGTGAGCTCCTCGGCGATCGAATGCTGCGCGTCGTGGCTCCGAGCGGCGCCCTGGTGGAGGACGCGATCGGGGCGGGCGAGGCCCTGGGGCGGATCGTCGAGCGGGCCGTGCCTTTCAACCGCGCGAAGCTGTGCGCGTGGCGCGACACGAATGGGAGCACGCACGCGTACGCCGTGGGACCCGTGGCGCGGCTCACGGCGTCAGCGCGATGCCGCACGCCGCGCGCAGCTCGCGCGCTCGCCACGATCGGCGGTCCGGGCTCCGCGATGGATCCTCACGCGGCTCGGCTGGTGGAGATGCTGGCCGCCCTCGAGGAAGTGGGCGAGCTCCTGCAGGATCCGCTCATCGCATCGCCCGACGTGCTGACGCCGGCGGGTGTCTGGCGCCGGGAGGGAGTCGGCGCGTGCGAGGCGCCGCGCGGCGCGCTCTTCCACGAATATCGCGTCGATCGGGACGGGCTCGTCACGGCCGCGAGAATCGTCGCGCCGACCGGACAGAACGCGCGCGCCATGAACGCCGCGGTCCGGGAGATCGCGCGCGAGGCGGGGAGCGGCCGCGAGATCACGCCGACGCTCCGGCGCCGCGTCCAGGCGGCGGTCCGCCGGTTCGACCCGTGCATGTCGTGTGCGACGCACAGCGCGGGGCGAGAGCCCGCGGCGCTGCGACTCGTCGGACCGCGTGGAGAGGTCCTCGACGAGTGGCCACGCCAGACGGACGAGTGCCGCGACGGCGACGTCACGCGGAACGCACCCTAGATCGGGTTCATCGGTGAGTCGCACGGGCGACTGCGCACCGGCCTCGGCGCCGAACGCCGCCTCCGATCTTCGCGGGGTCCTCCCGCGGGGCGGCGGTTATGGGTACCCCCGCGGAGGAGACTCGTGATGATCGGCCCGAAGATGCAGGAAGCTTTGAACCGGCATGTGCACGCGGAGATGTACTCGGCGTACCTCTACCTCGCGATGTCCGCCTGGTGCGAAGCGAACACGTGGAAAGGGTTTGCGAGATGGCTCCGTATCCAGCATGACGAGGAGCTGTCGCACGCGCGCAGGAGCCTCGACTTCCTCCTGTTGCGCGGGGGCGATGCCCGGCTGGCCGCCCTCGACGCGCCCCCTCCTGCATGGACGACCGTGAACGACGTGTTCGAGAAGGTCCTCGAGCACGAGCGGAAGATCTCGGCCCTGGTGCACGAGCTCCACGCCTCCGCGATCCAGGAGCGGGACACCGCCTCGCAGGTGTTCCTGCAGTGGTTCGTCTCCGAGCAGGTGGAGGAGGAAGCGCGAGCCGAGGAGATCGTCGAGAAGCTCCGCATGGTCGGCGACCGCCCCGGCGCTGCGCTCTATCTGGACAAGGAGTACGGCAAGCGCGGCAGGACCCCATAGACGGCCGGACGGACATGGACGGTTCGGGTGAGCGCCTGTCGCCTCGCCCGCGCCGACGAAGGCCACGGTTGGAGCGTCGCCTCGCCGCGAAGGCCGCCCGGCGAGGGGCCCCGCATGCCGACGACGGCGACCTGGCCGAGCAGCGAAGATGAACGAGCCCGTGAACGGGCGACGAACGTTCGCCTGCGTCGCGCTGACCGCTCCGGGCGATGGGAGGGACGATGCGCGGATCGGCTGCGAGCCGCGGTTCCCACCCGCGGGTGTCCGGACAGGTCGCACCGGGCTTCGAGGAGGTGCGCGTCGAGTTCGAGCGCAACTTCGTGGAGCGCGGCGAGATCGGCGCGGCGGTGTCGGCGTACTGGCGCGGCGAGAAGGTGGTCGACCTGTGGGGCGGCCGCCGCTCGCCGGAGGGCGATGCGCCCTGGGAGGAGGACACGATGGTCGTCGTGTTCTCGACCACGAAGGGCATCTCCGCGATGACGCTCGCGGTCGTGAACGCGCGCGGCTGGATCGACTACGACGCCCCTGTGGCCCGCTACTGGCCCGAGTTCGCGCAGCGTGGCAAGGAAGCCATCACGGTCCGGCAGCTCCTTGGGCACCAGGCGGGGCTCGTGTGGCTCGATGAGCCGCTGACGATCGACGCGATGCGCGACCTCGACGGCGTCGCCCGCGTCCTCGCGCGGCAGAAGCCAGCCTGGGCGCCCGGCACGCGGCACGGCTATCACGCGATGACCATCGGGCTCTACATGCAGGAGCTCGCTCGACGCGTCGATCCTGCGCATCGGACGCTGGGCCGCTTCTTCCGCGAAGAGATCGCGGCGCCGCTCGGGCTCGACTTCTACATCGGGCTGCCGCCCGACATACCGGCCCGGCGACTCGCGACCGTCATGCACTTCTCGGCGGGCCGCGCGCTGCGCGCCCTCGGGTATGCACCGCGCGCCATGCTTCTCGCGGTGCTCTGGCCCCGGTCGTTGCTGCGCAGGTCGATGCTGGCGTTCTCGGACGTCGACTGGAACGACCGGCGCGCACTCGAGGTAGAGGTGCCCGCAGGAAATGGGGTCGGCACTGCGCGCGCGATCGCGCGGTTGTACTCGGTCTTTGCCGAGGGAGGAGCGGAGCTCGGCGTCGGACCGGAGACCATCGCGAGGATCACGGCGCCGCCGACCGCGCAAGGCGCGAAGGACGTCGTCCTGCGCTTGCCGAGCTACTACTCGCTCGGTTTCCTCCGGCCGGGGCCGGAGCCGTCCTTCGGCTCGAGCCCGCGGGCGTTCGGCACGCCCGGCGCAGGTGGCTCGTTCGCGTTCGCGGACCCGGACGCGCGGGTCGGCTACGCCTACGTCATGAACAAGATGGACTTCTACCTGTTCGACGATCCGCGGGAGAAGGCGCTCCGCGACGCCGTCTACCGCGCGATCGCGACGCTCCTTCGACCGAGCTCACCCCCCAGCGAGCGGGGGCGGCGCGAGGTGCAGCCCTGACGCGCGGAGCGTACTCGCCGGGTGTGGCCTCGATCTGAGCACACCAGAGGCGAACATCGGCGGGCGGCGGGTCAGCCGGCCCGCCGGAGTAGTCAGCCTCTTCATCCGATGTTACTCTCCGGAAAAGTCACGGAGGGAACATGCGCCGCCTGAAGACTCCGGCTGCTATGGCTCTGTTGCTCATGGTCGTTGGCTGCGGTGGAGACGACGGCGCTGCTGCTCCCGCCGAACCGCCGACCGTTCAGTTCGAGGGCCTGGTGGTCAGTGGTGGACTGGACCCAGCGCTGATCACAGCGTGGAATGACGCTCGTGATTACCCCGACGCAGGGCTGGCCTATTCGTTCAAGGTGAGCACGTCGGGTCTTCGGGAGGGAGCCAGGCTGGAGCTGGTCATGGCCCGGAATGAGGGGCTCTTCGTCAACGGAGAGCCCGTGACGAGATGGACCTATCGGGTTCAGACCACTACCGTCTCGTCCACCGGCGTCTCCGTGTTTCCGCCGCCCGGTGTCGATGTGGGCAACTGGTCCAGCGACGACAGCGCAGTCCCGGCCGACCTGCTCTGCGGGGAGACGTTGGTCATGGTGTGGGCGCGCGACGCGAGCGGCACGACCGTCGTTGCCTCCACCTACGTGCTGCTGGTGTCGGACTGCACCCCCGGAGCGTGACGGGCGCGATCAGCACGTCTCTCGAGCGCGACCGTCTCGGCGTCTCTGGCCCACCTGCGAGGGCCACGCATGCCCGCCGCGGCAGCCGGCCGCCCGATCGCTTCCCTCGCGCAGCGGGGCTGTAACCAAAGCGAGCCCGGTCCGTATCGCGCGTAGCGAGGACCGAATGCCCGTCACGGACCAGGCCGATCCCAGGGTGGAGATCACGGAGGCGAACGACGCGATCGTGGGGCGGAGCCCCGCGCTCCGGCGCGCGCTGCAGAGCGTGGCGCAGGTCGCGGCCACCGACGCGACGGTGCTCCTCCTGGGCGAGACCGGCACCGGGAAGGAGCTCTTCGCGCGGGCGATCCACGATCGGAGTCGCCGCCGGGATCGGCCGCTCGTCAAGGTGAACTGCGCGGCGATGCCGGCCACGCTCATCGAGAGTGAGCTCTTCGGGCACGAGCGCGGCGCGTTCACCGGGGCGACGCAGCGGCGCGAAGGCCGGTTTGCCCTGGCCGACGGGGGGACGATCTTCCTCGACGAGATCGGCGAGCTGCCGCTCGAGCTTCAGGGGAAGCTCCTGCGCGTGCTGCAGGAGGGTGAGTTCGAGCCCGTCGGTGGATCTCGAACGCGGAAGGTCGACGTGCGCGTGATCGCCGCGACGAACCGTGACGTGCAGCAGGGGGTGCGCCGCGGGGAGTTCCGCGAGGACCTTTTCTACCGTCTGAGCGTGTTCCCGCTCAGGCTCCCGCCGCTGCGCGAGCGCGGCGATGACGTCGTGCTGATCGCCACGGCCATGGCGGAGAGCCTCGCCCGCCGCCTCGGCAGGGCGGTTGCGCCGCCCGGCCCGGCCGACGCCGCGGCGCTCCGGGGATACTCGTGGCCCGGGAACGTCCGGGAGCTGCGGAACGCGGTCGAGCGCGCGATCATCACCTCATCGGACGGGTTTCTGCACCTCGACCGCGTGCTGCCCACGCCCGCGCTCCCGTTCGCGACGGCGTCCGCGGGACCGGTCGCGGCCCGGCGCGTCGACGGTGAGATCCTCACGGCGCGGCGCCTGCGCCAGCTCGAGCGGGACAACATGATCGCGGCGCTGGAGCGGGCCGGGTGGCGGGTGGGCGGGGTGCGCGGCGCCGCCGCGCTCCTCGACGTCAGCCCGTCGACGTTCAAGTCACGGATGAAGGCGCTCGAGATCCGTCGCCCGGTCCTGGGTGAAGCCGCGTGACGGGGAGGCAATACGGCGGCGAGGTACACGGCGAGCCGTAGTCGAGCGCCCTGCGGTACGGGCGGGACCTTCCGCTTTCAGCCGGTCGGCCGGCGGCTCGATTCCGCTGAGCGCGTCCGCTCGCACGGCGTGGTCGCCCGCGTGCCCAGCCGTGCCGTCTACTGCTGCGACCGCAGCCCGAACGGATGACAGGTGCCGCTCCGCTCCACCTCGCGTCCCGCCTGTAACCGGAAGGGCCCGCGTGCGTATTGCGTGCGACGAGGCGTCCATGCAGGCAGTGATGGGTCAGGTCGCGCTCATGATGGACGGCAGAAGCGACGTCGGCGCCGCAGGCGCGTCGCGCGCCGACCGCG
Source organism: Anaeromyxobacter terrae (assembly GCF_022690685.1). Lineage (GTDB taxonomy): Bacteria > Myxococcota > Myxococcia > Myxococcales > Anaeromyxobacteraceae > Anaeromyxobacter > Anaeromyxobacter terrae. The sequence continues at coordinate 80,886 of NZ_JALCYY010000012.1, read as the reverse complement.
CCATGGACCGGTATGCCAGTGGTGAGGACGCGGCGTTCGCCGAGGTCTACGACGAGCTGGCGCCACGCCTGCACCGCTTCGCCCTGCGATGGACCCGCAGCCGCAGCGCGGCGGAGGACGCGGTGCAGCAGACGCTCCTCCAGATCCACGCCGCCCGCCATCGCTTCGTGCGCGGCGGCGCGGTCGTTCCCTGGGCCTACGCCATCGCGCGCCGCCTGCTCATCGACCTCGGCCGCCGCGGGGTGCGTGAGGTGCTGCGGGCTGACGACGTCCGCGATCCGGAGGAGCCGTCGGCGGCCCCGTCGCCGGAGGAGGCTCTCCACCACAGGCGCGTCGCGGCCGAGGCGCGGCGCAACCTGGCCTCGTTGCCGTCAGGCTGGCGCGAGGCCTTCGAGCTGGTGAAGTTCGAGGGGCTCTCGGTGGCGGAGACCGCCGAGGTGCTCGGGATCACCCGCGGGATGGTGAAGATCCGCGCGCACCGCGCCACCGCGGCTCTCCGGGAGGAGGCGGCCCGGCGGCTCCATGGCTCCTTGGAGTCGGCGACTCGCCCCGCTCCCCGGTCGCCGCGCGACATCAGCGAGGGAGGAACGCCGACATGATGCCCCCCGAGTCCCTGAAGATGCGCGTCCTGGAGGCGGTCAGGCAACACCCGATGCCGCGCCGGACGAACACGCTCCCGTTCACCATCGGGCTCGCCGCCTTCGCTGCCGTGGCCATGTCCGGCGTGTTGCTGTGGGTCCCGTCCCTCTTCGGCGAGGTCGCGGGGCCGGCTCACGCCGCCGGACGGCCGGCCGTGAGCGGAGCCTGGATCCTGTCCGGCACCATGGCCCTGGCCCTCGCCGCCACGTGGCTCGTGCTCCCGTCGCGGCGCTCGATGCTCTCGCCGCCGCGCGGACTGCTGCTGGCCGTCGCCATCGGCGTGCCGCTTCTTGTCGGGGCGTGGCTGGTGCTCTGGCACGGCACCTATGCCGATCCGTTCACCCGCACCGGGTGGCGCTGCTTTGCGCTCACCGCCCTGACCGCCCCCTGGCCCTTCGCGACCCTGGCCTACGCCAGTCGGCGCCTGGAGCCGCGGCACCCCGGGACGACCGGCGCCGCCCTCGGTTCCGTGGCCGGCGCCTGGGCGGCGGTGATGGTCGAGCTCTGGTGCCCGCTGGCGGCGGGGTCGCACGTTCTCCTGGGACACGTCCTGCCCCTCCTCCTCCTCGCGCTGGCGGGCTCGGCGTTCGGCCTCCGGCTGTTCCGGCTGCGGCGGGTGTAGGCAGCGAGACCGACTGGCGCGCCGAGCAGGATCCCCGCGCGGACGTGGCGAGCTCCTGCTAGGCGCCCAGCGTCGCCCCGAGCCGCTCGAGGACCGTGGGCCAGCCGCCCCTCATCCCTTCCCACGCTGCGCGGCCCATGGGCGAGTCGAGATCGAACCCCTCGTGCGTGAGGGACAGGCGCGTTCCCTTTCCCTCGGCGGAGAGCCGCCACGTGACGATCGTGTCGAGGGAGCCCGACGCGAACCGGTAGCTGAAGAGGCGCTCGTGCTCGACCGCGATCACCTCGCACGGCTGCTTCCCGAACTTCCCCATGTCGAGCGTGAAGCGGTGGCCGACCACGGGGCGTACGTCGCCGGCGGCCCACCACCGTGCGTGGAGCTCGGGGTCGGTGAGCGCGCGCCAGACCGCCGACAACGGTCGAGGCGACGGCCGGCGCGTTCCTGGACCTGGATCTCGCCTCCGTCAATCGCCTGCCGCTCGAGGTGATCGCGGGCTCAGCGCGAGCGCCTCTCGCGCGAGGCCAGCGGAGGGACGGGGAGGGCGAGGGGGCCGGCCGCCCTGCCGTAGACGAGACGGTACGCGCCGTAGCTTCCGAGGACGCGCTTCACGTAGTCGCGCGTCTCCGAGATGGGGATCTCCTCGACCCACTCGTCGATCGCTTCGTCGGGACGCGCCCGCACCCACCGCCACACCGCGACCGGTCCGGCGTTGTAGGCCGCCACCGCGCGCACCGTCGAGCCTTCGAACTCCGAGAGCAGCTCGGCGAGGTACGCGGCCCCGAGGCGGATGTTGAGCGCCGGCCGGTGAAGCATGCGCGGATTCACGCGGCCGAGCTTCAGCCCCCGCGCGACGTCCTGAGCGGTTCGCGGCATGAGCTGCGTGAGGCCGAGCGCCCCCGTCGTCGAGCGAGCCGAGGGATTGAAGCGGCTCTCCTCCCGCATCAATGCCTGAAGGAGGTCCGGATCGAGGCTCGAGGCCCTCGCCCACTGCTCGACCATGTTCCGGAAGGCCAGCGGGTACGTCGCGCGCCAGACGTCCACGGTCCGGTCATCGATCCCGCCGGCGAGCGTGGCCCCGAGGGTGGTGCGCGCGACGTACGCGGCAGCTCCCGTCCTCCCGCCTCGCTGGAGGACTTCCACGAGAAGGCGCGCCGGGTCTTCGGGCAGGCCGCGCCGGTCGATGGCGAGCAGCTCGGCCGCGGCGTCCGGCAGCTGCATCCGCAGAAGCTCCACGCCCGCGAGGAACCGCGGGTCGTCGCCGAGCGGACCGGCCTCCAGCGGCCAGAGGGGCGCCGCTCCACCGGATGCGACGCCGAACGATGCCACCTGCACCACGCCCTCGGGGAGGCACCCCCGGGCGAGCAACCCGTACCATTCCGCCGGATGATCCGAGGCCAGCGCGGCGAACGCGGTCGCGGCCGACGCATCGCCCTTCTCCGCGAGCGCCCGGGCTCGCCAGTAGCGCGACCGGAGGCGCTGGTCGCGTCCCAGGCCGGGCAGACGGTCGAGTCGGTCGAGCGCGGCGAGCGCCTCCTTGTGCGCGCCGGACGTCCGGTGCTGCCACGCGAGCTGGAAGAGCGCCTCGGGGGCGAAGTTGCCCGTGGCGTACCGGGTGGCCACCTGCTCGAGTCGATCCAGCGCAGCAGCCCGGTTCCCGCTGCGCAGGTCGAGCTCGGCGGCGAAGAACAGCGCGTCGTCGGCGAACGGGTGGCTGGGATACTCGCGCGCCAGCGCCTCGTACGTGCGCACCGCGTCTTGCCTGGACACCGACTGCGAATACCCGAGGACGTACATCGCCTGAGGGCGGAGCTCGGAGAGCTTGCACGCCTCGACCATGGGTGCGAGGGCGGCGGCGGCCTGGCGATGCTGCCGCTCCTTGCGGAGCGCGTTGCCGATCACGAACGAAGCGGCGCAGGCATCCTCGTCGGGCAGCGCGGTCTTCACCTGCCGCGCCAGCCGCAAGGCCTCGACGTTGTCGTTGAACGCGAGGAACGATTCGGCTCGCCGCAGACGCCACCTGTTCGGGACGGGGAGCTCCTTCAGGCGCTCCCAGACGACCTTCGCCTCGCGCGAGAGCGGGCTCGTCGCCCAGAGCTCGAGCATGGCGCGGTGCTCGCAGCGGTAGTCGCCCTTCCTCTGGCACAGCCGCGCGGCGGCGAGCAGCGCCTTTCGCCGGACGGCGTCGTTGCGCGGAATGGCCGGCAGCTCGCGCAGCGGACCGAGGGCGTCGAGCGCTCCGTCGAGGTCGAGTCCACGCTCGAGCACCCGGGACTGCCCCAGGCGTGCTTCGGCGTAGAGCGTCGAGCCCGGGCTCACCTGCGCGTACGCGTCGGCGGCGGCGCGGCGCTTCCGCAGCCGCTCCAGGGCCCGCGCCGCGTGGAAGAGGCAGTGGTCCCGCATCCGCGGGTAGTCGCCGGCCAGCGCTCGAAACTCCTGGGCCGCCGAGGTGGGGTCGTCCTGCAGTGCGGACAACGCGCGCAGGTAACGCACCGGCGGCTGTTCTCCGCGCAGCCTCGCGCGCGCTCGCGCATGGCGGCCCCGGTCGAAGAGCGCCTTGGCCTCGGCGAGCTCTCCCGAGCCGAAGTAAGGCGCCAGGTCGGCGTCCGTATAACGGTGGGTGACCGCCTGCTGCGGACGGGAGGTGCTCTCCAGCAGGTCCTCGAGCTGACTCTCGGCGACGGGAGCGTCGCCCTCGGCTTCCTGCGCGGGGGCTGCGGTCGCCCACATCGCGCCGACGAGCACGGCCAGCCAGCGATGCCCGGATCGCGGGGCGACGCGGCGCGATCCGGTATGCCTCATCACTCCATGCACGGGTGATGGTCAGTGTACCGATCGAAGCGCGCGCGTCACTCCCACAGTCCGCGCAGAGCGCGGCCACGCGCGTACATCTGGCAGCGCCATGGTGAGGACGAGAGGCGGCGCGAGCGCTAGGGGGTGACGCGCACCGCATCCGTTCCGTGGAAGCGCGCCCGGCCAGCGTCAGGCCAGCCACGACGCCTCGGTGTCTGCGGCGGTCAACTGAGGTGCCCGCCGGTGACGGCAAGCGCCCCGATCGTAGCCGGCGGTCGAAGCATTGCCGTTCGGTACCGAGGACCGCCCTCTTCACTTCTTCCGTGTCTTCTTGACGACAATCTTTGGGAGTCGATTCAAATTGCAGATCCGGGCGCTATATAGTGAAGCCTTAGGCGATCACGCGGGAGTCGACGCTTGGCGGCTGAGCCCGTTGCCCCAGGCTGCGGTGAGGGTGTGGCCGTATGACTCACGCGCGAGAGGGCGTGCTGTCGGCCACATCGAGGGTGCAACGCTCCCGTGCTGGTAGGATGCCGTCGTGAGATGTCGCCCGGCCACGTGGCGTTCGAGAACCGCAGGGGGATTCGTGGCCGGCCTGCTCGCCGTCATCGCGGCGTGCGACGCTCGACCCGATCGATCGCTTCCGCCGTGTGCCTCTCCGACCGATTGCGGGCCTCCTCCGTGTGGCGGGTGGGGCTTCACCGTGCCACGCCCCGCCGGCTACGACGTCTTGGCGTATGCAGAGGAGTTCGACGGTCCGGATTTCCCCGCGCAGCTCAGCCGCGTCGGCGGCATCGGCTTCGCGGCGCCCTACGACTCGGTCGCCGAGCTGCAGCGCTTCGAGCCCGGCCGCGCCGAGCTCGTCCGAGGTCTCATCGGAATCGAGGGGTCCAGCGTCGGTGCCCTGGCGCTCCGCGCGACGTGGGACGTGGCCGCGGGCGAGTACCTGTCAGGCGAGGTCGTGTCGTCGGCGAGCCACTGCCCAATGCAGAACAGCACCGTCCCCGCACCCTGCGCTGGAACGCGCTGGGGGTCCGGCGTCCGCTTCGCGTCGACGCCGGCGCAGGGCGTCTACCTCGAGGTTTGCGCCAGGCTGCCCCTCGTCGGCGGCAACTGGCCCGCGGTGTGGATGCTGCGAGACGAGGGTGCAGGGTTCGCTCCGCCGGAGTTCGATCTCGTGGAGGCGTTCCCGGGCCGCCCGCTCCCCTTCTGCCAGACCGAGCACGTGGTAGACGCGAGCCACGAGGAGTGCGTGCAGCTCGTCCCCGACCGGTTCTACGCATATGCAGTGCTTTGGGACCCAGCGCACGGCACGGTCGAGTTCTTCATCAACGGCGTGGCTACGTACGCGCCGCAGGCGATCCCGGACTTCTCCGCAGCGTGGGCAAACGACGCGAGCGGGGGAGGGTATCCCGCCTACTTCGTCCTGACGCACGCGCTCTCGAACGAGATTGCCGGCGCATTTCCGACCATGTCGGGCAGCGCGACGACGTACGTCGACTACGTCCGCGTGTACACGAACGGCCCCGCCGACGTCATCCCGTGACGATGCGTGTGGAGAGGCGAGTGTTGACGGCGCGTACCGCATCGTCCCCGCGTTCCCTTCCGACGACATCGTCGGCCAGGCGGTGCAGATCGCGTTCGTCGTGGACGCGGCCCCGCGCCTCGCGCCGACGCCCTTGCCCTGCCGGCCGGCCCGACGCTCACGCCGGTGCCGCGCGCAGGGCGTGGCACGCGGCGGCGTGGACCGCAGCGCGATCCGGCCTAGTGGATCCGCAGCGCGAGCTTGCCGAGGTGGTGCTGCCCGAGCTCCCGGTGAGCCCGAGCCGCGTCATCCAGCGCGTACATCCGCCCGACCTCGACGTGGAACGGGGCGGCGGCGATGAGCCGGTTGAGCCGCTCGAACGCGTCGGGGCTCGGCTCGCCGTCGTACGCGAGGAGCGTCACGCCCTCGGGCGCGGCGGGCACCGGCTCGACGCCGTTCGGATGCGCGATGCGGCCGCCTCGTCGCATCGCTGCGAGCGCGGGGTCGAGGCTCTTGCCGTGGACCAGCACGAGCGCGGCGTCCAGCCCGCCGGGGGCGAAGTCGCGAGCCGCGCGCGCCACGTCGTCGCGCTTGCCATCGACGGCCGCATCCGCGCCGAGCTTCCGGACCAGCTCGACCCCGTCCCGTCCCGAGGCCACCCCGAGCACTCGCGCGCCCATCCGCTTCGCGAGCTGCACCGCGAGGTGACCGATCCCGCCGCTCGCGCCGTAGACCATCAGCGACTGTCCGGCCGACAGGTGGAGCTGATCGTCCAGGCCGCGCAGCGCGGTCACGCCGTCGGCGCCGAGCGCGCCCGCCTCCTCCTCGCTCAGGCCCGCGGGGATGGCGGCGACCGCGTCCTCGTCCTGCGCGACGTACTCCGCGTAGAACCCACCCTGCATGGAATACGCATAGACGCGATCGCCGACGTGAAAGCGCCGCACGCCTTCACCCACCGCCACCACCTCGCCCGCTCCGTCGTTGCCGATCACCCGGGGAAACCCGCTCGGACCGAGCTCGACCTCGCCGGACCGGACGTACCGATCCCACTCACCGATCCCGGAGGAGGCGAGCCGGATGAGGACCTGCTTCGCCCCCGGCTGCGGTACCGGAAGCGTCTCGGTGTGGAGGACCTCGGGCCCTCCGTACCGGTCGAATGCCGCCGCCTTCATCTGCGCAGGAATGGCCGCTTGCATGGCGCCTCCTCTCAGGGGTCCGGGCACGGCGATAAGCGCGGCCGCCTCTCGGCGCACGGCTCCCCGCTCGGGGCGAGCGGGGGACCGGGGATCGCCTCGTCTCTCGCCTGGACAGCCTTCATCCGACGAGGTGTAGTACTGCGCGTGTACGGCCGCCCTGGCGTTCGGCCGTTCGCGGCCGCGGCGGAGGCGGCCCGCCATGCGCATCGCGCTCCTCACCGCCGGCTCGCGCGGCGACGTCCAGCCGTACCTCGCGCTCGCGCGCGCGCTCCAGCGGGCCGGCCATGCCTGCACCCTCGTCACCCAGCGGGTGTTCGCCCCGCTCGCGGACGCGTACGGCGTCCGCTTCCACGCGGCCGGCGGTGACGACTGGCCCACTCCGGAGAGCGTCCAGGAGATGGTGCGCAGGGGCGAGCTCGAGGAGCTCGTGGGGAAGAAGAGCGGCCTCGCCCAGCTGTCCGCCGTCAGCGAGCTCTTCGCGCGGCACGTGACGCGGCTCACGGCCGACGCGCTGCCGGCCTGCGAGGGCGTCGACGCGGTGGGGTTCGCGCCGATGGCGGCCGTCGCGGGGCACTCCATCGCCGAGAAGCTCGGCGTCCCGTTCGTCCCGGCGCTGCTCGCGCCGGCCTTCGCGACCCGCGAGCTCCCGAGCATCCTCTTCCCCCCGCGCGCGAGCTGGATCCCCGGCTACAACCGCCTGAGCCACTGGGCGACGGAGCGACTCATGTGGCGCGTCAACCGCGAGAGCTCGATCCGGCTCCGGCGCGACGTCCTGGGGCTGCCGCCCTACGCGAGCTCCGCCTTCGAGATCATGCGGCGCGCGGAGCCCCCCGTGCTCATCGGGGTGAGCCCGCACGCCGTGGCGCGGCCGCGGGACTGGGCCCCGTACCTGCACCTGACCGGCTACTGGTTCCTCGACGAGCCATCCGGGTGGACCCCGCCGCCCGTGCTCTCGCAGTTCCTCGCGTCCGGCTCGCCGCCGGTCTGCGTCGGCTTCGGCAGCATGGTGAGCGCGGACCCCGCCGGCGACGTCAGGATGATCACCGCCGCGCTCGAGCGCGTCGGGCGACGCGGGATCCTCCTGTCTGGCTGGGCCGGCCTGCACGAGCACGCAGCGGACCTCCCGTCGAGCATCCTTCCGCTCGACTCCGTCCCTCACTCCTGGCTCTTCCCGCGCGTCGCCGCGGTCGTCCACCACGGCGGCGCGGGGACCACCGCGGCCGCCCTCCGCGCCGGAGTCCCGCAGGTCGTCGTGCCGTTCATCACCGATCAGCCGTTCTGGGGCGACCGCGTGCGCCGCCTCGGCGTCGGGCCGCCGCCCATCCCACGGACGCGGCTCACGGCGGAGCGGCTCGCCGGGGCGATCTCGCGGGCGGTCGAGTCCGAGGCGATGGCCGCGCGCGCCGGGATTCTCGGCGAGAAGGTCCGCGGCGAGGACGGCGCGAGCGTCGCGGCCGAGATCCTCGAGCGGGAGCTCTGGGCCAAGCGGCGAGCGAGCGCGGGCCGATGCGGGGCCGCCTAGCGTCGAGGCCTGGCGACGAGGCTTGCCGGGGGGCGCGTGGCGGAGCCGCGTCGTACCAGGTCCCGCGCCACACGCGTGCGGCGAGGCGCGACCGCGTCGCCTGTCTTCTCATCAGGGCGGGCCCGATGCGATGCTGCGAGCGATGCCCTCCGTCGAGCCCGGTCACGTCGCCGCCGCGTTCCTGGCTTCGCTCGTCGCCGCCGCGATCAACTCCGTCGCGGGCGGAGGGACGCTCATCTCGTTCCCCGTCCTCGTCGCGCTCGGGCTCCCGTCGGTCGTGGCGAACGCGACCAGCACCGTCGGGATCTGGCCCGGGACCCTGGGCAGCATCTGGGGCTTCCGCCGGGAGCTGGCGCGGGCGGACCCCGTCATGCGCTGGCTGGTGATCCCCTGCTTCGTCGGCGGCGCGGCCGGGGCGCTGCTCCTCCGGCAAACGTCGTCGGCGACGTTCGACCGCATCGTGCCGTTCCTCGTGCTGTTCGCGTCGATCCTGTTCGCGATCCGCGGCAAGGCGCAGGAGTGGCTGCGGACGAAGGGCGGGCAGGAGCACCGCACGCGCGCCTGGCTCGCCGGCGCCGCCGTCGCGACGCTCGCGGTTGGGGTCTACGGCGGCTATTTCGGCGCGGGCATGAGCATCATGATGCTCTCGATGCTCGGCATCGTCGGGATGAGCGACATCCTCGAGATGAACGCGCTCACGAGCCTCTTCTCGCTGTGCGTGAACGGCGTCGCGATCGCGCTCTTCATCGCGGCGAAGCTCGTCTACTGGCCCTTCGTCCTCGCGATGGCGGTGGGCGCGCTCGTGGGCGGGTACGGCGCGGCGGGGATCGCGCGCAGGATCGGGCGCCAGGCGGTGAGCCGCCTCGTCATCGTCGTGGGCTTCACCGTCAGCGTCGTCTTCTTCGTCCGGGAGTTCACGTAGCCCGCGTCGCCCTCACCGGACCCGCAACGGGCTCGCGGTCCGCGCAGCCATGCTCGCGTCCGCCCGAGCCAGGACCGGCACGCCGGCCTCGACCCCACGCCCTCAATGAGACGTGATCTGCTCGACGCGGATCGCGACGACCACGCCTCGCTCGAGCTCGACGCGGACGCTCCGTGCGCGCCATGGGCCCGGCTCGGCGTCATCGCGGCTCGCCTTCGGTACCTCGATGACGGACTCGTAGACGGCGTGCCGGCCCGCCGCTCTCGTGGCCCTCCCGAGGAGCCGCCGCACGTCGTCCATGCGCATGCCGAGCCTCAGCCCGCCGCCGGTCGTCGTTGCGCGAGACAGCGACGCGAGCCGAGCGCACCGCGGGCGCCGGCCGGCAGGGACGACGTAGTCCGGCTCGTCTGAGTACGCCGCGCGCGACTCCCTCGCGACGAGCTCGTAATGAGTGACCGTGCTCCCACCGCCCATCTCGCTGTTCGAGACGAGAGCGAGCACGGTCCCGTCGACGCCGACGTAGCACGCGGCCGTCGCGCTGGCGGCGGCGTCGCCGCCGTTGTGACGGGTCTCGGTCGGCCCGAGGAGGCGCTCCGCGTCGGCGAAGGTCGTGCGTTCCAGCACGACGGCGAGGACACGCGTATGCACCTCGAGGCGGTCCGCGGGTGCCGCGCCCGCTCGGTCGCTCACCGCGACGGCGACGACGAGGGCTGCGGTCCTCAAGGCACCGTTCGCGAGCAGCGCCATCGGGTGACGGTACCACGCGCGGCGCGCTGGCCGGTGACCTCGCGAGCCGCGCCCGCTTCTGCTTCGCGCCCAGCGCTCCGAGCCGCTCGAGGATCGCGGGCCAGCCGCGCGCGCCCACCCAGCGGCGCGCCCGTTCAAGCGCGCCCTCGTGGAGGACGGCATCCCGTTCACGTCCTTCGCCGTCGCGGACGTGCGCGCCGAGTACGAGCGGCTCGTCTCGAAGGGTGTCCGGTTCACCCAGCCGCCCACCGAGATGGGACCGGTGACCACCGCCGTCCTCGACGACACCTGCGGAAACCTCATCCAGATCCTCACCAAGAAGTAGCGCCGGCTTCGACTCGACGCCGAAGGGCTGCGACGAGCCCAAGCAGGTTCGTCGATGCCGCGCCCTGCGTAGCCCGCGTCGCCCGTTGGGTGTTCGGCCGGAAGGACGTGGTGACGGTCGGTCGCGGTCCGTGACGCGGCGGAGAGGCGGGTGGATGTGGGTTCGCGTGTGACGCGCCCTCCGCGCGCCTTTCCGATGCCGCCTCTCGGATTTCCGCGGCGAGCTCGGGATCGGCGGGGCCCAAGTACGCGCGATCACCGGCGCCCTGGGTGCGGCATGCCCCATGCTCCGCCGACAAGCTGCCGCGCAGCCGAGGGAATCGCCCCTCGGCACGGACCCGGCTGGAGGAACGAGCACAGATCGGCCCGCGGTCGCGCACTCGGCAATTCCGCTGCCGGAACGCAACGGAAGTGCCGCGCTCGCGACTTCCCCTGTCATCGGCCGCCGCGCACGAACGACGAGCGGCGGCCCAACACAGCGAAGGAAATCGAATGAACCGGACCCTCAACAGGCTCGCGGTGGGCGCAGCCATGCTCGCGCTCATCCTGAGTGGCTGCGGCGGCAACGCCAGCACCGCCCCCGACGCGCAGGTGTCGGCGGCGGTGCGGGCGTCCGCGCACGAGATGGAGCCCGAGGCCGACGCCGACGAGGTCGTGCCGCGCTTCAGGGCGCTCCTGACCCAGCTGCGCGACCTCCCCGCGCTGGCGCCGCTCTTCGATCAGTACCAGGTGCCGGACCCCATCGTGATGGACGACGACGATGCAGCCGGCGGGCTCATCGAGCTGCTCCATGCCGTGAAGGTCACCCTCTCGAGCGGCACGATCACCATCACGAACCGTGAAACAGGCGGCATCATCTTCACCGCCCCGCGCTCGGACCTCGCGTCCGGCGAGTTTCACCCCGAGAACCTGCCCACCGGGACGGTCCCCCCGCCGGCGCAGTGCACGTACACCTACTCGGAGTGGGGCGCGTGCCAGTCGGACGGGACGCAGACCCGGACCGTCGTGTCGGCGAGCCCCTCCAGCTGCACCGGGACGCCGATCTTGTCGCAGCCCTGCACGTCCACGCCTCCGCCGCCGCCTCCTCCGGTGACGACCTGCACGTCGTTCACGTACTCGGGGTGGGGCGCCTGCCAGCCGGACAGCACGCAGACGCGCACGGTCCTCTCCTCGTCGCCCGCGGGCTGCACGGGCGGCGCGCCGGTGACCTCGCAGGCTTGCGTGTACACGCCTCCGGTGACGACCTGCACGTCGTTCACGTACTCGGGGTGGGGCGCCTGCCAGCCGGACAGCACGCAGTCGCGCACGGTCCTCTCCTCGTTGCCCGCGGGCTGCACGGGCGGCGCGCCGGTGACCTCGCAGGCTTGCGTGTACACGCCGCCGGTGACGACCTGCACATCGTTCACGTACTCGGCCTGGGGCGCCTGCCAGCCGGACAACACGCAGTCGCGCACGGTGCTCTCTTCCGCGCCGGCGGGCTGCACGGGCGGCACCCCCGTCCTCACGCAGGCGTGCGTCTACAGCCCGCCGCCCGACGGCGCCGCGCTCTACGGGCAGTACTGCGCGGGCTGCCACGGGCCGCTCGCGACGAGCAACCTGAAGGGCAGGAACATGTCCGTCGCGTCGATCAAGAGCCGCAACATGACGCAGGGGCTGAACGACGCTCAGCTCCAGGCGATCGTCGACGTGGTCGGACCGTAGTCCTGGGATGACGGCGATCCGGGGCGCGCTGGCATTCCAGGCGCCCCGGATCCGCCGGCAGCGTGCTCTCGAGCGTCCGGGGTGAGGGCACAGGCGCAGGTCTACGCCGGGCCGTCGCGTAACCGTGACGCCGCGGTTCACCGCAGCGGCACCACCGCCCGCACCCGTGGACCTCGTGATCCGCGACGAGACGCCCGCTGACGTGCCGGCGATCCACGCGCTGAACGCCGCCCGCCTGGAGCCCGGGACCGGCTGCGGTCGCGACCGCCGCGAGGACCGCACCCTGAGGGTCATCGATTCCTTGTCGGCATCCATGGGCAGGCGAAGCGCGACGTCATCCCACGTCGGCTCACCTCTCGCACCGTTTCTCACGCCCGCGCGCGGTGAGGCGCACCCCGCCAGGCTCGTCGTAGGCTAGGCTCGACGCCCAACGCCCAACGCCCGTCAGTGGGCGCGCCGGTCGCTACTGCACCGGCGCGGATCCGAGAGGATTGCATGAACAAGTTCGCGCTCGCAGCCGTGGCCGCCTCCACCGTGTTCGCAGGCCTCGTCCTCGGCGCTGGGCGCGCGCACGCATACTCGGGCTACTACACGGACCGCACGATCCTCGGCGTCGGGAAGTCCTGCGCCGACTGTCACGGCGCGACCTCGACGTGCAACGGCTGCCACGCGCACGGCACGCACGGCACGAACGCGAAGGACAGCATCAACATCGTCGCGACCACGGACAAGAGCACGTACGCGCCCGGCGAGACGGTGACGGTCACCGTCAACGGCGGGTACCGCAACGGCTGGCTCCGCGTCGCGCTCTTCGACCAGAGCGGGACGCGTCTCGCGACCGCGAGCAACGCGCAGTACCCCGTGGCGCTCACCGCGCCCGCGCCGACGACGGGGGGCACGGTGAGCTGGCGCGCGGCCTGGTACGGCAATCAGTACGACATCGGCTTCCCGAGCATCGCGTCGGGGACGTTCGGCAGCGGCAGCTCGGCGACGATCCAGCCCGGCTTCTTCACCCCCGACTCGACGCCCGGCGCGCCGCACGGCTGGCAGGCGGTGGCGGTCCCGGCGTTCACCGTGCAGGCGCCTGCGGCGCCCGCGATCTCGCTCTCCCCCACCTCGCTCGCGTTCGGCACCGTCACGGTCGGCGCCTCGAGCACGCTCACCACCCAGGTCCGGAACACCGGCAACGCGGCGCTCAGCGTCACCGGCATCGCCCCCTGCGCGGGCACGCCTGCGGTGTTCGGCTGGTCGCCCACGACCCCGATCTCCGTCGCGGCGGGCTCGAGCGCAAACGTGAACGTGACGTTCACGCCCACGAGCGCCGGTGCGCTCCCCGCCGGAGCCTGCCTCGTCTTCTCGAGCAACGACCCGGCGAAGCCCACGGTGAACCTGGGGGTGAATGGCAGCGGCGCGGCCGCGCCCGCCCCGGCGATCGCGCTCAACCCGACGTCGCTCGCGTTCGGCACCGTGACCGTCGGAACCTCGAAGGCGCTCGCCACGCAGATCCAGAACACCGGCAACGCGCCCCTGAACGTCACCGGCGTCGCGCCCTGCCCCGGGACGCCCGCGGTGTTCACGTGGACGCCGGCGACGCCCATCGCGGTCGCCGCTGGCGGGAGCACGAGCCTCACGGTCACCTTCGCCCCGACGACCGCCGCGGCGCTCCCGGCGGGCGCCTGCCTCGCGGTCACCAGCGACGATCCCGCCCGGCCGACGGTGAACCTCGGCGTGAGCGGCACGGGCGCCGCCGCGCCGGCGCCGGGCATCGTCCTCAGCCCGACCTCGCTGGCCTTCGGGACGGTGACGGTGGGGACGTCGAAGACGCTCGCGGCCCAGGTCCAGAACACCGGGAACGCGCCGCTGAACGTGACCGGGATCGCCTCGTGCGCCGGCACGCCGGCCGTGTTCGCGTGGACGCCCGTCGCGCCATTCACCGTCCCCGCAGGCGGCGCGACGGCGCTGAACGTCACGTTCACGCCGACCAGCACCGGTTCGCTGCCCGCCGGAGCGTGCCTCGCCATCGCGAGCGACGACCCGGCGCACGCGAGCGTGAACCTCGGGGTGACCGGGACGGCCGCGGCCACGCCGGCGCCGGCCATCGCGCTCAGCCCCACCGCGCTCGCGTTCGGCACGGTGACGGTGGGCACGTCGAAGTCGCTCACGACGCAGATTCAGAACACCGGCAACGCACCGCTGAACGTGACGGGCGTCGCGCCCTGCGCGGGCACGCCCGCGGTCTTCACCTGGGCACCCGCGACGCCCGTCGCCGTGGCGGCCGGCGCCAGCACGACTCTGACCGTGACCTTCGGCCCGACGAGCGCGGGCGCGCTCCCGAGCGGCGCCTGCCTCGCCGTCTCGAGCGACGACCCCGCGCGCCCGACGGTGGACCTCAACGTCAGCGGCGCGGGGGCCACGGTGACCGCCCCGGCGATCGCGCTCGACCCGACGTCGCTCGCGTTCGGCAGCGTGACGGTGGGCACGACGAAGACGCTCTCCACCACCCTCCGGAACACCGGGAACGCCCCGCTGAACGTGACGTCCATCGCGCGGTGCAACAAGACGTCCGCCGCGATCACGTGGTCGCCCGCCGCGCCGCTCACGATCGAGGCGGGCGCGAGCACGACCCTCGACGTGACCTTCGCCCCGACCAGCGCCGGCGCGCTCGCGAACAACGCCTGCCTCGCCGTGTCGAGCGACGATCCCGCGAACCCGACGGTCGCCCTCGGCCTGAGCGGGACCGGCACGACGCAGGCTACGCCCGCCATCGCGCTCAGCCCCGCCTCCGTCGTCTTCGGGAGCGTGACCGTCGGCGCCTCGAGGACGGTCGCCGTCCAGGTGCAGAACACCGGGACCGCCACGCTGGACGTGATCTCGATCGCGCGCTGCGCCGGCACGTCCGCCGACGTCACGTGGACGCTCTCGACGCCGGCGTCGGTCGCGCCCGGCGGGAGCGCGACGTTCGACGTGACCTACGCGCCGGCGGCGGAAGGCTCGCTGCCGGCCGGGGCGTGCCTCGCCATCGCGAGCAACGATCCCGTCGCCTCCACCGTGAACCTCGGCCTTGCCGGGACCGGGGCGACGACGCCCGTGCCATCGATCGCGCTCGCGCCGGCCACGGTCGACTTCGGCGCCGTCACCGTGGGCACCTCGAAGACGCTCTCCGTGAAGACCGAGAACACGGGTAACGGGGCGCTCACGGTGAGCTCGGTGTCGCTCTGTGCCGGGACGCCGGCAGTGCTCACCTGGACGCCCGCGGCCCTGTCCGCCATCGCCGGAGGCGCGAGCGCGACGCTCGACGTGACGTACGCCCCGACCTCGGCGGGCGCCCTCCCGGCCGGCGCGTGCCTCGTGCTCGCGAGCGACGACCCTGCGCAACCGACGATCACGCTCGCGGTGAGCGGCTCCGGCGCCGCCCCCGCGCCGGGGCAGAGCCGCGGCGGGTGCGGCTGCAACACCGGCGGCCCCGCGGACGGCGTCCTCGCCGGGGTGGTGCTGCTGCTGCTGGTCGCGTTCCGCGCGCGCGGCGCCGCTGCCCACTGCGTCGCCGGTCACGGCGCACCGGACGAGCGGGCAGGGTAGCGGGGGCGTACGCCCGGGCGGCGGGCCGACTCGACGGCGCGTGACCAGCGACGCGTGGTCACGCGTGGGCGAGGACGCGTGCGGCCTGAACGTGCAGCGTGGCATCGATCCCGACGCACCTCGCCTGTCCCCTTCAGGTGGACAGCTCGGGAGTGCACCGGGGACGCTCCGGATCGGCGAGCAGTCGCGCGGTGGGGCGGCGACGCGGAGTCGGCGTCGATCCGGCCGGCGCGCGATCGCTCCGGCGCTGAGCACGCAGCTCGGCGGCGGCGTCGATGAGCGCGCGGGCCCCGGCCCCGAGCGCCGCGACCGGCATCGTGATGATGCCGGCGATGGGGACGATGATCGCTACGGCGGCGAGGATGCCGGCCGCCGCGAAGACCTGACCGAGAGATGCCGGGCCCTGCACGAACCTGTTCGACGTTTGCACGTGTCCTCCTGAGTTGAGGAGGCGAGCGTGCCCTCGACGGCCGACTTGCGCGACACGCAAGAACGGATGGTCCATCAGCGGCGGTTATGCCTGGCCGACGAGGAGTCGACCCCGAGTGATACAGGATCCGGCCGTCGCCAGCCGTATCGCTCCGACGACCTCCACCGGCTCACGTACGCGCACGGCGAGGCCGCGTCGCGGAGGCACACCATCGGCTTGCCAGGCGACGGCAGATCGCCTGCGGCGACCTGCTGCTACCACCCGACCACCTCGGCTCGACGACCTGGGTCGCCGCGGCGTTGCAGCGCGCAGATCCCGTGAGCGAGGGGAGTTGCCCGATCTCGACGGCAGGATCCGACGGGTCTACTCACCGGCGCGCGACAACGACGTGATGATGTGGAAGGTCATGTGCGAGGGCGTCCAGCGCATGCCTCGGATCCGCCCTTCCTCGGCGATTCTGTCCAGCTCGCTTGCCGGCGCCTGGACGGGACACGCGCTGCGGCCGCGAGGTCCATGGGAGCGGACGGATCCTCGGCGCTCACTCCTCGCGGCCCCCTGCCCGTGTGCCGCGGAGGGCGCGAACCGCGGGCCGTCCAGGCTCGGCGGATCGCGTGCGGCGGGATGCCTGCCCCGAGCCGGTCAACGGATCGTCAGCGCACGAGGACCGCGCGGCGGGCCGCCTGTGCGTGCCCGGGTCGCGCAGGTGAGCCGTCCACACCTTGCGTGAAAAGTGGGTGATGGCGGAGCGGGCTGCGCGCGCGGGAGTAGCGTCATCGTGCGCCCGCTCACGGGCGCGCGGAGGAACGGCGTATGGCGCTCGCTCGTCGTCGACCCTCGGTGCTTTCCCTGTCAGTCATCCTCGCTTCCGTGCTGGCGGCGATCGCCCTCGCGGCGTCCTGCGGGGGCGGCTCGAACGGCAAGTCCTCCGAGATCGCGGCGGACGTGGCCTGCGCCGAGGGCCAGACGAACTGCGGCGGAGCCTGCGTAGACACAGGGAACGACGCGAGCCACTGCGGCGCCTGCGGCCACGCCTGCTCCTCGGGTACCGTCTGCTCGCACCGTCAGTGCGCGGCGTCGTGCCGGGAGGGTGAGACGACGTGTGGCGGAGGCTGCGTAGTTCTGGCGACGAGCACGGTGGACTGCGGCGGGTGCGATCGTCGCTGCGCGTCAGGCCAGGAATGCCGCGAGGGGGCCTGCGTGGCGGCCGGCTGCGGCGGCGGAACCACGAGCTGCGGAGGCGCCTGCGTCGATCTCTCGTCGAGCGCGACGAGCTGCGGCGCGTGCGGCCGGGCGTGCCCCACCGGCCAGGTGTGCTCCCACGGAGAGTGCCACCCCGCCTGCGAGGACGGCGCCACGAGCTGCGGCGGCGCGTGCGTCGTGCTGGGCTCGAGCCACGATCACTGCGGGCGCTGCGAGACGGCCTGCGCATCGGGCCAGGTCTGTTCGAACGGCGCGTGCGTGGCAGGGTGCGCGCAGGGGCTCACGACCTGCGGCGGCGCGTGCGTCGACACGCGGACCGACGCGACCCACTGCGGCGCCTGCGGCCGTCCGTGCGGAGCGGGCCGGACCTGCCAGGATGGAACCTGCAGCGGCGCGCCCACATGCCCCGTCAACGCGACCGCCTGCGGCGACGACTGCGCCTATCTGCAGTCCGACTACTTCAACTGCGGGAGCTGCGGGCACGTCTGCGGGACCGGCGAGAAGTGCGAGGAGGCGCAGTGCAAGCAGGTGTGCCCCGCGGACCGCCCCTGGGACTGCGGCGGGACGTGCGTCGACCTGAATGTCGATCCGAAGAACTGCGGCAACTGCGGCGCGAACTGCGCGAGCGGCCAGACGTGCAGCGGCGGCGCCTGCGGGGGTGGCCCGCGCACGTGCCCCGTCAACGCGACCGCCTGCGGCGAAGCCTGCGCCTATCTCCAGACCGACTACTTCAACTGCGGGAGCTGCGGCCACGTCTGCGGGACCGGCGAGAAGTGCGAGGGCGCGCAGTGCAAGCAGGTGTGCCCCACGGACCGTCCCTGGGATTGCGGCGGGACCTGCGTGAACCTGGAGTCGGATGCCCGGAACTGCGGCACCTGCGGCAACGCCTGCGCGGCCGGCCAGGTCTGCAGCGGCGGGGTGTGCGCCGGGGGCGGGCCGACCTGTCCGGTGAACGCGACCGCCTGCGGCAACGCCTGCGTCTACCTGCAGTCGGACTACTTCAACTGCGGCGCCTGCGGCAACGTCTGCGGCGCGGGCGAGAAGTGCATCTCCGCGTCGTGCAACCAGGTCTGCCCGGCGGCTCATCCCTGGGATTGCAGCGGGACGTGCGTCGACCTGATGGTCGACGCGAGCAACTGCGGCACCTGCGGCACCGCCTGCGCCTCGGGCCAGACGTGTACGAACGGGAGCTGCGGCGGCGGCACGCCGGCCTGTCCCATCGGCGCGACCGCCTGCGGGAACGCCTGCGTCTACCTCCAGACCGACTATTTCAACTGCGGCACCTGCGGCCATGTCTGCGGCGCCGGGCAGAAGTGCATCGGCGCGAGCTGCGCGCAGGTGTGCCCGGTGGATCACCCCTGGGAATGCGGCGGCGCCTGCGTCGACCTGCGCGACGACCCGAAGAACTGCGGGACCTGCGGGACCGCCTGCGCCGCCGGGCAGACCTGCCACGACGGCGTCTGCAGGACCTGACGCGGGGACGCCGCGACGCGCGGGGGCGAGCTACTTCGGTGCGCCCGCCTTCCGCACGATCGGCGGCCTCGCCTTCACGACGCGCTCCGCCTTCGTGGGCTCGGCGGGCGCCTGCGCGAGCTTCACGTGGGGGAGCGGCTTGCCCTTCGCGAAGGCGGCGTTCTCGCCGTAGCGCGCGACGATCCGCTTCTTCGTGTCGAGCCCGGTCGCCTCGATGACGAAGGTCGGGACGCGCCGGGCGCGGTGGTCCGCGACCCAGCGCGTGATGGCGCCGGCGCGCGGCACCGCGACGTTCCGGCGCGCGATGCGCCTCGGCGCGGCGGGGGCCTTCGCGTGCACGCGCGCCGCGACGGCGGAGTCTATGGCGCGCCGGAGGGCCGGGAGCGCGCGGGTGATCGCTGCCTGGACCGCCGCCTCGATGGCCTCGTTGAAGGACTGCTTCGCCGGTCTCGCCGCCATGTCGCTCCTCGCGCAGCCGAAGAGGCGTGCGGTCATGGACAGATATGCCGTTCGATGCGGGATGACAACGGACTTCCGGCGAACGCCGACTCCGCGCGGCACCTCGTCGCGCGGTCAGCGCCCGGCGCGACGGAGGAGCACGTAGATGGCCCCCGCCCCGCCGTCCACGGGCCGGGCGGTCGCGAACGCGAGCACGTGGCGCGCGAAGCGGCCGGTCGCGAGCCAGGTCTTGAGCGCGTCCTTGAGGACCGGGAGCTGGTCCTTGGAGTGGAGGCCGCGGCCGTGCACGATGAGCACGCAGCGCTTCCCCGCCTGGCGAGAGCGGCGCAGGAAGTCCTCGACCGTGCCCTTCGCCTCGTCGCGCGTCATGCCGTGGAGGTCCACGTGGCCCTGCACGGCGAACTCGCCGCGGCGGAGCTTGCGCGCGAGGTTCGCGTCGAGGCCGGACATCCGGCCCTCGATGAACTCGTCGGTGTCGGCGAGATCGAACGGCGCGTCGCCGGAGACGAGCGCGCGCAGCTCGTCGATCGCGTCGAGGTCGGGGTGCCAGAACGTCCCCGCCGCGGGCGGCGGGGGCGGGGGCGCCGCGACGCCGTGCCCGGGGTCGAGCGGGCGCACGCCCGAGAGCGCGCGCTCCCACATCTCCTCCTCCGTGGCCTCGGGGGGCGGCCGGGGCGGGGGAGGCGGTGGCGGCGCCGGCCGCGGCGCGGGGTGCGCCGCCTTCGCGAGCTCCTTCAGCTTGCCGAAGGGGTTGTTGAAAGGCTTCTTGCCCACCGGACGACTATAACTGCGGGTAGCGTGGACATCGAGGTTCAGTGCCCCTACTGCGGCGAGTGGGTCGTCGTGTTCGTCGATCCGGGCGGCGGCGAGGAGCAGACGTACGTGGAGGACTGCCCCGTGTGCTGCCGGCCATGGACCGTGCACGCGCGCGAGGAGGAGCCCGGCGGGTTCGCGGTCGGTCTCGCGCGGCTGGACGACTGACCCCGAACGTGGGATGGGCACGCGCGGAATTCACACTCCCGCAACACGTACCTGTCACAATGATGGGCCGCGCGGCACCCTGCCCCGGCACAGATCGGAAGGCGCCATGTCGATCGTCTCCGTCGAGCACGTCTCCAAGGACTACATGCTGGGGAAGACCGTCGTGCCGGCGCTGCGCGACGTGTCGCTCGCGGTCGGCAAGGGCGAGTTCCTCTCCATCGCCGGCCCGTCCGGCAGCGGCAAGACGACGCTCCTCAACCTCGTCGGCTGCGTCGACACCCCGACCGCGGGGCGCGTCATCGTCGCCGGCCAGGACACCGCCCGCCTCTCCGAGCGCGCGCTCACGGAGCTCCGGCTCCGCACCATCGGCTTCATCTTTCAGAGCTTCAACCTCGTCTCGGTCCTCTCGGTCTTCCAGAACGTCGAGTTCCCCCTGCTCCTGCAGGGCGGGCAGACGCGCAAGGAGCGGGCGGAGCGGGTGCTCGCGCTCCTCGACGCGGTCGGGATCGCGGAGCACGCGCGCCACCGCCCGAGCGAGCTCTCGGGCGGGCAGCGGCAGCGCGTCGCCATCGCCCGCGCGCTCGTGACTCGCCCCGCGCTCGTGCTCGCCGACGAGCCGACCGCGAACCTCGACTCCGAGACCGGCGGCAACATCATCGATCTCATGAAGGAGATGAACCGCCGCGATGGCACCACGTTCATCTTCTCGACGCACGATCCCAAGGTGATGGCGCACGCGAGCGCGCTCGTCCGGATCGAGGACGGGCGCATCGCGAGCCGCGAGGACCTCGACGCCGCCAGGCTTGCGGGAGGGCGCTGATGGCCCCGCGGCGTGACGCGGCGCGGGTGCTCCTGCGCATCGCCTTCCGGAACCTCCTCGCGAGCCCGGTGCGCACCGGCATCCTCGGCGCGATCGTGCTCGTCGGTGCGCTCATCGTGGTGGTGGGCTCGTCGGTGCTCGACTCGATCGATCGGGGCATGCGCACCTCGATCCAGGGGAGCCTGGGCGGCCACCTCCAGGTCTACGAGGCGCGCTCGGAGGGGGCGCTCGAGCTCTACGGCGGGCTGCGCGGCGAGTCGCTGCTCGAGCCGATCGAGGACTTCTCGAAGGTGAAGGCGGTGCTCGAGCAGGTGCCGAACGTGAAGCAGGTCGTGCCGATGGGGATCGACCAGGCGATGGTCGCGACCGGCAACGCGTTCGACCTCGCCCTCGAGCGGCTGCGGGGCGACGTGCGGCGGCTGGAGGCGGGCGAGGACGGCCCCGAGCTCCGCCGCGACTACGCCGCCCACGCGGCGCACGTGCGCCGGATGGTCCAGCTCCTGCGCGACGAGATCGCGCAGGCGCGCGAGATCTCGGATCCGGAGGGGCGCGAGGCGGCCGAGCGGAAGAGCGAGTGGGAGGCGCTGCAGCGCGCCGCCACCGACGCGTTCTGGCGCGATCTCGACCGCGACCGCTACGGCAGCCTGGAGTTCCTCGAGAACCGCGTGGCGCCCCTCGCGATGGACACCGCGTTCACGTTCCTGCGCTACGTGGGGACGGACGTGGACGCGTTCTTCCGCGCCTTCCCGCTCGCGGAGGTGGTGAAGGGGGAGCGGATCCCGACCGGCCAGCGCGGCGTCCTCGTCGGCAAGCAGTACGCCGAGGAGTGGCTGAAGCTCAAGAACGCGCGGCGGCTCGACCAGATCAAGGACGCGCGCGACCGGCGCGGGAAGCGGATCGCGGACGACGAGGAGCTGCAGCGCTGGGTGCGCGAGAACCGGGCCGGCATCCGGGAGATCCTGCTGCAGCTCGATCCCATCCGCGCGGACGCGCTCGCGCAGGAGCTCCGCCCGGCGCTCGGCGCGCCCGCCGCCGAGCCGCTCGAGGCGCTCCTCGGGCGGCTGTTCGCGGCCACCGACGAGAGCTTCGACGGGCAGTACCGGATCTTCTACGACGTCGTGGCGCCGAAGCTGCGCCTCTACCAGATCGACGTCGGCGACACGATCACCATCAAGGCGCCCTCGAAGAGCGGCTACTTCAGCTCGGTGAACGTGAAGGTCTACGGGTTCCTGCAGTTCAAGGGGATCGAGCGCTCCGGCATCGCCGGCATGATGAGCGTCCTCGACCTCATGAGCTTCCGCGACCTGTACGGCTATCTCACCGCCGAGAAGGCGGCGGAGATCCGGGCCCTCCAGAAGTCGATGGGGGCGCGCGAGATCGACCGCGAGCGGGCGGAGGCGGAGCTGTTCGGTGCCGCCGACGGCGCGCTCGTGGGGGAGGCGCGCGTCGCCGAGATCGACGAGGGTGCGCTCGTGAAGCGGCGCGAGGAGGAGCGGGCGAGCGCGGCCGACCTCGCGGCGCACGTCTACTCGCAGGAGGAGCTCGAGCACGGGGTGGCGCTCAACGCGGCGCTCATCCTCGACGACCCGCGCCTGCTCCGCCGCACCGAGGGGGACGTGCGCAAGGCCATCGCGGACGCGGGGCTGGGGCTCAAGGTCGTGGACTGGCAGGAGGCGGCCGGCCTCGTCGGGCAGTTCGTGACGCTGCTCCGGGTCGTGCTCTTCACCGCGGTCGTCATCTTCTTCGCCATCGCGCTCGTCATCATCAACAACGCGATGGTCATGGCGACCTTGCAGCGGGTGAAGGAGATCGGGACGATGCGGGCGATCGGGACGCAGCGCCGCTTCGTCGTGACGATGCTCCTCGTGGAGATCGCGACGGTCGGGCTCGTGTTCGGGCTCGCCGGCGCCGCGCTCGGCGCCGGGGTGGTCTGGGGCATCCGGGTGGCGGGCGGGATCCCCGCGGTGACGGACCTTCTCTACTTCGTCTTCTCGGGGCCGGCGCTCTTCCCGCGCCTCGGGGCGCTCGCGGTCGGGGGCTCGCTCGCGGTGGTGCTCCTCGTGGCGATCCTCTCCGCGCTCTACCCGGCGCTCATCGCGATGCGCGTCACGCCCGTCGAGGCGATGGCCACGGAGGACTAGCGTGATCGGCGTCGACCTCATGATCGCGGGCCGGAACCTCGCGCGCCACACCCGGCGGAACCTGTTCCTCGGCGGCGCCCTCGCGGCCGTCACCGCGCTCCTCGTCCTCCTCGGCGCGCTCACCGCCGGCATGGAGTCGGCGATGATGCAGTCCGCCACGACGCTCATGACCGGCCACGTGAACGTGGGCGGCTTCTTCAAGATCACGAGCGGCAGCGCGGCGCCGCTCGTGTCGCAGTACCCGCGGGTCCTCGAGACGGTGCGCGCGAGGGTGCCGGAGGTCGACTACGTCACGGTGCGCGGCCGCGGCTGGGCGAAGGCGGTGTCCGAGCACGTCTCGATGGATCTCGTGCTCGCCGGCGTGGACGTGGCGCACGAGCCGACGTTCCGCAAGGTGCTGCACGTCGTGGAGGGGGACCTCGAGGCGCTCTCGCAGCCGGGGACGGTGCTCCTCTTCGAGGGGCAGGCCGAGCGGCTCAAGGTGAAGGTGAACGACGTGCTGACGCTCTCGGCGCCGACGGCGCGGGGCGTGAACAACACCGCCGACGTGCGGGTCGCGGCCATCGCGCGGAACGTCGGGCTCCTCTCCGCGTTCTCGGCGTTCATCCAGGCGGACACGCTCCGCCAGCTCTACGGGCTCTCCCCCGCCACGACGGGCGCGATCCACCTGTACCTGCGCGATCCGAAGGACGCGCCGCGCGTCGCCGCGCGGCTCAGGACCGCGCTCGCCGAGGCGGGCTACCGCGTGATGGAGCCGGAGGCGCAGCCGTACTGGATGAAGCTCATGCAGACCGTGCCGAGCGAGGACTGGACCGGCCAGAAGCTCGACGTCACCACCGCGGACGACGAGATGGGCCAGTTCAAGCAGTTCATCCTGGCGCTCCGGGTCGTCACCGGGCTCCTCGTCGTGATCCTCATGGTGGTGGTGGTGATCGGCATCCTCAACACGCTCGCGATCGCCATCCGCGAGCGGACCCGCGAGATCGGGGCGCTCCGCGCCATCGGCATGCAGCGGCGGAAGGTCCTCTGGCTCTTCGTGCTCGAGACGGCGCTCCTCGGCCTCCTCGGCACCGGGGCGGGCGTGGCGGTCGCCCTCGCCGTCGCGGGCGCCGTGAACGCCGCGGGCATCGCGCTCCCCGAGGCGGTGCAGGTGTTCCTCGCGCAGGAGCGGCTCCGCTTCCTGCTCGATCCGGGCGCGATCGCGACCGACGCGCTCGTCCTCGCCGCGGTCGCCGTCCTCGCCGCCGTGTTCCCCGCGCGCCGCGCCGCGCGCCTGAAGCCCGTCACCGCCATGCACCACGTCGGGTGAGCCCTCCCATGCACCGTGCCCTCGCGTTCCTGGCGCTCGCCGCCGCCCTCGCCGCCGGCCCCGCCGCGGCCCTCACCCCGCCGGAGCTCGCCAAGGTCGTCGCGACCATCGACGAGCGGCAGCGCAACTCCGGCGACTGGAAGGCCCTCTGCTACATGGAGGCGAAGGAGAAGGGGAAGACCGACGTCGTCTACGAGCTCGTCGTCTACCGGCGCGACGAGGACGACAAGCAGATGTTCCTCTTCACGAAGCCGCGCGCGGAGGCGGGGAAGGGCTACCTCCGCATCGACAAGAACCTATGGCTCTACGACCCCGCCGTCGGGCGCTGGGAGCGGCGCACCGAGCGCGAGCGGATCGGCGGCACCGACACGCGCCGCGGCGACCTCGACGAGTCGCGCCTCGTCGAGGAGTACGACGCGAAGTTCGAGGCGGACGAGAAGCTCGGGGTGTACGGCGTCCACCGCATCCTGCTCGTCGCGAAGCCCGGGGTGGACGTGGCCTTTCCCCAGGTGAGGCTGTGGGTGGACCAGGCGACCCTGAACGTCCTGAAGCGCCAGGAGCTCGCGCTCTCCGGCCGCCTCATGCGCACGGCCTACTACCCGCGCTGGAAGAAGGTGTTCTCGCCGTCGAAGGGCGCGGACGTTTGGTACCCCGAGGAGATGCGGCTCTTCGACGAGATCGAGAAGGGCAACTCGACGCTCATCCTCATCAAGGAGATCGACCTCCGCCCGCTCGCCGCGAACCTGTTCACGAAGGCGTGGCTGGAGTCGAAGAGCCGGTGAGGTCCGCTCGCGCGCCGCCGCAGGGCGGCGCCGGTCGGGCGGCGCTGATCGCGCTCGAGAGCGAAGGCGGGTCGCCGTCGACGCCGCGCTGGAACGGAGAGGACGATGAGGATCGCAGCCGCGTTCGTCGCGCTCACCGCCGCCACCGCGGCGCTCGCGCAGGATCGCCCCACCGAGGAGGAGCTCTTCGGGAAGCCGCCCGCGGAGTCGCCGCAGGCCGGGCAGGAGGAGCCGCAGGAGCCCGCGCCGCGCCGCGAGGAGCCCGCCCCGGCCGCGCGCCCCGAGGAGGCCGAGCTCTTCGGCGGGACCGGCTCCCCGAACGCCGCGCCGCCGCCGGCGGGGCGGCTCGTCGAGCGCGCCGAGAGCGAGACGCTGCGCCTGGGCGGCCAGCTCTACCTGCGCGCGCAGGCGCTCTGGCAGGAGGACGTCCCGCCCGCGGACTGGGCGCTCTCCTCGCCGAACCTGCTCGACCTGTGGCTCGACGCGCGCCCGAACGACCGCGTGCGCGCGTTCGTGCTCGGGCGCATGCGCTACGATCCCACCGCGCCGGTGACCGTCGCGGCGCCCTCCCTCTCCGCGGCGGAGCAGGGGATCCTGGGCTACGGCACCTCCACCGGCGGGCTCGCCGCGGGCGTGCGCGGTCCCCGCGCGGTGCTCGATCAGCTGTGGGTGAACTTCGACGTCGGCCGCCGCGTCTTCGTCACCGCCGGCCGGCAGCACGTGAAGTGGGGGGTCGGGAAGTTCTGGAACCCCACCGACTACCTCCACCCCGTCCGCCGCGATCCGCTCGCCGTCTTCGACGAGCGGACCGGCACGACGATGGTGAAGGTCCACGTCCCCTGGGAGCGGCGCGGCTGGAACGCCTACGGCGTGGCGCTGCTCGACGACGCCGCCGGGGTGGACAGCCCCACGAACCGGCTCGGGCGCGTGGGGGTCGGCGGGAGGGGCGAGGTGGTGCTGGGCACGGTCGAGCTCGGCGCGGACGCGCTCACGCAGGACGGCCACCACCCGCGCTTCGGGATCGACGCCTCCGCCGGCGTGTGGGACCTCGACGTCTACGCGGAGGCGGCGCTCCGCACGGGCCGCGACGCGCCGCGCTGGCGTGAGGTGAGCCCCGGGGCGCCTCTCGTCACGCGCTTCGGGCGCGTCGATCCGCAGGGCTTCACGCCCGCGGCGGTCCTCGGCGGCAGCTGGAGCGCCAAGTACAGCGACGAGGACACGGTCACGGTGGGCGCGGAGTACTCGTTCGACGACGCAGGCTACGACTCGAAGGGCGTCTACCCGTTCCTGCTCGCCGGCGCGCCGGAGCTCACCGGCGATCCCGCAGCCCCGCTCCGCCAGCGCGACCCGACCGCGTTCCGGCCGTTCTACCTGGGGCGCCACTACGCGGGCGCGTTCGTGCTCCTGCCCTCGCCCGGCAGCTGGAACGACACGACCTTCACGCTCTCCGTCCTGGGGAACCTGTCCGACCGGAGCTTCGTCGCCCGGCTCGACCACGCGCTGCTCGCCCTCACCTACCTGCGCGTCGAGTCCTTCGTCGCCGCGTCCTTCGGCGCGCGCGGGGGGGAGTTCCGCCTCGGGCTCGACGTGCCGCTCTCCGAGGTCGCGCCGGGGCTGCCGCCGGACGTCACCATCTCCGTCCCCCCGCCCGTCCTCCAGCTCGGCGTCGCGCTTCGTGTAGCGCTCTGACGCGTTCGAGCGAGGGCACGCCGCCGCGCCCCGAGAGCGGCGTGCGGGCGGAGCCCCGGCGGACGAAGAGGTCCAGCGGGGGCGGGCGCTGCACCGGTCTCGCGCGCCGAGGCTCCCACGGGCGCACTCGTTACCGGAGGAGGTGGCACGTGGCTGAGCTCGGCATGCGCAGGCAGGTGGCAGGCAAGTACGACGAGGTGCTCGCGAAGCTCCCCGAGCTCCTCAAGGGGGAGGGCTTCGGCGTCCTCACGCGCATCGACGTGACGGCGACGATGAAGGAGAAGCTCGGCGTCGACTTCCGGCGCTACCAGATCCTCGGCGCGTGCAACCCGAAGCTCGCGCACCAGGCGCTCACCTACGAGATCGGCCTCGGCGTCATGCTGCCCTGCAACGTCGCGGTGTGGGAGGACGACGCCGGCAAGGTGGTCGTCTCGGCGGTCGATCCGATGCAGACGATCGCCTCGCAGGACCCCAAGCTCGAGCCCATCGCCGCCCAGGTCCGCGAGAGGCTCTCGCGCGTCCTCGCGCAGCTCGGCTGACTGAATGGGCAACTGGGACTTCCTGACGTTCCTGGCGTTCGCGGCCGGCTGGATCCTCCTGCAGCGCGTGATCCTGCCGCGCGCCGGGGTGCCCACCTGAGGGATGCCGCCTCGCCCCCGTGACGGGGCGAACGAGAACGGCGAAGACGTGGACGGCTGCGGGTAGACGGGACGTCGGCTCCCGAGGCAATCGCAGTCGTGTCCGTGCGGGCCCGCAGGGAGGGGCCCCGCCGCGAAGCGACGGGGAGGGATGCAATCCCTCCCGGCGGGGAGCCGTCGCGCGCCCCGCGAAGGCGGGCGCGACGGCTCACGGGCCCCGCCGAGCAGGGGTGGGGCCCCGACGACGGCGGTCAGCCGTCGCCGGGGCGGGGACGCAGTCCCCGTGAGATCAAAACAGGAACTTCTCGCCCTGCGCCCGGAGCGCCGTGATGGCCGCGAGGTTCACGATCGACTGCACCGAGCAGCCCATCTGCAGCACGTTCACCGGCTTCTGCATGCCGATGAGCACGGGGCCGATCACCTCCGCGCCCGCGACGTTCGCGAGCATCTGGTAGCAGATGTTCGCGGCGTCGAGGTTCGGGAACACGAACACGTTCGCGTTGTCCTTGAGCGTGGAGAAGGGGAACTCCGGGACGCGGACCTCGGTGTTCGTCGCGATGTCGACCTGGATCTCGCCGTCGACCTCGAGGTCGGGGCTGTGCTGCCGCACGAGATCGGTCGCGATCGCCATCTTGCGCGGGCTGTCGCCGGCGGCGGAGCCGAAGCTCGAGTACGAGAGCATCGCCACGCGCGGGACGACGTCGAAGTAGCGCGCGAGGTCGCTCGTGGTGAGGGCGATCTCGGCGAGCTCCGCGGCGGACGGGTCCACGTTCACCGTGCAGTCGGCGAAGAACTTGAAGTCGTTCTTCGTGACCACGATGTAGACGCCCGCCGCGCGCTGCCCGGGCCGCGTGCGGACCACCTCCAGCGCCGGCCGCACCGCGGCCGCGTAGCCGGAGGTGAGGCCGGTGACGAGCCCGTCCGCCACGCCCTGCTCGACCATCACGGCGGCGTAGTAGTTCCGCATGCGGACCCGCCGCTGCGCCTCCTCGAAGGTCACGCCCCGGCGGCGGCGGATCTCCCAATAGCGCGCCACGTAGCGGCTGAACTGGTCGCTCGTCATCGGATCGATGATGGTGACGCCGTCGAGGTCGTCGAGCCGCTGGTCGGCGATGGAGCGCTGGATGACGTCCACCGGGCCGAGGAGCACCGGCTCGCAGATCGCCTCCTCGCGCAGGATCTCCGCCGCCTGCTGGATCTTCGGGTGATGGCCCTCGGGGAAGACGATGCGCGTGAGCTTCTTCTTGGCCTTGGAGGTGATGGAGCCCATCACCTGGTTGGCGCGGCTCTGCATCTTGCGCAGGCGATCGCGGTACTCGCCGAGATCGATCTTCTGCCGCGCGATGCCGGTGTCCATCGCGGCCTTCGCGACGGCCGGGGCGACCCACAGCAGCACGCGCGGGTCGAGCGGCTTCGGGATGATGTAGTCGCGGCCGAAGCGGAACTTCTCGCCGCCGTAGGCGCGCGAGACGGAGTCGGGCACGTCCTCCTTGGCGAGCGCGGCGAGCGCGCGGGCCGCCGCCATCTTCATGTCCTCGGTGATGCCCTTCGCGCGCACGTCGAGCGCCCCGCGGAAGATGTACGGGAAGCCGAGGACGTTGTTCACCTGGTTCGGGTAGTCGGAGCGCCCGGTCGCCATGATGACGTCGAGGCGCGCCTCCTTCGCCTCGGGGTAGCTGATCTCCGGGTCGGGGTTCGCGAGCGCGAACACGATGGCGTCCTTCGCCATCGAGCGGACCATGTCCTGGTCCACCATGCCCTTGGCGGAGCAGCCGAGGAGGACGTCCGCGCCCTTCATCGCGTCGGCGAGCGTGCGCGCCTTGGTGTCGGCGGCGAACTCCGCCTTCCACTCGTTCATCCCCTCGGTGCGCCCGCGGTAGATGACGCCCTTCGTGTCGACCATCACCACGTTCTCGCGGCGCACGCCGAGCGAGAGGTAGAACTTGGTGCAGGCGATGGCGGACGCGCCGGCGCCGGAGACGACCACCTTCACCTTGGCGATGTCCTTGCCGGCGAGCTCGAGCGCGTTGAGGAGCGCGGCGCCCGAGATGATCGCGGTCCCGTGCTGGTCATCGTGGAAGACCGGGATCTGCATCTCCCGCTTGAGCCGCTCCTCGATGATGAAGCACTCCGGCGCCTTGATGTCCTCGAGGTTCACGCCGCCGAAGGTGGGCTCGAGCGCCTTCACCACCTTGCAGAAGGCGTCGACGTCCTTCTGGTCGACCTCGATGTCGAACACGTCGATGTCGGCGAAGCGCTTGAAGAGGACGCCCTTGCCCTCCATGACGGGCTTGCCCGCCGCGGCGCCGATGTCGCCGAGGCCGAGCACGGCGGTGCCGTTGGAGATGACGCCGACGAGGTTGCCGCGCGCCGTGTAGAGGTAGGAGAGGTCCTGGTCCTTCTCGATCTCGAGGCAGGGCTCGGCGACGCCGGGGCTGTAGGCGAGCGCGAGATCGCGCGCGGTCGCCATGGGCTTCGTCGCGACGACCTCGATCTTCCCCTTGCGGCCGGACGAGTGGTACGCGAGCGCGTCCTCCCGGCGGATCTTCTTCTTCGGGATGGGCGAGGACGGCGGGTTTTTCGGCGGGGTGAAGTCCGTGGCCATGGTCCTTCCTTCGCGCGATGCGTAAGGGTGGTGGGCGAACACAACGCACATGGCCCGGTAGTGTCAAGGCAACGACCCCGGCGCCGGAGCGCAAGCGCACCTGAGCGCTCCACTTTTGACGCGACGTGGCGAGGGCGACGCGGTGCGGCTTTCGGGGGGCAGGGAGAACGCGAGCGGGCGTGCCGGAGGTCGCCGGCACGCCCGCGTTCACCCACCGTGATCGTCGGCGCTCGAGCTCAGCGCGCGCGCCGACGGCGGAACCGCAGCGTGCCGACGAGCCCGACGAGGGCGAGGAGCCCGGAGCTGCCGCCCGCCGCGCAGCCGCCGCGCACGATCGGACCCGCCGCGCCCGCCTGGAGCGGCGGGGGCGAGGGCGGCAGGGGCGCAGGATCGCCCGGCGGAGTGGGGGCCGTCGCGCCGAGCGCGATGATCCGCTTCGCGAGCTGCTCGCGCGCGGCCATGACCGTCGCAGGCGCGACCTCGGTGGAGTAGGCGTTCGGGAACAGCGCGTCCGCCACCTGTCGCGCGAACGCCTCGTCGCCGGCGTCGGCGAGGAGCTTCAGGTACTCGTAGTCCTCCATCCCCTCGCGGATCATCTTGAGCCGGATCGAGGCGACCGGGATGTCCGTCGTCCCGCCGATCTTCGCGGGTGTGCCCGGGTAGAAGAGCGTCCCGTCGCCGTTCCCGTTGAAGTCCCACTGGTTCGTCCAGGCGTCGTGCGTGAACGCGTACGCCGTCTCCCAGTAGAGCTCACCCGAGAGCCGGTAGCGGAACGAGAGCCACTCCAGCGCGCGGTTCCGCACCGCCGACGCGTCGATCATGTAGCTCGGCCATCCGGTGAAGTACTGATCCGACGAGGACGGCGAGCCGAAGTTCACGGTGCCGCCGCAGCCGTGGCTCATGCAGCTCTGGTACGTCCAAAGCTCACGCCGCGGCGAGCCCGCGAGGAACGCGTCGTACTTCGACCGCTGGTTCCCGGCGAAGGTGCCCGACTTGTCGTCGAGGTAGTTGATCACCGGCACCATCACGTCGATGTCGCTCGTGACCCCGTTCGCGTCGGCCTCCTGGATCGACGTCGTCACGAGCGTGCGGACGTTCGCCGCGCGCGCGGTGGCGGCGCGCCCGGGGATGTCCGTCCAGGCGCAGGTGAGGGGCGGCTCGTCGCAGGTGTACTGGAAGAGCCGGTCGAGCCAGCCCTTCCCGCCGAAGTAGCTGGACCAGCTGCTCGCGTCGTAGAGGAGCTCGTACGCGGTCATGCGCGCGCCGCGCAGCGACGTCGGCGCCGTCCCGTCGAGCGTGGGGCCGTAGAACGTGCCGGCGTGATCGAGGGCGGAGCTGCCGTCGTCGACGTGGGAGAGCGTGATGCGGTGATCGAGCGCGAGCTGACCGTAGCGCGCGCGCAGCGCGGCGAACGCGTCGGCGGCGGAGATGCCGTGGCCGCTCGGGATCGCGCCGTAGGTGAAGCCGAAGGCGGTCTTGAGCGACGCGGTGGAGGGCAGGGTGAACGGCCAGACCGTGAGCGTCACCGGCACGGTCGCGGCCCCGCCGTCCCAGGCCACGCTCACGTTGCCGCTGTAGTCGCCGGCCGGCGCCTCGGGCGGCACGAAGACCTCCACCCAGATCGCCCGGCTCTCGCTCGCCGGCACGCTGAACGGGAAGGCGTTCCGCCGCTCGTTCGCAAGCTCGTCCACGTCGGGCACCAGCGCGTCCGGCCAGGGACCGGTCGCGCCGTCGAGCGCCGAGGCGGTCTGCACCTGGATGATCGCCTCGCGGTAGAGGCGAACGCCGCCGATCGTGCCGGGGCCCGTGAGCTCGCTCACCGTGGCGCGCACGTTCGTCGCCGCGCCGGTGACGACCACCTGGAAGGCCTCGAACTCGTTCCGTGCGGCGGCGATCCGCGCGCTCGAGTCCGACCGCGCCGCCGTCGCGGGCCGGACCTTCTCCGACGCCAGCGCCGTCCAGACCTGGGCGGCGGCGGCGGGGATCGGGGCCGCGATGCACGCGGCAAGGAAGAGGGGGACGATCCGGCGGATGGAATACGGCAGCGTCGGCTCGGGCACTTGCTCGCCTCGTCGTTGCGGCTGGCCCGTGAGGGCGCCCGCCTTGGTGTGCGTGCCGGGAGGCACCTTGGAGCCGCTTGCACACTAGACGAGGTGGCGAGCGGTCCGACGCAAACCGAACGTGAGGCGGCACGATCGTTATTCCCGGAAGGGGGCACGATCGGCATGACGAGCGAAAGGGAGGCGGCCGAGAGGCCGTGAGCGCGCCGTTTCGCGCGCACATCATACCAGCGGGCTAGCGCTGCTGGGTCAGCGTGGCGGGCGTGCTCCGGACGGAACGTTGGAGCACCGACGAATCGGGCGGCCCGAGGTCGGGGTCGACGTCGAGGTCGGGGTCGATGTCGAGGTCGTTCTGGCCGGCATCGCCGCGGCCGAGGTCACGGTGGCGCGCCGCCAGGGCGGGACCTCGCGGTCCTCGGCGGGCACGATGGACGGGGTTCACTTACTGAGACCGGTTCCGTCCGCAGACCCCGCCGGCAACGCGGGGCCGTGCGGACGGGGTTGCGCATGGGCGAGGTCGGCGCGGCCGACCGCGTTGCATTGCGGTCCGTGGGTCGGGCGGTGCCTACCGCGTCCAGTGCCCGCCTGCGGGCGCGAGGTCCCGCCACGGAGGGCGGCGCGCTGCGGGCGGGATGGGTGAGGGGCTCGGGTCGCCGGTCGTCGCGGGTGCGGTCGCGGTCGCGTGTGAGGTCGGGGTCGGGGTCGAGGTCGGTCGGGGTCGAGGTCGGGGTCGAGGTCGGGGTCGGGGTCGGGGTCGGGGTCGAGGTCGGGGTCGAGGTCGAGGTCGGGGTCGAGGTCGGGGTCGAGGTCGAGGTCGAGGTCGGGGTCGGGGTCGAGGTCGGGGTCGAGGTCGCGGTCGCGGTCGGGGTCGGGGTCGGGGTCGACCGTCGGCGTCGAGGGCTTGAGCGGTGCCGCTACGTCGATCGGCCCCCTCTCCTCAGCGCCGCTTCCCCCGCCGCGCAGCCGCCGGCGGGGGCCGCGTCGCGCCGAGCGCGGGGTTCCGCTCGAGCTCCTCGATCGTGCGCGGCCAGTCCTCCTTGAGGAGCCGCGCGAGCGATCGATCCGACAGGATCTGCCCGCCGGTCTGGCAGCGCGGGCAGTAGTTCACCTCGTTCTCCGCCCGCACGATGCGCTGGACCGCCGTCCCGCACACCGGGCAAGGCTGGCGGTGCCGGCCGTGGACCGCCATCTCCGGCCGGAACGCGGTCACCCCCTCGGGGAACTCTCCCGCAGCCTCCCGGCGCAGGCGCTCCGTCCACTCGGAGAGCACCGCCTGCGTCGCCGCGTGCAGCCGCGCGATCTCCTCGTCGTCGAGGCGCGAGGTGAGGGTCACCGGCGAGAGCCGGGCGCGGTGCAGGATCTCGTCCGAGTAGGCGTTGCCGATCCCGGAGAAGAGGCGGGGGTCGGTGAGGGCGCGCTTCAGGGTGTGGTTCTCGCCGGTGAGCGCGGCGCGGAAGGCGCCGAGCTCGGCGCCGAGCGGCTCGAGCCCGCCGCGGTCGAGCGCGGCGAGCGCCGCAGCGCCCCGCACGAGATGGATCGCGGCGCGTCGCTTCGAGCCCGCCTCGGTGAGCACGAGCGAGCCGCCGGGGAAGTCGAGCGCCGCGAGGCCGACGCGGCCTGGGAGCTTCGCGCCCTCCTCGCGCCAGTGGAGCCGGCCCGCGATCATGAGGTGGATCGCGAGGAAGAGGTCGCCCTCGAGCGCGAGCACGACGCGCTTGCCCACGCGCCGCACCCCGTCGACGCGCTTTCCCCGGGCCTCCTCGAGCGGCGGATCCACGGAGCGGAGCACGAACGGGCTCCCCAGCCGGACGCCGACGAGCGGCTTCCCCTGCACGCGCGCGGCGACGGCCTCCACGTACACCTCGATGTCGGGCAGCTCGGGCACGGGGAGATCCTGCCCGAGAGGCCCGCCGTCGTCAGCGCTCGCCCGGGGCGGCGACGCCGAGCCGCCGCATCCGCTTCCAGAGGGTGACCCGCGAGACGCCGAGCAGCTCCGCCGCCCGCGCCCGGTTCCATCCCGTCCGCTCGAGCGCCTCCACGAGCGCGCGGCGCGCGTCGGCCTCGGGATCGCCCGGCCTCGCCCGGCGCTCCGCGCGGAACCCGAGCACGTCGCGCGGGAGGTGCTCCGGCCGGATCTCGCCCGGCCCCGCGCGGAGCGCGGCGTACTCGAGCGCGTTCCGGAGCTCGCGGACGTTGCCCGGCCAGGGGTAGGCGCGGAGGAGGCGCAGCGCGTCCGGCGACAGGCCGCGGGCGACCCGGCCCGCCGGGCCGAGCTCCGCGAGGAAGCGCTCCGCGAGCAGCGGCACGTCGTCGGCGTGCTCCCGGAGCGACGGGACGTGGAGCGGGAAGGCGGCGAGCCGGAAGTAGAGATCGGCGCGCAGGCGACCGTCCTGCACGAGAGGGCGCAGGTCGCGGTGGGTCGTGCAGAGGAGGCGCACGTCCACCACGACCCGGTGCGCATCGCCGGCGCGGCCGAGCGCGCGCTCCTCGACGACGTGCAGGAGCTTCGCCTGCACCGCGGGCGGCGCGTCGCCCACCTCGTCGAGGACGAGCGTCCCGCCGGCGGCGTCCTCGAGCCGGCCGCGGCGCCGGCCGTCGGGGCCGCCGAAGAGCTCGGCGTCGAGCGCCGCCGGGTCGAGCGTCGCGCACGACACGCGCACGAGCGGGCGCTCTGCGCGGTCGCCGAGGCGGTGGATCGCCTCGGCGACGCGGTTCTTGCCGGCGCCGCTCTCCCCGGTGAGCATCACCGGCGCGCTGGAGGTGGCGACGAGCGCGATCATCCGGTGGAGCTCGCGCATCGACGGGTGACGCCCGACGAGTCCGCAGACATCATCCCCGCGGGGTGCTCCGGCGTCGCGGAGCACGACGGGCTCGGTGGGCACCTCCGTCGCGGCGGGCGCCGTCACGTCGGTGAACGTCTCGAGCGTCCCTGCCGGCAGGCCGTCGGCCGCGTACAGCGCGACGGCGTTCTTCACGATGAGCTGCGGCCGCCCGTCCCGCTTGCGGATCGTGCAGCAGCGCGAGGTGCGCGACCGCTCCGCGACGCCGCAGCTCAGCAGCCCCGCGCCGCACGGGCAGCCATTCACGGCGTCCCCGGCGAGGATCGAGCAGCGCTGGCCGATGGCCTCGCTCCGTGGCCAGCCCGTGATCCGCTCCGCGGCCCGGTTCCAGAAGGTGACCGTACCCTCGCGATCGGTGAGGAAGAGCCCCTCCGGGAGCGCGTCGGCCATCCGGCGGAGGGTCTCCACCGAGTCGAGGCCGAGGAATGGCAGGGGGATCGGCGCGAACTCGGGCACGCGGCACGGATGTTAGCACTGGCCCGGCTGGAGGCGGCGCGGTCGGGGCGCCGCTGTGCTAGGAACGCGGCATGGACGACGCCCGACCGCCCGAGACCGCGACACCTCGCCGCGACTTCCTCCGTGTCATCGCGCTCGCCCCCGCGCTCGCCGCCGGCTGCGCGGGTGCGCGCGCCTCCGCGCCCGGCCCTGCCAGCAAGGAGCCGGCCGCGCCCGATGCGCCCCCCGCTCCCGTCGCGGCCGCCGGCCCCGATCCGCTCGCGCCGCTCCGCGCGTTCCCGCTCGCCCTCGACGCCGAGCCCGCCTTCGTCTTCCGCGCGTCGCCGGCGCGCCCGGGAGCCTAGCGTGGCCGTCTCCGACGACGTCCTGTTCTCCGGAGTCCAGGCGCTCTCGCAGAAGCTCCGCGCGCGCGAGCTCTCTCCCGTCGAGCTCGCCGAGGCGTACCTCGCGCGCATCGACGCGCACGCGGCGCGGCTCGGCTGCTTCGTCACCGTGACGCCGGAGCGCGCGCTCACCGAGGCGCGGGCGGCGGAGGCGGAGCTCGCCGCCGGCCGCTGGCGCGGGCCGCTGCACGGGGTTCCGTACGGGCTCAAGGATCTCGTCGACACGAAGGGGATCCGCACCACCTTCGGCGCGGCGCCCTACGCCGGGCGCGTGCCCGACCGCGACGCGGCGATCGTCACGCGCCTCTCCCAGGCGGGCGCGGTGCTGCTCGGGAAGCTCTCCATGGTCGAGCTCGCGGGCGGGCTCGGCTACCACACCGGCGAGGCGGCGCTGAACGGGCCGTGCCGGACGCCGTGGGACGTGGCCCGCTGGGCGGGCGGGTCGTCGTCAGGCGCCGGCTCGGCGGTGGCGGCGGGGCTCGTCGCGTTCGCGATCGGCTCGGAGACCTGGGGCTCCATCACCTGCCCATCGGCGTTCTGCGGCGTGACGGGGCTCCGCCCCACCTACGGGGTCGTGCCGCGCCACGGCGCGATGGCGCTCTCGTACACGATGGACAAGCTCGGGCCGATGGCGCGGACCGCCCGCGACTGCGCGCTCGTGCTCGACGTCATCGCCGGGCCCGACGCGCGCGACCCGAGCGCCATCTCGTCGCCGCCGGCCGTGAAGCGCGTCCGCCCGGACGTGGCGCGCGGCCTGCGCGTCGCGGTGCTCGGGTTCCCCGACAAGCCCGAGCTCGCGCCCGGCGCTCGCGAGGCGTTCGCCGCGGCCGCCGAGGTGCTCCGCGGGGCGGGTGCGCTCCTCGAGCCGGCGTCGCTCCCGGACCTCCCGTACGAGCCGCTCGCCGGGCTGCTCATCGAGGCGGAGGCCGCCACCGCGTTCGAGGAGCTCATCCGCTCCGGCCGCACGCGCGAGCTCGCCGACGCGTCGCACAAGACGAGGAGGCCGGAGGACTACCTGCCCAAGGCGAACGCGGCCGACTACGTGCGCGCGATGCGCGTCCGCGGCGAGATCCAGCGGGCGCTCGCGGGCTTCTTCTCCCGCTTCGACCTCGTGCTCGCCCCGAACCTGCCGTTCGCGCCGCCGCGCGTGGAGGAGAGCTTCGACGCGCTCTTCGCGAGCCCCGACCCGCTCGGCGCCGCGGGCAACGTCGCCGGGCTCCCCGCCGTGGCGCTGCCGATGGGCTTCTCGGGCAAGCTGCCCCTGTCGATGCAGCTCGTCGGGCCTCCGCTCGAGGAGGGGCGCCTCCTCTCGGTCGCGGCCCTCTTCCAGGCGAGGACGGAGCACCACCTCGCCCGCCCCGACCTCTCGCCCCCCGCCGTGCCGGTCGCCGCCGTGACCGCACGGTGACCTCCGCTCTGGACCATTCGACCGTGCCCGTCATCGCAGCCATCGGCTACTTCCTCACCGGCCTCGTCATCCTGCTGGCGCTCCCGCTGCAGGCGCTGCTCTTCGCCGTCGCGTATCCGTTCGACCGGAACCGCGCCCTCGCGGGCCGCTTCTCGCGGCTCGCCGCGGTCGCCGTGACGAGGACCTTCCCTCCCTGGCGGCTGCGGATCGAGGGGCGCTGGCCGCGCGGGCGCCAGGCGTACGTGGTCGTCGCGAACCACCAGTCGCTGCTCGACATCCTCATGCTCTCGAAGCTCCCCCGCGAGATGAAGTGGATCGCGAAGGAGTCGCTCTTCAAGGTGCCGTGGGTCGGCTGGATGTTCCGTATCTCCGGCGACATCCCGGTCCGCCGCGGCGATCCCGAGAGCGGCGGCGAGGCGCTCGCGAAGGCGCGCCGCTACCTCGATCGCGGCATGAACGTCATGATCTTCCCGGAGGGGACGCGGAGCGTGAGCGCGAAGCTCCTGCCCTTCAAGTCCGGGGCGTTCCGGCTCGCCATCGAGGCGGGGGTGCCCATCCTGCCGGTCGCGGTGCACGGGGCGGCGCAGGGGATGCCGAAGGGGAGCCCGTGGGTCCGGCCGTGCCGGGCCTACGCGCGTATCCTCGAGCCCGTCCCCACCGCCGGCCTCAAGCCCGAGGACGCGGGCCGGCTCAAGGACGAGGTGCGGCGCCGGATCGCCGCCGCGCTCCCGAAGTCGGACGTGGCGAACGGCGACGCGCCGGCGCCTGTGCCTGCGATCGAGCCTGGGGCGCCGGAGAGGTCGTAGGCGTACCGGGGAGGTATCCGCTCGCCCTGAGCGTAGCGGCCGAAGGCCGCGTCGAAGGACAATGGACGGTCGGTCTCGGGGCAGGTCGCGCGGCCGCGGTCGCCACTCCTCGCTCGCCGGACGTACAATCCCGCCGTGACCGTCCTCCTCGGCTACGGCGCCCGCCCCCTCCCGCTGCCGGACGTTCCCGGCGCCCGCGTGCTCCTCCCGCCCGTCGCCCCGCCGGTTCCGGACCTCACGGCCGCGCTCGACGCCGCCCTCGCCCACCCGGTGGGCGCCCGCCCGCTCGCCACGGTGGCCACGGCCCGGACCCGCGTCGTCGTCATCGTGAGCGACTCCTCCCGCGACGAGCCGCGCGCCGAGCTGTTCGCCGCGGCCCGCCGGGCGCTCGCCGTCGTCCCCGACGACCACCTGACGATCGCGGTGGCGAACGGGACGCACGGCCCGAAGCCGCTCGAGCGGCTCGGGCTGCCGGAGGAGGTGCTGCGGCGCCACCGCGTGGTGAACCACGACGCGCGCGACGACGCCTCGATGGTGGAGATGGGGCGGACGAGCCGCGGCACGCGCATCCGCGTGAACCGCTGCGTGGCCGAGGCCGACCTCGTCGTCTCGACCGGCAAGGTGAAGCCCCACTACTTCGCCGGCTGGGGCGGCGGCGCGAAGGGGATCTTCCCGGGGCTCGGCCACGACGTGGACATCCGCCAGAACCACAAGCTGAAGGCGGATCCGGCCTCGTCGCTCGGGCGCGCCGACGGCAACCCGTGCCGCGAGGACATCGAGGAGGCGGTGCGCCGCATTGGGCGCGACACCTATCTCGTCAACGTGGTCGAGGCGGGCGCCACGATCGTGGGCGCGGTAGCGGGCGACGTCGTTTACGCGCATCGCGAGGGCGTGCGCCTCGCGCGCCCGTGGTGCGAGGTCGAGGCGGCGCCCGCCGACATCGTGGTCGTGTCGGCGCCGCTGCCCGTGTCCGGCTCGCTCTACCAGGCCTCGAAGCTCATCCCGCCGGCGGGGCTCCTGCTCCGCGAGGGCGGCGTCGTGATCGTGGCGGCGGAGTGCCCCGAGGGCACCGGCCCGCTGCAGGTCGTGAACGAGGGGATCTTCGAGCTCGGCGTGCGTCGCTTCCTGCCCGCTGGCGCGACGGTGCTGCTCGTGTCCGCGATGAACGAGGCGACCGTGCGCGAGACCTACGCGACCTACGCCCCCGACCTCGCCACCGCGCTCGCGCGCGCCCGCGACATCGTGGGGAAGGCGGAGCCGAGCGTGCTCGTGCTGCCCGACGCGGGGGACCTCGTGCCGCGGGCGCTGTGAGCAGCGCGCTCATCCCTCATCGCATGCCTCTCGGCCACGTCGGGGACTCGAGCTGGCCCGGGGCTGAACGTAACCCGACTGGCGATTCAGCGGGATGCGACCCGCGACCGCGACGACCTCGACCTCGCCCGCGACGACCGGCGCCCCGAGCCCGAGCCCATCACCCACCCCGCCCGCAGCGCGCCGCCCTACGTGGCGGGACCTCGCGCCCGCAGGCGGGCACTGGACGCGGTAGGCACCGCCCGACCCACGGACCGCAATGCAACGCGGTCGGCCGCGCCGACCTCGCCCATGCGCAACCCCGCCCGCACGGCCCCGCGTTGCCGGCGGGGTCTGCGGGCGGAACCGGTCTCAGTAAGTGAACCCCGTCCATCGTGCCCGCCGAGGACGGGAGGTCCCGCGTGGCGGCGCGCCACAGTGACCTCGGCCGCGGCGATGCCAGCCAGAACGACCCTCGACCCCGACCCGCACCTCGACCCGGACCCCGATCAGGACCAGGCAGGACCAGGACCCCGCGCCCGAGCGACGGCCCCGTTCAGTCCTCAGTGCTCGTGGTCGTGCTTCCCGCCGCCCGCGTGCGAGTGGCCGTGGTGATCCGCGCCGTCGTGCGCGTGCCCGCCGTCGTGCGCGTGGGCATGGGAGTGCACGTGCGCGTGGTGCTCCGCGCCGTGCGCGTGGTCGTGCGAATGCTCGTGGGCGTGCGAGTGCGCGTGCGCCGCCGCGCCGAGCCCGATCCCGTCGCGCAGCTCCTCGAGCCACGCCACCCACGCGTCCATGCCCTGGCCGCTGCGCGCGGACACCTCGATCACCCGCGGCCGCGGCATCACGCGGGCGAGCGCGTCGTGGACCTTTGCGAGCTCGACGTCGAGGTGCGGGACGAGATCGCACTTCGTGAGGAGCACGAGGTCGGCGGCGTTGAACATCACCGGGTACTTGAGCGGCTTGTCCTCGCCCTCGGTGACCGAGAGCACGACGACGTTGGCCGCCTGGCCCAGGTCGTAGATCGCCGGGCAGACGAGGTTGCCGACGTTCTCGATGAAGAACACGTCGGTCTGCTGCCAGGGGAAGTCGTGCAGCGAGCGGTGCACGAGCTCGGCGTCGAGGTGGCAGGCCTGGCCGGTGGTGATGGCCTTCGAGGGGATGCCCGCCTTCTGGAGCCGGCGGGCGTCGTTGTCGGTGGCGAGGTCGGCGGACACGGCGCCGAGCTTCCAGCCCTTCGAGGCGGCGGCCTTCGCCGTCGCCTCGAGCACGGCGGTCTTGCCCGCGCCCGGCGAGCCCATGAGGTTCAGGGCGAGGACGCCCGACTCGAGGAAGTGCTCGCGGTTGTGGCGCGCGGCGCGGTCGTTGCCGGCCAGGATCTTCTCGTGCAGCTCCACCGGGACGAGCTCGGTGTCGCCGCAGCCACAGGTCGTGCACATCAGGGGACCTCCATCTCGATGCGGTCGAGGGTCAGCGCGTCGGAGCCGTCGTCGAGCTTGCCCGGCGCGTCGCACGCGGGGCAGCGCAGGATCGCGCCGCGCGCGATGGGCGTCTTGCAGCGCGGGCAGGACCAGCTCGCCGCGACGCGGGTGAGGGTGAGCGGGACGTCCGCGCAGAGGGTGCCCGCGCGGAAGGTCTCGTAGGCGGTCTGGAACAGCTCGGGATCGACGCCCGAGAGCTCGCCCACGCGGACGGAGAGCCTGTGCACCGCGAGCGCGCCGCGCTTGCGAGCCTCCGCCTCCACGCGGGTGACGAGCGCCTCGACGAGGGAGTACTCGTGCATGGGCGCCTAGCAGATCCGCGGGAGGAGCTCGCCCTCGGGCTCCGCGAGCATGCGCTTGCCGAACCCGGTGTCGAGGATGACCGCCCCGGGCCGCTCCCCGATGGCGGTGGCGATCACCGTCGCGGAGGCGCCGAGCGGGTGGGCCCGCAGCGCGGCGAGGACCTTGTCCGCCGAGCGCGCCCGCACGCCGATGACCGCCTTGCCCTCGTTCGCGACGAGGAGCGGGTCGATGCCGATCATCTCGCCCGCGGCGCGCACCTCGTCGCGCACCGGGAGCGCGGTCTCGTCGATGACGATGCCGACCTTGCCCTTCGCGGCCATCTCGTGGAGCACGCCCGCGACGCCGCCGCGGGTCGGGTCCTTCATCGCCACCACGTCCTCGCCG
The DNA here is from genome assembly GCF_022690685.1 of Anaeromyxobacter terrae. Classification (GTDB taxonomy): domain Bacteria; phylum Myxococcota; class Myxococcia; order Myxococcales; family Anaeromyxobacteraceae; genus Anaeromyxobacter; species Anaeromyxobacter terrae. The sequence goes on along the minus strand of NZ_JALCYY010000012.1, from coordinate 39,381 downwards.
CCGGCGCGGAGCGCCTCGCGGACGAGCCCGTTGAGCGGCGCGACGTCGGAGCAGAGGTCGCCCTCGAGCCGCAGGTCATGACGGCGCGACATGATGGCCATGCCGTGGTCGCCGATGGTGCCGGTGACGATGACGAGGTCGCCCGCGCGCAGGCCCGCGTCGCTGACGACGCGCTCGGCGAGCGCGACGCCGGTGGTGTTGAGGACGATCCCATCCACCTCGCCCTTGCCCATCACCTTGGTGTCGCCGGTGACGATGGGCGCGTTCGCCTCGCGCGCCGTCTCGCGCATCGAGGCGACCACCCGCTCCAGGTCGGCGCGCGGGAAGCCCTCCTCGAGCACCACCGCGCAGGTGAGGCCGAGGGGCTCGGTGGCGCCCATCATGGCGAGGTCGTTCACCGTGCCGGAGACGCTGAGCCGTCCGATGTCGCCGCCCGGGAAGAAGATCGGGTGCACGACGTGGGAGTCGGTGGTGATGACGAGCCAGCGATCGCCGACGCGGATGGCCGCGCCGTCGTCGAGCGCGGAGAGGCCGATGCCGTCCACCGGGGAGGCGAGGGTGAGGAACACGTCCTCGATGAGCTGGCGCATCGCGCGCCCACCGGAGCCGTGCTTGAGGCCGATCCTGGCCGCGGGCTTCTCCATCTACGTGCCCACCTTCCTGAGATCCGGGACGCCGCCGTAGGTGTGCCAGATGCGGCACTGTCCCTCCGACGACACCATGCAGGCGCCCACCGGCGACTCGGGGACGCAGGTCTTGCCGAACAGCGCGCAGTCGCCCGGGTTCGCGAGGCCGAGCATGATCGAGCCGCAGATGCAGCCCTTCGCGGCCTCCTCGGCCTCGTCGTCGCGCACCGGGGCGGTGTCGATGCGGAAGCGCTTGCGCGCATCGAGGTGCGCGAACTCGGCGGTGAGGTCGAGGTTCCCGTCGCGGACCTCGGCGATGCCGCGCCACCTGCCGGTCACCGGGCGGAACACCTTCCAGAGCGAGCGCTGCGCGGCGAGGTTGCCCTCCTTCGTCACGCAGCGCGGGTACACGTTCGCGACCTCGGGCTTCCCCGCGCGCATGAGTTCGGTGAGCTTGAGGATCGCGGCGAGGATGTCGAGCGGCTCGAAGCCGGCGACCACCACCGGCTTGCCGGTGCGCGCGGCGAACGGCTCGAAGATGCCCCAGCCGGTGATGATGGCGGCGTGGCCCGCCGCGATGTAGCCCTCGATGTTCGTCTCCGGGCTCTCGGCGACGACGTTCATCGCGGCGGGGACGTACTTGTGCACCGAGAGGATGGAGAAGTTCCTGGGCGGGCTCGCGAGCGCCACCGCCGCCGTGGCGACGGCGGTGGTCTCGAAGCCGGAGCCGAGGAAGACCACCTCGTCCTCGGGGTGCTTCTCGGCGAGCTCGAGCGCCTGGGACACGGAGTAGACGACGTCGACCTTGGCGCCCTCGGCCTGGGCGTCCGCGAGCGAACGCGCGGTCCCGGGCAGGCGCAGCATGTCACCGTACGTGCACACGCGCGCGCCCTGGACCGCGAGCGCGACCGCCTCGTCCACCTCGGGGCCGTCGGTGACGCACACCGGGCAGCCCGGGCCCATGATGAGCTCGAGGTCCGGCGGCAGCACCGCGCGCAGCCCGAAGCGCGCGATGGCCTGCTCGTGGCTGCCGCACACGTGCATGACCGAGACGCGCCGCCCGAGCGCCGCGACCTCGTGCCCGATCGCCTCGGAGAGGGCGCGCGCGCGCACCGGGTCGCGGAACTTGAGCTCCTGGAAGAGATCCTTCGCTGCCATGGGGTCTCCACGCCACCGCGCGCTCGCCGGAGCGCCGCGCCGGCGGCTCGCTACTCCTTGTGCTTCGCCGCCGCGATCTCGCCCCGCACGTCGGCGGCCATGAGGTCCGCCTTCGCGCCGGAGACGTCGAGGATCTGGTCGAACAGCGCGAGCGTCTCCTGCACCTCGTCCGGCGGGATGCGCCGGATGGCGAAGCCGACGTGGTTCAGGACGTAGTCCCCGACCGACACCGGCTCGTCCACGATGTCGAGGCGGAGCTCCTTCCTCACGCCGAAGAAGTCCACCGTCGCGCTCATCCCGTCGATGGCGAGGACCTTCCCTGGAACGCCGAGGCACATGTGTTGGGCTCTCCGATTACGGGTGTGCGCGGCCGTCCGCGACGAGCGCCTGGCCGAGCGCGATCCCGCCGTCGCCGGGGGGCACCTGACCGTGTGGGTATACCGCGAAATCCGCCGAAAGCTCGCCGAGGAGGCCCTCGGTGAGCCGGGCGTTCTGGAAGCAGCCGCCGGTGAGCACCACGGGCAGCCGCCCGGTCGTCCGGCTGGCGTGCCGGACGAGCGCGGCGCCCGCGCGGGCGAGCGCGGCGTGGAAGCGGGCCGAGATCGCCGCGGGCGCGGTGCCGGCGAGGACGTCCGCGACGAGGGCGCGCCACAGCGGGCGCAGATCGAGCTCGGCCGTCGGGCCGCCCGTGTCCACGTCGAACGGGTAGGGCGCGGCGCCGGGGCCTGCGTCGGCGGCGTTGTCGAGCGCGAGCGCGACCTGCCCCTCGTAGTGGGAGACGCCGCGGCCGAGCGCGAGCGCTCCGGCGGCGTCGAAGGCGCGGCCCACGCCGTGGGCGCGCGGCGAGTTGAGGCCGGTCGCGAGCAGGCGGCGCACGACGGCGAGCTCGCCCGGGGCGACGGCGCGGAAGAGCGGGAGGTCCTCGAGCGGCGCGTCCTCTCCGAAGGCGTCGAGCACCGCCGCGAGGGCGAGGCGCCACGGCTCGCGGATGGCGCGGTCGCCGCCGGCGAGGGCGAGCGGCCGGAAGGTGGCGAGCCGCTCGAAGCGGCCGCGCTCGGCGAGGAGGAGCTCGCCGCCCCAGGCCGTGCCGTCGGAGCCTAGGCCGGTGCCGTCCCAGGCGAGTGCGAGCACCGGACCGTCGAGGCCGTGCTCGGCCATCGCCGCGGCCGCGTGGGCGTGGTGGTGCTGCACCTCGACGAGCGGGACGCCGAGCGCGGCGGCGCGCTCGCGCGCGTAGCGGGTCGAGAGGTAGAGCGGGTGGAGGTCGCAGGCGACGACCTCGGGGCGGAGCGCGAGGAACCCCTCGAGCCGCGCGATGGCCGCCTCGAACGCCGCGTAGGTCTCGAGGTTGTCGAGGTCGCCGACGTGCGGCCCGAGCACGGCCTCGTCGCCGCGCGCGAGGCAGAAGGTGTTCTTGAGCTGCGCGCCCACCGCGAGCACCGGACGCTCGAAGCGGCGGTGGACGGTCACCGGTCGCGGGACGTAGCCGCGCGAGCGCCGCATCACGAGGGGCCGGCCGGCGATGGTCCGCGCGACCGAGTCGTCGCAGCGCGAGGCGATGGGGCGATCGTGCACGAGGAACAGGTCGGCGATCGCCCCGAGCCGCCGGATCGCCTCGTCGTCCTCGAACGCGATCGGCTCCTCGGAGAGGTTGCCGCTCGTCATGACGAGCGGGCGGCCCGCGGCGTCGAGGAGGAGGTGATGGAGCGGCGCGTAGGGGAGGAGGAGCCCCACGAGCGGGCTGTCCGGCGCGATCTCCGGCGCGAGCGCCGCGTCGGGGCGGCGCCGGCACAGCACGATGGGCCGCTCGACCGAGGCGAGCAGCGCCGCCTCCGCTTCGCCGAGGTCGGCGACCGCGCGCGCCGCGTCGAGGTCGCGGACCATCAACGCGAGCGGCTTCTCCTCGCGGCGCTTGCGCGCCCGCAGCGTGGCGACGGCGGCGCTGGAGGTCGCGTCGCAGGCGAGGTGGAACCCGCCGATGCCCTTCACGGCCGCGATCTGCCCGCCCGCCAGGGCGGCCCCGACGTGCGCGACGGGATCGGCGGCCTCGACCGGCGTGCCGTCCCGCGCGACCACCCGCACGCGCGGCCCGCAGACGGGGCAGGCGTTCGGCTGCGCGTGGAAGCGGCGGTCGAGAGGATCCGCGTACTCGCGCGCGCACGCCGGGCACATGACGAACGCCGCCATGGTGGTGGCCGGCCGGTCGTACGGGGCGCCGTGCGCGACGGTGAAGCGCGGGCCGCAGTCGGTGCAGTTCGTGAACGGATAGCCGTGGCGGCGGTCGCGGGGGTCGAAGACCTCGCGCTCGCAGGCGGGACAGGTGGCGAGGTCGGGCGGGATGGCCGTGCGCCGCTCGGCAGCGGGCCCGCTCGCGACGATCTCGAACCCGTCCATGCGCTCGGCCGCGATGGGCTCGCTCCGGAGCGTCTCGATGACCGCCGCCGGCGGCCGGTCGCTGCGCAGCCGCCGCTCGAGCTCGTCGAGCGCGACGGCCGGTCCGAACGCCTCGATGGTCACGCCGGACGCGTCGTTCCGCACGCGCCCCGCGAGCCCGGCCTCGTGCGCCAGGCGGTACACGAACGGGCGGAAGCCGACGCCCTGGACGGTGCCGGTGACCCGGACCCTCCGCCCCACGATCGGAGGGGCTCCGTCGCCTGCTCGCGCCGCGCGTGTCATGCCGGGTGTTGCGGTGGGGCGGCGTCGCCAGGCCGTTCCGACCGGATGGGTCTATTTACGCCTTCCTGGACCTGGGCCGCAAGCTGGAAAAGCTCCGGATCGCAGTGGCTTGCGTCGTCTTCATGGCCGGGTCGCTCCGCGGGTGCGGGTCAGGCGTCCTCGCCCGGACGAAGGCGCGAGGCGGTCGAGTCGCGGTCCAACCGGATGAGGCGCGGAACTCTCGGTCTGGCGCTTCCGGTCTGGCGCTTCGTTCCCGGCGCTGCCCGACACTCTCGGTCTAGGGCGCGCTGGGTCGCCTACGCGGACCTTCGGTTTCGGGCGCTGGGGGCCTACACGGTGCGCTTCGGCTGGCGGCTCCGCGCAATTTCGCGCCCCTCGCCGTCGTAGGTCGTGACGATCGCCTCGCCCCCCTCGTACGCGATCGTGAGGCGCTTCTCGAGCGACCCGTCCCGTCGCCGCCACTCGTCCTGAACGGTGTCGCCTCGCTCATCGAATGACCGGACGAGCGTCGTGCCGTCCCGGTACGAGGTCACGCCCTCTACGCGCCGTCCGCTTCCGTCGAAACGCTCGACGGTCCGGTCGATCGCATCGTGCGCCCGGTAGACGCGTAGGCGCTCTTCGAGGCGGCCGCGCGCGTCGCGGGTGACGACCTCTTTCACCCACGGCGCCTCGACCGGAGCGCGGCGGAGCCTCAGGATGCGTGCGACACGGTCGCGAAGTGACATGTCAGTTCGCTTTCCTGCCGACTTCCTGGATCAAGGTTACCGCAGGATTCTTCAAGAGCGCGGGCAGTTCCACCTGCTCGTACACGCGATCGGGCCTGGCGCCCTCCACGAGCGAGGTCACCTTCCCGCGTGCACCATCGGCGAACTTCTTGGACGCGGCCTTCCAGACCCAGTCGGGCAATTCGCTCGGGTTTCTCTGGAACGCGTTGAGCCACGCACCGCCCGGTGTGTCCGCGATCGTCTGCTTCCCCATCATCCGGGCGTAGGTCTCGGCCACCTTCCACTGCCCGGGTCCAGAGTAGAATACGGCCTTCCCTTCTTCGGTCGCGAAGCTTCGGAACGCGACGTTGGCGCGCGCAACCACGGCGCGGGCCTGGCGCTCCACGGCTTGGGCCCCCGCCTTGAGCCCTTGTCCCGCGCGGGCGAGCCCGGCCTTGACGACCGGCGCCACCTTCGTGGCGACCGCCCCGATCGCCTTCCCGGCGAGCTTCGCCGCGGGCCCCATCGCCCCGCCGAGCACGGCGTCCGTGCCGATGGACACGGGGTCGACCGTCTTCGAGAGGCTCCGCGTCTCGATCGCCCGCTGCGTGAGCCCGCCGGCGACGCCGGCGCTCATCCCCTGCACGACCAGGCTCGCGCCGCCCGTCGCGGCGGCGACGGCGCCGGACACCGCGCCCCCGGCGAGGGACGCCCCGAGGCCGCGGCCGCTGAACTCGCCGGTGACGGCCGCCTTGACGAGGTAGACGCCGCCGCCGATCGCCGCGCCGATGAGCGCGCCGACGAGGATGTGCGGGAGCCGGCCGTCGGGGTCCACGTAGCCGGTGGGCGTGTTCCGGGCGTAGGCGTAGACGTCGAGGAGCTGGGGATCGCCGACCGCGAGCTCGGGGTCGGCGAGGACGGCCGGGTCCGGTGAGAGGAACCGCCCGAGGGCGGGGTCATAGACGCGGGCGCCGAAGTCGTAGAGGCCGGTCTCCGGGTCGCGCTCCTTGCCGGTGAAGGCGTACGGCTCGGTGGAGGACGCGAGCTCGCCGCCGAAGGGATCGAAGGCGGTCTCTGCGACGACGGCGCCCTGCTCGTCGGTCTGGACCGCGACGCCGCCCAGGTGATCGCCGTGGTAGTAGACCGCGGCGAGCACCTCCGGGCCGGCCGATGCGTCGCCGTGCGTCGAGCAGCCGGCGGTCGTCACCGACAGGAACGCGAAGGCGGTCGCCAGGGCGACGGCGGGGCGGAAGCGGCGGCGGGTCGTGCGCGCGAGCGAGAGCGCCAGCGCGGCGAGGACGGAGAGCGCCGCGCCGAGGCCGAGGATGGGCGGCAGCGCGGTGAGGGTGCCCGCCGCGACGGGCTCGGGGCGCGGGCCGCCGAGCTTCGCTACGCGCCGGTCGCCCGCGAACACGTAGTCGACGAGCGCGCCGTCACGCTCCTCCGCGAGCCGGTCGACGTAGACCGTCCGGTGCGCGCCGCCCGGGCCGTCCGTGGACTTCACGATGCGTGCGCCCGTGTAGTCGTAGCGGAAACGGACCTCGGTGCCGTCATCCATCGTGATGGTCTTCAGGCGCCCCTTCGCGTCGAACGTCTGCACCGAGCCCGGGCGCTCGACGACGTTCCCCGCCTGGTCGAACCGGTAGGCCTTGCCGGCGACGTCGGTCGCCTGGTGCGCTGCGCCGTACGCGTAGACGCCCAGGTCGGAGCGCGAGGCGAACCGACCGTCGGGGTGGTACGCGTAGCTCCAGGTGCGATCCGCGCCCGTGCCCGAGACGAGCCGGTAGAGGTCGTCGTAGCCGTAGGCGCGTCCCGCGGAGAGCGTCCCGCTCGCGCGGAGCGCGTCCGAGATCTGGAGCAGGTTCCCGACGCGGTCGTAGCCGTACGAGGCCGACTGGACCGTGCGTCCGCCCGCGACCGTCTCGAGCCCCGCGACGCGGTCCATCTCGTCGTACCGCGCCGTCGAGACCGTGCCGCTCGCGTACTCGAGCCGGGTGGCACGCCCGCGCGCGTCGTGGTCGATCCGTGAGATGACCCCAGGGACCGACTCGAGGAGGCCGCGCGCGCCGTAGCGATACTCGAGCGTCCGATCGTCCGGGTAGGTCACCGCCTTCACGCGGTCGAGCCCGTCCAGCGCCGTGGCGATCCGGTAGCTCTTGCCGTCGACCTTCCGGACGGTCTCGACGAGCCGCCCGCGCGTGTCGCGCCGGTAGTGCTCCTCGCCGCCCGCGTCCTCGACCCAGGCGAGGTCGCCCGTCGCGTCCTCGCCAGGGAAGAGCGGCGACGGTGCGTCGTAGTGGTACCGGACCACCTCCTCGTCCTGCCCGGCCCCGTCGACGAGCCGCTCGACCGTCGGCCGCCCGATCGCGTCGTACGCCGTGACCACGCGCGCGCCGCGCGCGTCGATCCGCTCGAGCAGCCGCCCCGCGGCGTCGTAGACGAACGTGGTGCTCCCGGCGTCCGGGTGGACCGACGCGACGACTCGGCCGAGGCCATCGTGCGCGTAGGTGGTCTCGCGCCCCGCGGAGTCCACGAGCGAGACGACGCGCCCGAGCGCGTCGCGCCGGAAGTGGGTCACGACGCGCTCGGCGCCGAGCCGCTCCTCGACCTCCACGACGCCGAGCGCGCTGAGCCGGTCGGTCTTCGGCGTCGCCGCGTGAGGCGAGGCGGGGTCGAGGTCCTCCGCGTCCCAGGACTCCACCGCGAACGGCGCGTAGCGCGTCTCGGCGCGCGAGCCGTCGGGCAGCACCGAGGCGACGCGGCGCCCGAGCGCGTCGTAGGCGTGGCTCGTGAACGGCGTCGCGGGGGCAGGTGGGTCGAAGCCGTCCGCGAGGAACGGCTCGTACTCCCGGACGACGCGCCCCTGGAGGCCGAGGTGACGCATGCCGGAGACGAGCGTCTTCCCGTCCTCCGCCGCCTCGACGAGCGCGAGCGAGCGGCCGAGCCCGTCGTACAGCATCTGCTTCTCGAGCACGGCCTCCCCGCCGGGCTCGATCCGGCTCCGCGTCACGACGCGCGAGACCGGATCGCCGTAGCGGTACTCGAACGTCACCGATGGCTTCGCGTCGCTGTCGCCGGGGCGGACGATGGCGGTGAGGTGGAAGAGCGGGTCCCAGAGGAAGCGCGTCTCCGCGCCGCCGGCGTCGCGGTACGACGTGAGCGTGCCGAGGACCGGGTCGTAGGCGGCGTGGAAGGTGAGGGCGCCGCCGCCGTCGAGGAGGACGCGCTCGGTCACCGGGAAGCGGTGGGTCGCCTCGTCGAGCGTGACCTCGCGGCGCGTGCCGACGGCGTCGAGCGTCGCGACGACGTTGCCGTAGTCGTCGCGCTCGACGCGCTCGGTCTGCGCCCAGCGATCGCCGTCGATCCAGGCCTCGGTCCGCGTGGGGAGGCCGCGGGGCCCGAGCTCGCCGTACGCGAGCCCGAGGAACGCCGGGCCGTCGTAGTAGGTGCGCGCCTCGGAGAGCCGCGTGCCGGCGGCGTCGGTCACGGTCTTGTGGTAGGCCCGGCCGAGCAGCCAGCTCTGCGGGTCGTTCAGGTACTCAGTCGTCGTGATCCGCTCGTCGCCCCCGACGCGGAGATCAGTCCCGCGCACGATGCCCCACTCCGACGCGACGACGACGTTCCCGTACTCGTCGTGCTGCAGCTCCTCGCGCGTGGTCACCGGCGAGGCAGAGCCCTCGACGTGGTCCACCTCGTGCCAGCGCCTGCGGGCGTGGCGGACCTCGGTGCCGTCGAGGCCGGTCACGAGCACCGGCGCCTCGTACCCGGTCCGCTCGCGGCGGAGCACGACCCCCGCCTCGGTGCGGGCCTCGATGGCGAGGGGCAGCCCCTTCAGCGCCTCGAGCGTGGCGCCGAGGTCGAAGTCGTGGATCGAGACGGACGTGGCCTCGCTCTCGTCGCCGAGCTCGGTCCGCATCGCGCGCGCGAAGCCGCGAAACTCGCGGGTCTCCGGCGCGTACCAGCCGTCGCGGTACGCGTAGCTCGTGACGTGGAGGTTCCCGAGGCCGTCCTGGAGCGTCGACGAGGCGAGCACCTGCACCGGGAACGGCACGCGGGTGCCCCACGGCTCGCCAGCGGCGCGGGCCCGCCCGTACTCGACGCCGCTCGACCCGTAGCGGAGCTCGAGCCGCTTGCCGAGCCCGTTCTCCACGGCGACGAGCAGGTTCGGGCGGACGTCGCCGACGAGGTCGAGGTAGACGAGCTTCTCGCCCGCGGGGGCCGATGGCGTCGACCAGACGAGATCCGCCGAGCCGTTCCCGTTCATGTCCGCGAGCCGGATCGCGGTCGCCGCGGGGTCGCGGTAGGGCGTCCCGAGGATCCGGATCCGCTCGCCGAAGGCGTCGCCGGGGAGGAGCGGCCACACGTCGACGTGGTCCGGCGCCACCCACAGCAGATCCGCGAGCCCGTCGCCGGTCATGTCGGCGAGCAGGAGGTCCGCCTCGGCGAGCGGGCCCGGTGCCGGCGCGTTCGCGATCGACACCGCGGGGCCGAACTCACCCCATCCGCGGCTCGGCCAGTACGTCACCGAGCCGTCGAGCACGTAGACGAGGTCGAGGAGACGATCGCCGTTCACGTCCGCGAGCTTCAGCTTCGCGTCCTCGAAGCGGACGACGGAGCCGTCGGGCGGCAGCGCCGCCGTGAACGGCCCCTCCCAGCTGCCGTCGCCGCGGTTGCGCCAGAGGTGGAAGCCGTCGACCGTCGACTGGACCGCGTCCACGAGCTTGTCGTGGTCGAAGTCGAGCATCCGGACGTTCGGGTCGTCGAGCCCGAAGGGCGGGCTCGTCGTGAACACGACGTCGCCCTCCCAGCGGCCGCGCCCCGCGCTCGGGAACGTGTGCCACTCGGGGTTGGTGAGCCCGAGCCGCGCGAGGAGGTCCGGCAGGCCGTCGCCGTTGAAGTCACCGATCTCCACGCCCCTCGTCGAGAGCGCGACCGACGGGCTCCAGGGCATGTCGACCCGCGGGCCGAAGCGGGCGCCGCCGTCGTTCAGGGCGTACCAGTGCGCGCCGGACTCGGCGTGGAGGAGGTCGGGGAAGCCGTCCCCGTCGACGTCGACGAGCTCGTCGTCGCCCGCGCCAGGGCGGGGCAGGGCGTCCGGCACATCCGTCATCGAGACCGGCGCCGGCTGCGTGGCGAGGGTCGAGTACCAGAACCTGAGCGGCGGGAGCGCGCTCCGATCGTCGGCCCCGATCACCGAGACGGACGAGAGCAGCGAGATCCCGTTCGCGACGTCGTAGGCGAAGATCCAGCGGCGGACGAGCGCGCCGCCGGAGAACGCCGAGATCCGCCGGAGCCGCTGCGCGGTCGCGATCTCGAAGCGCGCGCGCCCGTCGGTGAGCGGGTCGGGGCGGGGCTCGTAGTCGAGGACGATCCGGTGGTCGGCCGCACCGGCGCGGAGGTTGTAGTCGATCCCGATGAGGTACGGCTGCCCGTGGTCCTTCGCGTACGAGTAGGCGATGCGGTTGCCGAAGAGATCGACGACCTCCTCGAGCGCCCAGCTGAAGATTCGCCCCGAGTCCTCGACGCGCGCGTCGGCGGTGAGGCCGTAGCGGAGGGTCTTGCCGTCCGGTGCGTCGACCTCCCAGTGCTCGCCGACGCGCCGCGCCCGCGCGAAGCGGCCCTCGTTCTTCTGACGGTAGACGCCCGTCGAGACCTCGACCAGTTCCGCGCCGTCGAGGAGGAAGCGGTCCGAGCCGTCGTAGCGGGGGAGCCCCTTCTCCGTCTGGACCTGGATCGTGGAGAGGCCGAGCGACCAGCCGAGGCCGAGCGGCCCGTTGCCCTGGCCGCTGTCATAGGCGAGGCCGAGCGTCGGGGTGAGGCCGGCCGTCCCAGGAGGCAGGTCGATCGCCACGGACTCGCGCACGGACCCGGTGTTCAGGTTTGGCTCGAACGACTCGCCGAGCCCCGAGATCGAGCCGGGGCCGGACGGGACGGCGATGACGTTCGGCCGCGCCGACGACTTGTCGGCGGCGGGTGCCTGGGTCGCGAGCGCGAGCGCGGCGAGCGCGAGCGCGAGGCGGACGGCGTGCGGGAGCGGCATGAACGCCTCTAGGGCCGGACGTGGCCACCGCGTGGCGCGGCGGCCGTCGGCGGATCAGGGGAACGCCTCGATGGGTGCGGGGGTCGCGCGGCCGATGCCCGTGAGGCCGCTGCCGAGCTGGCCGGACGCGTCGTCGCCCCAGCACACGCCCGAGCCGTCCGCGAGGAGCGCGCAGGTGTGGCGCGCGCCCGCGTGGACGGACACGGCGGTCGTGACGCCCGAGACGGCCACGTGCAAGGGGCTGTCCTGGAGCGCGCCGTCGCCGAGCTGCCCCTCCGTGCCTGCGCCCCAGCACGCGACGGTGCCGCCGGCGCGCACCACGCACGCGTGGGCCCCGCCGACGGAGACGTCGATCGCGTCGTCGACGCCCGTGACGCTCACGGCCAGGCTGAACGGCGTCGTGGTCCCGTTCCCGAGCTGGCCGCGGGTGTTCGAGCCCCAGCACGAGACCCCGCCGCCCGCGGTGATCGCGCACGCGTTCTCCGCGCTCGCGGCCAGATCGATCGCGGGGACGACGCCCGCGTAGGACTGGACGGGGGTGCTCTCGCCCGTCGGGGAATAGCGGCCGAGCTGGTGCTCCGCGCCCCTGCCCCAGCACAGCACCACCCCGTCGCTGCGCAGCGCGCAGGAGAAGGCAGCTCCGAGCGCGATCCGCCGGACGCTCGCGAGGTTCTGGACGAGCGCCGGGGTGGAGCGCGACACGAACGAGCCGTCGCCGAGCTGACCCGAGGCGTTGTCGCCCCAGCAGGACACGAGCCCGCCGGCGAGCGCGCAGACGTGCCCCGTCCCGACGGCGACGGCGGCGACCCCGCCGGAGATGCCGATGACCGCGGGGGCGCTGTTCGACGACGACGTGACGCTCGGCCCGAGCTGCCCGTGCGCGTTGTCGCCCCAGCAGGCGACGTCGCCGTCCGGCCTCACGGCGCAGCTCGTCGCCCCTCCGACCGCGACGGCGCGAGCGGCGAGCCCGGGGACCTCCACCGGCAAGGGCACTCCCTCGGAGGAGGCCGATCCCGCCTGCCCTCGATCGTTCGCTCCGAAGCAGACGATCTGGCCGGCCGTGAGCGTCGCGCAGGCCGAGTCGCCGGCGACCGAGAGCTGCCGCGCGGCGTTCGCGCTCGCGATCGCCGCGGGGGAGGGGCTGGAGCGAAGCGTCGTCGTGCCGTCGCCGAGCTGGCCGACCGTGTTCCGTCCCAGGCACCGGGCCACACCGTCGGCACCCACGGCGCACGTGTGCGTGAACCCTGCGGCGAGGGCGATCGAAGGCGCGGGCGAGGTCAGGAGGACGGGCACCGGCGACGTGGTCGAGGAGAGCGCACCGAGCTGCTGGTACGAGTCGTCGCCCCAGCACCACGCCTCACCGTTGCCGCGCAGCGCGCAGGTGTGCCCGGATCCGCAGGCGATGGCGACGACGCCGCGGACCTCCGGCGTGACGGGGCTGGGGCTCGACGTCGTCGTCCCGTCTCCGAGCTGCCCGGAGCCGTTCAAGCCCCAGCACCGCACCGAGCCATCCTCGCGTGCCGCGCAGGTGAACGCGCCGCCCGCGGAGACGCTCACGAACCCCGACCCGATGACCGCCGCAGGGGTCAGGCGGCGAATGCCGTACGCCATCGCGCCGTCGCCGATCTGCCCGTAGTCGTCGCTGCCCCAGCACACGGCCGTCCCGGCTGCCCGGACCGCGCACGTGTGCATGCCGCCTGCCGAGAGCGAGACGACGGTGTCCAGGCCGGAGACCGCCACCGGGGAGGCCGCCGTCGAGGTCGAGCCGTCGCCGAGCTGTCCGTAGCCGTTGTCACCCCAGCAGCGGACGGCTCCGCTCGAGAGCAGCGCGCACGTGTGCCTCGCGCCCGAGGTGACGGCCACCGCGCCGTGCAGCCCGGGCACCACCGCGGGGGACGTGCGGGCGAGACGATCTCCGACCCCGAGCTGGCCCTCCGCGTTGCGCCCCCAGCAGCGGACGGTCCCGTCGACGAGGACGGCGCACGCGTGCTCGAAGCCCGCGTCGAGGGAGATCGCGCCCGCGACGCCCGCGACGGGAGCGAAGGTCGGGCGCGACGACGTCGTCCCGTCGCCGAGCTGCCCCGACGTGTTCACCCCGGCGCATTGCACCGTGCCGCCGTCGCCGAGCACGCACGTGAACTCCTGGCCGACGGTCACGCTGCGCTGCCCCGCCGGGCCCGGCAGCCGGGCCATCGCCTGGCGCAGGTTGGCGTCGCGGTGCCCGAGCGCGTCCCGCGCGCGGACGGCGAAGAAGGAGCGCGCGTCCGGCGTGAGGCCGGTGACGTCGAACGACGTCGCGCCGGTGACCGTGTCGCTCGCGACGAACGCGTCGCACCCATGCCACGCGTCCGTCCGGCAGATCTCGTAGGTGATGTCCGCCGGCGCCGTGGTCGCGTCCGACGCGGCCGGCCACGTGAGGCGCACGGTGCCGGGCCCGGTGGCGATCGCGGCGGAGATCCCGGCGAACGAAGGCGGCGTCCCGTCGTGGACGAAGGACCTCCCGCTCGAGCACGCGGAGAGGTTCCCGGCGCGATCCCGCGCCCGGGCGCTGAACCACGTGGTCGCGTCCTGGGCCGCGTTCACCTGCGCCGAGAACGCGCCGCTCGCGTCGGCGGTCACCTCCGCAGCGGCCGCGCCGGTGCAGTCTGCCGAGGCGTGGACGGTGACCGACGCGCCGGGCTCGGTCGAGCCGCTCGCGGTGAGGGTGGCGACCGTGGACGGCGACGCGGGGGCGAGCGAGAGCTCCGGGGCCGCGGGGCCGAGGCTGTCCTCGACGTAGGTGATGCCGGGGCCGCACTCGGAGCGGTGGCCGGTCGGGTCGGTCACCACGCCGTGGAACGTCGTGGTGGAGTCGTCCGCCACGTGGACGCTGGCCCGGAACGTCCCGACGGGGATGGGCTCCGACGCGAGCGGCGGACCGCTGCAGAGCGGATCGGCGTACACCTCGACCGTCGCGCCGCGCTCCGCCGCGCCGGAGACGACCGGCCAGTTGTCGTTCGCCGGGCCGTTCGGGCTCACGGTGAGCGTGGGGGGCGGAGGCTGGCCGTCGTGGAGGTACCGCGGGCCCGAGGCGCACCGGGAGACGTTGCCGGCGGCGTCGACGGCGGTCGCGGAGAAGACGGTGGCCATGTCGTGCGGGACGGTGACCGGGGTCGAGAAGACGCCCGCCGCGTCCGCGCCCGCTGACGCCGAGGGCGCTCCCGAGCAGTCCGGCGAGGTGTAGATCCGCACCGTCGCCCGCGGCTCCGCGGTCCCAGCGAGCACGGGACGGTCGTCGGCCGAGGCGGCGTCCGGAAACGACGTCGTGAAGACGGGCGCGCCGGGCGGCGTCGTGTCCCGGCCGCCCCCGTCGCACGCCGTGCCCGCCGCGAGCGCGGTCACGGCGACGAGGAGCGCGACGCGCCGCCCAGGACGGGCGGCGGCGGGCATCGATGCGTGGTCCCTCGCGCGCTCCCGCATCGCCGGGGTCTCCGCCTACTCGACGACCTTGATGATCCAGTTCACCGCGACGTTCGCCGGTCGCGTCTCGCCGTCGCCGCCCGAGACGGTGTGCTCGTGGAAGAGGTTGATGGAGGCGGGCTGGGTGTCGCGCGTCTCCTCGCACCGATTGTTGTCGGTGTCGCTCGAGTGAGATCCCGTGCGATCGCCGTTGGGCGGGTAGGACGGGCACCACGCCTCGGCGAAGTACCAGTCGTTGTACCGGTGCGAGTGGTTGAGGTTCACCGCGTCCGCCTTGAGGGCGTTGCGCGGAAGGCCGGTCGTCCAGTCCTGGAACGCGCCTGGGTCGCGCCCGAGGAGGTCCCCGGCGTTGTCTGCGCGGAGGCCACGCAGGAAGCGGCCGCCGAGGTCCGGCAGGTCGAACGTATTCCCCGATCCACCGTACGTGTAGCCGATCGCCCCGAAGAGCGCTGGATACTGGGCGGCGTCGAGGTGCTGCCCGCGGCACGGCAGCCAGCCCGCGGGGACCTTGTCGTCGGGCCCGCCGAACGCGACGATGCTGCCCGTCGGGATGGCGCTCGTCGCCGCAGCGTACTGTGCGTAGGGGACGGAGAGGAGCCGCTGACGGCCCGCGAGCGGCTGCCCGTTCACCGACACCTGCAAGTACAGCGAGGGCTGGGCGAAGAGCTCGGGCCGGATCGGGAAGTCATCGCCGAGCGCGACCGTGAAGTTCCCGTCCATGACGGAGACGCTCCGCGTCTCGGACCAGACCGCCAGCGCGCCGTTGTCCAGACCGGCGTCGTTCGTGAAGAGCTCGAACGTCATCGGGACCGCGGCGTCGGTGACGGGAGCTCCGTTCTGCTCGAGGTAGCCGCGGTAGGGGATCTGGCGCGGCACCCGCTCGCCCGGGCCCGCCGGGTTCGCCGCGATCGCGACGACGCCGGCGAGGACGAGCGCCGCGGCCCCCGCGCCGAGCGCGGCGCGCACCGGCCAGCGCCGCAGCCCGCTCGCGAGCTCGCCGCGCCGCACGTGGCGGTCGACGAGCGCGGCGCGGATCCGGACCTCGTCGCCGAACCTCACCGACGGGAGCGTCCCGTCGGAGACCAGCGCCGCCACGGCCTCCGGCGGGAGGTTGTAGCTGCGGGCGACCTCTTCGATGGACAGGTAGGCGTTCGTGGGGTCTGCCATGTCGGGTTCTCCTGCGAGGCGCGGAAGGGAGCGTCAGCGGGGGACGAGGCGGTAGCCGCTCGCGCTGTCGGCGAGCGGCGTGTCGGTGACCGGGATCACCGGCACCTCGCCGCGGAGCCGGTACGCGCCGGCCCCGTCCACGAGGTCCTTCGCCTCGCTCGCCGCGAGGTCGCCGCACACGTGGTAGCAGCCCTGCGCCGAGGGGTTCAGCGGATCCGAGCCCGGGCACAGGTAGGGGAAGCCGTTGCACTGCACGATGCAGCCGCGGAAGTACTGCGAGCTCTCGGCGAGCTGCACGGCGGCCCAGACGACCTTGCCGACGTGCTCCGGGCTCGGGAGCACCGGCTTGCAGGTCATCACCGGATCGCGCGGGTTCGGCCCGCTCGCGATGGGGACGCTCGGATCCGCGGTCAGCTCGCACTCGTTCACGGTGGCCCGCAGGTATTCGCTCGGCGCGTGGGCGGTCCCGGGCGCGCCGAGCGTCTCGACGGTCTGGAGGTGCCGGTTCAGCGCGGCCGCCTTCGTCGCGTAGGTCGTGTCGTCCACGACCTGGACGCACTTGAACTGGCTGTGGTGGGTCATGCCCTTCCACGTGCGGTTCGGCGCGCTCACCGACGCGAAGTCCATCCCGATCGCCGGCGCGGTCGGCGAGAACCAGGCGTCGCGCGAGCGCGGGCAGTCCTGCCAGAAGTCGCTCGTGCGCACCCCGCTGGCCTCGAGGCCGTAGCGCAGCGGAAAGCCTCCGCCGACGCCGCGGCGCTTCTCGGCGATGTGGTAGGAGCCCGGGCCGCCCACCGCGCCGGCCTCGTACCACCCGCGGTGCAGCTCGATGAAGTAGCTGAACCGTGTGTACACCGCGACGAGCTCGCTCGGGAGATCCGACGACGCTGCCACCGGCGCCTGGTCGTAGGGAGGCCGGCCCCACTCCGACACGTCGTTCAGCTTGTTGTCGTTGTGATCGGCCTTCTCGCCGACGCAGGCCTTCGTGAAGCCGTTCAGCTCGGCGGCGCGGAGCGCGCGGCCGCCCGCGCCGTAGATGGGCACCTCCGCCGTGCCCGACACCTGCTCGAGCCGTGCAGGGTCGTCGTTCCGCGTGCTCTCGTAGAGCGGGATCGCGGACGTGAGCGTGATGAGCTTCGGCGGGCTCCCGCGGTCGTCTTGCAGCCAGAAGCGATCGATCCTGCGCAGGTCGCACCGCGCGTTGTCCTTGAGGGCGGGGTCGTTGCTCTCGAGGTAGTAGCGCGCCTCCGCCCGGACCCAGCCGTCCTGGTCGGCGTCGCACGGCAGCGCCCCCGCGATGCCGCCGACCGCGTAGAACCAGCCCGGCAGCGTCTTGCAGATGCACCGCCCGTCGGTCGTCGGAGTCGGCGAGACGCCGTCCTCGCCCGGGCCCTGGCACGTGGGGCAGATCGCGTCCCGGCAGTACGCGTCGCTCGTCGCGGTGCCTGGAGTGCACGTCTGGTCCGCGGGGCAGGGCGGGAGCGTCGCGCAGGAGTAAGGGGGGCGGCAGGCCCCGGTCGTCACGTCGCGCACGAGCCCGGCCTTGCATGCGCCGCACACGGCGCCGCCGCCCGGCGGCTCGTCGCAGACCTCGTTCTTCGCGTCGCAGCCGGCCTGGATCTCGGCGCACGTGAGGGCGACGCACGCGGCGCCGCTCTGGGCGTAGCCGGGAGCGCAGCCGCCGCAGACCGCGTCAGCGTGCGGGCCGGGCGGCGTGCAGGACAGGTGGTTCGCGGTGCAGCCCGCGCTGTCGCACGTCTTGACCGGGCGGCACGTGCGGCTCTCCTCGAGGTAGCCTTCGAGGCAGCCGCCGCAGTGGGCCGAGGTCCCGTCCTCGACGCAGGCGCGGTAGGCGCCCACGCAGGCGCCCAGGATGCTGCCGGGCTCGCTCGCCGCGCACGTCGCGTTGGGATCGGGGTCGCAGCGCGCGGCGACCGAGTTCCAGACGAAGCCGACGTCGCAGGACGGAAGGCAGGTCGCGTCGGCGATCACCGTCCCGGGCGTGCACTGCTGGTAGAGCGCACAGGCGTCGCAGCCCTTCGCGGCGCGGCACGCGCCGGTCGTGCCCTCGCAGACGAGGCCCTGGCAGAGGCCGTTGTCGCACGGGCAGCCGGCGACGTCGGCCGTGCAGGTCCGGCACGTCCCGCTCGCGCACGTGAGCGACGCGTCGCAGCTGCCGTCCGCGCGGCACGCGCAGGCGAGGGTCCCGTCGGGGCAGGCGTCCGCGACACAGACGCCGTTCCGGCACGAGAGCGCCGCGTCGCAGGTCGACGTCGAGGTGCACGCGCAGCTCTCCGCGCCGGCGACGCAGGTCGCGCAGGTCGATCCGCGGCAGGCGAGCCCGGCGTCGCAGCTGCCGTTCGCGAGGCAAGCACAGCCGGCCAGGCCGGGCGCGCACGCGGCGCACGCGTTGCCGGCGCCGCACGTGAGCCCGGCGTCGCAGCTCCCGTCGACGCGGCACGTGCAGCCGCCGGTGCCCGCGGCGCAGCTCGCCGGTGGCGACCCACACTGGCAGCCCGACGCGACCGCCAGCGCGAGCGTGAGGAGCGCGGTCCGGGTGGTCCAGCGCATGCCGCCTCTCCGATCAGAGCTGCGTGAAGTCGGTGTAGTAGACATACAGCCGGATGTCGGTGAGCGACTGGAGGTCGATGTCCTGGTTCGCGAGCTCGTCCTTCTGGTTCAGGATGAGCTCCCAGTGCGTGTTCACGAAGGGTCGATCGCGCATGCGGTCGCTCCGGTAGACCTCCGGGCCGAACACGCGCACGCCGTTGAAGAGCGGGTTCAGGACGGCGGTCCGCTCGGGGAGGCGGTAGTAGCGCTTCTCGCCGGTGACCGACTGGACGGTGCCCGTCCCGCGCTGCCGGACGTAGACGCGCCCGACGGTGTCGCCGACGTCGGAGCCGATGATCTCCGCCTCGACCGCCAGGATCTTGTGGTTGCGCGTGAGGGGCGAGAGGCGCGCGAGGCTCGTCGAGAACGGCAGCGTGAGGTAGCCGCGGTCGTCGAGGTGGGCGGAGTCGCCGAGCTCCGCGCGGAAGAGCGCGATGCGCGACGCCTGCGAGAGCGACCGGCCCCCGCCGTCGAGCCGCGGGATCGCGAGCACGTCGTCGCGGAGCGACACGATCTCGACGCGCGTGTCGGGGTTCCCGTACTGCTGCTGGAACTCGCGGTAGGCGTTCTCGAGCTCGGAGAGGTAGGTCTCGAGGTTGTAGTCCCCGTGCGCGACCATGCGGATGAGGAACAGGTCGACGAGGTGCGCGTAGCTCTGGCTCGTGTAGTACTCGAGGACCTTCGTCGCCTTGTACGCGTCGGCGACGGCCTCGGTGAACGTCTGATCGGCGAGGATGACGGCGTCGTTCTTGTAGATGCGGACGTTCGGGTCGTTGCGCGCCGCCTCCACGTTGATCGTCTGCTGCTCCGTCTCCTCCTGCTCGGCGAGCGTGCGGGTCGCGTCGTTCGTGAGCCGCTGAACGTCCGCGAACGCGAGCTTCATCCGGTACTGCGTCTTGAGCGCCTCGAGATCGAGGCTCGCGAGATCGAGGAGGAGCTTCTTCACCGCGGCGTCCGAGTCCGTGCGCATCACCTCGCACTGCTGTTGCGACTCCCACCGCGTGGTGGTCCGGTTGATGAGGGAGATCTCGTCCTGCGCGGAGGAGATCTCCGCGTCCAGGGCGGCGAACGCCGCGGTCTGGACGGTGTAGGTGGCGACGTAGGTCGCCGCCGCCGCGGCCGCCTGGGGGCAGCTGGACGACGTGCCCACGCTGCAGTTCGCGAGGCTCGCGAGCTGCTCGATCTTGGCGAGGTACCGGCCGAGGTCGCCCTGGGTCCGCTGCGCGTCCCGGACCGCCGCCTCCAGCGTCGCGACCTGTCCCTGGGCGGCCCAGCGGTAGTCGGCGAGCTTCAGGGCGAGGCCGCACTGCTGCTCGACGCGCGCCCGCTCGATCTCGATCTCGGCCAGCACCCGGTCGTACTGAGCGGCGACGCCCTTCATGTCGAGCCCGACGAGCTCGAGCTCGCCCATGGCGGCGTGGAGCTTGCCGTTGCCCACGCGACCGCAGGGATTCCCCATGAGACGGCCGATCTCGTTCAGGTGCGCGTAGGTCCGGGTGGCCGGATGGACGAGGCCGTCGTCTCCGAGGAAGGTCCCGCAGATGTCCGCGAGCTGGGACTCGTAGTTGTTCCGGATCCGGATGAGCTCCGCCTGGAACTGGGCCGCGTCGGTGTCGAACGCCCGGGTCGAGGAGAGCGCGACCTCCTCCTTCTTGCCGGCGTCGGCCGCGCTGGCCTTCGCGGCGGAGAGGAGCTTCGTGAACGCGTTCACGTCGCCCGGCTCGAGCGCGGGGAACGGGATGAAGTCGGGCGCGAAGCCGAAGTAGGTCGGATCGTCCTTGATGCGCGCGTAGGCCTCGCGCATGTCGAGGAGCGCGGCACGGTACCCGAGCGCCGCGAGCTCGGCGCGGCTCCGGATGAAGTCCCGGTCGGCCGGGTCCGCGACGCTGACGACCCGCAGCATCATGCGCGAGAGGACGATCGACTCGAGGTACGCCGCGCTGTAGGCGCGCTCCGCCACGTGGCGGGCGAGATCGGGCCGGTTGAAGCTCTGGTACCGCTTCGCGACCTCGCTCCACGCGCGCGACTTCTGCGTGGACGCGCGGATGAGCTTGTCGAAGTACGCGACCACCGTCTCCTTGGTCACGAAGTTCCGCGACGCGTCGGTGCCCATCGCCTGCACCGACTGCCAGAGGTAGCCGCTCAGCGCGTAGAAGCGATCGAGCGCCGTCTGGTAGTACTGGGCGGCCTGGTACAGGTTGTACATCTCGTTCCCGGCGCCGCCCGCCAGGTTGATCCCGTTCGGCTCGAACAGGCTCCCCTGGAACGAGACCATGCGCGAGCCGGCGAGGTCGAACCGCGACGCGAACGCGCGCGTGTACGCCTCGTCGCCGAGCATGATGAGGAGCTCGGCGTCGAGCCGCTCGAACCCGTCGTAGGTGATCGGCACCGTGCCGGTCAGGTCCTGGGAGTAGCCGAACGCGGTGACGAGGAAGCTCCGGAGCTCGCTGCGCGCCGTCGCGCCGAGGCTGACGTCGGCCCTCGAGAACAGGTCCAGGGCACAATCGACGCGCGCGCGCGCCTCCTCGATGGCGGGCGGGTCGTAGCAGTACGGGATCGCGTTGGAGTCCGGGACGCAGATCTCCGGGGCGAAGCCGACGGTCGCCCCGGTGCGGCTGCGGAACTGCGTCTTGTAGCGGAACGCGGCGTCGATGGCGGTGAGGAGCGGCACGAACACCGCGTTGCTGGCCTTGGCGTAGAACTCCTTCTGCGAGCGCAGGTCGAGCCGGTCCGTGTCGCAGTAGACGCCGCGCTGCAGGGTCGACGGGTCGAGGGCGCACCGCCAGATGGGGTCGAGCCGGAGGCCGAACGTCGCGTTCGCCCGCCAGAGGTCGAGCGTCTCCTGGCAGGACCCCGCCTGCTGGCACGGGAGGTCCGCGATCTGCCCGCGGTCGAGGGTGTTCGTGAAGAACGTGACGCCGCTCCCGGCTGGGCAGGCGACCTTCACGTCGAGGCCGGCCTTGTCGTTCGGGCCGCCGTCGAAGAGCCCCGTGTCGTGGCACAGGTAGTGGACCTTCTCCGGCTGCGAGCCGTCGAGGGGGACGGGGTCCTGCCCCGGCGCGATCCCGTCGAGCACCCCGGTCGCGAGCGCGTCCGGGTTGTCGAGCACCGCCGCGCCCTGACCCAGCACCTTCTCGACGATCGCGGGCGTGCACGCGGTGCCGAGGACGCCTTCCGGCGGCGTCCGCGCGTCGCTGGCGGCGTGCCCCTGGTACGCCGTCGCGTCCAGCTCCGCCGGGCTGCGCGTGAGCGTCATGAAGCCGTACGCGGCGAAGCCGGCCGTGTCCTTCGGCCCGAGGAACGACTCCTCGAACCGCTCCCGGTACAGGATGAGCAGCGTGTCGCCGTTGATGAGCGCGCCGTCGACGAGCTCGAGCCGGCGGACGCGCGGGCGGCCGTCGGGGATCGGGTTCGCCTGGGCGAAGCTCAGGTTCACCGGCTCGGCGCCGGTGCCGAACGGCAGGAGCCGGTCGCGGCATTCATACCGGTAGCGAACGCCCGAGGCGGCGTCGAGCGTCGAGCCCTCGGCGAAGCCGGGGACGAGCCACGGGATCGCCGCCTGCGAGAAGGTGCCCGGCTGGGCGCGGGCGCAGCCCGTGTCCGCGGCCGTCGTGACGTAGCGGCCCCCGACGCGGATCTGCGCGTCGAGAGACGCGAGCGGCGCGATGCAGGCCGAGCCGACGTCGCCCTTGCAGGAGGACGGGTCGGCCGCGAACGTGAGCGTTACGGCGGGGTCCCCCGCGTACTGGAGCGACTCGGCGGTCACGATCTTGCCGACGAGCTGCAGCGGGTCGGCGTCGCTCGCGCGGAGGTTCAGCGCGATCGGGAGCTCGGAGGCGGCGGTGGGGATGGGGGCCGAGTCGAGCGCCTCGACGTACGTCGCGTAGCCCGGCGAGCGGTGGTACGGGTAGCACGCCGCGCCCTGGCGACAGAGGCTCCGCACCGACTCCCAGCGCCAGGACTCGTTCAGCGTCGCCGTGACGACCGCCTGGAGCTCGTCGAACGTGATGCGGCCCTGCCGGAACGCGCCCCACCGCTGGATGAAGCCGTTGCCGACGAGGCTCAGCGCGGAGGTGCTGGTCCGGTCCGCCATCCACGCGTCGAGCCCTGCCACGCCGAAGTTGGCGAACGTGTGCATCTTGCCCGCCCAGCGGCCCTCCGGGCGCGTGACGTAGCTCAGCGAGACGACCCGCCGGCCGAGCTTCGCGTTCGCGATCTCGACGCGGCCCTCCCACCGACCGAGCCCCGGTTCCGACGCGATCGCCAGCTTGAGCTCGGCCGTGCCCCCGTTGCCCTCGACGAACACGGTGACCTGGTCGACGACCGTCGGCGTGCCGGCGCCCATCGCGAGCCAGGGGAGGGGGCTCGCGGTCACGCGGACGGGCCCCTCGGGCGGGAACTCCGTGTGCTCGAGCTTGCGCACCGTGAACTCGAGGCCGACCGGCGCGTCGTTCCGGAGCACGAGCGTGCCGGAGAGGCGCGAGCTCGAGAGCGCGACGCTCTCCGCGGACAGCGTGAACGTCCCGGCCACTGCGAGCTGCGGCTGGCCGTCGCTGCGGCGGATCGGGAGGCAGAAGCCGGTGTCGCCGTCCGTGGTGACGCAGGCCGTGCCCGTCGGGCAGGTGTCGCTCGCGGCGGTGCAGGGCGCTCGGCACACGTGCCGGTAGCACGAGCGACCGCCGGAGCAGTCGGCGTTCGTCGAGCACGTCGCGTAGCACTTCCCGGCGATGCAGGTCTGGAAGTCGGGGCAGTCGAGCTCCGTGGCGCACGCTGGGGCGGGGGCGCCGGGGGCGGTGCAGGAACCCTCCGTGCAGACCTTGCCGTCGAGGCAGCGCGCCATGAGGCCGTCCGCGGGGCAGGGGACGTACGTCCCGTCGGACAGCGCCAGCCCGCTCTGGCACGGGCTGTAGCAGACAGGCGCCGCGGGCGGGGTCAGCGTGTCCTGGGCGACGCAAGCGCCCTTCACGCAGGCCCCGGCGTCGCAGCTGCCGTCCGCACGGCACGGGCAGCCGGGCTCGCCGACGGGGCAGGTCGCCTTCACGCACGTCCCACCTGCGCACGCGAGGGTCGGGCCAGTGCTGCTCTGCCCGCACCGCCCGTCGGAGAAGCAGGCGCAGCCCTCGGTGCCGGGGGTGCACGTCGTCTGCTGGCACGTGGCGTCGCCGCCACAGAAGAGGGACGCGTTCGCGCAGCCGCCGCCCGGGAGGCACGCGCACCCGAGCTCTCCGGGCGCGCAGCCGGGCGAGCCGCAGGTCCCGTCGGCCTTGCACGTGAGCCCGGCGTCGCAGGCGTAGTTCGGCCGGCAGGCGCAGCCCGCCGAGCCCTCCGCACAGGAGGCGGCGCCGCAGATCCGGCCCTGACAGAGGTACCCAGCGTCGCAGGTCCGGTCGATCCTGCACCCGCAGTCGAGCCCGCCCGGCGTGCACCCGGGCAGCTCGCACCGAGCGTGCCCCGGCTCGCCGGAGCAGGTGAGGCCGCTCGTGCAGGTGCCCGCGGCCGAGCAGGAGCACCCGAGCGTTCCGGACGGGCACGGCGCTGCCGCGCACCGGCCGCCGTCGCAGGCGAGCCAGGCGCCCGAAGCGTCCTTCCCGCAGGTCGCGTCCGCGAGGCATGCACAGCCGAGGGTGCCCTGCGAGCACGCGGGGGTGTCCCTCGAGCAGCCAGAGAGCGCGATCGAGCCGAGCGCGATGGCGATGAGCACATGGCGAAGCGACCGCGAGTGCGGTCTCGGAACTGCGTACACGTCGACCCCCTTCGACGCGACACGAGCCCCGGAGCACGCTCCGGTGCCCACGCGCAGGTCTCAGCTGATCAGGGCGGCCGTCGCTGCTCCCCCGGTACGCCCCCGCGTTTCACGATGCGGCGATCCCGTATAGCACGCTGTGTGACGGTCATCCAACACGAACGGCGAGATTGCCCGGCGCGCGCCGTGGCGGCGCGCTGCGCTCGGCGTGAATCTTCGATGGAAGGAGAGCTTCCGGCGCGGGCTCAGGCCCGCGGCTTCTCCCACCACAGGTCCGGTTCTGCCGGCGGCACCCGCTCCGTCACCGCCACCCCGAGCGCCGCGAGCTCCTTCGCGACCTTCCGACCCGAAGGAGGCGGATACGCGGGTGAGCCGCGCGGACGCGTCCGGCGGTGCCGGCGCCGCTATAACTGCCGCAAGGGAGAGCCCATGACCACGCGACGCGAGGAGATCGACGTCGAGACCGCGGACGGCGTCGCCCACGCCTGGATCCACCGCGAAGCGAAGGCCCCGCGAGCCGCGGTGCTCTTCTACACGGACGCGTTCGGCGTGCGCCCCTCGATGCACGAGATGGCCGCCCGCCTCGCGCGCCTCGGCTACCTCGTGCTGCTGCCGGACGTCTTCTACCGTGCGCGGGAGTTCCCGCCGTTCGACGCCGCCACCGTCTGGAGCGACCCGCCCGAGCGCGAACGTCTCACGGCGCTCCTCCGGTCGCTCACTCCGGAGCGAATGGCCGTGGACGCGGGCGCATATCTCGGCGCGATCGCCGCGCAGCGAGGCGTCCGCGAGGACCGCGTCGGCGTCACCGGCTATTGCATGGGCGGTCGTCTCTCGTTCCTCACGGCCGCGCTGCATCCGGACCGGGTGCGCGCCGCTGCGGCGATCCACGCCGGGGGCCTCGTGACCGACGCTGCGGACAGCCCGCACCGCCTCGCCCAGCGCGTCCTGGCGTCGCTCTACGTCGGCGTCGCCGACGAGGATCGCGGCTGCACGCCGGAGCAGCAGGGGACGCTGGCCGCAGCGCTGGGCGCGGCCCACGTCCGCTACTGCCTCGAGCTGTACCCGGGGAAGAAGCACGGGTTCGCGGTGAGCGACCATGCCGGCGCGTACGACGAGGACGCGGCCGACCGCCACTGGCGACGCCTCGAGTCGTTCTTCGGCGAGACGCTGGGTTAGGCCGCGTCGATCAGCCCCTCGGCCGACCAACCGGAGCAGGCTGAGGAGCTCCACCGCCACGGTCCGAATCGGAGCGTACCGCGCGGTCGAGGCCGGCGGCTCATCTAAGGTGACGTCGAGCGGGCGGCGGCGGATTGGTGGGTCACTCGGGCGTGAGGATGAAGTATCCGGTCTCCCCCTGGCCCGTTTGCCCCCCAGTCCCCCAGGCCAGAATCTGGCCATGGGCATTGACCGCTTGTGCGACTACGAGGCGCCAACCAGGAGAAAGGTCCGTGAGGTATTCGAGCGGAACCAACCTATCTTCGGCGACGAAGTAGACGAGAGGGACGTCCCCTCTCCAGTCGCAGAACCCCGGTCCGACCGCGACGGAGCCGGATGGGTCGATCCGGTGCAGCGCCGCCGCGACGCAGCCCTCTGGCGGCTCGACCACGCGCAAGTCACCCGTCTCGAGATTGTAGACGTACGCGGCTCTCGCGAGACCGAAGGAGCGGAGGCCCCCGACGACGATGCCGGTGTCGCTCACATCCGCGGCGTAGGAGGGCTCGTCGATGGGCAGGAGGACCACCGAATCCGGGAGGATCTCCACCGACCACCCCACCGTCGCGCTCCCGATCGCGAGCCCGGCGTCCAGCTCCTGTTTCCCCACGACCCGGCCGGCGCTGTTCACGGCGGAGGCGAAGACGTCGGGCGATCCTCCGCCCCAGATCTTCACCGTCGTGCCGTCGTACACCCAGGGACGGGTGTGCATATCCATCTCCTGGATGGAGCCGACCAGCCAATCGTGGTCGGAGAGGTCGCACACGGGCTTCCCCCCGGACGACCACACCATTCCGTCCTGCCAGAAATCCCCGACAGCCGTCACGATCAACCCGTCGTCGTTCGCGCGGACAGCGCTGACCCCCTCGTTCAGACCGTAGAGACGTTCGAAGGTCCCCTTCGCCGCGTCGAAGCGCACCGGGAACGAGGAACCGGAGGGATAGGGGGAAGCGATCCCGACCGCGTTTCCGTGACCGTCGAGGTCGCTCCGGGCGACTTCGCTGAAGCCCTTCAGCTCGTGTCCGCGTCGAGCCGGAGGGCGCAGCGCGTGGCCTTTTCGCATGGTCCGGCCGCGTGCTCGATGGCCGCGCCCTCGCGCGGGACGATCTCGAGCGTGAGGTCGCTGGGAACCTTCAGCTCGAACGAGCAGGAGCTGCGGCACACCCGGCGTTCTCCGCTCGTGACGACGACGGAGCCAGGCCCCTCTACCGCGATCTCGAGCCGTGCATGCTGCTCTCGGCCACACGCGGCGGCCGCCAGAGCGGCGACCACGACCACGGTGCGTACGCAAACGTTCACGCCTCTTTCCGGGGAACGAAACGAAGACGGGCGTCCTCAACATAGAGCCCGCGTCCGAGGCGGCTAGGCGCGTGCGCCAGACACCCCCTATTCGACCGCACGTCTGGCCCCATGAGGTCAACGCCAGCTCGTGTAAATAGCCCGCTCAGCGCTCGGCGATATCCACGCTCCAGCGCTGACGCGTGCGGAACTCTCGGTCGGGCGGTGGCCGGTCCGGCGGTAGGCCGCCGAGATCGAGCATCCCACGGCACGCGTGCGCGCCTGCGCGCGACGCGCCTTACGAAACTGTGAGAAACGAGGCTTCTCGTACGCCGCGCCAAGCCGCGCGTCGAAACGACCGCCTCGCCCCGCTCAGCCCCGCGGCTTCTCCCACCACAGGTCCGGCTCGGCGGCCGGCACCCGCTCCGTCACCGCCACCCCGAGCGCCGCGAGCTCCTGCGCGACCTGGGCGACGGCGCCTTCGATCGCCGCCCGCACCTCCGGGCTGAGCCCGATCCCGGTCGCGACGCTCGCCGGGACGACGCCGACGAGCTTCACCACCTTCGGCGAGACACCCATGAACTCCGCGTTCATGAGGGCCTCGCGCACGCCCGGCTCGTGGGGGCTCATCGCGAGGACCGGCGCCTTGTGCAGCAGCTCTTCCTTGTCGTACACGCGCCGCGTGCCCGGCGCGGCCTTCGCCTTCACCGCGTCCACGAGGACGAGCGCCTCGAGCCCCGCGATGAACGCGGTGAGGTCGTAGCCTGGGGTGCCGGCGTCCATCACCTGCACGTCGGGCGGCACCGCGTAGCGGGCCTCGAACACCCGGACGACGTGCGGGCCCACGGCGTCGTCGCCGGTGAGCACGTTGCCGATGCCGATGACCGCGATGCGGGGGGTGGACATGAAGCTCCTGCGTCGAAAGAAAATCCCGTCCCGGGAGAGGCCGGGACGGGATCGGTTCTACCATCCACGACGCTCGCGCTTCGACAGGCTCAGCGCGAGCGGTTGACTGGGCGGCCGGTCGCTACAGCACCTTCACCCGCGAGATCTCCTCTCCCTCCGCGTCCACGGTGTGGATGGCGCAGGCGAGGCACGGATCGAACGAGTGGATGGTGCGGAGCGCCTCGAGCGGCAGCTTCGGGTCGGCGATCGGGTTGCCGACGAGCGACTTCTCGTAGGGGCCGAGCTGGTCCTTCGCGTCGCGCGGGCCGGCGTTCCAGGTGGACGGCACGACGGCCTGGTAGTTGGCGAGCTTCATCGTCTTGCCGTCGGACTCGATGACCGACCAGTGCGAGAGCGTGCCGCGGGGCGCCTCGTGGAAGCCGACGCCCTTGTACGTGCCGGGCTTCAGGTTCTTCATCGGGTCGACGAAGACCGCCGTGTCGCCCTTGCCGATGTTCTCGACGAGGAGCTTCCAGTGCTTGAGCGCGAGCTCGCCCATGGTCGCCGCGCGGATCGCGCGGGCGGCGTGGCGGCCGAGCGTCGAGTGGAGGACTGCCGGCGTGAGCTTCACGCCCGCGATCTTGCCGGCGGTGCCGAGGCAGAAGTCCGCCCACTTCTTGATGCTCTCGTGGCCGCCGGCGTAGCCGACGAGCACCTGCGCGAGCGGGCCGACCTGGACCGGCTTGCCCTCGAGGCGCGGGGCCTTCACCCAGGTGTACTTCTCGGGCGCGGGCGTCTCGGCCTTCCACTCACCGGTGTACTTCGGGTTCGTCTGGCCTTCCCACGGCTGGCGGACGGTGTCGCCCTCGTAGTAGGCGCGGGCGATCGACTCGGTGACGTTCTGCTTCAGGTAGTCGTCGTTCCAGCTCGCGACCGGCTTCACGTTCGAGAGGTCGCCGTTCCAGATGACGCCGCCGGGCAGGTCGAACTGCGTCATCTTCGCGTCGGTCGGCATGTCCGGCACGGCGAGGTAGTTCGTCACGCCCGCGCCGTACTTGAGCCAGTCCGGGTAGCTCGCCGCGATGGCGGCGACGTCCGGCAGGTAGACCTGCTGCACGAAGGTGACGACCTCCTCGAGGAGCGTCTTCACCTGGTACAGCTTCTCCATGTTGAGGGCGGCCGCGCTGTCCAGGTTGATCGCGTTGGCGACGCCGCCGACCGCGAGGTTCTGGATGTTGGGCGTCTTCGAGCCCAGGATCGCGACGACCTGGTTCGCCTTGCGCTGCACGTCGAGCGCCTGCAGGTAGTGCGCGACGGCGAGCAGGTTCACCTCCGGCGGGAGCTTCATCGCCGGGTGGCCCCAGTAGCCGTTGGTGAAGATGCCGAGCTGGCCGGCCGCGACGAAGCCCGCCACGTTCTCCTTCACCGCCTTGAGGGCGTGCTTGGAGTTGCCCGCCCACTGGAGGCCGAGCGAGTCGGCGAGGTTCGCCGCCTTCTCCGGATCCGCCTTCAGCGCGGCGACCACGTCGACCCAGTCGAGCGCGGAGAGCGCGTAGAAGTGGACGATGTGATCGTGGAGCGCGTGCGCGCTCATGATCACGTTGCGGATGAGCTGGGCGTTGAGCGGGATCTCGAGGCCGAGCGCGTTCTCGACGCTGCGCACCGAGGCG
The DNA here is from genome assembly GCF_022690685.1 of Anaeromyxobacter terrae. Classification (GTDB taxonomy): domain Bacteria; phylum Myxococcota; class Myxococcia; order Myxococcales; family Anaeromyxobacteraceae; genus Anaeromyxobacter; species Anaeromyxobacter terrae. The sequence goes on along the minus strand of NZ_JALCYY010000012.1, from coordinate 10,153 downwards.
ATGGCGTGCACGGTGGTGCACACGCCGCAGATGCGCTGCGTGAACACCCAGGCGTCGCGCGGATCGCGGCCCTGGAGGATGGTCTCGATGCCGCGCCACATGGTCCCGGAGGACCAGGCGTTCTTGACCGCCCCGCCGTCCACCTCGACGTCGATGCGGAGGTGACCCTCGATCCGAGTGACGGGGTCGATGGTGATGAGCTTACCCATGGACGTTCACCTCTCTGACTAGCGGCTGGCCACGGCCTTCGCGGGGCCGCTGCCGACGGTGGTGTGCGCGCGGACGTCCTCGACGACCACGACGGGGAACTTGCGGGAGATGAAGATGAACAGCGCGACGCCGATGGCCGCCATGCCGACCGTGACGATCGTCTCGCCCAGCGACGGCCAGTAGTTCCAGCCGGCGGCGATGGGCTTGCCGTCCGCGGTCCAGCCCGCCGGGCGGTACATGGTGAGGTAGGCGTCGACGCGGTACGCGGCGCCCGCCGCGACGGCGAGCAGCGCCGCCCCGAACATCCGGCCCTTGTTCCGCTGCACCCGCGGCGAGAGGAACATGAGCGCCGGGGCGAGGAAGAGCGCGAGCTCGGCCACGAACAGGAACGTGGGGAAGTCGAGCGCGAGGAAGCGGAGCTTGCCGCTCCACGCGACGTCCGCGACGCGGAGCACCACGTAGAAGAGCAGCATGCCCGCGTTCACCTTGGACATGTCCGCGAACAGCTTCGGGTCGTGCTTCGCGTTCCAGGTGAGGTTCAGGATCGTGACGAGCGCCACGACCGCGCCGAACCCCATCGACAGGCAGGAGACGAGGAACAGCGTGGGCAGGAGCGCCGTGTGCCAGAGCGGGTGGATCTTGGGGCCGGCGATGAGCATCAGGCCGCCGAGGGAGCTCTGGTGCATGGTGGGGAGCAGGATCGCGAGCGCGATGATGTACGGCATCGCCTTCGCGAGGCGCGGGCCCCAGGTCTTGCCGATCGCCGACCAGCGCGGCGAGCGGCTCGCGGCGGCGCCGTCGAGGACCGACGGCAGCACCTCGATCCACAGCACGCTCACGTAGACGATGACGCAGATGGCGACCTCGAGCAGCGCGGAGCTGAGGTTCCACCACGGGACCCACGGCAAGAGGTACGAGTTCCAGTACCGGCCCAGCGCGATCATGATCGAGCTGCCGCCGAGGGTGTAGGCGATGGCGCCGACGAGCACCGCCGGCCGCACGAGGCCGTGGTACTGGCCCTTGTTGAGGAGGTAGCAGAGCAGGCCGACCGAGTACGCGCCCGCCCCGATGCCGGTGAAGACGACGACGTTGACCGGCTCCCAGATGCCCCAGGTGAAGCCGTCCGTCATGTTCGACACCGGCCCGACGCCGGCGAAGAAGCGGTAGGCCATCACCACGGCGGCGACGCCGAACAGCGCGAGCAGCATCAGCATCGAGCGGTCGAGCAGGCTCCCGCCGATGGCCTTCGGATGATCGTGGGCGCTCATCTACTTGCCCTCCTCGCGGTGCTCGGCCGCCTCTTCCTTCTTCCGGCTGCGCGCGATGAGCGCGGCCATGCCGAGGTACAGCGCGACCGGCGTGACGCCGTGCAGGTACGGCGCGTGGGAGACGCTCTCCGAGAACGAGGCCTGCGAGCGGTCCGGCAGCTCGGGCAGCCCGAGCTGCGTGAACGAGACGCCCGCGGGGGCGAGGTACAGCACCTGGGTGCCGCCGCCCTCCTTCTCGCCGTAGACGTGCTGCTGGTAGCGCGTGGGCGCGGCGGCGATGCGCCGCTTCGCCTCGGCGAGCAGCTCCTCGCGCCGGCCGTAGACGACCGCCTCGCGTGGGCAGACCTCGCAGCAGGCGGGGTTCGCGATGGAGAGGAGCCCCTCCTGCTTCGGGTCGGCGCGGTGCCGGCACAGCTCGCACTTCACGATGAGCGGGAAGGCGTCGAACCACTCGAACTTCGGCACGTTGAACGCGCAGCCGATCTGGCAGTAGCGGCACCCGACGCAGGTGTTCTTGTCGTAGACGACGATGCCGGTCCCGGCGCGCTCGCCGGGGATCTTCTTCTTCCCCTCGCCCTCCTTGTGGAGGGCGCCCATCATGCAGACCGACACGCACGACGGGTCGACGCAGTGCATGCACTGCTGCTTCATGTAGGTCGGGCCGTTCGCGCCCTCGACCGCCTTGATGACGTTCTTCGTCGTGCTGTTGAGATCGCGGGGCGCGTCGTACTGCCCGCCGGTCTCGCCGGTCTCGAGGTCCACCGGCAGCTTGTTGGCGCGCTTGCACGCGGTCTGGCAGGCGCGGCAGCCGACGCACTGGGTGGCGTCGAAGAGCATTCCCACCGCCTCGGGGCGCGGCTCGACGGCTTCTCGAGCGGACGCGGTCCCGGCGAGCGCGGTGGTCGCCCCCGCAACGGCCGCTCCCTTGAGCAGGTCTCGTCGTGAGATGCGCATAGGGGCGTTACTCCTTCCGCTCGCTCTTCTCGGACTCGGCGCTGATCTTCCGCGTCGCGACCACGCCCGCGCCGACGATGGCGCCGATCACGGCGCCGCCGACGCCGACCGCGAGCGCGCTCTTGCCGAGCACCGTGTGGTCGGGGTGGACGGCGGGGTAGGCCATCGGGGCGGTCGGGTTCTGGATGGGCAGGTTCGTGTAGATCGGCACGTTGAAGCCGATGCCCTGCTCGGTGCAGCCGACGCACGGGTGGCCGATGCCGACGGGCCACGCGCCGGGGACCTCGCAGAAGTCGAGCAGCGAGCAGTTGGCGTGGGTCTGGGGGCCCTTGCAGCCGAGCTTGTAGAGGCAGTAGCCGTTGCGGTGCCCTTCGTCCCCGAACGCCTGCGCGAACCGGCCGGCGTCGAAGTGCGGGCGGCGCTGGCAGTCCTCGTGGATGACGCGGCCGTAGGCGAACTTCGGGCGGCCGAGGTCGTCGAGCGCGGGGAGCGTGCCGAAGGTCGCGTACTGCAGCACGGTGCCGAGCAGGTTGTAGGGGTTCGCCGGGCAGCCGGGCAGCGTGACGACCGTCTTGCCCTTCAGGATCTGCGGGGCGCCGGTCGCGCCCGTCGGGTTCGGCGCCGCGGAGGGCACGCCGCCCCAGGACGCGCAGGAGCCGATGGCGATGATCGCCCCGGCCTTGGCGGCGACCGCGTTGAGCGTGTCGATCGCCTTCTTGCCGCCTACCTGGCAGTAGATGCCGCCGTCCTTCTCCGGGATGGCGCCCTCGACCACGAGGACGAACTTGCCCTCGTTCTCGTGCAGCGCCTTCTCGAGCGCCTCCTCGATCTGGCGGCCGGCCGCCGCGAACAAGGTCTCGTGATAGTCGACCGAGACGAGGTCGAGGATGAGCGAGCCGACGTCCGGGTGGCTCGTGCGGAGCAGCGACTCGGTGCAGCCGGTGCACTCCTGGAAGTGGAGCCAGATGACCGAGGGCTTTTTCCCCTTGGCCACGTTCTCCGCCATCTTCTCGCCGGCCCAGGCCGGGAGGCCCACGGCCGCCGCCGCGGTGGTGCAGACCTTGATGAAGTCACGGCGGGAGACGCCCTTGGTCTCCAGGCCGAGCACTTCGGAGTCCATATCGTTCATTCCGTCCTCCGGGTGCCGCGGAGACTACTGTCCCGACCTCAAATTGCAACCTGCTAAAATTCCGGCGCTTTTCCGATTTTCACCCAACGAAATCTTTGCGGGCCGATCGTGCGGCAATCGGTCGCCGCGCGGTATCGGCGCACCCGTCCGTCGAGCGTCGCAATTGACGGACGTCACGCCCCACCCCGGTCAAACCCGAAAACCGCCCCGCGAAATGGCCTTTGTGGACTCCGCGAGGCAACATTGACGGGACCGCTCCACGTTAAAATTGCGCGGGCGATTTTGGGTCGAAAACCGCGGAAGGCGCGGCGGATCAGCCGGATCGCGCCGTCGGACCCGGCCCTCGCCGCCCTCGGCGCGTAGTCGGTAGAGCCGGTCGATGACGGAAAGTGAATGGTTCAGCCCGCTCACCGACCGTGCGGGCGCGACGAAAAGTGAAAAGGGCCCCCGCCCTCGGGAGGCGTGCCGGGGCTGCGAGCGGGTGGAGGAGGACCGTCAGCGGCCCGCGGCCGGGTCGGCGAGCTCCGGGGCGACGACCGCCCGCGGGGCGATCTCGATCGCGGCGAGCGCCTCGAGCTCCGCGTCGGCGGGTGCGGCCGAGAGCGCCTCGAAGCGCCGCGCCGCCGGGAGCACCCGCGCCTCGAGGGAGCCGATCGCCCGGTTGTACGCCTCGACGGTGCCGCCGAGCGCGCGCCCGAGCCGGGCGAAGTGCCCGCCGAGGTCGGCGATCCGCTTGTACAGCTCCCGGCCGAGCGCCGCGACCGCCTCGGCGTTCTCGGCGACCTCGGCCTGGCGCCAGCCGTGCGCCACCGCCTTGAGGAGGGCGATGAGCGTGGTCGGCGTCGCCACGATCACCTGCCGCTCCACGCTCGCCTCGAGGAGCGTGGGGTCGGCCTCCAGCGCCGCCGCGTAGAAGCTCTCGCCCGGGAGGAACAGCACCGCGAACTCCGGCGCGGGGCGGAGCCGCTCCCAGTACGCCTTGCGCCCGAGCTGCTGCACGTGCTCGCGGAGCTGCCGCGCGTGATCGGCGAGGTGCGCCCGCCTCGACCCCTCGTCCTTCGCCTCGATGGCCTCGAGGTACGCCGCGAGCGGCGCCTTTGCGTCGACGACGACGTTCCGTCCGCCGGGGAGGTGCACGACGAGGTCGGGGCGGAGCCGGCCCTCGTCGCCGTCCACGGTGGCCTGCTCCTCGAAGTCACAGCGGTCGAGCATGCCCGCGAGCTCGACCACGCGGCGGAGCTGCAGCTCGCCCCAGCGCCCGCGGGCCTGCGGCGCCCGGAGCGCCTTCACGAGGTTCGCCGCCTCGCCGCGGACCTGCGCCTGCGCCTCCGCCACCTGCCGGAGCTGCTCCGTGAGCGCGCCATAGGCGCCCTCGCGCGCCCGCTCCATCCCGCGCAGCTCGCCGTCGAGCTTGCCGAGCGCCTCGCGGACGGGGGCGACGAGCGCCGCGATCGCCTCCTCGCGCCGGGCGAGGTCGCCGTCCGCCGCCGCGCGCTCGCGGCCGAGGGCGGCGCGCGCGAGCTCGAGGAAGGAGGCGCTGGAGGCGCGGAGCGCGTCGGCGGAGAGCGCCTTGAAGGCGTCGGAGAGGCGCGCGCGCGCGTCCTCCACGAGGGCGCGCTTCTCCTCGGCCCCGGCCCGCTCGGCGGAGAGCGTCGCCTCGAGCTCGGCGATGCGCACCGCCCGCTCGGCGGCGCGCCGCGCCTCGCCGCTCCGCGCGAAGAAGCCCAGGGCGGCGCCGAGCGCGACGCCGAGTGCGAGGAGGAGGAGCCCCGTCGAGTCCATGTGGGAGAGCCTACTCCCGCGGTCTGTCCGCCCCGTTCGCCTGCGCGGCGCGGGCCCTCGCCCCGGTGTAAAAGGACCGGACCCCGTGGAGGACCCCTCGATGAACATCGCCGCCCGATCCCTCGCCGCCGCACTCTCCGTCGCCGCGCTCCCAGCCGCCGCCGCGCCCCGGAAGCTCCCCGACGCCGCCGCCCTCCGCCGCGCCGACGCGCGCTACGCGCCGGTGGACCTGCGCCTCGATCTGTCCCGGCTCCCCGAGGGCGAGCAGCGCGCGCTCGCGCGCCTCGTCGAGGCGGCGCGGGTGATGGACGCGCTCTTCCTGCGCCAGGTCTGGGCCGGGAACGAGCCGCTCCTCCTCTCGCTCGCCGAGGACCGCTCGCCGCTCGGCGCGGCGCGGCTCGCCGCGTTCCTCCGAAACAAGGGGCCGTGGGACCGGCTCGATCACGGCGAGCCGGCGTTCCTGCCCGGCGTGCCGGAGAAGCCGGCCCAGGCGAACTTCTACCCGGCCGGCGCGTCGAAGGAGGACGTGGAGCGCTGGCTCGCCGGGCTCGCGCCGGAGGCGAAGGCGGCGGCGACCGGGTTCTTCACGACCGTGCGCCGCGCGCCGGACGGCGGCCTCGTCGCGGTCCCGTACGCGCTCGAGTACCAGGGCGAGCTCGCCCGCGCGGCGGAGCTCCTCCGCGAGGCGGCGGCGGCCACCGCGGACGCGGGTCTGCGCAAGTTCCTCGAGGCGCGCGCCCAGGCCTTCGTCTCGAACGACTACTACGCCTCCGACGTCGCCTGGATGCAGCTCGACTCCTCGGTGGACCCGACCATCGGGCCGTACGAGGTCTACGAGGACGGCTGGTTCAACGCGAAGGCGGCGTTCGAGGCGTTCATCGGCGTCCGCGACGACGCCGAGACCGCCAAGCTCCAGCGCTTCGCGGCGGAGCTCCAGGGCATCGAGGACGTGCTCCCCATCGACGCGGCGATGAGGAACCCGAAGCTCGGGGCCATGGCGCCCATCCGCGTGGTGAACGAGGTGTTCGCGGCGGGCGACGCGATGCACGGCGTGCAGACCGCCGCCTACAACCTGCCGAACGACGAGCGCATCGTCCGCGAGATGGGCTCGAAGCGCGTCATGCTGAAGAACGTGCAGGAGGCGAAGTTCGAGAAGGTGCTCGTGCCCATCGCGGGCGTCGCGCTCTCGAAGGCGGACCGCGGCGCCATCGCGTTCGATCCCTTCTTCACCCACATCCTCATGCACGAGCTCCTGCACGGGCTCGGGCCGCACGAGATCACGGTCGCCGGCCGCAAGACCACGGTCCGCGCCGAGCTCGGCGACACCTACAGCGCCCTCGAGGAGGCGAAGGCCGACGTGGCGGGCCTCTTCGCGCTCCGGAAGCTCCTCGACGAGGGGAAGCTCGATCGCGCCATGGAGCGGACGCTCTATCCGACCTTCCTCGCCTCCGCCTTCCGCTCCATCCGCTTCGGCCTCGGGGAGGCGCACGGGCGCGGCATGGCGCTCCAGCTCAACTGGCTCCTCGACGCGCGCGCGATCGTCCCGCGCCCGGACGGCACCTTCGCCATCGACGGCGCGCGGATGAAGGAGGCGGTCGTCTCGCTCACCCGCGAGATCATGACCATCCAGGGGAAGGGCGACCGGGCCGCGGCGAAGGCCCTCCTCGAGCGGATGGCCGTGGTGCGGCCGGAGGTGAAGCGCGTCCTCGACCGGCTCTCCCGGATCCCGGTCGACATCGCCCCGCGGTTCGTGACCGCCGAGGAGCTCGGCGGGTAGCACGGGGCTGCGCCCCACCCCGCCTGCCGGTCCCGTGCGCCACCGCGGGCGGCTTCGCCGCGAACGCGGTGGCGTCCCGGCGGACTCGCTTCGCTCGTCGTCTAACCAGCGCGGAGCGGGGCGGGGGCGCGCGCGAGGGCCGCCTCGATCGCGCCGAGCGGCGGGGGCTTCGCGAGGTGCTCGTCGAAGCCCGCCTCTGCGGCGCGGCGGAGGTCGTCCGGCAGCGCGTAGCCGGTGAGCGCCACGAGGTAGGCGCCGCGCGTCGCCGGATCGGCGCGGCACGCGCGCGCCACGCCGTAGCCGTCGAGCTTCGGCAGCCCGATGTCGCAGAAGACGACGTCCGGGCGGAGGGCGCGCGCGGCCTCGACCGCGGCCTCCCCGTCGTGCGCCACGGCGACCTCGTGCCCGGCGAGGACGAGCAGGTCGCGCAGGGTCTCGGCCGCGTCCTCGTTGTCGTCGACGACGAGGACGCGCCGCCGCGCCCCCGCGGCCGGGGTGGCGGGGACGGGCGCGCGCTCCGCCGCGGTGGCCGCCACCGGGAGGCGGACCACGAACTCGGCGCCCGCCCCGAGGCCCTCGCTGTGCGCGTAGACCTGGCCGCCGTGGAGCTCCGCGAGGCGCCGGACGAGCGCGAGCCCGAGCCCGAGGCCGCCCCGGCTGCGCTCGAGGCTCACCTCCGCCTGGGCGAACGGCTCGAACAGGCGCTCGAGCATCTCCGCCTCCATGCCGATGCCGGTGTCGCGCACGCGGAGGAGCGCGTCCGCGCCCAGCGCGAAGAGCTCGAGCAGCACGTGTCCGCCGGGAGGGGTGAACTTGGCGGCGTTCTGGAGGAGGTTGCCGACGATCTGCGTGAGCCGGGTCGCGTCGCCCGAGACCGGCACGGGGGCGGCGGGGACGTGCACGTCGAGCGCGACGCCCGCCTCCGCGAAGAGCGAGCGGTGGTCGTCGGCTGCGCGCCGAACGACCTCGCCGAGCGACACCGGCGCCTTGCGGAGCTGGATCTTGCCGCGCGAGATGCGGGTGAGGTCGAGCAGGTCGTCGACCAGCCGCGACAGGTGCGCGAGCTGCCGCTGCAGGACCGCCCGGGCGCGCCGCGCGGGCTCCCCGGCGGGATCGGCCCGGTCGAGCACGTCGAGCGCGTTCCGCATCGGCGCGAGCGGGTTCCGCAGCTCGTGCGAGAGCACGGCCAGGAACTGGTCCTTGCGGCGGTCGGCGGCGACGAGGGCCTGCTCGGCGTGCTTGCGCTCGGTGACGTCGAGCGCGATCCCGCGGACGCGCACGGCCGCCCCGGAGGCGTCGTACTCGGCGCGGCCGATCTCCCAGAGCCAGCGCTCGCCGAGCGCGGGGTGCTGGATGCGGAACTCGGCGCTGTACTCCTCGCCGTGCTTCACCGCCTGGGAGAGCGCGGCCGCGGCGGCCGCGGCGTCCTCGGGCACCATCCGCCGCTGCCAGGCCGCGATGTCGGGCCCGCGCGCCGCGAGCGCCGTGCCGAACAGGCCGTGGCACTCCGGGGACATCCACGCCGTCCCCGCGATGAGGTCGAGCTCCCAGACACCCGCGTGGGCCGCGCGCTGCGCGAGCCGGAGGAGCGCCTCGCTCGCGCGCAGGTCCTCCTCGATGCGCCGGCGCGCGGTGATGTCGTGGACGGTCGCGACGGTGCGGAACGGCCGCTCCTCCGCGTCCCGCAGCACGGACCCGGTCACCACCACCCACGCGGTCTGGCCGTCCTTGCGGAGGTAGCGCTTCTCGATGGTCCAGCCGTCGGTCTCGCCCCGCAGCGCCGCCGCGATGGCGGCCGCGTCCCGGGCGCGGTCGGCCGGGTGCGTGAGCTCGGCGATGTCGCGCGCGAGCAGCTCCTCGACGGAGTAGCCCGTGATCTCGCAAAACCGGCGGTTCACGCGGATGAAGCGGTTCCGCGCGGGGTCCCCCATGGCCTTGCCACTGCCGGCGAGGTCGAAGATGGCGCGGAACTCGCGCTCGCTGGGTGCGTCCTCGGAGGGTGCGCCTTCGTCGAGCGGCTCGGGGGGAGAGGTGTTCCCGGCGGTGGCTTCCAGCGGCGAGCGCCTCGGCACGATGACTCCGGTGCGGGTAGTTCGGGAGCGCGGATGTTAACGCGCGCGACGCGGCGCGATATACGCGGCTGCGCGGCCCCGTTGGGCCCGCTTCGCCGCGACGCACGCATTCGGGGCGCGCGGACCTCCCTCCGATCGAACCGCGCGCCCCGCCCGGCGCCTCCGTGCGTCAGCGCTTCCGCGACCCGCGGTCGCTGCCTGCCGGCGCTGCGGCGTCGCTCGCCGGGGCGCGTCCACCGCCGAGGAGCGCGAGGCGACGCCGTGCGAGGACGTTCGCACCCGAGGGGTCCTCGGCGCCGTCGACGAGGTCCGGCTTCACGCGCCCGTACGCGGCGCGCGCCGCCTCGGGGAGCGCGAAGCCCTCCGCGATGCGACCGGCCACGAACCAGTCCGCGCTCTCGAGCGGGCGCCCGTCGTCGAGGGAGCGGAGGAAGACGCTGCGCGCCTCCGCGGGACGGCCGAGCTCGGCGTACACGGCCGCGAGGGTGTTCAGCGCGGCGTGATCGCCCGGGGCGGCCTCGACCGCGCGGCGCGCCCAGCCGAGCGCCTCGGCCGAAGCGCCGCCGCGGAACAGCTCGAGCCAGGCGCCGTCGTTGTAGACGGCGGCGCTCGCGCGCCCCGTCTCGACGAGCCGGCGGAACCCGCGCGCGGCGCCGTCGCGATCGCCGAGGAGGAGGCGCGAGCTCGAGGCGAGCCCGAGCACCTCCGGGTCGTCCGGGAGCCGCGCGAGGATCGCGTCGGCGGCGCGGGAGAGGTCCGCGCCGCGCCCGAGCCGCCGGAGCGCCCAGGCCTTCGCCGCGAACGCCTCGCGCGAGGCGGGATCCTCGGCGAGCAGCGCGTCGGCGGTCGCGAGCACCGCCTCCGCCCGGTCGCCGCTGCGGTGCGCCTGCGCGAGCGCGAGGAGCGCCGCCCGGCGCACCGCGGGTTCGCGGCTGTCGCGCCCGGCGGCGAGGATCTCGAC